>NZ_BMGT01000002.1:0-719018 GCF_014640335.1 Edaphobacter dinghuensis | reverse complement strand
AGTTTGGCATGTCATTCTGTACAAATCGTCATTTTGGGGTCAGTAGAGCGCTGACTGGCAGATGCACATATCGACGTGAAATTATGCCGACTTCACCTGGGAATCAGAATGCGTCTAAGGTGTTAGAACGAGATAAATGAGGTATTTAATGAGGCTAAACGATTTACTGGTAGCCGCTTTTTTGCTGATAACGATGGGCACAGCGACGCTAGCAGAAAAGATTTCAGTGAAACATATTCAACTCCCGGACCATGGGTTTATGGTGGCGCGTTCCGAGACTGGAAAAATCATCGCCCGGTTTGAGTTTTTGCAGACCGTGCAGGGCGATGAAGTGACGATAGGCCTGACCTATCACTTTGTGGATGGATCGATTGATGAAGAGACGACGACGTTTACGCAGCAGGGCATGTTTCGGCTAATACGCAACCATCACATACAGAAAGGACCGTTCTTTGCGAAACCCATCGACTTTACGGTGGATGCTGCTACCGGCATAGTCACAACTCGCACAACAGATAAGAATGGCAAGATACACGCCGAAAGCGAACACATGGGCCTGCCGGATGACTTGGCGAATGGATTTGTTGGAACGCTGCTTCTGAATGTGTCGCGCAATACAGCGCCATTTCGCGTGGGCATCTTGGCGCCAATAGAGGGTGGGCGATTGATTCGGATCCTGATCTCGCCCGAGGGTGAACAGACGTTCCACATGGCGGGGCAGAGCCTTAAGGCAACAGTGTTTCGCATCCATCCGGAGCTGGGCGGCATAGTGGGTGTCATTGCGCAGCTTATCGGACTTCAGCCGAAAGATGTGATGGTTTGGGTGCTTGAGGGCGAGGATCCCGCGGTGGTGAGGATTGTTGGCCAGCTAGGTGGTTACGGGCCTGTGGTCAGCTCAGAGTTGGAGGGAGCCAGCTTCGAAAAATAGAGCATTTTGCAAACTAGCATCTCATAATCCCTAGCCAACGGTCAGTTGTCGCCACGACGGGTGGTTAGTTCGCTCCAGTTGAGGCCGAGGTCCACGATCAGCAGCGAAGCAAGAGTGAACGCAATCACGCCGACGGCGGATAAGGCATCGCCTAGGTGACCCCAGTAACGCGGCCAGAGGTTGAGCACGCGGCTGGAGACGAAGGTAAAGGTAACTGCATAAGAGCGCGCCATCCATTGGCGGTGCTGTGTGATTTGGCGATTGCGTGCGGTGATGAGGGCGGCGGTGGTGCAGACTATCCAGGCCGCCGCCTGCATGGAAGTTCCAGGAAGACCCGGCCGATCGGCTGCGAGAGCGATACCCGTGAAGGAACCAACAAACACGGAGATGACGTAGATGCGGCCGAGGATGCGATGAAGTTGGAGGTGACGTTGGCGAATCCGCGAAGAGAAATTGATGGGGCCGATCAAGAGAGCGAAGATTCCGGCAAGTGTATGCGGGATGAGGAGATGGCGGTCGGCAATGACCTGCAGACGGTAGGCGTGGTACATCGGATAGTCTGTGATGAGGAGTAGTTCTGAGGTAATAAAGACAAAGAGAGTCGTGAGGCCAAGCGAGACCCAGAGAATAATCTTGAATCTGGAACCGGTGGAGTTGGGCGTTAGGAGCGTGGGAGTTGGCATTGTTCGCTTCTTTAATGGTTAGACGTAATGAGGTACACCATGAGGGCGACGGGAACAAGCGACTTCATACCTCTAAGTCTAGCGGACGCTTCAGGATCACCGACCTCACTTCCACCGCCCCACACACAACCGTCCTGGCCGCCACTGCTGCACTGTCACTGCCTCTTGCGGGACCTCAGCCGCAGTCAGAAGGCGTATCCAATCCTCCTTCCGGAAGGCCCGACGGAAGGATATTGGTCCATCGTGCCGCACAAGCCAGTGCCATCGCATCCATCCAAATATCCGACTACTCCACTTCGACCGTTCCAAATCATTGATAAACCAACCGACTTGCACAGTTGCTTCCATCCACTTCAGCAGCGCGATGATCTCCTCGTCTTCCAGATGATGCGCCATCAGCGAACTAATGACGATGTGCATCGGCTTCTCCGGTCGATACACCATAGCATCGCCTGTTATCCATGTGATTCCGAGCTCCTTCGGCGTGGACTCCACTGCTGCACGCGCAGCATAAGGATTCAAATCGATCCCCGTTAACTGTACAGCGATGTCCCGTCTCAGTGCCCAGCCTGCAATCTGCCGTAGAAAATCGCCGCCACCACTGCCTATATCAACAATGTGTAATGGATCATTCAATTTATGTGGCAACCGTTTCAACCAGGCCAGTGTTGGCCGATAACCCAGCAGCCAGCGGTTAACTGTTTCCAGGCTGCGCAGGCAGTCGCGGAAATCCTCATAGCTACAGTCACCATCCATTAGTTCTGGCAACTCGCGTGGAGAGGTTCGCCGACTGAAGTCGATGTGTGCACTAGACCGCATGGAAGAGCATTATCTCCGCTGTCAGGCCAGGCCCAAACGACATCGCACACCCACGCTGTCCGGGGCGTGCTTGCTGCATTATTCGCTGCAATACAAACATCACTGTTGCCGATGACATGTTGCCGAAGCACGATAGAACTTCGCGTGACGCTGCTAGCGCATCGGTCGGCAATTCCAGTCCCTTCTCCACCGCATCCAGAATCGACCGTCCGCCGGGATGCACCGCCCACAGATCAATACCGTCTCGCTCCGCCATCAGTTCACCCTCATGCAGCGCACGGCACAACTCACCCGGTACCTGTCCGGAGAGGAACATGTCGAAACCTAGCCCGCGAATCTTCCAGGTAATAAGTCCACGTGTCTCTGGCACCATCACCACCTTGAAGCTCTCTAGCGCGAAACCCTGCTCTCGAGCAGTGATTAGGCTCGCCGCTGCACCATCGGCAAAGAGCAGGAAGGAAAGCACCTGCTCCAGCTCCTGTGTCTCCTGGAAGTGTAGCGTGCACAGCTCTAGGTTGACCATAAGAACACTCGCCTTAGAATTTGAGCGAACAATGTGTCGCGCTAGCTTCAGCGCATTGATTGCGGCATAGCATCCCATGAATCCAACCATCGTGCGCTCTACGCCCGTTGAAAGCTCGAGGTAGTCGACGATCTCAAAGTCCAGCCCAGGTGCATAGAGCCCCGTGCAGCAGGTCACCAGAACGTGCGTAATACTGGAGCGTTCCTCCTCGCTCAGAGCAAGCCGGTCCACAGCCTTCCGCATCAGCACCGGAGCGCTCTGCTCAAACAACTCCATACGTCGCGCAGTGTTGGGAAAGTTGCCCAGCTGGTAAAACTCATGCGCGTCATGCAATGGGAATTGCCCGGAACCTTTTTGCGGGTTGAGGAACGAATAACGATGCGCGATATCGGCGCGATTTACCATGCGGCGGAAGACCGTGCGTAGCCGCGGGTCAGCGAGCATCTTCTCAGCGAAGACGACGAAGGTGTCATGCACATCATGCTCTGGTACGGCAGTGGCGATGCGATTCAGGTAAGCCGTAGTCATGCACAATGGCCCTCAGCCGGATAATAGAAATTAGATGTGGGTGCGTCTTTGGAAAGCTGGACCACGGGGAGGCGACGATCCGGCAACGGTGGGCTATTTGAGAGAACAGGTTCCATGTTTTCAACACAACGGCTACTTGTTTGAGACGAGACCCTTGCTCTTTTGATAGCACTTTGCAGCGAGGGAATAGGATGACGATTTGTTCATGGAGGACGGAATCATGAAGATCGCCAAGCACTTGTTGTATTGACGTGAATATGGGCCTCATAATGAATTGGAAGTATACGCACCGGAATTGATTGTTCTGCTCGCTCTTATGGCAGGAGTTGTTGTTTAGGTTACCCTGTCCTTTATCTAACTTTCCCGATCCGTCCATTCTGAGTAGACGCAGATTACCAAATCGTCATCCTGCGGCCTTCCGGAGCAGGCAAATTGTGATCTAAATGTCTTACCATGATTCATGAGACTTCTGCTGGTCGAGGATGAACCTGAGATTCAGAGCTTCGTTAAACAGTCTTTGGTTGAGGCCGGATACGAAGTAGATACGGCTGAAAGTGGGAATGCCGCAATTCAGTTGGCGTCTCAATATGCCTACCACGGTCTCATTATTGACCTAGGACTTCCGGATCAAGATGGCATTGACCTAATTCTCCAGCTTCGTGGCTCTGGCATTAGTAGCCCTGTATTGATACTTTCAGCCAGAAGATCGGTTGACGATAGGGTCAAAGGCCTTGAGCAAGGTGGTGACGATTACCTGACAAAACCTTTTGCAGTCGCAGAATTATTAGCGAGATTGCGTAATCTTTTGCGGCGTAATCTTGCTACCAGTGAGGAGGCAACCCGCCTCCGCGTACTGGACTTAGAGCTGGATTTCATTAGCCGTAGAGCTTCTCGCGGTGGAGAGGTGCTAAATCTAAGTCCGCAAGAATTTGTACTTCTGGCGTATCTGTGTCGACACGCTGGGCGTGTCGTTACTCGATCGATGCTTCTCTCCGAAGTATGGGGAATGCGAATTCAACCTAACACCAATGTTGTTGATGTACACGTCTACCGCCTGCGCGGCAAGGTGGATACAGAAGGTCATGAGCCATTGATCAAGACCTTGCGAGGTATTGGCTATGTCCTCAAAGACCACTAATCCCATCATGTATAGCGCTGCGTGGCGTATCTCTCTGTGGGCAACTTTGGCATTTGCTATTGGGACCATGTTTGTTTTTGCGATGCTTCATCGCTTTGTTGCGAATGACATTCAGAGGCGGAGTGACGCTTGGCTCTCTGGAGAGGTTGCGGTTCTGGCTGATGTTGCTGGACGAACGCCGAAAGATCGACTCTACGGCAGAGTTGTGGGCGAAGTAGCAGAACTTGCAAGCCGAGAGGTACCCGATAAACTCCGTTCCAACAGCAATGAGAACGACTCCGTCTTCTTTCTTCAGGCTGGAGATGACGGGACTCTGAAACTTTGGGTAGGTGCCGGTGACGGGGTGCCTAACTTAGCAGCGATTCGCGCGCGCAAGTTCATTTCGGACGTTCCCTATGACTTGAATGTCAAAGGATTTAATCATCCTTTTCGAATAGCATCTGTACGGCTCGATGATGGGAGCCACATCTATCTCGGCCTTTCGGAACGAGATGAATTGCGTGTGTTGAGGAACCTCCGTTATCGTTTTTTCTGCCTCTGGCTGCTCATCGTGCTGTTTGGTTCTGTGATTGTGTTCTTCGTGACCAGGCGTATGCTGGGCTATGTTCGCGAGATAACGGAAGCCGCGTCCCGGATTGGGCAATCTGATTTGAGCAGCAGGGTTCCGATCAGCAAACGAAACGACGAAGTAGGGCATCTGGCGCTAACGCTCAATCGTATGCTGGACCGAATAGAAAGCTCGATGCATCAATTGCATACCATCACTGAGGCCCTTGCTCATGATCTTCGTAGTCCGTTGACGGCAATTCGGGGAAAGCTGGAGATCGTTCTAGCGGGCGATTTAAAGATGGAGCAAAGTGAGCCAATTGTCTCGGCCATCGATGAACTGGATCGACTAACGGAATTTCTAAATGCTTCACTTGATGTTGCTGAAGCGAAAGCTGACGCGCTTAGACTTTCGCTCTCAGAAGTCGATCTTGATCGAACGATTCGAGCCATGATTGATCTGTACGAACCTTGTATGTCGGAAAAAGGGCTTCGAATGAATCTGCACAGCGCTGGTCCTGTCTTTATCGCGGCAGATGCAGCTCTTTTACATAGAGTGATCGCAAATCTCCTCGATAACGAACTCAACCACTTGCCCGCATCATGCACCGTTTCCATAAAACTTGGCACAAGCGAGGACGCTGCAATGCTGATTGTGGAGGATGATGGTCCGGGATTTGCTTCGGAGATTGGCCTCCACATGTTTGAGCAGAGGGTGAAAGGGAGAGATTCCAAAGGGCATGGCCTGGGGCTTACATTTGTTGAAGCCGTAGTGCGCGCTCATGGAGGAAGTGTGACGGCGTCGAACCGTTCAGAAGGAGGGGCCTTGCTGTCGATTTCCTGGCCTCGTGAGACAGGAGAGGAGATCGAAGCTCCTCATTCTCCGACACATCTCAACAGATAAGCACATGCAAGCCTTGTCTATTCCAGCTCTTTGCTCCGACTCGAAAATAGGTCTTTGACGAGATCATGGTACGGCAAGAGTACTGGCAAGATGCGAGCATACCTACAAGCCAGTGGGATCGTATTCCCTTATATCAACCTTGACCAAGGTATACCGTTGTGGATTTTCAAGATGGCTCAGGATGGTCGACGGGATATAGTAACGAAGATCAACTAGAGATATATGATTTTGCAAACTGGAACCTTCTACAAAGCTATAAAGGCGGGGTAATTTGCCGAAAGAGTGCCGACCGCCTCTTCACCTTCGGCGGGGACGAAGATGTGGAGCAGGAGTGTTTTTCTTAACCCCCTAATTTCCAAGGTTCTTATAGAGGTTTTCATTTCTGAATAGAATCGAGAGCCGTAAAATCAACTATGTTGATTACTTATTACCTCAATAGCACAGTTAAATAACAATAAAATGCATTGAAGAATGTTTCGACAAAGGTGTAGGCGAAGAGTAAGAGAGTTTGGATGGTCTCGGCGATATTCAAGGCACAGGTAAAAATAAACATTCACTTATGCATAATCTATATAAAACAGGAATTGCACGATTGCATCAAGACATTACGATTGTGGGCGCTGGCCTAACAGCGGCGTCGAGAAGGGTCGTCGTGCAAGCGCTGCCTGAATGTCATATTCTTGCGTCCGAATTGGATTCTTGGCAGGTCGTGCGATTCTGCACACTGGTTGGGCCATCGATTTTGATTGTGGATGAAGAATCTCTCTTACAGTTGAAGTGTGAGCAGGTTCCGGCCGCCGAATATCTGTCGACAGTGCAGGTTCTTCTGCTGTGCCGAAAATGTAATGAGGCTTCTTATAAATCAGCTCTTTTGGCTGGATGCTCTGGTGCGTTGGCGCTGGACTCTCCCTCAGAGAATCTGCGGAAAGCAGTGAAGACCATAGGTGAAGGAGATTTGTGGTATCCGAGAAGTGTGCTCTCTGCGTTGGCCCGCAGGTCAATCTTGAGCAGGAGCATTTTGCGAAAGAAGTTAACAGCGCGTGAGACAGAAATACTGCGATTGGTAGGAATGAACCAGAAGAATCAGGCAATTGCAGATCAATTATTTATTAGCCGCGACACAGTGCGGTGGCATCTGCGGACACTGTACTCGAAGATCGGAGTGAATAATCGCTTGGAAGCGCATCAGTATGCGCTTAAACATTATGGTGATTTTTATGAGGCTGAGTCATCTCGGGAAGATAGCCCATCGGAGCCCGTCTTGCTTTAAGGAAACTTAGGCTGGGGTGGCTAAAACTCTCCTATCTCCTTTTTGGGTTTCTCTTTATCCCTTAGTTGAGGTAGTAATTAGAGTGTCCAGGGTGCTTTCAATAGGGTTGCGATGCCCGCGAAAAAGCTTACATTCTTATTGTCGAAGACGATATTTCTATCCGCACATCGGCCTCTGAAGTTCTTGCCAGATTAGGTTATAGGGCTAGATCTTCCCACATTTCGCATCTCTGCGAGCGCAGATGCGAAATGGTATTCCTGACACCATTCTCTCAGATCTTAATATGCCAAGTATGTCCGGTTTTGAATTGCTGACAGTGGTTAGTCTCCTGTTTCCCGCGATTCAAAGAATTGCTATGTATGGCTATTTTTTAGGCGAAGATGTACCGGTTGGTATTGTGGTGGATCTCTTTTTGTTTAAAAGAGAACTAATCCTGCCTCTTTGGTACACATAGTGGAAACGATGACTCCTAAGGAATGGCATCTCTCGCATACTAGATGACCCGTTAGTTCCTTTATAAAGGCAGCGATTTCTCTGAAGGGATGCTATCCGGTGACAAATTCTTCGCCATTAACTCCATAACATGCGATTTACGCAAGCGAGACGCGATATCTATGGATAGGGCTTGCGCAGAAGGACACCGGTAATATGCCGACGACGGTGGGAAATTAAATCCACTTTTTGGAACGGTGGAGGGGAGTGGGTAAAACCCTCCTGTTGATCTCCTTCTGTCTCCTTCTACTCTCAATAAAGGAACGTGGTTTATCGTCTCATCCGCGCACATTTTGAACGCGACTAAATTGTCTTCGGATGGATGAGAACTGCAGATTTGGAGATTTATCAAACAGTTTTGCCTTATCAACTTTGTAATGATTTGCCAGGCCTTTTGAAAGGAAAGCACTCGTGAAGCGATTCGCTCTTGCAACTCTATGCTCACACCATAGAATGAACGCGACTTTTTGACAGAGAACGCATTTCTAGATGAAGAGAGCGGAATTGGCGTCATGATAAAATTTATAAATCCTATGGTTTATCACAAAAAGATTTGTGTTGTCGGCGAATTCGGCGTCGGCAAGACGAGTCTGATCTCTCGGTACGTGTATAGCCTCTTTTCCGAGAAGTATCACACAACAGTCGGAGTTAAAATCGATAAGAAACAATGCTTGGTGGGGGATTCTCAAGTAAATCTCGTTATATGGGATCTTGCGGGCGAATCACCCTTGAGAACTCTCAAGCCAGCCCAGATCCGCGGTGCTTCTGGTTTTCTTCTAGTTGCAGATGGAACTCGCCCCGATACGCTAGATATAGCAATCGCTCTACAGCGGAGAGTCATTGAGATTCTTGGGCCAGTTCCGTTTATTTTTTTGCTCAATAAGGTGGATCTCGCCGCGGAATGGGCTGTAAATAGGGATATTACTGACAAGCTTTATCAAAAAGGTTGGGATGTCCGACTATCTAGTGCAAAAACCGGGCAGGGAGTAGAAAATGTGTTTGTCGACCTGTCAAGGCGTTTGATCCAAATGGACGGAGACCCCATTGTCGATCATTGAATCTGATACGGAGCAAGGAGTCTATTCACTAGCTCAGTTATTTTCAATAATGGATTACGCTGTGATTGAAGTTACCAGTGCTAATTCTTTTCATCTGAGTGCGGAACCTGTATGGTTTGATCCTTTGGTAACTTCCAATGAAAATCAGGTGCTCACAGATCGCTTTCCATTTTTAGAATCATTTCTGCCGGAAGCATTTCTTTTTTGGGAAAAACTGCAGGATGGTCGGATTCAATCAGATTTTTGGACTCAAACGAATATTGCTGGTGAAGAAATTCACCTGCTAGCCTATGCCGTGTCCTTGAACTGGCGCAGATTCCTTCTGATTCGATCAGCAGAAGATCTCTACAAAGAGCGCCAGACGTGGCAGATGTATGCTCACGAAACGGCTATTCAGTTGAGAACGATTGCTCGTCTGCAACGTGCTATGGAAGAAACGACACATGCACTCAAAATTGCCAATGTGAAATTAAATGAACTTTCAATACAGGATTCTCTTACGGGAGTATATAACCGTCGTCATTTTGAACATACCTTTGATCTTGAGCTAAGAAGGACCTATCGCTCAGGAGAGCCGATTTCGATTTTGTTTATGGATGTTGATCATTTCAAATTGCTCAATGACACATTTGGCCACAGCGCTGGCGATGAATGTTTACGCTCGATTGGAAAGCTGCTCAAGGACTTTTTGCGTCGGCCCGGCGATTTGGTCGCCCGCATTGGCGGAGAAGAATTTGCGGTCGTCCTCCCAGGTATTGCCGGCAGTGCAGCTCTCCAACTTGCGCAATCAATTAATCAGAAGATTCGAAATTTGAAAATTTCCAACACAAATTCAGATGCCGACATTAGGACTACGGTTAGTCTTGGCGTCTATACTCGACCACCAAAGGGTGAGGAAACAATGTCGCAGATTTTACAGATCGTAGACGGCGCTCTTTATCAGGCAAAACGGAGCGGACGGGATAAGGTAGTTGTTGCTTCGAGCACGTCTAAGAATCCCCATTGCTTGCATGTTGTTAAAGCAGGCCGTAAATATTAGTTGCGTTCCATCTCAATATGTTTCCACTGGAAGGACAGAAATAAATGTCGCGAACAAAGATCGAAACTGATGGTGCATCAATCGAATCCCAACCGATTTCATCTCAGGAAAATTCTCTCGACACAGCGGCAAGTGTTGACAAGATTCGGGATATCATTTTTGGCTCGCAAATCAAGAATTATGAGGCTCGTTTTGTGCGTCTGGAAGAGGCGTTAGTCCGTGAGACCTCCGAGCTAAAAGACACGATGCGTAAGCGGTTCGAATCCATCGAATTGTTCTTCAAAAATGAGTCTGAAGCACTGGCTATACGTCTTCGAGCAGAGAGAGAAGAACGTACGTCATTGATCTCAAATCTAGAGCGAGACATGAAGGACATGCAAAGCGCATTTACTAGGCGTTTGAACGACATAGACGCTGCAATGAGCGAGGGTCAAAGTGCACTGCGTAAAGAACTGATGACGGAGTCCAGAAAGCTGCAGGAAGAAATAGAACAGCGGCACGATAGCATTCGCTCTTTGATGGAAACCCGTGTTTCGGATCTACGTGTTCAAAAAACAGACCGTGCTCTCATGGCTGATTTATTTCGTGAAATGGCAGCGCAACTCGATAACGATGAACTTTCTTCTCCAGAATAGCGACTAAGCATGCATGGAGACAAGGAGCACATTGAGCGAGCAACAAGTCGAAATAGGCTCTGAAAAAGACTTCATTGAGTTGCGTAAGCTCCTACTAGGCGATCTGATTAAACAGTTGGAGGAGCTTCGCAGGCGACTCGATGATCCCAACTTGCGTTCAGAGGAGGTAAGCAAGGTTCTTGCTCAAGCACTCTCACTCTCGATTAAGCATGATCGGAGAGTTCAGAACGCACTACAGCCTATTGTCGAACAATCTCTGCGTATTTCAGTAGAAAAAGATCCAGAACTACTAGCCGGTACCTTATTTCCAATTATTGGGCAGGCCGTTCGCAAATCGGTTACCCATTCTATCCAGCATTTGCTCGATTCGCTGAATTCTATTTTTTCTGATGGGTTTTCGCTCAAGCGCTGGCGCTGGCGTATTGAAGCCTTGCGTTCTGGTAAGACCTTTGGAGAAATAGCACTCGCACGCAGTCTTGCATATTGTGTGGAGCACGTTTATCTTATCCATCGAAAGACAGGGCTTTTATTGGCAGAGTCCAATAAGAACTCCGATATTTTACAAGATGCAGATCTAATTGTTGGAATGCTGACTGCCCTACAAGATTTTGTGAGAGATTCGTTTGCTACAAATAAGCAAGATGATCTCGAAGTGTTGCACATTGGAGAGTTCAAGGTCTGGCTTCTGCACGGACCATTGGCAATTCTTGCGGTGGTCGTAAGAGGTCAACTACCACGAGAGCTGGAATTACGATTTGCCGAAAAAATCGAGCACATACATCAAAATTTTCAAGGACACCTTATAGCCTTCGAGGCAAGTGGGCAGCCAATTTTCGAAATTGCTGCCGGTCTGAATGATTGCCTGCTTAGTAGTACAGCCACCCCGGCGAGCTCTTCATACACAAAGTTCAAAATTGCTGCAGGTATTCTTTTTGCTGCAATCTTTATTGGGTTCTTTGTTTATGCTCGCCAAGAGGTGCGATGGCAAAATTATCTCAGCGCTCTTCGTCAGGAACCGGGAATCGCTGTGATTGAAGAGCGTCATAACTGGACGAGTTTTTCCCTCATCGGCTTACGCGATCCAATGGCTTCCGATCCCCAAATGCTGTTGGCAAAATTTCATCTTTCCCAGGAAAGAGTGTCAGAGCGCTGGGAAGAATATCTCTCGCTTGATCCACATTTAGCCGACGTTCGAAGACTCGATACGGAAAAGAATGACTTGAACAAGATGGTCATACGTTTTGAACTAAACTCAACCATAATTCCTTTAGATCAACTTCCTTTAGTAGATACTGTAAGCGATCAGATTCGAGAGTTGAGCCTTAGTGCTTCGTCACAAAACAAAAAAATACGAGTGAAGGTACTTGGGCATGCAGATCCTACAGGTACGGAAAGCCACAATGCAGAACTCAGTCAGCAGCGTGCTGAAACAATGGTGAGATTATTAGCTGCTCGTGGCGTCGACGCTAAGATCCTTTTGCCAGTAGGCTTGGGCGATAAGATGCCAGAAAGAAATGGCGCTGATCTATATGAACAAAACCTGGATAGACGAGTTACGTTTGTAGTAATTCCGGACGGAAGCGAATGAAGCCAGAGCATGATGATCGGAGATGAAGCTTATGTTAAGCCAAAGGATCGCAATCGAGTCATCTGCATTCGGTGGAACATCACTAACACCTTTGATCTGTCTCTTTAAAGCATCGATGATGACAAATTTATGATATTCGCGGTTAGTAAACAGTTCGTAGTGCTGAATACAATGCGAGCAAGACCCATATTCCTTGTATCAGTGCTATAGAGAAATTTATGTGTACCTATAGGGCGCAATTGCGTTTCTTGTGACTTCATTGCGTGTATGAATCTAAACCACGCCCGGCAATGCATGCGATAAATGAGGTATATCGGTCGCTTTACTTAACGATAAACTTGAGAAGACTGACATTGGTTATGCCGTAGGCAGGATAGGACGAGATGAAAAGAATTCGACTCTTTGTGGTGGACGATCATCCCGTAGTGCGCAAAGGAGTCGAGAGTATTTTTGATTGCGAAGCAGACATCGAAGTAGTCGGCACGGCGGCATCCGCGCAGGAGGCGCTGGAGCGTATTCCTGACTTGCATATAGACGTGTTGTTGACCGACCTGCGCATGGAAGGGATGAGTGGCGACGAATTGATTGCGCAGCTACACCAGACCTGCCCGGATGTCCGGGGTGCTGTGCTCACAAACTTTCACTCTGATGAGGATGTCTTCCGCGCAATGCGCGCCGGCGTGAAGGCGTACCTTTTGAAGAGCTCGCCGATGGAGGAAGTTATTGCAGTAGTTCGACGAGTCTATGAGGGTGAGCGATGGATTCCGCCTCACATTGCACAGCAACTGGCTGATCGCGTGGCGCGCGATCAGCTGAGTAATCGCGAGGTAGAGATCCTACAGCTTATTGCGAATGGAATGAAGAACCGCGAAATCGCAAATACGCTCTGTATCAGCCAGCACACAGTGCGTAATCATGTAAATAATGTGCTGGAAAAGTTGAATTCACGCGACCGCACCGAAGCAGTGACGATCGCACTGCGTCAAGGACTGGTGCGGTTGCGCGAAGACTAAATGCGCTCCCATTGGAAGCGAACCCAATCGAAGAGAGAAAATCGCCTACCGTATGGAGCGGTGATGGTGACGACGGTACTCTCTCCCGGCACGCTCCGGATATCGATGACTGCACCAATACTAGCTCCGCGAGTTACCATGCTTTTCAGTCCTAGCCCACTCTTTGTGTCATTCTCATGGATGCCGGAGCCGTTGTCAGCAATGGTGAGGCTCACCTCCTTGTTGCGGTAGTGTAAAGTAACCGTCATCTCGGTGGCGCCACTGTGGTGCAATACGTTGGCAGCGGCCTCCCGGCCAATAAGGAAGAGCGCATCATAGACGGCTGTAGACATATGCCGTGGCTCGCCGATGCGGTGGAGCTTAATGGGAAGCTGACTTCCATTGAGCATAGACAACGTCGAGCGTTGCAGAAGTGTGAGCAGATCGCTTTCTTTTTGCGCTACGGAATGCAGGGTCGAGATACGCGCACTGGCTTCGCGGTGAGTATGGGATGTCATCTCACAGGCAGTGTCGAGCTTGTGCATAAGCGGCGCAGGCACAAGACCAAGCTCACGCAGTCCCTTACGCATGCTCTGTAAGTGAAAACCGACACCGGCAAAACTCTGTGTGAGCGTATCGTGCATCTCTAGAGCGAGACGTTCGCGCTCCTGCAGAATGGCACGCATCCTCCAACGTTCAGCCTTGAGGTAGATATAGACGAGGCCAACGACAAATAAGATGACAATTGCGATGAGATAGAAGAGACGCCAACCGCTGTTCCACGGAGGTCCAGCAATGACCTCTATGTCAGCAACGCTGCGCGGAAAGATGCTGAAGGGAACCTCTTCTGCCTTGGATGCGGACTGCACGGAGCAGACACCTCGCACGCGCAACTCACTGCCCGTCTTCCAGCTTCTGAAGACGCTGCTCGAGAGGCCTTGCGCGACGATGACATTGAAACGTTGTGCTCTGTCCTCCAACTGCAGAGTGATCATGCCGTCCGGCGAGATGGCCTTGGAGAGCAGTCTGCCATGACTTTCAATAAGAGAGCCCTCAAAGGTACCACTGGCAGCTTGTGTGAAGGTAATTGAAGCAGGCACGAAGGGTGTACGGTCCCAAAGGAGCCGTACTCCCGACGTCTGAAAGATCAGTGCCGCGCCGGTAGTGATGGCGCGACCGTAGATCTCGACCTCGTCGCCCAGGTTGAGAAGCTCGGAACTGAGCATGTTAACGGCGATACCGCCGGTTGCATCCTGCACATATAACGGATCGGTGAGAGTAACTACGCCACGCAGGCGCACAAATGAGCCGCCAGAACGGCTAATATCGAGCGATTTGATGCTGCGCAGCGGAGCCTCTTGGTGAACGGCACTCTCCATATAAGCGGCATCAGCGCTGTCGAGTGGAACCAGGTCTGCACCGTGGGCGTAGGCCAATCGCATACGGGCGTAGTCGTCTTCACGCAGGGGGAACTCTGGATACCCAATGACATCCGCATGTTGCGAAATGGCCTGTAGGTCAACAACCGAGGCAGGCTCGACATGAATGTTCTTCCACGCTCCGCCCGTACTGAGCGAACGCAATCCGATCTGACCGGAAGGTGAGCAGCCGGTTGCATGCATGGCAGCCCACGACATCTGCCCGGTTTGCAGATTGGTAACTTTTGTAGCCAGATCGCAGTCGACGACGACTGCATGAATGCGGTACCAGACCCCGGAGTGTACGCCGCCTGCAATGGAGACGGGACGGTTCTCCAACCAGTCATAATTGCCGATGCCGGTGACGAGCGCATTATCCCGCGATCGGATGGCAGTGTAGTAGCCGCGATAAGAGTTGATACCGTCCTCGGCATCGCGCGCACGCAACAGGATGCCGACATCGCCGCCATGTCCGAGCATCTCCACATCGGCGGTCATCTGATAGTTCGTCCAACTGCGACTGCCCGTGAGCACCTTGGCCCCAAGCTCATCGGAGCGGTTAATAATCATGCCATCCTTTAAACTCCAGACACCGCCAAAGGCATTCCATCGCTCCGCTCTGTTGTGTGCGAAATCGTCTCTGTACGGAAGGCGCTGCCTTTGCAGAAAAGCTCGCAACGGCAGAAAGGCAACGGTTAATGTACTGAACGCAAGGATAACGGCGATAATACGTGTGCGTGGGCTCATGGCTGACTCCTGTGCATGAGCAGAAGCTGCTGGATGCGCTCGTCACCGATGTTTTGGCGCGTAATAAGCGAGGGCTTGAAGTAGACAGGAGAGCTAACGGGCCGATGATGATGTTCGGCAATGATATTGTCCACCGCGGCCGAGCCCATGCCGCGCATGTTCTGAATCAGAATCGCATCGATCGCTCCTTGGCGCAGCAGCATCAGAACCTCAAGAGTCTGATCGCAGGCAATAATACGCACCCGATCTTCAACATGCAGAGCATGCACGGCGGCAGCAGCACTATAGCCTTCACGTGGCGTAAGTGCAACAATCGCTTTTAGCTCCGGATGTTCCTGAATGACGCGCTCCGCGACAAGTTCGGAAGAGCCTATGCTGAACGACCCAACCATCTTTTCAACGACATGGATTTCTGGAGCGTTTTGTTGGAGCGCTGCTTCAATAGCATCGGAGCGCTCGACATTACCCGGAGTCTGCGGGGCGAGGCCGAAGATAGCGATCTCGCCATGTCCGTGAAGGATTGCATCGAGACGACTGGCAATGAGCCTGCCGGCCTCTGAGATATCGCTCAATACGAACGACAGGCGTGGCGAAGGCGTGATATCAATGGGTTCGCCAAGCACAACGACCGGAATACTATGCGCAAGAGCCTCACGAATGGCACGGTTCATCGTGAAAGAAGTGCTTGGCTCTATGATGATGCCGTACGCGTTTCCCTGAATGGCACGCTCCGCCAGTTCGGTCTGCTCCTGTAAGTTGGCCTCATCGGAAGGACCGTTCCAATAGACATTGAGCTTTGCGCGCGCGGTTGCTTCGCCTATGCCTACGTGCTCGGAGAGCCAGCGCGCATCGGAAGAGAATCGAGGGATCACAACGATGCGATTGTGCATGGGCGCACGGCGACATGCGCTCATACACAGGACTGATGAGAGGGCCACCGCTGCCATGGCACGGTAGCGATGGCGACCAGTTACGGGATGTACGGGTTTGGTGGCGCTCCGCCATGTTGATAGGGCGCGTACCAGTTGTGTTGCGTTGACCATTTGGTTTGATATTTCACATTCTGTGGACCTGTGGGCAAGCTGTCCTGTACCCGTATCATCCACATTGCAAGCTCCGCCATCAAATTTGCCTGTTCCGTGGCATGTTCGGGTTTGTCGAAGAGATTCTTCAATTCACATGGATCGGTGCGTAGATGGTAGAGCTGACCATAGCCCATCATGTCGTAGACGAGCTTCCAGTCTCCCATGCGAACCATCTTTTGGTTGCCGCTCTGTGTAACCTTATTCAGTTCGTCCCAGGAACCGGTGCGCGTAGGATCGTGAGAGATCGAGGTAGGTACTTTGTCGGAATCTTCGTAGTACAGACCGCCTAATCCGACACCCGCATAAATGCTACGGAACTCCTCTTTTGGGAAGTCTTCTCCGCGAAGAATAGGCCACAGGCTCCGTCCCTGCACACCGTGTGGAATCTCTGCGCCCATTACCTCACATAACGTCGGCATCAGATCAGCCATGGAAGTAAATGCCTCCAGTGCTGAAGTTCGGGGCCTGACTCCGTATCCACACCATATCTGAGGCGTGTGCGTAAGATCTTCATAGAGACCAACTCCTTTTCGTCCCAGGCCATAATTCATCAGGTAGTCCCCGTGATCGGAGGTGAAGACAACAAGGGTGCGCTTCATGAGACCTTTCGCTTCAAGATGATCTTTGAGCCGCTTGATCTGGTCGTCGATCATGCGCAGAGCACCGAGGTAATTCGACTTGTAACGTCTCCATAACCTCTCTGTATCGGGAAAATTGTCTTGTTGCAGGCGGTACTCCCACTGCGCGCGCTGCCCCATCTTCGAAAGAGCGTCTGGCCCGGCGCAACGGCCGGGTACAGACTCCGGCGGAAACATATTCCAGTACGGCGCAGGCACTTGCTCAGGATCGTGTGGCTCAGGGAAGCCAACCTGCAAGATAAATGGCTGGCTGCTTGTTTCGTCTATAAATGCAATTGCATCCGAGACGATGCGATAAGGGATCTGAGTGCTCAATGGATATGGGGAAGGCTCTTCGGCGACATTGAAGTGCAATCCCTTGAGCCAGACGTCAAATTTTTTCGCATCTCCAGGAGCGTCTTCATCGTCGCGGCTGCCTTCGTGCGTATATTCGCGCCACACATCAAGACTATCCTTCTTGAGATAGGTATGATTTTTCCCTGTCAATGCAGTGCGATAGCCTTGACTCTTCGCTACCTGGTAAAGATCCTTCTCGAAGTAAGCATCCTTCGCTTGGAGGTTCATGCGGACATGAGTTGCTTCCGGCCAGCGACCCGTAAGCATAGATACGCGGCTGGGAACGCAGAGCGGTGTAGTGCAGTAGTTCCGCTCAAAGCCTATGCCGGCTTTCTGCATGCTGTCGAGTGTGGGACTGGTATCCAATGGATACCCCGTTGCTTTACTCAGACCATAGTGGCGTTGGTCAGCCACGATAAAGATGACATTCGGCCTGTCGACTGTTGTCTCTTCCGCTTCCAGTACCTCCGGCAGCGCGGCAGTTGCTGCGGTCATCGCGCTGAGTTTTAGAAATTCGCGCCGTTCCATTATGTCTCCTTTTGGGTGTCAATCTGTCTGTGTCATGCGCGGAGTATGGTGTTTCGGATATTGCAGATCGGGAGTCAGAGTGTCCTCCACGCGCATCATCCAGCGTACGAGCTCCTGCATCAGTTCACGTTGCACTTTCGCATAGCGAGTGTTGCCCAAAAGGTTGACCTGCTCATGCGGGTCTGTAGTCATATGGAAGAGTTGTCCATAGCCCATCATGTCGAGCGTTAGCTTCCAGTCTCCCATGCCCACCATCTTCTGGTTGCCGCTTTGCGTAACTTTATTGAGTGTGTCCCAACGATTAGGATCATTAATATCTTCGGCAATAGACAGGGGGACGTTGTCAGCAGCATCGTAGTAAAGACCGCCGAAACCGGTACTTGTGTAGACACTGCGGAAGGTCTCGGCTGGTACAGACTGACCGCGCAGCAGCTTCCACAGACTGCGTCCCTGCACGCCAGTTGGGATATCGGCGCCGATCGCTTCGCAGAAAGTGGGCATTACATCGGCCATGGAGACAAAGACTGGTGTCGACATCTGGCGCACTCCAGGGCCTGCCCAGATCATGGGGATATGTGTGAGCGCATCATAGACACCGACGCCTTTGCGGCCAAGACCATACTCCATCATGTAATCGCCATGGTCAGCGAGGAAGACAATGAGAGTGTTCTTGTTCAAGTTGTTGCCACGCAGAAAATCGAAGAGGCGAGCGATCTGATCGTCTACCATGCGGATAGCTCCAAAGTAGTTGGAGATGTAACGACGCCACGTCTCATCTGTATAAAATGCGGTGTCATATTCAAGCCGATGCAGCCATTGCATGCGATAGCCCATACGCTGTGCTGCCTCTGGACCAGGATTAGGCTGATGCATCGTCTCTGGTAGAAACATGTTCCAATAAGGCTTCGGCAACTGGCTGGGACCGTGAGGCTCGGGAAAGCTGACCTGCAGAAAGAATGGCCGTCCATCTTCCTGTTTCAGAAAATCGATAGCGTCGGAGACGATGCGATGGCTGATCTGGCTCTCGATAGGAAAAGGTGTCTCCTTTTGCGCTACACCCATATCGAGAGTGCGAATCCAGCGATCAAACTTCTGATCCTCTAGCGAGCCTCTCCTTCCGATTGCACCCTCATGCCCATACTCGCGCCAGAAGTCGGTATCCGAAGCGGTGAGATAGGTATGGTTTTTGCCGGAGAGACCAGTGCGATAGCCGCGTGCCTTCGCCACCTGATAGATGTCCTGTGTAAAGACGGCGTCGCGGGCATCGAGGTTCATGCGTACGCGATGCGCATCCGGCCAGCGTCCCGTAAGCATGGAGATGCGGCTAGACACGCAGAGCGGTATGGTGCAGTAGGCATGGTTGAAGCTGGCGCCGCAATCCGCCATTCGGTCAAGCGTAGGACAAACATCTGGTCCTCCAGCCCGTTTGCCGAGCCCGCCGCGCAACGCATCACACACGATAAGAAGAATATTCATCCGCACTTATTATTCATACCATTCGAAAACAGGCGCAATGGAAAAAGATGAGGAGGCCCACAGGATGGGCTGGACCTCCTCAAAAGCTCTCAGAAGGAGATGCGAGCAAGTATCTGCATCTGTCGCGGAGCGGTGATGGTGTTTGTGGGAACACCAAAGAGTAGACCATTTGGATCTGTGCCAGGTGTGGCCCATGCGTGACGGTTGAAGGCATTGAGTGCCTCGACCTCGAAGATGAAGCTCATGCCCTCACGTATCGGCGTACTTTTGATGAGGCTGAAGTCTTCGTTGAGGAATGGATTCAATCGCATGACAGAAGTTACACGCGGCACGTTGCCCAGGCTATATGCTCCCGTTCCCCGCGCTGTTGAATTGTTCTGATCGATGAAGGCAGGCTGCGTCTGGTTTGCGGCTGATGGTGAACCCTGCGTAGCACCATTGAAGAGGCTGTTAATGGCAGGGTTCGATCGATTTGTCACCGGATTCGTATCGTGAGGACTAATCAATGGATTCAGCTTGTGATTCCGCTCTGCTGCACTCTCTATTGGTGCTCCCGTAAAGCTATAGCGTGTGCAGGTATTCGCACCTGGGATGGCGGAAGCGCACGCAAAGGCGAACGGCGTACCAGATTGATAGCGTTGAATGCCGCCGAGCTGCCAGCCGTTGACGATCGTGTCCACAAAGCGCGGCGCGCTCGAGAGGAACTGTCGACCGCGGCCAAAGGGAAGATCGTACAAATAGCTAAGTACGAGTGTGTGCGGAACATCCTGAATGCTAAGGGCTTTCTCGCCCTTCAGGTTCGTTGGATCCTGCGTGTTCTGTCCTCCTGCGTTGTTGGAGGGGACAGCACTGTCTGCATCGGTCAGGTTCTTCTCCCATGTATAGGAGACGAGGTAGTGCAGGCCATTGTGGAACTGCTTGTTGAGTGAAATAAGCAAAGCGTTGTAGCTACCCTGTCCCTTGTTTTCAAAGCAACAGCCAGAAACGATGTTCTGATACTGCGGGAAGGGACGCAACGCCTGCGCTACCGTTCCAGAAGGGAAAAGAGTTGTGAAGCCAGTAAAAGGAGCAGTGACGCCAACCGTGTTTGTAGCCAGAGCCTGGCTCAGCCCATTCCCAAGCGCGTAGTACTGCTTCGGAATATTGTTAATCGCGCTCAAATTGGATGGGAGACTGTTGTCGCGCTGACCCTGATAGCCGATCGAAAGAATCGTGTCTGATGAAAGCTGCTGTTGTACCTGCGCACTCCACATAAAGATCGTGCCAGGGCGAGCATTGCCCGCGGCGATAAAGTTTCCGCTGACGTTCTGCCCATTAAAGAATCCAGGGTTTAAGTTTGGTGGCGCTGCGAAGGCAGGGAAGCCGCCATCGATCGCAAATGCTGGCGTAAAGTTATTCGAGCTGGTGAACGATGGGGTTGCGGAGAATCCGGTTTGCATGCTGGATCCGGAGTCAAAATACTGCAACGGACCGTAAAGGATGCCACTGCCTCCACGGAAGGTAGTACGGCCTTTTAGGAAGTCTGGAGTATAGGCAAAACCGACACGCGGACCGATATCCTTCTTCCAGGTGCTAAGCCACTTCGAGTTGCAGTTGCACGTAGGTCCGAAGACGAGTGCACCCGGGACGCTATAGGGCGCGTCGCTAGCCGTAGTACTGAAGTTAGAAGTAGCATTCTTGCCTTCGTAACGAGGTGTTTCAATCTCATATCGTAAGCCGAGATTGAGAACAAGATTCTTTGTCACTTTGAAATCATCTTGCACGAAACCGGCATAGTACCAGTGAATCCACTTCGGCACAGAAGCAAAGACTTGCGTCGCTCCGGTCTGCGGCAGGCCAAGGTAAAGACTGGCAAAACCATAGCCTGTGTTGCTGGTCAGCGTAGGTTCGGCTGCGGTCTGGTTATGTGCAAAGCCAAAGCTTGGTGTACCGTACGATGCACTGGTGAGCTGGTAGTATCGTACATCGCCACCAAACTTGAGGTTATGTCGGCCTTTCTGCCAATCCACGGAATCGTTTAACAGAAGGCTGTTGTCAGCACGCCGATTGTTGTTGCCGTTGCCGAGCTGCGTGATATTGTCACCGACAGTCGTAGTGGGGAAGTTGAATGAAGTAATGTTTCCGATGCCAAGTTGGGTGGAATAGTTCACGTTGCCTAGCGCCGCTTGAGCAAAGTTATTACCCAGGGCGCGGTTGGCACCGAAGCTGAGATGGTTCAGTAATGTCGCGGAAAAGATGTGGTCGTAGCCAAAGCGTCCAAAGTGTGTGATGAAGTTCTGCGTGAACTCGTTGGGATCAACCGGGTCCGGTAAAGCGCGTGCTGCACTACGGCGTGTATTCTGACGTGCCGAATAGGAGGCAAAGATTTTGTCTTTTGCTGTGATTGACTCATCAACGCGGAGAGTGTAGGTGGTGTTATTGATCGGATAGGTCGATGCATAGCTGAAGTTCTGCGTCAGCCCAGCTCCCTGTGGTGCAGGGTAATACGCCAGGTAATTTTGACCTACAGCGCTTGGCGTTCCTGTAATGATGTTGCCGGGGAAGGCCGTACGGCATTGCACTCCGCCAACCGTTCGTGTTGTGGATGGATCAAATATCTGGTTTGCATGAATCTGTGTGCCATCGCAGGGATTAATGATAGGGGTGGCAGAACTTCCGGCCGTCAACGGTGCACCGAGAACCTCGGAAAAATCGCCGTGACGCATCTTGTCCGTCGGTACCGTCGAGGTAATCGAGGCCCCGATACTTTGACGGAACTGTTCCCACGAGAAGAAGAAAAAAGTACGATCCTTGCCGTTATAGAAATGCGGAATAACGACCGGCCCGCCAAAGGTGCCTCCATAGTCATTTTGCTTGTCAGCCTGACGCGCATACTTCGCAAAGCAGGCAGGTGTTGCAAATATTCCGACACAATCCACCGAACGAGTGCCATTATTGAACCAGCTATTCGCATCAAGAGCGTCATTCTTGAAGATGTTGTAGGCTGTTCCATGAAACTGATTGGCACCACCTCGCGTAGCGAAGCTGAGTACGCCGCCGGTGGTGCGGCCAAATTCAGCGGAAGGCATAGCCGTAGTGGTCTTGAACTCTTGTAGCGCCTCGATGGAGGGCGCTTCTTCATCAAAATTAGAACCATTGTTGGTGCGGCTCTGGCTGGCACCGTCTAGTAGCACCTCGGCACCAAAATTCTGACCGCCCCCGATTCTATTCAGGCTGACGCCGTTGTTGTTATTGCTCGAGTTGTAAGAGCTCTGCGCGCCAGGGCCGGTGTTGCCTGGTAGAAGGAACATGAATCCTTGCGGCGAGCGTAATGCGCCTACGCCACCGAGCGCAAGAGGAAGATCAGTGATCTCCTTCGAAGAGATCGTACTGCTGATATCTGATGACTCCGACTGTAAGCTCAGCGCATTTGCCTGTACCGAGATAGTCTCTTGTGTTTGCCCAACAGCAAGAGTGACATCTTGCACGGTGACGTTATTTACAGTGACACGCACCCCTTTGTACTGTCCCGTCGAAAATCCCGTCGAAGTAACTGTGACCGTATAGGAGCCAAGTGAGAGCTCCGGAAAGCGGTAGCTGCCGCTGGAACTGGTTACGGTATGGAACTTCTCTCCGGTGCTCTCATTGACCGCATCTACGGACGCATTTGCGATCACGTCGTTGTTGGGGTCGGTTATAGTTCCAGAGAGCGTTCCCTTTACTGATTGCGCATACGCGCTCGGACCTGCCACTGCTGCAACTGCAATCATGAAACTGATCCAGACCGCAAAAAAACAACGTCTACTCGCCTCAAAAACTTGCCACATACAATCTCCAGTCGCGCATTGCCCCGTTCATGAAATTTCATTCGGAGCTGGTTATAGAAACGTCTCGACGCTAGCAGCGCAAAGAGAGAAGAAGCAATGACACCTGAAGATCAATTTGAAATGAGCTTAAAGTACCAGTGCGAACCTGCACCGCTGCTGAGAGAATTGACTCATTGCACACTTGTGACAGAACGAGGCAGACGACGACTAACCCTGGGTCGGGGATAGCCTGTTCTCGAATGCGAGCTACTGTCGAGTAGCTTATAGCGATATTTAGTGGGGGCTTTAGTAACAGCGACAACAAGAGCGACAGGGCGTCCACTCTGATATCTGCATTGCAATATGTTCTGGCTGAACAGAAACCATCATGATGTAGCTAACCATAGCCACTGCGAAAATTCATGTCAAGAGCAGCATTACCCTGCAATCTTGCCGCCAACGGAAAAGAGCTAGACGATAGATACCGCCTAGCTCTTCTCCTGAGCAAAATTACTTACTTTGATTCTGTTTGCCCGATCTGCACAATCATGAAGCTTCCGGGCCTTGCCTTCGGACGTGCTGAAGCGGCTCCAGGCTTGGCCTCTTCAAACTCAGCCGTAGGTAGATAAATCGTGTGAGCACTTGGGTCGATCCCCATGGTTCTCGCGCCGGCAGGCGTCTTCACCACTTGCTCTACTGTGAAGTTGTCTCCTTTTTCACCTGCAACTACAAGCGAACCGTCGCGACAGCTCGCAAATGCTTGTCCCGCGTGGAAGACAACAGCATCGACACCAGCGCCAATTGGCACCGTTGAGAGAACTTTGCCGGTCTCCGTGCTCATCACCACCATTTTTTGGGGGTTACGGCAACCGATGAACAAGCGATGCGTGCTTTTATCCAATGCCATTCCTACAGGATGACCTCCAGGCGCGACTGGCCAGCGAGCTACGACCTTCCTGCTTGGCAGGTCAACCTCTGCCACCATGTCCTTGTCTTCGAGATTGATGTAAATTTTCCCCGTACCATCAGAGGCGAGAAACTCAGGAGCGCCACCCAACTCGATTGGTGGATCTATCTTGCCGCTCTTCGGATTGATGTCCGGCTTAAACGACATCAACATGCCCTTATCTCCCGACACGGCCAAAATGCGTCCAAGTGTTCGATCATAGATGATGCCATCAGAGTCAGGCATAGTGACCAGCTTGCCTAGCACGGCATAGGTCTTCAGATCGAAGATCACAATGGCACCTTCTCCGCCGCCATCGGTGATGAAACCTCGTCCGAGTGAGGGAACGATTGCAACGCCATGTGCAATCTTCTGACCGGGGATATCGCCCAGTACCGCTCCTGTGTTCGCGTCGATAACCATCGTGTGTGTTCCCCGGGGAACAAATAGGCGATGGGTATTAGGATCGACGGTGAGATAGTCCCATCCACCGTTGCCGCCAATGTGCCAGGTCTTTGCAACACCCCAGCTTGTTTGCGCAGCGGACATAAGTGAACCACCGAGCAGCAGTATCGTGAACGACAAAAAGGCAAGGCGTAATCTTTGCACGTTTAATTCTCCTGAACCGAATGTTTAGCGTTAGCAGCCGCACTCTAGCGAGCGCTTTTCCGCTTCCAATGCAAGACATAGCATGCGGACCATTAAGTCTTCCTGAATGTGCCGATGGGAATATGCATGTGTACTAGGTAAGACAAGTAAATGGCGGTTGCTGGTGCAGCAACCGCCATTTACTCTACTCCTCTCCCCGTACGGACCAGCGAACTCCAAACGATGTTGTCGGTTTGTAGTATTCGCGCTGCACAGGATAAATCCCGCTGCCGTTATAGAAACCAAAGACCTCGTTGCTCAGGTTGAGGCCCGAGAATACGAGCTGCAGCCCTTTGTACACACGATAGCTGCCCTGCACGTCGAACTGCGTATGAGGGTAAAAGTAGTTATCGCCAGTAGGCCCCTTCAAGCCCAGGATAGGATCGTCGGCAGGGCCGGTTCCAGCAGTCCATTGATATGCCGCGATACTTGCATCGTTATGGCTGATCGCAAAGCGCCCGGAGAATCGTCTTTTGTCGTAGGTCAGGTTGAAGTTGTAGTCATTGGGTGAATCACGATCGAGAGCTGGCTTGTCCGTCCTTCCACCATCAAAGCCTGCCGGGAAGGTGACCTGTGAAGAAGTATGGCTATAGTTTGCATCGATACCAATGCCGCTGAGCAGTCCAGGAAGGAGGGAAAAGCGTTGCTCCCATTGCGCCTCGAATCCCTGGATATGTGCGCCAGGTCCGTTGATCGACAATGTCTCCTGATAGGTCTTGCCTGTTCCGTTGTAGTTGGGAAGCAGAGTAGCTGTTGGATAGATCGGATCCGAGAGCTGCTTGTAAAACCATCCTCCTCGCAGAACTCCCAGCGGTTGAAAGTAATGTTCAACAAGGATGTCGTAGTTGTTTGCCTTAGTTGGCACAAGGTTTGGATTTCCGGTAGCGATAGTAGGATACGGAGTCTGGTTCGGATCAATAACCGTTGCTGGCACAAGATCGCCAATGTTAGGACGAGCGAGACCGCGCCCATAGACTACTCGCAGGTTGGTGTCCTTCTGTAATTGATATTGCAGCGAGACGCTGGGCAGCACATTGAAGTAGCTTGCATCTCGCCGGATCGGCGTAATAGTCGGGTTTCCATTCGCATCGTACGCTATCTGATTGGCTAGGAAATGAGTGCCGCCCTCGTCAAATCGAACCCCGCCTTGCAGTCTGAAGTTGCCGAAGAAGATCACGTCCTCCAGATAGCCTGCCGATATGCGCTCGTTTGCATTGAAAAATGCCTGTGCAGCGGCAATCGGATCAGGCGTGGTCCCAGTCGAATTGGCAAGCACTGCCTGCTGGATTTTGCTATACGACGAGATGGGACCATACGCCAGTCCGCCGATGGCAAATGACTTGTCGTAGTAGGTTGGATTGGTAGCTGTGCCCAGAACATCCGCCAGCGTAAATCCGCCGACGTTGTCATAGTTGTAGGTGTTCTCAAATTGTGAAGACGAGGAGTTCCTAATCTTTACTCCCATCGAAAATGTGCTTGGATGACCATATACCGTGTAGTCATGGGCCTCTGAGGCCGATCCCTGATAATTCACCTGCGTAGCATGGTATTGATAGTTGACGGACGAACTGACCGTGTAACTGCCAGGATCAAATCCGTTGGTTCCGTCAACTGCTGTCAGCTTCGGACGATAAGGATTCGTCTGATCAGCTACAAAGGTCACATTGCCCAGATCGTTCTTCCCGCTGGCATTTGTTGTTCCGCTGAAGTTGGTGGTTGGAAATGCCTGTCCGCCGATATTATGTCCGCGTGATGCGGCGAATTCATAGGTAATCAAATCTTTTGACAGATCATGACGCGCTCCCGTCAGAAAGCTAAAGACTTGCTGATCAGGGCGACGGATGTAATGGCGGTACTGCCAGTTGCCGGTATTATCGAACTGCACCTGTGTGCCGGTTGCTCCTATCAGAGCACCAGCATTCGGTGTATAGACGGCCACCTCGCCATAATCATGAAAGTCAGCGAAGAGCCCTTTTCCATAGACAGTCATCGTAGGCGTGATCTTGTCGTCTACTCCCAGGTCGAAGCCATAGCGCGTACGGTAGTACTGGTAAGAGCGCATGTCTTCGCTGTTGATATAAGCGACGTTTTTCCCACTTGGTAAAGTGCCAAAGGTTTGGCTCGGCTCGAGATCGTCAATGCCGCGGTTCGTTCGATCCCAGCTTCCTCCGATCAAGAGGCCGAACTTCTTGGTCACTCCCCAACGGCGCCCGACCGTGCCGTCAAAACCGCCGCGCCAGTAGCCGTTCTGCAAAGGATTGTAGCCAGCTGTTCCATTAAAAGCATAGGTCGGCTTTTCTTGCGCGGTTGGTGTTACAAGGTTTACTGTGCCGCCAATACCATCGGCATCCTGATCGGCCGATAATGTCTTATAGACCTCAATACGTTCGATCCCGTTGGCAGGAATCGCATCCATTTTGATGTTGCGTACTGTTACTTCAACGGACGGAACATTCACTCCATTGATCGTAAGGTTATTCAGGCGAGGCTCCGTTCCACGAATCTGCACATACTTGCCCTCGCCCTCATCACGCTCCAGTGAGACGCTGGGAAGACGGCCCACCGCGTCGGCAACATTTGTGTTGGGTAAGCTGGTAATCACGCCGGCTGGCTCAACTTGCACGATGTTTGGTGACATTCGTTCCACATTGACGGCTTCGGCCTGGCCTTGCAGACGCCCCGCAGTGACCATAACCGTATCGCTTTTTAATCCGATCTTGAGCGCCGCAATCACACTGGTGGCTACGCCAGGTGCAACGTTGACAGTTGTCGTATACGGTGCAAAGCCTACGTATGAGGCCGTGAGCGTATATCTGCCTGCAGGCAGATTCGAGATGCGGAACTGGCCCTGATTATCAGTGGCCGCCTGTCTCTCTGAGGGTTCTACGATGACCTTGGCGCTGATCAATATGGAACCGGAAGGATCCTGGACAGTTCCAGTGATCGATCCGTTGCCCGTTTGTGCCGCGATGGTTGGAGCTATCGCCATGCCTGACGCTATGATCGTCGCCAAGAGGCACCGAAGTCTGTTAGTCATTCCTATCCTCCGAACCGTAACAAGCCCTCTGCACCCACTTGAAAGGGCGCTGATAGCGAAAAACTGTTGCGGTTATGTTCGAAGGTAGGTTGCGGATACTTAACCCAAACTGAAGGAATAGCGTCGTTAACCTTCATTTAATATTGCGCTTCAATATTTCATGCAGCGTTAACTTTGAGCCTGAATTTAAGCCAAATTCATCACATAAATCGTTGATCCCTCGAGGCCAATTCGAGCTTTGATCAGTGATCCAAATTCTTCAGAGTGACAGGCGATGGGCGCATCGTTTTCAACTGTCCTACTTTGTAAGTCCGGAGAGAAACGCTTGTTGGACGCGGTTAAAGCTGCGCCCGCGCAGGACTGCCGCTACGATGGTGCGCGTGGCGCGTGCATCGCTGAGGCGGACATAGCGGCACGATGCATTATGTTCAATCGCCATCTCGGGCACAAGCGAGACGCCCACACCTGCAGCAACCATGCCGAGCAGGCTGCTGAATTGGCCACTCTCAAAGACAATACGCGGCGTGACCCGTGCGCGAGTGCAGGCAACTACACTGAGATCGCGGAAGCAGTGTCCGTCGCGCAGCATGACAAATGACTCGCCGCGAAGATCTTTGAGTGCGAGCGATCTCTGGCTGCCACGCGGATGGTCTTTGGGAAGTACAGCGAAGAGTGGTTCGGTGCGAAGCGGGAAAAGCTCGAACTCCTTGTGACGCAATGGCAGCGCGAGAACAGCGAGATCGATTGAGAGGTTGCGCAGGCTTTCAACCAGCACCGGCGTGGTCTCTTCGACGATGCGTAGTCGCGCTTCAGGATATTTTTTTGCAAACGACGCCGTGTAGCGTGGTAGCAGATAAGGCGCAATGGTGGGAATGACGCCTGCTGCAACGCTTCCACTGATATCGCCGCGCTTGTCTTCAACGCCAGTGCGCGCAGCCTCCATCTGATGCAGAATGGAGCGTGCATGCGGTAGAAAAGCACGCCCAGCCTCGGTAAGCCGGATGCTGCGGCCAAGTCGGTCAAAAAGTTTCGCGCCTAAATCTTCTTCAAGCTTAAGAATCTGTTGTGAAAGCGAAGGCTGTGCAACATGACAGCGCTCGGCAGCGCGGCTGAAGCTGCCGGTTTCGGCGATGGCACAAACGTAACGAAGTTGATTAAATTCCATAGTGAATACCTATGCTCTGAATGGGAACTATGTATTGGAGCAATATATCTCTATGATGCTACATTGCTATTGTCGAGACAAAACGCGGATATCTGAGTTGTTGAGATTTCGAGTAAATCCGACGGAGTGTGCGATACGTCACGCAGACTGAGGAGAAATATGGCAGACGAAAAAAAGACATCGACTGAAGCGAAGTGCCCATTCCATCACGCCGCAGGAGAAGGCACATCGAACCGTGACTGGTGGCCAAGCCAGTTGAATTTGAGAATCCTGCATCAGCACTCCTTGCTGTCCGATCCGATGGGCAAAGACTTTAACTATGCCGAAGCCTTCAAGACTCTTGATCTCGAAGCTGTAAAGAACGATCTTCGTGCCTTGATGACCACCTCGCAGGACTGGTGGCCCGCAGACTTCGGTCATTATGGCCCCTTGTTTATTCGCATGGCATGGCACAGCGCTGGAACATATCGCATCGGCGACGGCCGCGGCGGCGCGGGAGCTGGCCAGCAGCGCTTCGCTCCGCTCAATAGCTGGCCTGACAATGTCAGCCTCGATAAGGCGCGTCGGCTGATCTGGCCGATCAAGCAGAAATATGGCAACAAGATCTCGTGGGCCGATCTGATTATCCTTACCGGCAATGTTGCTCTTGAATCAATGGGTTTCAAAACCTTCGGCTTCGCAGGAGGCCGCGAAGACGTTTGGGAACCGAACGAGGATGTCTACTGGGGAACTGAGACTACATGGCTCGGTGGCGACCTTCGCTATCGTAAGGGAAAGAATGATGACGAGGGTGTGCTCGTTGCCGACAAGGAACTACATGGCACAGAGGAAGATCGTACCGGAAGCGGAGCGAAGGAGCGCAACCTGGAGAATCCTCTTGCAGCAGTGCAGATGGGCCTGATCTACGTTAATCCGGAAGGCCCGGATGGCAATCCCGACCCCGTTGCCGCGGCTCACGATATTCGCGAGACCTTTGCTCGCATGGCAATGAATGATGAGGAGACTATCGCGCTGATTGCAGGCGGCCATACCTTCGGCAAGACTCACGGTGCTGGTCCTGCATCCAATGTGGGCCCCGAGCCCGAAGCCGCTGGCCTTGAGGAACAGGGTCTCGGCTGGAAGAACAGCTTTGGTACCGGCAAAGGAGGCGACGCAATCACAAGCGGCCTTGAAGTCATCTGGACAACCAAGCCAACAAAGTGGAGCCACGACTTCTTCGAGCATCTGTTCCGCTACGAATGGGAGTTGACTAAGAGCCCAGCCGGTGCAAATCAGTGGAAGCCGAAGGGAGACGCGGGCATCGATACTGTGCCTGATCCGCACGACCTGTCAAAGCGCCGCTCACCTTCAATGTTGACTACAGATCTCGCTCTGCGCTTCGATCCTGACTATGAAAAAATCTCGAGGCGCTTCTACGAAAATCCCGATCAGTTTGCCGATGCCTTTGCCCGCGCATGGTTTAAACTGACGCACCGCGACATGGGGCCGCGTGCACGCTACCTCGGTTCGGAGGTTCCTGACGAAGTGTTGATTTGGCAGGATCCTATCCCCGAAGTCGATCACAAACTGGTGGACGAGCAAGATATCGCTACGCTCAAGAGCAAAATTCTTGCCTCCGGACTGACAATTCCGCAATTGGTTTCGACTGCCTGGGCATCGGCATCCACCTTCCGTGGCTCCGACAAGCGTGGCGGCGCGAATGGCGCTCGCATCCGTCTCTCTCCGCAGAAAGACTGGAAGGTCAACCAGCCTGAGCAATTGGCAAAGGTACTGAAGACGCTTGAAGGCATTCAAAGTGAATTCAACGGCAAACAGACCGGTGGCAAAAAGATCTCGCTCGCCGACCTGATTGTCCTGGCTGGCTGCGCAGCTGTGGAGCAGGCGGCAAAGAACGCGGGCCTCACTGTGGCCGTTCCGTTTACTCCGGGACGCATGGACGCCTCGCAGGATCAGACCGATGTGGAATCCTTCGCTGTGCTCGAACCTCGCGCCGACGGCTTCCGTAACTACCTCAAGGCGAAGTACAGCGTTTCATCGGAGACGTTGTTCATCGACAAGGCCCAGTTACTAACGCTGACCGCACCTGAGCTGACAGTGCTCGTGGGTGGTCTGCGGGTCCTCGGCGCCAACTTCGAACAGGCAAAGCATGGAGTCTTTACCAAGCGGCCAGAGACATTGACGAACGACTTCTTCGTCAACCTGCTCGATATGGGGACAGAGTGGAAGTCGGTCTCAGATACTCAAGACGTATTTGAAGGTCACGATCGTAAAACAGGAGAGCTCAAGTGGACCGGTACCCGCATCGATCTCCTCTTCGGTTCAAACTCCCAGCTTCGAGCACTCTCCGAGGTCTACGGAAGCTCGGATGCACAGCAAAAGTTTGTGCACGACTTTGTCGCAGCCTGGAACAAGGTGATGAACCTTGATCGTTTCGATCACGCGTAATCGTCTTGGGCAGGTTAGTCCTGCACGGCTCGAAGTTTAACTGAACTCTGGAGCCCCGGTTTCATTTGAGCTTCGAGCCGTTTGTATTTACAAGAAAGCAATAACACTTCTAATCGCTTTCTCAAGCTGTCATCGTTTGCTGAAGAGCAGGGCGTCGCCATCGGCCATAGAGATGAGGCCATCGTTGGGATAGATGGAATCGACGTTCTCTTTTGTGATGAGCTGATGCTTAACGAAGGTCGCGGGGGGGATGTCTTTCCCCTGCAGCTTATCAAGAGCAAGCGAGATGACAGCCTCTCCATACTGTTCCGGAAAATAACTTACGGAACCTACGAGACGAGAGCGAGGTTGCCTCAGCTCACGCCGCGCCTCAATGCTTGCATTCTGTCCTACAGCAAGGCAGTGCTCTTCGCGACCTGCCTCTTCAAAGGCACGCAATGCGCCAAGGCAGCTGGGATCGTTCATTCCACCGATCAGTACATGATTAGCCTTGCTCTTCCTAAGATGTTTACGCATCACATCCAGGCTGATCTCGTATTGTCCATTTCCATTGATGAAGCGGACCCGCTGCTCAGGAAGCTTCGGTAAAACCTCACGTATGCCAGCGAGAATGCCGGTAAGTCGCGAACGGGGAAGTGGGCCTGCCATAGGAAGTTCAAGCAGGATAACTTCGTCGACTGCTCCACCCCAGCGGCTCAGACAGGCTTGGGCAAGCGCGTGACCGCCGATCAGCCCGGCACGGTAGTTGTTCGCGCCATAGTAGTGCGCTCCTGGGTGAGGAATATCGATCGCAATAATAGGAATGTCGGCTTCAATGAGCTTTGAGGCAACGATAGAGGCGCTCTGTTGATTAGTCTGAAACTCAATAACCAGATCAACACGTTCACGTACGAACGTCTCTGCGTTGCGCACCGCGGCCTTCGGGCTATAGCGATTGTTGAGCACCAGCAGATCGACTCCGGCGTCGTAGGCACTGCTGCAAATGCTTTCTGAGACCAGGCGCGAGAAAGAGAACTCTTCGCTTTGCGAGGCATAGCCCAGGCGAAACTTCTTCGGGTGCCACTGTGTCATGGTGAGCCGGTAGCAATTCTTCTCGCGGCGCTCCAACATGCCGCATGCGACGAGGGTCGACAACATGCGGTAAGCAGTAGGTTTGCTGAGATCACTCCGAGCAGCAATCTCATTGAGGCCAAGTGTTGCCCGATGGCGATCAAAACATTTGAGAATAGTGCATGCGCGAGCGACAGACTGAATGGTGTAATCGGGATGCTCCGCCGGGAGTGGGGCAGCAGGCTCTTTTGTGCGCTTCTTCTTCACTCGATCACTCCAGCTTAGCCCCCAAGACTATTCTAAATAGAATTTCATATTGTGAAAATAAAAGATACAAGTGCTACTTCAGTTTGATCTTGGGATTTAAGTGCATGTCTATTGCAAATTTGAAATTTTGGCATATTGCGCCGATATTTTAGGCAATCTTGTCATTTCTTAAAATTTCATATTATGAAATATCGCCAAATTCCAAAAATATTATCGCTAGTCTTCTTTGCAAGCTTTAGTCTGCGCTCGATCCTGATTTGGCCTATGCCATTTATGGTGCCAAAGGGGAAGAGCAATACTGCTCACAAGGGAGAAGAGAATGACGAGATTGCCAAAGTGGGTCCTGTTCGCACTGGTCTGTATGTTCACGAGTTCCTGCATTGTCTGCGCGCAGGATGCGACCAAGCCCGATGAGGTGAAGGTTGATTGGGCAAAGGTGGTTCAATTGTCGAGATCAACCCCCACCCTGCAGGTGGTGGTGAATCCGCAGCTTCTTCGTGGAGCTAAACTCCATGACTCTTCGTTTGCGGCGTTGCACATGCTGGGCGCGGACTATGTGCGATATGTTCCATGGCTCCCCTATCCGCGGCAGGCAGTAGCAGAGTTGAGTGCACCTGCCAACGGCAAGACGTCGTGGGACTTCTCTCACATCGACCCGACGCTCGACGACTTTATGCAGGCAACGGCAGGACATTCGGTCATCCTCAACTTCAGCACGATCCCGGCTTGGATGTACAAGACCGAAAAGCCTGTCACCTTCCCCGACGATCCAAATCAGGTATTCTGGGATTACACGCAGGGCACAGAGCTTCGCGATCCATCGATGAAGGAGGTCTCGGAGTACTATGCGCGGCTGCTGAGCTGGTATACCAAGGGCGGCTTTACCGACGAGTATGGCAAGCGATGGGAGTCGGGCCATCACTATAAGATCCCATACTGGGAGGTGCTCAACGAGATTGAGTTTGAGCACCACTGGACTCCGCAGGAGTACACCAGGTTCTATGACACGGTGACAGCGGCGATGCGAAAGGTCGACCCGAATATTAAGTTCGTTGCATTGGCACTCGCAAACCCGAGCAAGCATCCTGAGATGTTTGAATATTTTTTGAATCCGGCAAATCACAGGAAAGGCGCTCCGCTGGACTTTATCAGCTACCACTTCTATGCGTCCCCAACACCAGACCAGAACCTCGATGACTGGCAGTACACCTTCTTCGATCAGGCGGACGGTTTCCTGAATACAGTGCGCTATGTCGAGGAAATTCGTAAGCGCTACTCCCCATCGACAAAGACCGATCTTGATGAGCTGGGAGTAATTCTGACGGAGGATGAAAAGGAGATAAGCCACCCTGGCTACGTGGCCAAGCCTGAGCCACAGGGATACTGGAATCTTGATGGAGCGATGTATGCCTACATCTACTCAGAGGCTGCAAAGATGGGCATCGACGTTCTGGGAGAATCGCAGTTGGTAGGTTATCCATCGCAGTTTCCCAGCGTAAGCATGATGAACTACAACACAACCGACCCGAATCCACGGTTCTGGGTGCTCAAGCTGCTCAAAGATCATTTTGGCCCGGGAGATAAATTGGTAGAGACAACCAACCCCAGTCGATCGATCTACGCGCAGGCCTTTGCTTCTAGCCATGGCAAGATGCTGCTGGTTATCAATAAGCGTAATCGCGCAGAACAACTTGCATTGCCGACAGACGCCGAAGGAGCCACTGTATCTCTGGTTGCACCCTCGACCGGCGATCATGCACCAGCTCAGGAGACTCTGTCAGACCATGTTCTTTCCTTACAACCGTTCGAAGTTGCTGTGGTGCAGTACAAGTGATCGCTCGGGAGGAACAGCGTGCAACGAATCGCCTTTCAGTTACGAATTAAGGCAGGCAAGATCGCAGAGTACGACGAAGCCCATCGACACGTATGGCCGGAGCTTATGACGGAACTCGAATCGTTTGGCGTCTCTGAGTACTCCATCTTTAGGCGCGACCAGCAATTATTTCTCTATATGCAGGTAGTTGATTATGACGAATTGACGAAGTGTCTTGAAACCAGCCCGGTGAATCTTCAATGGCAAAAGATGATGGCTCCACTCTTTGAGCCTGTTCCCGGCCTTCGCCCCGGAGAGAAGCAAGCGATGATGATGGAGGTCTTCTTTATGAAGGGAAGAGCAAAGACGCAAGATGCGGATGCAAGAGAAGACGAAATATGAATAACAATTACAAACATCTGCGGGTGGGATTGTTAGGTCTGGGGCTCGAGGCCTACTGGGAACAATTTGACGGCCTGGAGGCAAAGCTCCTGGGATATCTGGCCGAAGTAGAACAGCGTATTACTCGACCGACACGCGAGGTTGTTAATCTTGGTCTAGTTGATACGACGGCAAAGTCGGTCGAAGCAGGGCACTCCTGCCGGCGCAATGATATCGATATCCTTTTGATTTATGTGACCACTTATGCACTCTCGGCAACAGTGCTCCCAGTGATCCTGCGTGCAAAGGTGCCGGTAGTTTTCCTGAACCTGCAGCCTGCTCCGGCAATTGAGTACGAAAGCTTCAATCAAATGACTAGCCGTACGGCAATGACAGGAGAGTGGTTGGCGCACTGCAGCTCATGTCCTATGCCAGAGATCGCCAATGTCCTAACGCGTTTAGACATGAGCTTTCATCAGGTAACTGGAATGTTGTATGACGATCCGGAGTGTTGGAATGAAGTCGAGGAATGGCTTCGTGCAGCAGAGGTCGGAAGTGCTCTCGCCCATAGCCGACTGGGACTCATGGGACATTACTACAGTGGCATGCTCGATATTGCCACCGACTTGACACAGGTAAGTGGCCGCTTCGGCATTCAGCTAGAGATGCTCGAGGTGGATGAACTCAGCCAGATGCGCACTGATTCCGCGGAGAGCGCGGTTCAGGAAAAGCTTCACGAGTTCAGAGAGTTTTTCGACGTCGATGCGAATTGCTCGCCGGTTGAGCTTGCAGATGCAGCGCGAACCGCTGTAGCGCTGGACAGATTTGTCTGCAATCACGATCTCGACCTGATGGCGTACTTCTACAAGGGTAGCGGCATCTCTGAAAACGAAGCTACGATGAGTTCGATCATTCTGGGAACCTCAATGCTTACGGGACGAAACATTCCTGTTGCCGGAGAATACGAGGTGAAGAATGTCATTGCGATGAAGATTATGGACCTTCTCGGCGCAGGCGGATCCTTCACGGAATACTACGCAATGGACTTTGCATCGGACCTTGTTCTGATGGGGCACGATGGGCCAGGCCACATTGGAATCGCTCAGGGCAAGATCAAGGTGCGTCCCTTGCAGGTGTATCACGGCAAAGTAGGCAAAGGGTTGTCGGTAGAGATGTCCGTGAAGCATGGACCAGTCACTCTGCTTTCCGTCGTAGAAGATAGGGCCCGTGGCTTCAAATTACTTGTTGCAGAGGGTGATAGCGTGGCTGGCAGGATCCTTGAGATCGGCAACACAAATAGCCGTTATCGCTTTCCGCAGGGAGCGCGACGTTTCGTTGAGCAATGGAATGCCCAAGGGCCTGCGCATCACTGTGCTGTCGGGGTTGGACATCTCGCAGCGCAACTCGAAAAAATCGCATTGTTTCTTAATCTTGGATTTGCCCGAATCCAGTGAAGTTCTTCAGCGCGGCTTTATGAATCTTGTTCGTTTCCTGAGAGGAGATAAGCATGTCGCCAATTACAGAGGCCAAAATTTTAACGAAGTATCGTGCCAGGGAGAGTCGAACTGATAGAGCACGACGCTTGCAACCTGATCTGGATCGCGAGTATATAGTTCCCATTTTATTGAAGTCCGTTCAGGTGCTCGATCTTCTCGGAGAGGTGCCAGGGGGGATGCGGATCGAACAGATTCATCAAGAAACCGGAATTGCAAAGACGACAGTCTATCGAATTGTTAGAACTCTTGTGGTGAGTGGGCGCCTCTGCCATGCGAATAATGGAGCCTATGCGATCGCAAGAAAGCTGAACGCTGAATTCGACTCTTCGTCGTGTTCCTCTGACTCACTTTATCGAAATCAGGTCGAGATAGCTTAGAAATCGATTCATCATCGGAAACAGGGAAGAGAGCAGTCAGAAAATTGATCTTGCTCTTGCAGAATATTCCGGAATCCAGAGTAAGCATGTGGTCCGACCTCGACATGCTAAGTGTCTTCAAACTGCACTTCACGACATCTCCTAACTATCCATTCGCTTCTATCCAAGAAGGCTTTGGGCTGAGATGCGACTTACCGTAATACGGGGTCTATAGATGGCGTTTTGTTATATTGCGTGCAACTGACGGCATTGAGTGCTTACACGCTGATGACGGACGAACTGTAGCAGTGGTCTGACAGCTTGATCGTTGCCAAATGGATTGCGGCTTCCGTAGACGAAAGATGTCTGTGATTTCGCAGTTGTCAATAGAAAAACTATTTTTAATGATTGACATTGCTATTTTAGAGAGCTATTGTTGCGCCGTTCCTCAATAGCGAACAAGTTTCGATATGGCAACAACGTTCACTTGTTTCTGTGTGTAGCTCTTTTTCGAGTAACTGCTGCTTGGGCTCATTGTGCCTACTTTGGCGTAACTGATCGTGTTGCGAATAAATCTGCTGAAACGCCGAGTAGGAATTTTATAGAGGACTCATCGGGTAAAGGCTGCGTCGTTTGCGGTGTTGACGGAGCTATCCCGTTTAAGAATTCGGTTCGAAAACTCCGGAGGATCCATCATGCAGAACCACGAGGCGATTCAGAAAAATAAATCAGCGAAGATAAAAATCTTCTTGAGAGCAGCTCAGGCCACGCTCCTTTTCGTAAGCTTGTTCGCGGTCTCTGACAGGCTTTATGCTCAGGCTGGAGCTACAGGGACGATTCTGGGGACCGTGACCGATAGTACCGGCGCTATCGTTGCGAATGCGGTTGTGACCGTGACCAACACTGCAACCGATGCGAAGGTTCGCATGACTTCCAGTTCATCGGGAGACTATCAGGCTTCATCGTTGAACCCGGGATCTTATTCTGTGTCGGCTGAGATGTCGGGATTTCAGAAGTCGGTGACAAGCGACTTCACACTTGCCGTTGATCAGAAGATTCGCGTCAACGTGGTCTTGAAGCCGGGAGCGGTAACCGAGACCGTGCAGGTGATGGCGCAAGCATTAGCGCTCGATACCGATAGCTCCGCCATCGGACAGCTAGTGAGTCAGAAGCAGGTAGAAGAGCTTCCGCTCAACGGCCGCAACTTCATGCAACTGCTCTTGCTGGGCGCAGGAGCAGTCACAGTAGGCGGCGAGCAAGGCACAATGCGCCAGGGATCAGGTAATGCCATCAGCATCAATGGAGCTCGGCCCGAGTCGAATAACTACACCCTCGATGGGTTGATCAATACAGATACAGCGCTGGTAACTCCTGCGGTCATTCTGTCGCAGGATGCGATTCAGGAGTTCAAAGTTGAGAGTGGCAGCTATCCCGCCGAGTTCGGCTTCAGCGCCAACCAGATCAATCTCGTCAGTAAGAGCGGAACCAACAGGATTCATGGAACAGTATTTGAGTTCAACCGTAACAATGCGTATGATGCAAGTCCGTTCCCAACCGCAGCCGACTATCAGGCAGGAGTGAAAACTCCCCTTCCAAAGTTGCGCCAGAATCAGTTTGGTTTCGTTGCAGACGGGCCGGTGTACATTCCCAAACTGTACGACGGCCGCAACAAAACGTTCTGGATGGCAAACTATGAAGGATGGCGCATCATCAACGGGACGATCGAAAAGGCATCCGTGCCAAATCCTGCGGTGCTGACTGGCGACTTCTCCGCAGAAAATCTTCCGGTCAACGGAAGTACCGCATGCACCACAAACTTAAATTCGAGTCTGAATTGTCTTCCTGTAGACCCACTTACCGGTCAACCTTTTCCTGGAAACAAGATCCCCGCCAGTCGGATTACAGCACGTCTAGCCAATGCTGCGATTGGTGCAGGCTTCTGGCCTACTCCGAACGCTGGTGCAGCTAACGCTACTCCCGGTACGATTAACTTTGTAAAGTCGGTTGGATTACCTCTGGTCACGAACCAGCAGACGTACCGCGTCGATCAGACGCTAGGTAAGCTTGGTCTTGTCTTTGGGCGCTACACTTATTCGACCTATCAAAATAGCAGCCTTAACACTGCTTCGCTTGTCTACGGCCTTGAGACACAGTATGAGACACAAAAGAACTGGGAGATATCGCACACCATCAGTCTCGGCACACGGAGCACGAATAACTTCCGCTTCGGTTATCTTGATGCCTCTGCACCTCAGGGAGCCACAACTCCACCTGACTCCTTTGTCACGTCGCTGGGGCTTACGGGAACTTTCCAGAAGTTCGGACCGCTTCAGCTTACCTATCCCAGTATTGGTCTAAGCCAGTACGCAACCGTCGGTGGTCCTGTCAACGCTTACACCGGATCCGATCAGCCCGCATGGGAGTTTGCTGACTCCTATACGTGGGTAAAGGGAAGAAACACCTTTGGCTTCGGTGGCGACTATCGGCGTTGGCGGTTGGTACGCAACCTTGATGACGATTTTCTGGGCGACTATGGATTTAGTTCAGCATCTATCACTAACAATAAGGTAGGTTGCCCGGCGAGCAACGCTGACTGCGGTACCGGTAATGCTGTCGCTGATATGCTTCTCGGCTATTACAGCAGCGCTGCCGGTTATGTACCGGGTCCTCTGAGCCCAACCGATCAGGCCGGCAATCCCCAGACTCACATCTTCAGCTACTTTGCGCCATACGCTCAAGATGATCTGAAAGTAACCCAGAGACTTACATTGAATATTGGTATGCGCTGGGATTTTCGTGCTGCACCCTATGAAGCGCAGAATCACTTCTTCTGGCTCGATAACCAAAATACCCAAGGTGGATTGTGCTACGCCGACAAGACTCTGGGAACAAACGGTGTAGCAACCGGAGTTGGTTACGATAATGTGACGCCGATCCTGCGTTATTGTGGATCGAATGTCCCTCATCCCGGCTCGAAGACTCCCTTTGCTCCACGGTTCGGCTTTGCCTATCGCGCTGGAGATAAGACCGTTATTCGCGGCGGCTACGGCATCTTCTGGGATTCATCTGAGGGACGCGAGATCGACGACTCGGGTGACATCTATCCCTACGCCATTCGTAATAATCTCACCCCGGCAACGAACGCCGGTGTTTCAAAGCTGACAAATGACTTATTTACACCTTTCGCCACACTCCTTCCGTTTCCTGTATCGACGCTGACGTTCATTGCGGTTATCGAATCTGACAATCCGTTGAATCCCTATGTCCAGCAATGGTCGCTTTCAACGCAGCGGTCGCTTGCAAGGAATACAACGTTCGAGCTGAACTATATCGGGTCAAAGGGAACCCATCTTCTGACTCGGCACGATATCGCTCAACCCAATGCAATTCCTGCGGATAGCTTGGCATTTTGCGACGCGCAGAATCCCGATGGATCATATAAGAATACAAAGGTTGCTCCTTGCCTTCCGAGTTCGCGGCTGCCCTATAAGAATTTCACCAGTATCTACATCAACAGCGACTGGCACGGATACTCCAACTACAACTCGATGAATGCGAAGTTCGAGCATCGCACCAGTTCACTTGCGGTAACTGCGATCTATACCTGGGCGAAGAGCATGGATGACAAGTCTGCCGCGGCCGGAGTAGGTGCAAGTGGTGCCGGTTATCAGGGCTTCATGGATAACCACAACCCAAATTTAGACTATGCTCCATCGGACTTTGATGTTAACCAGCGTTTTGTTGCGAGCTATGTTTATGACCTTCCCATTGGTCGAGGCAAGAAGGTGATGGGAGGAGCTAACCGAGCCACTGACTTGCTGGTAGGCGGATGGGAGCTCACTGGTATTACAACCTTTCAGAGCGGATTTCCTTTCGGAATCAACTCAGCCGATCCACTCAACTACACCGGCAGTATTGCTCCCCGTGCCAGCTATGTCCCAGGTTGTAATATTCACGGTGGTGTCATGGCGAAGTTTCAGCGTTTGAATATGGCATGCTTCTACCAATCGGCGCCTGGAGTATATGGCAACACTGGCCGTAACTTCCTACGTCAGCCCGGCATCAATAACTTCGACATGGGTCTCGCAAAGAGCCTCGCTCTCACCGATCAGATGAGACTTGCCTTCCGTGTCGATACATTCAATACCTTCAATCATCACCAATACGCAATAACTGTAGGCGGTTTGGCTACGGGAGGATCGGGTGGCGGCTCTGCAATCGATAACGGTCTGACAGATTCACTCGCAGGAAAGATCACAAGCTCATCACCGGGCAGGGTGATTCAGTTGAGTGGAAAGCTGACCTTCTGACCATACACCAGCTAGCAGAGAGAAGCTCATCGCCAATGCCTTGAGCTTCTCTACCTCTTCGTCGCCAATCGAAATCTAGTGCTGCGCCTGCCGTAGCTTTTGTACTTGACTGACATACATACTGGAGATCCCATGAAGTCAGGGTTTATTTCTCGCAGAGTTGGCATCTTCGCCGCAGCGGCATTCTTTGTCTGTGGGCCGATCGTCTTCGCACAGCAAGCATCGACCGACCTTCAGCAGGGTTTTCAGAGTCCTCCCGAAAGCGCGCGTCCCCGAGTCTGGTGGCACTGGATGAACGGCAACATCACCAAGGATGGCATCAATCTCGACCTTGAATGGATGAAGCGCATCGGGATTGGAGGCTTTCAAAACTTCGATGCCGCGCTTGGAACGCCGCAGGTTGTTCCAAATCGTCTCGTCTATATGACGCCCGGATGGAAGGACGCATTTCTCTTTACAACCCATAAAGCTGACGCGCTTGGTCTTGAAATGGCCATCGCAGGATCGCCCGGCTGGAGCGAGAGCGGCGGCCCTTGGGTAAAGCCCTATCAGGCAATGAAGAAGGTTGTGTGGAGCGAGACCGACATAGAAGGAGGTCAGCCCTTCCATGGTGTGTTGCCTCCGCCGCCAAAAGAGACAGGCCCGTTCGGCGATCTGGCTCAGGCTGATCTGATGGGAGCGATGGGAGGTGTGAAAGCACCGCCGCCACCGGTGGACTTTGGAGCAGACAGCGAGGTGATTGCATTCCGCACGCCTGCCGACGACATCTCCATGGCTCAACTCAACCCCAAGGTCACCACGAACGACGGAGCCGTATCAGATCCAAGTCTGCTGTGGGACGGCGATCTCAATCACTCGATTGAATTTCTCGCCGCGGCTCCAGGCCAAAAGAGCTGGGTTCAGTTTGAGTTCGACAAACCACAGTCGATTCAAGCTGTCACCTTTGCAATGGGTGGTCCTCGCAATCCCTTGGCTCAATTCCAGGGAGAGACGGGCAAAGGCCCCGTGCTCGAAAAGAGTGACGACGGCGTCAACTTTGAAGAGGTGGTTCGCATACCAACCGCAGGAGCTGTGCAGCACACCATGTCATTTCCTGCGGTCACCGCACGCTTCTTTCGGCTGAGCTTTCTTGAGGCTCAACCTGCAAAAGGCCAACTGGGCGATATCGACCCGGCCGAGTTGGGTATCAAACCCGAGACAGGCCCGCAGATGCACCGCATTGCAGAGCTTGCGCTACACACCGGCGCGCGGGTAAATCGTTTTGAAGAGAAGGCGGCCTTCGCAACACTGCCCGACAACTACAGTGCGGCAACACCGAAGCCAACTGCAGGATCGGCGATCCCAGTAGCTGACGTCGTCGATCTCACAGCGAAGATGCAGAAAGATGGAACCCTCAATTGGACTCCGCCTCCCGGACGCTGGACCGTTCTGCGCATGGGCTATTCGCTGACCGGCATCACCAATCATCCGGCCTCACCCGAAGCCACCGGGCCTGAAGTAGACAAGTTGAACGCGAGCTATGTAAAGGACTACTTCGACAACTATCTTGACCAGTACAAATCGGCCACCGACGGCATGATGGGCAAGCGCGGCCTGCAATATGTCATCAACGATAGCTGGGAAGCTGGCACGGAAAACTGGACCAACGATATGATCGCCGAGTTCGTCAAACGTCGCGGCTACGATCCTCGCCCCTGGCTGCCCGTACTCACCGGACGCGTCGTGGGCAGCGCGGCAGACAGCGATCGCTTCTTATGGGACTTCCGTAGAACCCTCGCTGAACTCCTCGCGGAGAACCACTACAGTACTCTCTCCGCAGAGCTGCACGCCCGTGGTATGGGGCAATACGGCGAATCGCACGAGGAAGGCCGTGCCACCATCGGCGACGGCATGGAGATGAAGCGTTATGACGATGTGCCCATGGCCGCGATGTGGGTGCAACATCCTGGCGTTAATGCCGATCAGCTTGGCTATGATGCAGACATCCGCGAGTCGGCCTCGGTCGCACACATATGGGGACAGAATCTCGTCGCCGCCGAGTCAATGACCGCTGCCAGCAATCCGTGGGGTTGGTGCCCAAACACACTCAAACCTACGGCGGACAAAGAGCTTGCCGAAGGGCTCAACCGATTTGTAATCCACACCTCCGTGCATCAGCCGTTGATCGGAAAAGCTCCGGGACTTGCCCTCGGGCCATTCGGTCAATGGTTCACGCGTAACGAAACCTGGGCCGAGCAGGCAACGCCGTGGATCACCTATCTCGCTCGCAGCTCCTATCTGCTGCAGCAAGGAAAATTTGTCGCCGACATCGCATATTTCTATGGAGAAGACAGCAACCTAACGGCGATCTTCGGCAACCGCGCTCCGGATGTTCCATCCGGTTATAACTTCGACTACGTTAACGCGGACGCTCTTGAACATAAACTCAACGTACGTGAAGGCTCTCTGGTTACAGAGAGCGGCATGAGTTACCGCGTGCTGATACTCGATCAATACAGTGAGCACATGTCCTTGCCCGTCCTTCGCAGACTGCAAACACTGGTAAATGACGGTGCTACGATCATCGGCAAGCGTCCTACCGATGATCCCAGCCTCTCCGATGATCAGGCCACATTTCATTCCATCGTGCAGGATCTATGGGGAAGCACAGATGAAGATCGTAGCGTAGGCAAAGGCCGCATCCTGCAGCAGGGAAGCGTCGCCGATGCCTTGCAGCGCGCAAAGATCGAACCCGACTTCACCTTCAAGAAATCGCGACCGGAAAGTGAAATCCTCTTCGTTCATCGCAGAACTCCGACGTCGGATCTCTACTACATCGATAACCGTACCGATCAACCGGAGTCGATCGACGCTAGCTTTGCCATCACAGGCAAAGCGGCGGAGCTATGGCATGCCGATACCGGAAAGATCGAGCCCTCCTCCTATGTCATTGCAGATGGCCGCACCTCGGTTCCACTTAACCTCGATCCCTACGGCACGGTCTTCGTAGTCTTCCGTCACGCAGCGCAAAAGCCCTCGCGCCATCTCCCCGCAGTTCAGGAGACGGCAATTAAATCCATCGATGGACCATGGGATCTCAGCTTTGAAAAGGACAAGGGAGCACCTGACTCTATCAAGCTGGAGCAGCTCACCTCATGGTCCGACAACAGCGACCCTGGCATCCGCTACTTCTCCGGCCACGGCACCTACACCAAACACGTCAACCTTCCCGCATCGTCTTTCAAAGCCGGTGACAAGCTGTGGATCGATCTCGGAACCGTAGACAATCTCGCCGAGGTAACGGTGAATGGCAAATCTCTTGGCATTGCCTGGAAAGCACCCTACCGTGTCGATGCGACTGGAGCTCTCCATCCCGGAGACAACCTGTTGCAGGTTCGCGTTGTCGATCTATGGGTCAACCGGCTCATTGGCGATCAGCAACCCAACGCGAAGCAGTACACTTTCACCGTGCGCAATCCGTATAAAACCAACTCGCCTCTCGTCCCCTCCGGCTTGATTGGCCCAGTACGCATCCTGCGCGAAGAGCACGTACAGGAGGCCAAAGCCGCCGAATGAAGCTTCGTTTTATAGTTGTCGCCGCTCTCAGTCCGTTGTTGTTCTTTGCCCCGGCCCAGGCACAGCAGACTGAGATGCAGCGCGACTACGCCACAGCTCAAAGGGCTCTGGCTGCTGGCGACACCGACGGCGCGCTCAAGATATTCGAGCGACTCAGCCACGCCAATCCCGATGTCGCTGAGATCCATGCAACCATCGGAGTCATCTACTTTCAACAGGGAGACTATCCCGAGGCGCTCAAGCAACTCGACGAAGCAAAGCGAATTAAGCCGGAGCTACCCAAGCTCGATGGACTCATCGCAATGTCTCAGGCCGAGTTGGGAGACTACAAAGTTGCGCTGCCGGAACTGGAGCAGACCTTCCGCACAGCGCAGGACGAACCGGTAAAGCGAATGAGTGGTCTCGAGCTTGAGCGCGCTTACACCGCCTTGCAGCAGGATAGCAAGGCGGTAGAAGTTGCACTGGAGTTGCAGCGCCTCTTCCCCTCCGATCCCGAGGTTCTGTATCACAACGAGCGCATCTTCGGAAACTTTGCCTTTCTCACCGTGCAGAAGCTGGTAGCAGTTGCGCCAGACTCTATCTGGAGACAACAAGCCACAGCCGAGGCCAAGGAGAGCGAAGGATCGTTCGAGGATGCCATCGCAGCCTATCAGAAGATACTGGCTATCGATCCAAAACATCGTGGCATCCATTACCGCATCGGGCGGTGTCTGCGCGAGCGCGAGCGTCACACGCATCATCCCGAAGATCTAACCAACGCCATGGCAGAGTTCCAGCAGGAGCTGAAGCTGAACCCCGACAACGCAAACGCCTCCTATGAAATAGGAGAGCTGCATCGGCTGGCAGGAGAGAACGATGCAGCAAAGACATACTTCGAAGCTGCTTTAAAGATCTATCCCGACTTTCCTGAAGCGAACCTCGGACTCGGCACCGTGCTTGTTTCGATGGGACAACCGGCAAAGGCGCTCCCATACCTGAAGACGGCTATCGCCAACGATCCTAACGATGATGCCTCGTGGTATCGCTTGTCGCTTGCCGAGCGCGCGCTCGGCCACAAAGCTGAGCAGGAAGAGGCCATGAAGCAGTTTCTGAAGCTTCACGACAATGAAGGAACGAGCCGAGCCGAATCAGTCCGGGATGTCAGTCGGCAAGAGGTCAAACAGACACCCGCATCATCATCGGGTACCGCTCCATAGAAGATTCGAAGAAAAGCCATCCTATTAATCGGCTATGGCGAGTTGCTTCCCCTAACGAGAGCGCTGGTCTCGCATAGACCTGCAACCTCCCAAAGATGGAATACCGATATTCCAATATTTGGTTATCGTTTTCCCGACGCCAATCTCACGCTGGGCGAATCGTTTCCAGTCCCTGCGCTTTCTTGTTTCAGCGATCTTCTTTACCGGTGCACATAAGGCAAACGTCAATTTTTACAGTCTGCAAAAATCTCCGAGAGTTGGCACTCCAACTTTTGGTTGAGAAAATCCTTGACATTCTGAAGTAAGACTCTGTAGTCTCCCTGACGATCGAAATTAGCATAATTTGCTGCATTTGAGAAAACGATTTCTCGGGTCCTATTGAATCGCAATATTGGGAGGCATCTGATGGCAAACATATTGAAATATCTTTCATGCATGTTCATCGTGTGCGGGCTTTTGTGCGCAGCGCCGGAGGCATACGCTCAGTTCAGCGGAACTGTCTCCGGCGTTGTCGCCGATCCCAGCGGCGCGCTCGTTCCCGGTGTCTCTCTGACACTGCGTAATAAAGCAACCAATGAGCAACGCACCATGACATCGACTGCGGCCGGCGTCTACCAGTTCGTCAGCCTTGCCCCGGGTTCTTATGAGCTGACCGCGACCATGAAGGGTTTCAGCTCAACAAAGACGGCAGTGACACTCGAGACCAACCAGATACTGAACATCCCGGTAAATTTGGCTATCGGCAGCTCCACGCAGACCATTGATGTCAGCGCCCAGGCTCCGCTTCTCGATGCAGCAGATACCCGTCTTCAGGAGACGCTTTCCACTCAAACCCTCTCGGCCCTGCCTCTGTCGGGCCGCAACATGATCTCGCTGGTCACCCTTGCCCCGGGCGTGACTGGCACCGGTGTGACATCGAATGGCAGCCCCGGATCGGGCCGCGATAACTACTCCACTGAGACGCAGGTGGATGCAAGCGCGAACGGTCAGGGCGCGGTAGGCAACATGTACGTCGTCGATGGCCTCGACGTGACCAGCTCCATCAGGCCCGGCGTCTTGAATCTCACGCCAAATCCCGACGGCATTCAGGAAACCAGCATTCAGACCAATACCTATAACGTCGACTATGGCCGCGCCAGTTCTATCCAGATGACGATGACCACCAAGGCGGGTGGAAGCTCGTACCACGGCAACGCCAGCGACTACTACACGTATCAGAACTTCTTCGCAGGCACCGAGTTTACTCACAAGTACTCCCCGTTCCACAGCAACAACATCTCCGCGACTATCGGCGGCCCCATCATTCCTCATCACAGCGGCTTCTTCTTCTTTGCGATCGAGCCATTGCGCTCGGCCAGCGCTGTCGGTGGAAACATTACATTTGAAGATCCGGCGTTTACGGCCTTTGCAAAGCAGAACTTTCCCAACACGATCGGCACACAGCTCCTCACCACCTATCCTGTCAGCAAGGTCTCCAACGTAACTGTCGTACAGACAGGGCAGTCGCTCTACCCGGCAAACACCGACGGGTCGCCGGTTTGTGGTACGGCATCTGCATATAACCTGCCTTGCTCAACGCCAGTATTGGACAGCGGAAACTACACCGATACCGGCTATCGCAATGGACTTCAGTACTTCATTCGCCTCGATAAGAATTTTTCACGCGACCGACTCTACGGAACCTTCTTCCGCACGACAGCGAACACAAACTCTCCCAGTGCGCGTTCCGCATTTACAACCACCAGCAACTACTACCAGTATGCGATTCAGGTGAACGAGACTCACACCTTCAATCCAACAACCATCAACGAAGGCTCTTTTGCTGCCCAGCGAGTGGAAGGAATCGCTCCGGCTACAGGAACCTTCAGCGTACCCGTCGTGAATATTACCGGTGTGGGGCAGGGCATCGGCGCTGGTTTTGCCCAGGGAGATTTCATCCAACATAACTATCACTGGCGCGATGTACTCACGCACACCTTCCGGTCGCACGATATCAAGATGGGCTATGAAGGACTCTTCGGAGACGACGTCGAAGTGTTCAATGGCCCTTATGATCAACCAACATTTGCCTTCAACAGCCTGCTCGACCTGGCTCGCGATAACGTCTACACCGAGACTGGCATTGCCTACAACCCGGTGACCGGGCAAAAGACACAGTACGATTGGAATGCTGCCGGAGTAACTCACGGTGCATTCGTTGAAGACACCTGGAAGCTAAGCCGCAAGATCACAGTGAACTACGGTCTGCGTTGGGATGACTTTGGCAACCCCTACTCGCGGAGCGTAAACACGGTATTCGGCAACTTCTTTTACGGCTCGGGTGCTACGCTGCAGGAGCAGATCGCGAACGGCTCCGTGATTCCGCACCATCACGCTCTCAATCGTTCTATCACCGATGTCTTTAGTCCACGAGGAGGTATCGCGTGGGATCCGGTCGGAGATGGAAAGTGGCTTATCAAGGGAGGAGCGGGCATCTTCCACAACTGGCCGACGATGGCCAACCTGCAAGAGCAGTATCGGGGCAACCCTCCCGGCAACATCTTCCCAACGTTTTATGGCGGACAGAGTCCAGCGCCGATCTTTGCCCTGGGCACCTCGAACAACAAGCCGTATAACTTCCCCTACCCCGCGCTTCCAGCACGTCCTCTGAACTCGCAGGGCGGCCTCACCGGTCTGCAGTTCAACATCGGCGGTATTGATGCCAATCTTCAATCGCCTGTCGCTTATACCTACTCCACCTCGGTCGACCGCGAGATCGGGCGCAGGTTTGTAGGTTCGTTGATGTACACCGGCTCGACCGGCAAAAAGCTTCTCTCCGGCGGAGGCCAAGTCTATAACGTTAGTTACGGACAGGACATCAACGTCGAGCAGGGAGACCTTATCATCCACAACAGCACCGTGCCGACTCGCTTAAACACCAGCTTCGGCTCGGTCTTTTACACGCAGAACGATCGTGTGTCGAGTTATAACGCCTTCATTGCTGCCCTTCGAGGAAGGTTTAGCCACGCATTTTTCAACGCATCCTATACTCGTTCTTCTTCCCAGGACGATACCCAGGTCTATCCTTCGTACATCAACGTGCATCAGTGGTACGGGCCTTCCATCTGGGATGCCCCCAACCGCTTTTCGCTCGCATGGAACTATGAGTTTCCTTCCTATAACGAGGGCAGGGGGTTAGTTGGTAAGGCTGCAACCGGTTGGCAGCTCAGTGGGACGACCATCTTACAGAGTGGCAATCCTATCAACGTCAACAACACCGCGCCTTTCAAGCCGTTAGTCGATCCGAACACCGGTAAATTTACCGGTTACGCTCCCGGGAGCGGCGACTATAACGCTGATGGCGATAATCTTCAGAGCTATCCCGATGTCAATAGTTATAGCTATAAGCATGGTCGGCAGGATTATCTGAATGGCATCTTTACCGCGGGCCAGTTCTCGAATCCTGCCTTTGGAACGGAAGGAAATGAAAAATACAACTCCTTCCGCGCCCCTGGATTCCAGCAATGGGATATGGCGCTCTTGAAAAATACCCCAATTCGCGAATCCATCGCCTTCCAGCTTCGTTTCGAGTTCTTCAACGTCTTCAATCACCCCAATCTAATTAACGTAGACGTCAATCAACCTGATGCTAACTTTGGAAAAGCAACAGGCCAGAATGTCCCACGCTTCCTCCAGATCGGCGGCAATCTGACCTTCTAGTGATGGCAAAAGATGAAGCTACCGCGTTCGGCATTAGCCCGACGCGGTAGCTTCATGCTATTTATGGATCATCATAGAAATCATGAAGTTGGTCTGGTCAAAGTCGCGCCCTGTTATCGTACTGTCGATTGCCTTTCTTTCCGCCTGCCGTCTGTCGGCACAGGACACTCAGGCTCAGAAGCAGGCGATCTATCGTCTTCTCGCCGCGCAGCAACTCCCGCAGGCAGAGCAGTCGGCGCGTACCTATCTCGCCACGCATCCTGAAGACTGTAATGTTCGCGTGATGCTTGGAATTGCTCTTCGTGGAGAGTCGAAGACGGAGGCAGCGTTCACCGCGTTTCATACTGCGGCAAAGCAGTGCCCACAGTCGCTCGCCGCCGGCGAAGGCGCAGCCGAGACTGCATACGCACTCAACAAGCCCGAGGCCAAGAGACTCGTGACGCGTGTCATTGAGCTTCGCCCTGGAGATGAGACCGCCTATGCCATGCTTGGCGCAATTGACGCTCGTGCCGGAGACTGCGCTGGCGCCGTCGAAAGCTATGCGAAGGCCTCATCGCGCATAAGTCAAAGTCCACCTGCTCTTCAGCAGTATGGCAGTTGCCTGATGGTTTTAAATAGACCGACTGAGGCGGTTACGGTCTTGTCACAGCTGCTGGCCCTCCAGGATCAACCCGTAAATCGACTAGCGCTTGCTCGCGCCCAGGCCGCAGCAAAAGACTCCTCCGCTGCGCTCGCTACCTTGCAGCCTCTACTCGACGCCGGAGACCAGGACAGCAACGCCTACTTGTTGGCCGCTCAGCTAGCCGAAGGCAAGAATGACACTCCGAAGGCCGTCGAGTGGCTTCGCAAGGCCATCGAGCTAAATCCCAAAAACGTCGATGCATACCTCGCCTTCTCTGAGATCTCCTTCAATCACGGCGCTTTCAAAGTCGGTATCGATTTTATGAGTCTCGGCATTCGGCAACTCCCATCCGAGGCGCGGCTTTATCTGGCTCGCGGTGTGCTCGAAGAGCAGAGTGGGCAGATGGACGCCTCTCTTCAGGACTTTGAAAAGGCCCATCAACTCAATCCGCAGTTGTCATTCGCCGAAGACGCCATGGGGATGTTGCTGAGCCAGAAGCACGACCCCGCTGCCGCACTTGCTCTCTTTGCTCAGCAGAGCCAGCTTCATCCTGATGACCCACTGCTGCAATATCTCTACGCAGAGGCTCTCTCGCAAACATCGAATGCGGATGAGACACAAATTAAAAAATCAATCGCTGCGGCACAACGCGCAGTACACCTTGAGCCCTCCTACCAGCCTGCGCGCGATCTGCTCTGCGTGCTTCTGCTCCGCCACAACGACCTCGATGAAGTCATCGCCCAGGCCCAGGAGGCGACAAAGCGCGATCCTTACGACGAAGCTGCCATTTACCAGGAGCTCCTTGCAGAGCATAAGTTGAATCACTCGGCTAAGATCCAGGTACTTGTGAAGCAGCTTCAGGACGCCAAGGCGCACAACCAGCAGGCAAGGACAAAGTATGTCCTCGAGGAAGCGAAACCCTCCGCCCCTCCTCAATAAGCCCGAATTTCAACGCAATACGTCTAAGAAATAGGTGTTCACCTCAGCATCCATACGCTGGGTTTACACCCATGAGGCGATGGTGCTACTCTCATCTCGTTTCAACGAGGCGTAAATCGCCGAGTCTAAGTAAACGATTTCTCATTTCCGAAGAAAATGGGTTTCGTCTCACCCAAAGGATCTCTACGATGACCAAGCCAACCCGCCGAGCTTTTCTCAAAAGTGGAGCCGCGCTTGCTGCCGGCAACGCCGTCCTTCGCAACGCGCCCGCATTCGCAGCCTCGTTAGCTTCATCTGCCGCTACCGCTCCGCTCAGTCAGTTTGAATACCGTGACGTCCAGCTTCTCGATGGCCCCATGCTGGTGCAGTTTCGTCAAAACCACGAGCTCTTCCTCAATCTCAACGACGACAGCCTCCTCAAACCCTTCCGTCAGCTCTCCGGCCTGCCCGCTCCCGGTGAAGACATGGGCGGCTGGTACTCTCCTTCCGACCTCTTCGATCCGCCAAAAAATATGACCGGATACATTCCCGGACACAGCTTCGGGCAGTATCTTTCAGGGCTCGCGCGCGCCTACGCCGTCACCGGCGACAAGGCCACTCAAGCGAAGGTACAGCGACTCGTCACCGGTTTTGCTCCAACCATCAGTCAGAAGTTCTACAGCGACTACTGCATTCCCGCCTACACCTTCGACAAGACCAACTGTGGCCTTATCGACGCGCATCAATTCGCCGGCGACCCCCATGCTCTTGCCGTACTCAATCGCGCCACCGACGCAGTCCTTCCATTCCTTCCGCCCAAGGCTCTCGACCGCGCTGAGATGATGGCCCGTCCCCACAAGAACATCTCCTTCACATGGGACGAGACCTATACGCTTCCCGAAAACTTTTACCTCGCCTACCAGCGCGGTGCAGGCGCTCGTTATCGCCAGCTTGCGCGTCGCTTTCTTCAGGATGATACCTACTTCGGACCGCTCTCCGAAAATAAGAACGTTCTTCCCGGCCAGCATGCCTATAGTCACGTCAACGCGCTCTGCTCGGCTACGCAGGCTTATCTCACCGACGGAAGCCAGAAGCACCTCACCGCCGCGCGCAACGGCTTCGCCTTCGTCCAGCAACAAAGCTTCGCCACCGGAGGCTGGGGACCCAACGAGACCTTTCAGGATCCCACCGGCAACGGGCTCGCCGACAGCCTCACCAAAACTCACAGCAGCTTCGAAACCCCATGCGGTGCCTACGGACACTTCAAAATTACTCGCTACCTCATGCGTGTCACCGGCGACAGCCGTTATGGCGACAGCATGGAGACAATTCTCTACAACACCATTCTCGGCGCTCGCCCCATCCAACCCAACGGAGTCAGCTTCTACTACTCTGACTACAATCACGATGCAAAAAAAGTAGACTACGAGCAGAAATGGCCATGTTGCTCCGGCACGTTCCCGCAGCTTACTGCTGACTACGGCATCAGCTCTTACTTCCGCAGCACCAAAGGAATTAACGTCAACCTCTACGTTCCTTCACGTATCACCTGGCAGCAGGGAAGCGCGCGCGCCTCGCTCACCCAGCACACACAGTATCCCGCCAACGGCGACACCAGCATGCATCTGACGCTCTCGCATCCGCAGAGCTTCGCCGTCGCTCTGCGTATTCCCGCATGGGCTGGAAGAAACACAAAGGTGACAGTCAACGGCAAGGCAGTCGACACCCCACTTACTCCGGGCACATGGGCAAGCATCGATCGCACCTGGAAAGATGGAGATCGCATCGAGCTCTCGTTCGACATGCCGCTCCGTCTTGCTCCAATCGACGATCGCCATCCTGAGATCGTCGCACTGCTCTATGGCCCCGTCGCTCTCTTCGCCATCGAACCCGCCGCACAGACGATCACCCGACAACAGCTACTCGCCGCCCAGCGCATCGGCAACTCCTCAGCCTGGCAGGTTGCGACCGATTCCGGCAACGTCCGCATGATCCCTTTCCCTGAGATCAAAGACGAGACCTACCGCCTCTATCAGCAGACCTAAAGCCCACCGGGCTGGAGGCAAACTCCAGCCCGCCAACATCTACATCGAGCAGGCGGCAAATCACAACTCGACAGAGGCATGCCCGCCTGACATCGCGAAACGCCTGCTCTTCGCGCTACCGGCAATCTCCACTGCAAATGTCCTTGCCTCTGGCAATCTTCCTTTTGTATCGGCCTTCAGGCTCAGCGTTCGTGATCCATCATTCCAACTGCACACGATGCGCGTAAAAGCTCCGTTTTGATAATCGAAGCTCACACCATCATCCTCATAAAGAATCGCCGTTCCATCAGCCCCCGGATAGACACGCAACAGCAACGGCTCGCTACTAGCCTCACCCGTATGCTGCTTTACCGGCCCCATCGGTACAATCGCTCCGGCCTTCACATACAGCGGCATCGTCTCCAGCGTTACCTCTCGCGTCACCTCGGCACTGCCGGTCAGGCGCTCATTGTTCCAGTAATCCCACCAAACTCCCTGTGGCAGATAGGTCGTCCTATGCGTAGCACCTGCTTCCAGCACAGGCGCAACCAACATACTGTCACCCCAAAGATAAGCATCCTCCACCGTCGCCGCCTTCGCATCCTGCGGATACGCAATCCACAATGTCCGCATCAATGGAAGCCCCGTCGCATGCGTCTCCGCAACAGCAGAGTAAAGATACGGCAGCAACTGATATCGCAGGTTAAGGTAACTCCTGCATATCTTCTCGACTGCTATATTGTGCAGGTCCTCCGGTTTCGGCAGTGTCGACGCAGCAAACTGCGTATCGAACTCCGCCGGACCATACGTTCCCATGTCCCATCCCCATGGCAGCCGCAGCATCCACGTTCTGCCGTGGCAACGAAACAACGGACAGAATGCGCTGAACTGAAACCATCGCACAAACAGCTCCGCGGTGAACTCCTTCGTCGGCACAAACCCGCCGGTGTCCGTTCCCCAATACGGTATCCCGCAAAGCCCAACCGTAATGCCCACCATCACCTGCGCAGCCAGCGTCTTCCACGTCGACAAGATATCGCCCGACCACAGCCACGCATAGCGCTGCGTGCCCGCATAGCCGTTACGGTGCAGCGAAAACGGCCTGACGTTCGGCAGAAAAAGCTGCGAGCCCTCCCAGTACATGCGGTTTCTCGCTAACCGCGATGCCGGCCGCAGCTCATCGCCCTCATCCGGCCACCAACCATCGACACCAGCCTTCCACACCTCGTGATGTTTGGGCCAATACACCGCCGCGCTGCTCGGATCATCCAATGCAGCTCCGGTATCGCCGACCTCGCCATGCAAATCTTCCGGACAACTCACCACATGCAGAACTACCTTGAAGTGCTCGGCATGCATCTCGTCAAACATCTTCGCCGGATCAGGAAAGATCGTCGGATTGAACGTAAACGACCCATGCCCCGTGTTCCATCCGGCAGGGCAAAAGCCTGTGCCGAGGTAGATCATCGCATCGCAGGGCAGCTTCGAATCACGAAAGCGCTTCGTCTCCGCCAGCACTGCCTCGCGGCTCGCCAGAGTTCGATGCGACTGCTGATACCCCAGCGCCCACAACGGAGGCATATGCGGATAACCCGTCAACTCCGCCCATTCACGCAACAGCTCCGTCGGCGTATCCGCCAGCATCACGAAGATGTCCCGCGTCGGTGTCTCCTCCGTCGGCAAAAAGCTGCCCTCCGCCCCGCTCAGATCGAAAGTTCCCCAAGGGTGCGCAAAGAAGATGCCCCAGCCCGCACTCATCACCAGAGGAATCGGAACGCGAGCACCATAGGTCGCCAGCGCCGGGCTGTGCTGTCCATTGATCATCGCATCGGTGGTACCGCGACGATTTAGCGGATGCCCACCCTCGCCCAACCCAAACAGCGGCCCGTCACCTACATCGAAATGGATCGCTCCGGTCGAAGGCTCCAACTTCACCTGCTGCCGCACAGTGCCTTGCGCATCCACAATACTCATGCACCACGGCTTCTCTTCCAGATGAACTTTGAAGTTGCCCCACGCAGCTACACCCGACTCATCGGTAGCCAGCGCCTCGGGCCACTTCCTCGGAACAATGCCAACCTCTTCCACCGGTCCCTGCTTGCCCTGCTGAATGACTCGCAGGCGAAGCGTCTTCGCACTCACGGCAACCACGGTTAGTAGATGCGTGTTGCCAACTGCGGGCACGCCCTGCGCTGCGCCAAATATCTGTGCTGCATTAATCTGCCGGGAGAACAGCAGATTGGCTGTCTCCAGTGCAAGTCCACCCAACACCGCGCGCCGAGAAAACCGCTCTCCCATCAGACCTCTCCTATAGGGATGTCGCCTGCAAATTTCGTCTGTTCTTATGCATCCCTATAGGGAATCCATACCTGCATCGAAGCCGGATCTCGATTCGCCCACGCATAGTAAGGAATCAGTCGTATCGTCGTCGCAGTCTCCTTGGGTTTTGGCGTAGCCGCAGAAAAATACAGTCCGGTATCGCTCGAAATGTCACTCAGCATCGCCGGATGGCTCAGCATCATTACGCCGTTCAAAAGCTCCGGCTCAAAGTGCGTCGTCGTCTCTCCGTCGAGACGAACGATATAGCCAGCCAGATTCATACCAGCGTTATGGTCTGCCTGGTCCAGATGCTCCATGCAGAACACAATCGGTCCGCGCTGAAACGCAACTCTTCCGCGGTCTTCGGTCACCGCAGGGTTAGCCTTCAGCAGATGTGTCGTCATATCGAAGCTCAGATCGATGGTGTCGTTCTCAGCCCATTGCCGCCGAATCGCCAGATACTCTCCGGGCTTTGCTCCGGCAAACTCTTTGCCATTCACCTTCACGCTGTTCTTCTTCGACCACCCCGGTACGCGCACGTACATGACAAATTCGCCAGGCTTCGCCGGGCTGACTGTGATCTTCACATCGCCGCTCCAGGGATAGTTTGTCTCCTGGGCGACCTTAACCGGCGTCCCATCGTTCAGATGCCAATTCATCTCCGAGTTGTCATAGAGATGAACATATACACCATCCTGACTTGTGCTGTAGAAGTAGCCCGACAACGAAGCAAACGTCCGTTCCAGATTTGGCGGGCAGCACGTCGTGTCATACCACGCATTGCGAATCTTCCCATCCACCAGATGCCGGTCTCTCGATTCTCCCGACGGATCGAACGCCAGCGGATTGCGATAACAATACGTTGTTCCATCCAGAGACATCCCCGAGTTGATGCCGTTATAAAGCGCTCTCTCCATCACATCGGTAAACTTCGCATCACCCGTTGCCGAAAGCATGCGCCAATTCCACATCATGTTGCCGATCGCCGCGCAGCTCTCTCCATACGCCTGTGCATTCGGCAGTTCATAGGCATCTCCAAAAGCCTCGCCCGCCGCGCGCGCACCCACGCCGCCCGTGACGTAAAGCTGATGAGCATTCAGGTCGTCCCACAGCATATTCAACGTCTTCCAATAGGCCTGGTCTCCGGTCTCAAGGTAGTAGTCCGTCGCTCCGCAACACGCATACATACACCGAACCGCATGGCCCTCCAGCTTCGTTCGCGAAGTAAACGGAATGCCGCAGTACATGTAGACAATCTGCTGCGGTCTCAACGGAATCCTCGGATCGCCATGCAAAATGTAACCTGCAAGATCGACATACCTGCGGTCCCCAGTCGTGCGCGACAGCTCGATCAAAGACATCTCAATCTCCGGATGCCCCGAAACGATCTCCTTCTGATTTGCACCAGGCCCATAGTTCGGAATCAGAAAATCGTTCACAAAACGAATGCCCGCATCAAGCAGTGTCGGATCACCAGTCGCCCGATAGTACGCAATCGCGCCCTGCAACATATGGCCGATGCAATAAAGCTCATGCCCCGTGGTCTGCGTGTCGTACTGCATACGCAGCGGCTTTCTATCTCCGTTGAAGTAGGTGTTCAGATATCCGCTCGGCTCCTGTACAGCGACCACCTCACGAATCATCGTGTCCGTAGTCCGTCGCAACTCAGACTGATCGTTGTTCTGCAACTGAAACCCAACCGCCTCCGTCCACTTATAAATATCGGAGTCGGAGTACACAGGCCCCTTCTGCGGCTCGGTCGACTTTCCCTGCAGCCGTAAAAAGTTATCCATGCGTCCATGCGCCAGCAACTCGTCATGCATGCTGGGAATGCTCGACGTAATGTTCGTCTTGCGGCGCTGTGCCCAGAACCCATCTTTAATGCGAACCGCTCTTATCGGCACCGTCTTCAACTTCGCGTAAGGAGAATTGGAAAGGTCGATCACGCCCGCGTCCTTCCAGTCAGCCTTCAACGTCTCCTTAGGCGCGGCAGCGGACGTCTCGCCTGCCAGCATCGCCATCAGCCCTTTGCCTTTGGGTTGCGCCATAGCCACTGCTGAAGGGACCATCGAGACGGCGGCGGAAGCAATGAATTTGCGACGGGACAGGCCAGGGTTCATGGGAATTCTCCTCTGGAAAATCGTGACACCCCGTTCTAGTCCCCTATACCCTCAAACGTCAAGAGAACGTTTTCTTTTAAACACAAAAACAACAGAAAACACCCCGAAGGCAAGGGGCGATACACTTCTCTCTGTTATCGTTGCCGGCAAAACGCGGTAACAGCAATTTTCTTTCATCAAGCCATAGCATGGTTCGGTTGCACCTCTTGGCCGAGGGGAGCACCCCCACCCACGCGCCGGCGCATCCTGCCGGAGGCTCGGTACGCATCAGTCTGTAGTTGTGAGGAGCTAGTTCATGAACGTGAAACACCAAGCATCATTCGCATCTTTATCCGGAAGCCGCCGCATCAGCTGGCTCTGCGCGCTTGCACTCCTGGTCTTTACCGGCTTCCATGCCGTTGCCGCCATGGCACAGACGGGCGCCACGATTCGCTACGATGCTACCACTCGCATCTTCCGCATCGATGCCGCTAACACCAGCTACGTCCTCGGCATCAACGAGAATCAGCAGGTCCAGTCCCTCTACTGGGGCAAGCGCCTGGGCGCTGACGATACTTTTCCCGCCGCCAAAGCTATGCCTGAGGCTGCGTCCTTCGATCTCCCCATCACAACCACGCCGCACGAGTTCATCGGCTGGGGTGGCGGTCTGTTCGTCGAACCCGACCTCAAAATCACCTTCCCCGACGGTAATCGCGACCTCGTCCTCAAATACGTCTCGCACCGCATCGACGGCAACAAGCTCGACATCGTCATGAAAGACATCTCGCGCGAAGTCTACGTCACTCTCCAATATCAGGCTGACCCCGAGACCGGCATCCTCCGCCGTTCCGCCGACATCGAAAACCGCACCGACTCTCCCTTCACCATCGAGCAGGTCGCTGCCGCAACATGGAACCTGCCCCGCGGCACCGACTATCGTCTGCGCTACCTCACCGGACGCTGGGCCGGAGAGTGGAATGTACAGAAGCAGGATATTCATCCCGGCAAAACCGTGCTCGAAAGCCGCCGAGGCACCACCGGCGCGCAAAACAACCCATGGTTCGCCATCGACCACGTCGGCAACAACGATCAGGACAGCGGCCCGGTATGGTTCGGCGCTCTCGGCTGGAGCGGCTCTTGGCAGATCTCCGTCGAGCAGGATCAACTCCAGCAAGTCCGCGTCACCGGCGGACTCAACGCATTCGACTTCGGCTACCGTCTGCAAAAGGGCGAGCACTTCCAGACCCCCTACTTCTACGGCGGATACTCCGCTCATGGCATCGGCGGCGCATCGCGTCTCATGCATCGCTTCGAAATTGACTCGTTGCTGCCTCACGCGCCAACTCCCAAATTGCGCCCGGTCCTCTACAACTCATGGGAGGCAACAGAATTTCGTGTCGATGAAGCCGGTCAGATGGCGCTCGCGGAAAAGGCCGCCACCCTCGGCGTTGAACGCTTCGTCATGGACGACGGCTGGTTTGGCCAGCGCAAAGACGACCACGCCGGCCTCGGCGACTGGTACGTCAACCCGCAAAAGTTCCCCCACGGCCTCAAGCCGCTCATCGACAAGGTCCACTCCCTCGGCATGGACTTCGGCCTCTGGGTCGAGCCGGAGATGGTCAATCCTGACAGCGATCTCTACCGCAAGCATCCTGACTGGGTATTGAACTTCTCCGGTCGCCCGCGCACCGAAGGCCGCAACCAGCTCGTACTCAACCTCGCCCGTCCCGATGTGCGCGCCTACGTCTATGGCTTCCTCGACAAACTTCTCACAGAAAACGACATCGCGTTCCTCAAGTGGGACTACAACCGCAACTGGTCTGAACCCGGCTGGCCCGCCGTCGCTCCCGAAGACCAAAAGAAGGTCTACGTCGACTTCATCCGCAATCTCTACTCCATCCTCGCCGAGCTGCGTGCCAAGCATCCTAACGTCGAGATTGAAAGCTGCTCCGGCGGCGGCAGCCGCGTCGACCTGGGCATCCTCCAGTACACCGATGAGGTCTGGCCCTCCGACAACACCGACGCCTACGACCGTCTGCTCATTCAGAACGGCTTCACCTACGCCTACACCCCCGGAGTCATGATGGCCTGGGTCACCGACTCACCGACGTGGGTCAACCAGCGCACGCTCTCGCTCGAGTACCGCTTCCTCTCCTCCATGCAGGGCTCGCTCGGCATCGGCGCCAACCTCAACAAGTGGACGCCGGAAGACTTCGCAACAGCGAAGAAGATGGTGGCTCAGTACAAGTCAATCCGCGAGACCGTCCAGCGCGGCTCGCTCTACCGCCTCATCACACCCGAAGACAACAGCGAGCAGTCTGTCACCGAGTCCGTCTCGCGCGACGGCAAGCAGGCAGTCACATTCGCCTTCCTGCACTCCAGCCGCGAGCTATACCCCTACCCTCGCATCTACCTCCGTGGCCTCGATGCCAAAGCCAACTATCGCATCTCCGCCCTCGACGGAAAGCTGGCGAAAGACACTCCAGACTCTGCCAGCGGAGCCTACTGGATGAATCACGGAGTCGATGTCGAGCTCCGTGGCGACTTCCAGGCCGCAGCCTTCACCCTCGAGCAGGCGGGAGCTGCAAAGGCAGGGAACTAAGTTTCCTGTCCTCGCTTGTTATTGTTATTGCTTGCCATACCGCGGCGCAGCGGAGGAATCTGCATCCCTCCGCTGCCTTGCTTGTCATTCCCGAAGGGAATCTGCGTTTTGCTCGAATCACCAAAGCCACATCGAAAGAAAAATTCCCTCTAGTCAAGTAGTGTGCTACATAGTTAGAATGGCCGCATGACAGGCGAACCTCGGCTCTCTCATACCGCCGCGCTTATCCTTCAGGCCGTCAACGCCGGTTACATCTACGGCTTCAGCGTCATGGAGGTCACCGGCCTTCCCAGCGGAACCGTCTATCCCGCGATGCGACGCCTGGAGCGAGACGAGCTGATTCGCTCTCACTGGGAGCAGCAATCCATCGCCGACTCCGAGCAGCGCCCGCCGAGAAAGTATTACAAGCTCACACGCGCCGGCAATATCACCCTCGAAGCCTCGCGCAAACGATATCCTCTCCTCACTAAGCTGATCCCGTCCACCGAGGTCGGATCCATATGAAGCGCCTGGCGATTCGTGCCTTCAGTGCGATCGACCTCGCGACTCTTATCGCTGCGTCATCGCTGGTCCCTCGCTATCAGCGAGCAGAGTGGCTCAAGGAGTGGCGAGCCGAGCTATGGCACGTCCGCCAAGCCTGCGGTGCCGAAGAACAGATTCTCTGGCAAGCCGAACACGAAGTCGCCGACTTCTGCTTCGGTGCGTTTCAAGACGCCCTCTGTCTGCGCAAAGACCTCCGCAACGCACTCCCGCCAAAGCAGCACCTCTCCTCCGCCGATCGCTGCCTCTTATTTCTGGCAAGCATCGCCTTGGCAACGTGGTGTCTCTTCATGGCATTGCCCAACGCTCGCATCGCCTCACAGCCCTCGCCCTATCGCGACCCGCACCACCTCATGCTCATCACCCGCGCAGGGCTGTCGGGAACATCTCATCCGACGATTCGCGCAGAACAGTTTCGCGCGTGGAGAGTCAAAAAACAGCAGCTCTTCAGCGACTTCGCCTTCTACCACCCTACGGTCAGCCCAGTGGCTCTATCGCCGCAACACTCGATAAAGCTCTCCGTCGCACAATCCAGCCGCAACCTCTTCGAGCTGCTTGGCCTGCCGGTTCAACTCTTAAATCCCGATCACATCCTCCACAACGACCTGCCTAGGCTCGTCGTTACCCAGGAGGTATGGCAAAAGTATTTTGGTAAGGATAGAGAAGCGACGGCACAGACCATCGCCGTAGGCAACCGCCCGGTCGAAATCGTCGGAGTCATTCCCGCCGATCAATGGAGGCTTCCCGGACACGTCGACGCCTGGCTGCTCGAACCTGACCTGAACGTTGCGAGCATCCCCGCCGAAGCCCGAGGATTCCTAATCGGCCATCTCATACCTTCACCCCAACACAAACATCTTGCCGATCAATGGGACGTCTCCGTCTCCGCTGGGCCGGATGACACAGACTACCTCACCTGCAACTCACTATCGAGCCAGGCCCGCGGAACCTTCCACATCTTTCTCTTCACCGTCATCCTCGCGTTCCTTGCACTCCCGGCCACCACGTCTCTGCCGCTAGGCGAGTACGCCGCCATCCATCACAAGCTATCGAACGCCAGGCAACTCCGCCGCTGGGTCTTCTTCGCAACGAAGATCGTACTGATCCTCCCCATCGTCTACTTTGGCTCGATCGATCTCGCCTACCTCAGCCGCTCGATGAGCCCCGAGACCTCCGACTACATTCAGATCGTCGCCTCGTTCTCGCTCTGCCTCTTCGCCTTGCGTTGGGCACTTCGCGACCAACGAAAACGCTGCCCCGTCTGCCTCGGCAAGCTGACAAACCCCGCCCGCGTCGGACAGCCCTCCAGAACCTTCCTCGCATGGAATGGAACCGAACTGATCTGCGTCGGCGGCCACGGTCTGCTGCACGTCCCCGAGATGCCGACAAGCTGGTTCAGCACCCAGCGCTGGCTCTATCTCGATTCATCCTGGGACGTTCTTTTCCCGGAAGCCAACCTTGCTGCTCCCGGCACTTCATAAATCAATTTAGAATCAGCCCAAAGCTCTAAAGCAACATTTATCCAAACTCAAAAGCACGTCATCTCGACCGGAGCGCAGCGGAGTGGAGAGACCCCTGTATTTCGCCGTTGTTCTTGCCGTTGCCTGTTCTTTCTCACCGGAGAGATCACCATCCATGATAGTTACCAGACAGGCTCTTAGAGAGACCGCCCATCCAGCATTCGATACAGCGTCGAGCGGCTGATCCCCAATAACTCCGCCGCGCGCAGCTTATTTCCCGCACAGTCATTCAGAACACGAAGCACATGCCGGTCCACCACCTCCTGCAACCGGGCTGCCTTCGTCTGGTCTTCTCCAGCGGTCTGCCCGCCGCTTTTCTCCGTAGACGGAGAGAAGACGATCTCCCACGACTCAATCGCTCCGCCCCTATTCTTCACTACCGCATCCTGCAACACGCTCTTCAACTCCTGAACATTGCCCGGCCAATCATGCGACTGCAACAGTTCCATCGCACTCTTCGTAATCGTGATCGTCTGCCGGTACTGTCTCTCAAACCCGGCGAGAAAGTGCATCGTCAGCGCAGGCAGGTCCTCCATCCTCTCGCGCAGGCAAGGCACGCCGATCTGTACCATGGCGATCCGCTGATAAAGCTCCTGACGGAAGCGACCCGACGCAACCAGTCCTCGCAGATCTTGCCTCGTCGAAGCGATCATCCGTATGCCTAGTCTCTGCGGAGCGGCCAGCCCTTCCTGCGACCACTCATGTCTTCGCAGCGACTCCAGCAGCTCATCCTGCGTCTCCAGCGGCATCTCGTCGATGCCCTTAAAAAACAGCGTGCCTCCCCGCGCCATCTTCATCAGGTATGAGATCCGGTTGCCCGCAGCAGCCACGACGAACGGCTCATCTGTCCTGACGCTCTCTTGGTGCAGCGCGCGCGCGACCCTCTCTTTCCCAGCGCCACGCTCGCCGTGAATCAACACCGCGCGAAAGTGCGGTCCAATGCGCCGAACCTGCAAGCGCAGCCGCTTCATCGCCGCGCTGTCGCCGACAATCTCGCCATCAGCTCGCTTGAGCAGATAGGGAAAGGTAAGAGGATCGCCTTGCGGTTCTATCCCCGCAACGGCCTGCAAAGAAGAAGAGATGTGGCTGAAGGTTGCCATAGCTGCTTCATCGGCAAAAACCGCTACAAGATGAGTCAGACTAAAGCATCAAGCATATTTCCAGAGGGCGTAATAAAAGATACGCTCGACCGGAGCGCACATTATGCCAACACGTCATCTCGACCGGAGCGCAGCGGAGTGGAGAGATCCCTGTATTTCGCCTGGCCGCCAAGACCTTACACCTGAGGGCAAGGTACAAGAACTCAGACAGGCTTCTTTCTTTAAAAGAAGAAAGAGAGCTGGACATCGCATACGGCGATCTCCAACTCTCTTTGCGGCTTAAATCAATGAAAGCTTTAGGCAGTTGTCGTTGTGCAGTAGGTATCGAACGCCCGCGTCAGCTCCTGAGCGATGGCCGGTGCGGTCGAGGTCTCGATCGCCGAGCGCTGCATCAGGTATACCAACTGGCCGTCGCGCAAAATCGCAATCGCCGGGGAGGTCGGAGGATGACCGCCGAAGTAGCTGCGCGCCTTCTCCGTCGCCTCGCGGTCCTGGCCAGCGAACACCGTTACTGCGTGGTCGGGCTTGGCGCTGTGCTGCATCGCCAGGCGAACGCCGGGGCGCATCTTGCCTGCCGCGCATCCACAGATCGAGTTCACTACCACCATCGTCGTTCCCGGTTGCGCCAGGGCAGCGTCCACATCGGCTGCTGTGCGGGCCTCGGACAGGCCTGCGCGGGTAAGCTCCTCGCGCATCGGAATCACCATAATCTCTGGATACATGAGCATCTCCTTGAAGCGGCCGAAACGACCGCCTGCTCTGATTGTACGGTCTTGCCTCCCGCCACGCCACTTCCTGCCGTGTTGTAGTCTCTAAACCGTGCCGACTCTTTCCATCCGTGTTCAGGAGCAGGTCTCGCTTGCCCCCTACACCACCTTCCGCATCGGCGGCCCTGCCAGCTATTTCTGCGAGGTCGCCAGTGAAGCCGAGCTTGTCGAAGCCGTTCAGTTCGCTCGCGAGCGCGGCCTAAAGATCTTCATCCTCGGCGGAGGCAGCAACCTGCTGATAGCCGATGAAGGCTTCGACGGCCTCGTCATCCACATCGTCATCACCGACCCCATTCCGCTCGTCCAGCCTCTTCCCGGCAGCCGCTTTGTCGAATGCACCGTCGCCGCCGGCATCGAATGGAACGCCTTTGTGCTGCACCTGTGCGAGCAGGGAATCAGCGGCATCGAGTGTCTGGCAGGCATCCCCGGCTCTGTCGGCGGCACTCCCGTCCAGAACGTCGGCGCCTATGGGCAAGAGGTCGCCAGCACTATCACCGCTGTCCGCGCCTTCGATCTCGAAACCGATGACTTCGTTACCCTCACGCACGACCAATGCGGCTTCGCCTATCGCCACAGCATCTTCAACACTACCCACCGAGGACGCTATATCGTCACCGCGGTCACGTTCCGGTTCGACCGTGACGCTCGGCCTAACCTTACCTACGCCGATCTGCAACGCCACTTTGCCGATTGGGATGCGAAGCGACCAGCGCCGACGCCGCTCGACGTCTATCACGCCGTCCGCGCCATTCGCCATCGCAAGGGAATGCTGATCGTCGAAGGAGAGGCGGACTGCCGCAGCGCCGGGTCGTTCTTCAAGAATCCCGTCGTTCCGCGCTCGACGCTCGACCAAATCGCCGCCAATCTCCATCTTCCTGTCGGAGAGATTCCCCACTGGCCCGCCGCCGAGGAACAGATCAAACTGCCCGCCGCATGGCTGCTCGAAAAGGCCGGATTCACCAAAGGCTTCGCCCTCGGCCACGCAGGCATCTCATCGCGGCATACGCTGGCGCTGATCAACCGCGGCCACGCTACTGCTGCCGATATCGCTGCACTGCGAGACCGCATCGTAAGCGAGGTGCAGTCGCGGTTCGGAGTCACGCTGGAGCAGGAACCAGTCCAGCCCTGACCAGATACTGCTTCAAGGATCTACCGCTTCTGTTGAAGTCGCGAGAGTTGCTCCATCAATCGTGTCCGCTCCTCGGCAAGCACAGTCTCGACCGGCCCCTGCTCGACGACGCGCCCGTCGGCGAACTTGATGACCTCGGCGTCCAACTGAAAGGCCTCACCGACATCGTGTGTGACCGAGAGCACAGGGGTCTTTCTGGCAGCGAGCCAGCCGCGCAGGTCATCGAGCAGCTCGTCGCGCAGCGAGAGGTGCAGCCCGGCGAAGGGCTCGTCGAGCAGAAGCAGGCTACCGGTTTCGACCGTGATCGCCGAAGCCGCGGCCCGAGCCACAGCGACGCGCTGACGCTCCCCGCCCGAAAGCTTCCACGGCATCGACTCCGCCAGTCCCGTGAGGTGAAATCGCTCGAGCGCCTCGTCGACGATTGCAGCCGACGCCGACGGCACACCGTAGGCGATGTTCTGTCGCACCGTCCTGCTGGGAAACAGCGCCGCCACCTGAGCGGCAAGACGAACGCCACGCCGATAGGCAGGTAGAAAAGTTCCGTCCGCGCTCTCGAACCACGTTGTCTCCACAGCTCCACGCCACACGACGCGTCCCTCGTCTGGCCGCATCAGCCCGGCGATGGCGCGCAACACCGTCGTCTTTCCGCTCCCCGACGGCCCAAACAGAACCGTCCATGGTCTGCTCAGCGCAAAGGCAGCGTCGAACGCAAGCGTGCCCTGACGGTGCCGCATGGAGAAATTCAGATAGGTTGCAGTCTCAGACAAGTTCGCCTCGCCCCACTCCGCTCTCGCGCCGCGAGTAGATCACGATCAGCGCCGCCAGCGAGACGGCCACCAGCACCAGCGCCGTCTGGTTGGCCGCCTTGTAGTTGAAGTCCTGCACCTGGTCGTAGAGCGAGATCGAGAGCGTCTGTGTGGCTCCGGGAATATTGCCGCCGATCATCAGCACCACGCCGAACTCGCCGACGGTATGGGTAAAGGCCAGCACCGCGCTAGTCAGCAGACCGCCGCGCGATAGCGGCATGACGACGCTCCAGAAGGTCCTCCACGGCGAGGCGCCCAGGCCAGCCGAGGCCTCGATGTACCCGCGATCCACCATGCCGAAACCCGCCACCAGCGGCTGCACGGCAAAGGGCAAACTATAGAGCACCGATCCGACCAGCAGGCCGGAGAAGCTGAAGGACAGCGAGTGTCCGAAGAGGCGCGTCAACAGGCGTCCCGGTGCGGTCAGAGGCCCCAGCATTACTAACAGATAAAAGCCGAGCACAGTCGGCGGCAGCACCAGCGGAAGCGCCACCACGGCCTGCACCACGGCCCGTCCCGCGCCCTTGCCTGAGGCGATCCACCACGCCAGCGGCAGCGCCACCGCCAGCAGAATTGCCGTCGTGCCCGTCGCCAGCCGCAGCGTTAGCCAAAGCGCCTCGAAATCCATACAGCGCCAGTCTATCGCTTCATGCGTATTGTGCTCTGTGTCTGATCGAGGAAGAGTTGCGCATTATATAGCAAATGTTCCACGTGGAACACTCTTTGATCGTGGAATAGCAACGACAAAATACTGGGGTTTCCCACGGTGCTGCGCTTTGGTCGGGATGTGTCCAGGATGAAGAGGGAAGAGCTACTGCACCGCTGCCAGCCCCAGCTTGCTCATGTTTCCCTGTACTGCGGGAGTCAGCAGCCAGTCGAGAAACGCATGCGCGTCGTCGCGGTGCTCGGACTTTGCCATCACTACGGCGCACTGCCGCATTTCGGGATAAACCGTCGGCACCAGCACATAGGTGCCGATCTGCCGGAAGTGCTCGGTGTTTGCCGTCGTCAGCGAGATCAGGCCGAGCTGTGCGTTGCCCGACTCCACAAACTGCGCCGTCTGCGCGATATTTTCAGCGACGACCAGGTGTGAAGACACCTTGTCGTAGAGGTTCAACTTCTTCAATGCAGCAACAGCGGCGCGGCCATAGGGAGCGTGCAGCTCATTGGCGATGGCGATGCGGGTCACGCGCGGGTCGGTCAGCTTCTCCATGCTGATCGGCTGCAGCGGCGAGTCTTTGCGCGCCCACAGCACCAGCGCGCCCTTGGCATAGGCGGTCGGCTCCTTCATGTCGGAGAGCCCGGCGGCCACCACTTTTTCGGGGAAGACGAAGTCTGCTGCTAAGAAGATGTCCATCGGTGCGCCGTTCAGGATCTGCGTCGCCAGCGTAGCCGAGGAGCCGTAGCTGACGATCAGCTTCACTCCGGTTGCGTGCTCGTAGGCTGCGGCCAGAACCGGCATGACCGGTTGCAAGTCAGCCGCTGCGGCCACATGCAACTCTTTTTGCGGGGCCTGTGCCTCTGCCGCGACTGCACCGAACAACCCGCTCCACATGACCAGGGCAAGAAGAACAGCTCTCATCTTTGGTGCGCTCCGCTCTTTACGGTAACCTAGATAGACCAATGAAAGTCGCGACCCATCATCTTAGATGCACAGAGTGCGGAGCCGTCATCACCGGCAGCGCCGTCAACAGTATATTTCGCTGCCCGGACTGCAATGGGCTCTATGACGTCATCTACCCCTGGTCGCCCGGTACCGGTTCCTCTGACGCGAGCAACAGCAACCTGCCCAACGCGAGCGCTCTCCGCTGGCTGTGGCAGGAGCGCCGCACCTCGACCCTTCCGCTGGACCAGAGCGGTGTCTGGCGCTTCCGCGACCTCTTTCCTATTCTGGAAAATTTTGACAATGCCGTCACCCTGCGCGAGGGCAATACGCCGCTTTACGATCTCCCGCGCTGCGCCAAGGCAGTTGGGCTGAACTGGCTGGCCGCCAAGCATCAGGGCATGAATCCTACCGGTTCTTTCAAGGACACGGGCATGACCGCCGCGCTTTCGGTTGCTGCGGATCGCGACTTTGAGTGGGTCGCCTGCGCTTCGACGGGTAATACTTCTGCCGCGATGGCTGCTTATGCCGCTCGCGCCGGTCTGCGCAGCATCGTCTTCATCCCCGAAGGCAAGATCGCCTGGGGTAAGCTGTCGCAGTCGATGGACTACGGTGCGCTGACGATTCAGTTGAAGACGGACTTTGACGGCTGCGTTCGCATCCTGACCGAACTGGTGACGCGCTTTCCTATATACCTGTTGAATTCGGTCAATCCTTATCGGCTCGAAGGGCAGAAGACGCCTGCCTTTGAGATTCTGGAGCAGCTCGACTGGCAGGTGCCGGACCATATCGTCGTTCCTGGTGGCAACCTCGCTAACTCCTCTGCGCTGGGCAAGGGCTTTTTGGAGATGCACCGCCTTGGCCTGATTCCCCGCCTGCCCAAGATCAGCATCATTCAGGCGGAGGGAGCGAATCCGCTCTATCGCTGGTTTATCGACTCGAACCGCATCATGCGGCCGGTGACGGCGGACACGCGGGCGACGGCGATCCGCATCGGCAACCCGGCGTCGTGGCGCAAGGCCGCCAATATTATCGACAAGCTCGGCGGCTGGTGCGAGCAGGTTTCGGAGCAGGAGATTGCGCTGGCCAAGGCGCAGATCGGCGCGGAGGGCGTGGGTTGCGAGCCGGCCTCGGCGGTGACGCTGGCTGGGCTCAAGAAGCTTGTCGCTCTGGGCAAGGTCACCCGCGACGAGCGCGTTGTGCTCATCCTCACCGGGCACACCCTCAAGGACTCGCAGTACACCATCGACTATCACCGGGGCGAGCTGCTAACCGAGGCGGAGAATGCGCAGATCTCGGCTTCGGACCAGGCGCTGCATACCGCGCTGCGCAAGCCTCCGATCGTCCTTGAACCGGACTCCGACGTTGTGCTGCACGCGCTGGAGTCGCACATGAAGATCGCCCAGACGGTATGACACCCTTACATCTGCGCCTGCCAGCAACCTCTGCCAACCTTGGCCCGGGCTTCGATGCCCTGGGCCTTGCGATGGCGCTGTACCTGACCATTGATGCGACCGAGGCCAAAGAGTTCGGCATCCGGGCTACGGGGCGCAACGCCGATCTCTGCGGCGATGTTGCCAACAGCCTCGTCTTCACTACCTACAAAAGCGTTCTTGCCGCACACGGCAGAACGGCAGTGCCGCTGCACCTCGAACTGAATAACGAGATACCGTTGGGGATGGGCTGCGGCTCCAGCGCTGCCGCGCTGCTGGCCGGGGTTCTGCTGGCCGATCACTTTGGCGAACTGGGCTGGAGCAGCCAGCAGATTCTCGAAGAGGCATGCCGCCGCGAGGGGCATCCCGATAACGTCGCTGCCTGTTTCCTGGGCGGTATGACCGCTTCCGCCGACGATGGAAGCCGCATTATTACAGCTACTTGCGGGCAGGACTTGAAGTGGAAGTTGCTGCTTGCACTGCCTTCGGCGAGCTTGGCTACGGAGAAGGCCCGGGCGCTTTTGCCAGCGACCTATAGCCGTGCCGATGCCGTGGCGAATGTGCAGAATACGGCGTTGCTGGTCTCTGCCTTTGCGCTCAATCGTGGCGATCTGCTGCGAGCGGCGATGCAGGACCGTATCCATCAGCCTTACCGCATGGAAGCCTGTCCGCTGCTGCCGCGCCTGCTGCCGTTGAACGGGACACCGGGCGTGCTGGGCGTGGCGCTTAGCGGGGCCGGGCCGTCCGTGCTGGTCATTGCCGAAGAGGGAGCGGAAGAGAGGGCAGATGTGCTGAAAGCCGCGATCCGTAAGGCTGCCAGCGACCCTGAACTCGAGATCATCGAGACCGTTATCGCCGCAGGGACGACGGTGCAGAGGTAGTCGGACGGGGTAACCTTTTCAGCGTTACCACAAAGTTACCTAAGATTTCTTTACCTTTCTCTACTTCCTTCGTACCTTAGCTCGTGTGGGCAGTTCTGGGGAGGGCTGCTACGCCGCCCGTTGACCTCTTTCAATAGAGGTCCGGGCGTTTGCTTTTTCAGTCATTTAGATCGTCTTGAAACTCTTCCTACCCTTCAGCATCTATTATTGTGAGGACTGCTCAGTAATGGCAGAACATCCTGGAGGGAAGTACATGGCAGGTCAGTTCGTAACCAACATCAACGATGCATCCTTTGAAAAAGAGGTTCTTCAGTCGGATCAACCCGTATTGGTTGATTTCTGGGCAGCATGGTGCGGCCCGTGTCGCGCGCTGGCGCCGATTGTCGACGAGGTTGCCAACTCATATCAGGGCAAGCTCAAGGTGATGAAGATGGATGTTGATGCCAACACCGCAACCCCTGCGCGTTACGGAATTCGCGGCATCCCCGCGCTGCTGATCTTCAAGGGCGGCCAGGTAGCCGAACAGATCGTCGGGTATGTCCCCAAGGACACTATCGACAAGTCTGTGCTCAAGGTTCTCGCATAAGTTTTTACCCAACATCTCAAGCGGCCCGGTCAACCAGCCGGGCCATTTCTTTTGCTGTTGCCGTTGCCTGTTCTCCCCAAGGCTGATGGAAGGCTGTGAGCCGTTACACTTTCTAAATGCTTGAATGGATGCTCTTCCGCACGATCATGGTGGCCTTCTTCATTTTGGCCAACAGCTTCTTCGTCGCTGCTGAGTTCGCGCTTGTCAGCGTGCGTGAGACGCGCATCCAGCAACTGATTGCGCTTGGCCGTCCGGGTGCGCGCACCGTCCTTCAGCTCAAGCACAACATCGACGAGTTCCTTCCTGCTGTGCAGTTCGGAGTTACGCTGGCCGCACTTGCGCTGGGCTGGATCGGCGAGCCTGCGGTCGCGCAGATGATTCTGCAACTGGTACACAACTGGCTGAACGTGTTGCCCGCGCACGCCGCGATCTATGCTCATACGCTTGCGGTGATCATTGCGTTTGCGCTGATTACTTATTTTGAAGTTCTGCTGGGTGAGTTGGTTCCCAAATCGCTTGCATTGCAACGCGCCGAGCGTATTGCGCTGGCTGTGGCCGGGCCGATGGATGTCTTTATCCGCATCACGCGACCTGCGGTGAATTTGATGAACAACTCTGCGGCGCTGGTGCTGAAGCTGTTTCACGCACCGCTGCATGGCGAAGGGGCTGTCCATTCGCCGGAAGAGATTAAGCTGATTGCGACGGCAACGCGGCGCATGGGGCTGTTGCCTCCTTTTCAGGAGGAGATCATTCATCGTGCCATCGAGCTGAACCACGTTACTGTGCGCGAGATCATGACGCCGCGCGGCAAGATCTTTTCGCTGCCTGCCGATCTGGTGGTGGAGCAGGCAAGTGCGCGCATCGTCGAAGAGCAGCACTCGCGCATCCCTGTGTACGATCCGGTGAATGGCCCGGAGAACATTATCGGTATCGTCTACTCCAAAGACATCTCGCGCCTGATGCACTTTCGCGGCGTGGCTCTGTCGCTTGGAGCCAAGGGCGGCTCCGGCCTTACGCTGCGACAGGTCATGCATGGGCTGATGGTGGTTCCTGAGACGAAGCTGGCGGTGGAGCTGTTGCAGGAGTTTCAGGAGCGTCGCCGACAGATGGCGATTGTCGTGGACGAGTTCGGTTCGACCGTCGGTATTGTCACTGCCGAAGATGCGTTGGAGCAGATCGTCGGCGAGCTGGATGACGAGTTCGATATTGCGCCGCGCAGCCCGTTGCTCAGCTCCACCGGAGCGATGTCGCTCGACGGCAGCACGACGCTGCGCGACCTGGGCACGCAGCTACATTGGAGCTTTCCTCGCGAGGTGGGTGTGGAGACGCTGGCCGGTTTCCTGCTCGCGCATCTTGGGCACATCCCCGAGGTGGGCGAGAGCATCGAGGATGGAGGACGCCGCTACTCCGTTGCCGAGATGGATGGCCGCCGCATCAGCCGGGTCGCGGTGCAGATGCTGACGCCTGTAAAAGCGCCCGAATCTGAAGACAGGGAAGCGACGGCATGAAGCCAGCTCTCTGGAACCCTGTTCGTCGCATTCTGCTTACGCTGCCTGTCATCTGGGTGGTGGTGTCGGTCGTCTTTCTGTTGATTCACCTTGTGCCCGGTGATCCTATCGTGCAGATGCTGGGCGAGGGCGCGAACTCCGCCGACATTGCTGCGCTGCGTCATGCTTATGGTTTCGACGCTCCACTCAGCCAGCAGTACCTTCACTATTGGCACGGCATTCTGCATGGCGATCTTGGCCAGTCACTACGGCTGCATGACTCGGTGACGCACCTTGTGTTGCAGCGTTATCCGTACACGCTGGCGCTGACGCTGGCTGCGCTGCTGATTGGGATTGCGGTGTCGGTCCCGGCAGGCATTCTCTCGGCGCTGCACCGCAACCGCTGGCAAGACCGCGCGCTTGGCGTGGTCTCTCTGGTCGGTCTCTCGTTTCCGAACTTCGCGCTGGGTCCGATCCTCATTATTGTCTTTTCTATTTATTTCGGATGGCTTCCGGTATCGACTGCGGGGACTGGAGGCGTCGGCGATTTTCTGCTGCATCTGATCCTTCCAGCGATCACGCTTGGCCTTGGACTTGCCGCGATTCTTACGCGCATGGTGCGCACGGCGATGCTTGAGGAGTTGGGGCAGGATTACATACGCACCGCGCGGGCGAAGGGATTGAGCGAGAACAGGGTGGTCTATCGCCACGCGCTGCGTAATGCGCTGATTCCGGTGCTCACCGTGATCGGGTTGCAGTTCGGGTCGCTGCTCTCGGGAGCGATTGTTACCGAGACGATCTTTAGCTGGCCGGGTATCGGCAGGCTTACACTGTCGGCGATCTCGAACCGCGACTATGCGCTGGTGCAGGGATGCATTCTTGCGGTGGGTCTTACTTATGTCGCGATCAATCTGCTGACGGACGTTGCTTATACGATTGCAAATCCGCGGATGCGCGGGTAGTCGATCTATCGGTCTATAGCAGATTTACGAGTTCAGTTTCGATTCCGGCTTCGTCCGCTCTTATGAGCGCGATGGTGACGGGGAGATTGAAGCGGCGTGGTCCGGCGCTGCCGGGGTTCAGGTAGAGCACGCCGTTGCGCTGCTCGATTGCGGGCTTGTGCGAGTGGCCGCTGATGACAACGGCTACACCTGCAACGGCAGGATTGATGTCGAGATCGGCGAGTGAGTGGACAAGGTAGAAGAGGTGTCCATCGAGCTCGACGACGTCTGTGGGTGGAAGCTCGGCGCACTCGCCCCATTGGTCGATGTTGCCGCGAATTGCAGTCACCGGAGCGATCTCGCGCAGCGTGTCCAAAATTCGTGCGTCGCCGACGTCTCCGGCGTGAAGGATGTGCTCGACGCCAGCCAGGGCCGTGAGTACCTCTGGTCGCAGCAGGCCGTGAGTGTCTGAGATGACTCCGATGAGCATAGGGTTCAGGCCAGCCGCAGGCTTTGCAGCGAGGCATGGCTCCGGCTCTGCGTGGGATCGTGGCTGCGGTCGGGATCGATCTTCAGCTCCATTACGGTTATGCCATCGAGCGAGACGGTGTAGTCCTCGATCTCTTCGGCGGAGCCGCCGGGGCTGAAGGTGAACTGCTGGCGAACGACCTCGCGCAGTTCGGTGCCTGAGCCGGCAAAGATGGCGAACTCCTGTGAGCGCTCCGTTGCCTTCTCGATGAAGTGCAGTTGAATGCGGTGAATCGTCAGCGGCTCGTCGAAGTGCATCCTGATGATCTGCGGGCCTGTTCCCGATGCGCGCCAGCCGGTGGATTCGGTCTTGCCCAGCGCATGTTCAATCGGAAATGCTTCGTCTTCTGACGTAATTTCGACGCGCGCGATCCGCTCAAGGTCGCGCCAGAGGTAGGGAATCGGAGTTGCGGCGACTGGCGATGGTGAAACGATGCTCTTACGCATAAATGCCCCTCGGCGTTAGCCCAAGCATATCCGATATCGAGCGGTAGGATCGTCGCGCCGATAAAAAGGCGCACTCAAATTCCAGTCTCCATCTTTGTGCGCGGGTCGAGGTAGTCGCGCAGTGCGTCGCCGATAAAGTTGAAGGCAAGGACGCAGAGCATCACTGCCATGGCAGGGAAGAAGACGAGGTGGGGCGAGTCGAAGAGATGGGAGCGGGCGTCATTGAGCATCGATCCCCAACTGGCTGCGGGCGGTGGGACGCCCAGTCCGAGGAAGCTCAGCGTGGCTTCGGCGAGCACGGCCCCGGCCATGCCGATTGCTCCCTGCACGATCAGCGGTTGCACGATGTTGGGCAGGATGTGGCGGCAGAGCACGCGCAGGTCCGAGGCTCCCAAGGCGCGTGCTGCCTCGACGAACTCGCGCTCCTTCACTGCCATCACCTGTCCGCGTACAAGCCGCGCATAGCCTACCCAGCCGGAGATGGCCAGCGCAAGAATTACGTTGAACAGACCCGGTCCCATGAAGGCGACGAAGGCGATGGCCAGCAGGATTCCCGGCAGCGACATAAACGCGTTGGTGACGTAGATGTTCAGGATGGTGTCCGTCACCCCGCCGTAAAAGCCTGCAAGGCAACCGGCGACGAGGCCGACTGCAAGCGACAGGCCGACGACGCTGACGGCGACGATCATCGAGATGCGTGCGCCGTAGATGGTTCGCGAGAGGATGTCCCGCCCTAGCTCGTCGGTGCCGAACCAGTGCGCCGCGCTCGGTCCCATGAGGCGTCCGGTGAGGTCAAGCTGTGCCGGATCGTAGGGAGCGAGCCAGGGGGCGAACAGGGCGCAGACCACGAAGACGATCAGCAGCACGATCCCCAGAGCAGCCAGCGGCTGCTGCTTCGAACGCTCGATCAGGGGTACTCGTGTTGTGATCGCGGTTGTACTCATCCTGTCACAGGATGAGGCCATGGGGCATGGAAGCGCAAGCTCTTCAACACTTCAGTCATCCTGCTGCTTTACACTGCCTTAAGTGCGAATTCTGATCTACGGCCTGAACTATGCTCCTGAGCTGACCGGTATCGGCAAATATACCGGCGAGATGTCGTCGTGGCTGGCTGCGCGCGGCCATGATGTTCATGTGGTGACCGCGCCGCCGTACTATCCGGCGTGGAGCATTCGCGAAGACTATCGCGGCAAGCTCTATCGCACGGAGAGAGTTCCCGGCGAACCGATTGTCTATCGCACACCGCTGTATGTTCCGGCCAAGCCGACCGGGCTGAAGCGCATGGTGCATCTCTTCTCGTTCATGCTGGGGAGCCTGCCGGTGATGCTGCGCGAGATGTTCTGGAAGCCGCAGATCATCTTCACCGTGGAGCCTACTTTCTTCGGTGCGCCGCTGGCGTTACTGGTGGCTCAGGCCACAGGAGCGGCCTCGTGGCTGCACGTGCAAGACTTTGAAGTGGATGCTGCCTTCGATTTAGGACTGTTGCCTGCTGAAGGGCTGGTGCATGACTTTGCGCTGGGACTTGAGGAGTTCTTTACGCAGGCTTTTACGCGCGTCTCCAGCATCTCGCAGAAGATGGTCGATCGGGCGCTGGCCAAGGGCGTTCCCGTGGCGCGTACGATTCTTTTTCCGAACTGGGTCGATGTCGATGCCATTCATCCGCAGCCGCGAGATGTTGCCAACAGCTTTCGGCGCGAGCTTGGGCTTGAGGACAAGATCATCCTGCTCTACTCCGGCAACATGGGCGCGAAGCAGGGGCTGGAGCTATTGGCTCCGCTGGCGCGAACCTTCGAAGATGATCCTCGTGTCCACTTTCTCTTCTGCGGCGATGGAGCTTTTCGTCCCCAGCTTGAGACGCTGGTCGCGCACCTGCCTAACGTGACCCTGCTGCCGCTGCAACCGTTCTCACGCCTGAACGATCTGCTGAATGCGGCGGACATTCACTTGTTGCCGCAGCGCGCCGGAGCAGCAGACTTGGTGATGCCTTCGAAGCTTACCGGAATGCTCTCGAGCGGGCGCCCTGTCATCGCCACGGCTGACCATGGCACGCAGGTGGCGCAGGTCGTTGAAGGCTGTGGCCTCGTCGTTCCGGCGGAAGACGCTCCGGCCCTGCACGCTGCCGTTCAACAACTGATCGATGATGAAGCTTTGAGGCGGCAACTCGGCGCTGCGGCGCGTGAGTATGCGGTGGAGCATCTGGGCAAGGAGCAGGTGCTGTTGCAGTTTGAGAGGAATCTGCAGAACCTTGTGCTTGGCAGATAAAAGCTTGTGACTCGCCGCAAAATATTGCGGCTGTTGCCGGAAAGATCACAGGCAACAGCCGCATTTGTTTTTCGCAGACTACTGCGTTCCCGCGAGGATTAAAGCGCAGACACTATTTCTGCTCCTGAGATTCTGCAGTTACGAGTTTGATGGTGCCGAGGATGCCGGACGAGGTGGGTACGACCTTGTTGAGGTCCTGCATCTGGAAGCGGTCGCCGTACTTGGCGATGAGTGGTTTGTAGTCGTGGGGTGGCAGGGCTGACCATGCATTGAGCGCGGTGTTGTAGACGTGGATCTCGATGCGGTTCTGGCCAGCCTTGAGCAGCGGTGAGACGTCGAGGCGGTAGGGCGGATGCCAGAGATAGCCTGCTTGCTTGCCGTTGATGAAGACGATGGCGGCTTCGCGGACGGGCGGCTCGAACCACGCGCGCATGCCGGGGCCGGTGCGAGTGACGCGAGGATCGGGGATGCCGTCGTGCATCGGTGCGGGACGGTTGAGGACTCCGGCTGGTGGAGTGACGGCGGTGCCGCCGTCGATCTGGAGATAGGTGGGTGAATTGGGTGTGGAGCTGAGATTGAAGTCGCGGCTGTAGACGGCTTCGCCGGAGTAGTGGATGGTGTCGGGGCTGGCGATCCAGTCAGTGAGGGTCGCTTCGGATTTTGTTTTGCCAGTTGTGGCGAAGCGTACCTGCCAGTTGTTGCTGAGGTCGGCTAGCTGGGTGGTGGGAGCCGGTCGCGGCGCCGGGGCTTTGGGATCGGTGTTGCTGAAGATGAAGATGCGCGACTCGTAAGGAGCGAGGTGGAGTTGGAGGTTAGCGGACGCGGTGCTGGAGGCTTCGCCGCTGGCGGGGTTCCATTGCTCGCCGAACTTGTGGGCGGTGGCAAAGGTTGCGGTGGTGTCGATGGGTTGGTTGCCGGTGTTGGCTACGAAGTAGATGTCCGACGTTGGCAGCTTGCGGCGGATGAAGCCGATCTCGTCGTTACCCGAGGTGAGTGCGAAGTCAGGTGCGTTGGCATGGTGCAGGGCATCGGCGAGGGCGGAGTCGTCGGGGACGAGGCTGCCTTTGGCCGTGGTGAAGAGTTTCTGCGAGAGGCTGGTGATCTCAGGCAGCGCTTTGCCTTCGGGCGAGATGGAGGGAGCGCGGTCGATGGAGATGACCTTGCCTCCCGCGGCGACGAACTGCTCGATCTTGCGCAGGGTGTTTGCCGGGATGCGGTCGGTGGGCGGCAGGACGAGGATCTTGTGGGTGCCGAGACCGACGGAGTTGATGGCGTCGGCGTCGATGAAGTCGACGTTGTAGCCAGCCGAGAGGATGGTGGACATGAGCTCGGGAGTGACGATGCGGGTCAGCAGAGCGGTGACGCTGTCCTGTGTCGTCGTGAAGGAGGCCCAGACGTCGTCGGTGGGTAGAAGGATGGCTACCTGATTGGCGGGCTGGCCTTGACGGAGAAGGTAGCTGACGCCGCCGATGTAGCGGGTGACGTCAGGCATGACCGGGTGCCAGGGGTTGTGGTCGTTGAAGACCGCGGCGGCATAGAGCGACCAGCCGGGCTCGCCGACCTGCGGAGCGGAGTAGGGCCAGCCGTGGCAGATGATCTGGTTCTCTCCGGTGAGGAAGTCGATGTCGGCCTCGGCCTTCATGTCGAGCGGCGTAGCCCGGAAGACGGGGGAGTGCAGCCAGGTGAAGGTCTCGCCCGAGGTTACGTTGTTGCCGTAGACATGATTCGCGGAGGTAGCCCAGCGCAGAGTGGAGAAGGCGCGCCATTGCGGGCCTTCGCCTTCGGGCAACGCAGCGAGATGTTGGCTTGAGAAGGAAACTGCTGGATTTCCATAGGTTTGTGACCGAAACTTCGTGTGGTGCGCGATGGCCCAGTTATTGATCTGGGTGAGGTAGTTTTCGTCGACCAACTCGGTGAGGGTCTTGCCCCAGTCATGGCGGACTTTTTCGGCCTCGGGCGTTCCACCGGCGACCAGCTCGGGCAGATGGGGCAGGAGATCGTAGCCTCGGCGCTTCTTAAACTCGGCGGGAAGGTTGGGGGTCCAGTCGGCTCCGTAGGCTTCGAGCGAGTCGGAGAAGATGGCATAGGGTGGCGTGGCGCCGAAGGATTTGAGCAGAGGCTCGCCTACGGATTTCAGGTGATTGGCGACGGCCTGATGGCTGAAGGGATCGAGGACATAGCCCTCAGCTCCGACGGCGGCGCGCTTGACCTGTTGCCTCGTGTGGCTGGAGATGAAGAAGATTGCCGTGCGCGGATTAGCCGATGGGAGCAGGTGATCAGTCTGGTTGGTGCTGATGGTCTTGGCGGTGGCGGCGTCCCAATGCTTCGGCTCTCCGTTGGCCACGGCGATGGAGATAATGGACTCACCCTCTGCTAACTTGAGCTTGGGAAGAGAGGTTGCGTTGGCGGGAAGAGAAATCTCTGTGATGCGGAGATGTCCGGCGGCCTCGGCGAGCGTGGTGGCGGGGCCGCCGTAGGGCCAACCGCTGCCTAGCGTCACGTCGATGCGCAGGCCGAGCTTGCGGCCTTCCGATTGGGCATAGTTCACGTCGTCGAGAAATTCGGGGGAGAGAAAGGGCAGGTTCTTAAGACCCTTGGAGGGATCGTCGAGCACTTGAGGGTACTCGAAGGCGAGCTCGGCCCCGCCGATACCGTCGGCCTTCATCTGTTGCAGCTCACGAAGAATCTCGGGCTTTTGCACAGCGAGACCAAACCACCACCAGCGCACCATGGGCCGCGTCTGCGTCCGAGGATTCTCAAAGTTGCGGTGCAGGGTTTGAATCGATGTCTGTGCAACTGCTGGGTTTAGAGAGGTGAAGGCAAAGGCCGCGGCCAGCAGCGAAGACGTGGCGATCTGACGAGACTTGCTTGGTAGAACCGGCATTGGGGCTACTCCTGTTTACTGCTGTTTACTGGTTGTCTGGTCGGCTACGGGGCCGTTGAGGATGGGTTGGGCCAGTCCGGCGACGTGGGGACGGGCGGACTGTGGTGCCATGTCGAAGACGATGATCTGGTTGCGGCCTTTGCGGAGCCAGGGGCCGGGGACGTAGAGGGTCTGCTGCGGGCCGGCGTTCCAGAAGCGGCCGATGATGTGGCCGTTGATCCAGAGAGCTCCTTTGCCGAGGTTGCGGATGTCGAGGAAGGTGTCTCCGGTGGCGGCGAGGGTGAAGTCGGCTTGGAAGAAGGTCGGGGTGCAGTTGGAAAGGGTGCATACCCCAGGGGCTAAAGTCCCGCTTTTTTGTTTATCTGAGAGAGCCAAGGCTGAAGCCTTGGCGTACCTAGATGCCGTGCTTCGGGTGACGTTCCTGGAGAAGCTGGGAAGCGTCGTCATGGGCAGGGGGTAGACCTGCCAGTTGGTGAGGGGCTGGCCGGCGAGGGTGACGGCGTGGGTGATGCCCTTGGTTTCGCCGCGCATGTTGCGGGTGGAGTTGATGCGGCCGTCGTCGGCGACGAGGATGTCGAGGCGTGCGGGGTCGCTGGTCTCGATGGAGACTGGGGGAAGGTTGCCCTTGGGGTCGGCGAAACGGCGGTCGAGGGTACCAATGAGTTTGCCGTCGAGATAGATCTGGGCATAGTCGTGGACCTGGTCGATGACGAGATCGCCATGCGTGTGGGCGGGTAGCTGGGTGCGGTAGAGAATGTAGCCGTAGGACTGGTCGAAGTGCTCCATTGGCTGAGGAAGCTCGCTCGGGATGGGCTTGGGGAGATTGACCCACAGCGGGGTAGAGCGGGTGAGGTCGATCTGCGGGATGGTGATGACGGGCGGTGCGGCGGGAACGGGAGGCAGGCAGGACTCATTGCCGCACCCGGCGTACTGCGCTAGGACTTTGCGGTAAGCGAAGAACTTGGGGGTGGTGTGTCCGGCTTCGTCGAGCGGGGCGTCGTAGTCGTAGCTGGTGACGTCGGGGAGGAAGTGGCCCTTGATGAGGCTGCTACCGGACATGAAGCCGAAGCTGGTGCCGCCGTGGAACATGTAGATGTTGATCCCAGCTCCGCGCTTGAGAATGTAGTCGAGGTCTTCGATCTGGGGGCCGATGGGGCGGGTCTCGTGGGGATGACCCCAGCTGTCGAACCAGCCGGGCCAGTATTCGGAGACGAAGAGGGCCTGACCGGGACGAACTTTTTCGAGGGCGTCCATGCCGCCCTGGTGGTTGCCGATGCCGAAGTTGGTGGCGGCGAAGAGGTCGGGGATGGAGCCTTTAGGGATGTTGCGCCAGTTGTCGGCGGTGTAGAGGAGCGAGTCGGTGAATCCGGCGTGGAGGAAGATCTGGTGGAGGTGCTCCATGTAGACGTGGTCGGAGCCGAAGTTGCCGTACTCGTTTTCGACCTGGGTCATGAGGATGGGGCCGTCGCGGCCGATCTGGAGAGGGGTGAGTTCTTTGGCGAGGCGATCAATCCAACGCTCGGCGGGGACCATGAAGGCGGGGTCGTTGGAGCGGAGGGCAGCGGCGGAGGCCGGGTCTTTCAGTAGCCACGCGGGGATGCCGCCGAGGTCCCACTCGGCGCAGGAGTAGGGGCCGGTGCGGAGGATGACGTAGAGGCCCTCTTCCTGCGCGGCGCGGATGAAGGCGGCGACGTCGTTGTTGCCGGTGAAGTCGAAGTGGCCGGGGGTGGGTTCGTGCATGTTCCAGAAGACGTAGGTGGCGATGGTGTTGAGACCCATCGCTTTCGCCATCTTAAGGCGAGCGTGCCAGTAGGCGCGGGGGATGCGCTCGTAGTGCATCTCGCCGGAGAGGACCTTGAAGGGCTTGCCGTCGAGGACGAAGTGATCGCCCTGGGTGGTGAAGGTGTGCTTTGGCTGGGCGTGAAGCGACAGCGTGCAGAGGATGAGGAGCGCGGCGAGGAAGGTTCGTTTCATCGTTATATGGATCTCAGGCGGCGGAGGTAATCTGGTTCATTTGAGAGAATGTTTCAAGGGAGGATTATCCGTGCACGCTGCAACAGAAGTCAATCGGGTGGGTTGTGCAGGCACAGGCGAGGGTAATCCCAAGGACAGAGCAGATAGAAATTTCAAAGGTGTGTGGGAGGACGGTGGGGAGGCGAGATTGGTTTCCCCAAAGATGTAAAACTTTGCATCTTCGATAAGGACGCGCGTTGATTCTGCGGGGATTTGTTTGGAAGGCAGAGTGCTGCATACGGTGCTGGCATGTCCGGGCCCTGAGAAGCAAGTCTGGAGGAGACCATGACTCGATTCAGGACAATGGCTACCGTGGCAGTGCTGTGTTTACTGCCTATATCTGCTCATGCGAGCAGCTTTGTTTATAACCTCGACGTTCTGCTGTCAGGCGGAACGGTGACCGGGACGATCACGACAGACTCGGATTCGGGTGTGCTCGCGGCGTCGGATATTGTGGACTACGACCTGACGCTGAACGACGGCACCAACACGTTGAACCTGCTGGGGCCTTTGAGCGGCGATAACTCGCATGTGTTTCTGGGCGGGACGGCACTGACTGCGACGGCGACGGCGCTCTCTTATGATTTTTCGGCGAATCCGGCTTTTTTTGGAATTCAGGCTTTCCCACTCGGATCAGGCACAGACTTCTTTTGCCTGAACGATCCGGTTGCAAGCTGCAGCTTTGGCGGTAACTCCAACGTGGCCGCGCGGATCGGCACCGATCCGACCTTCGCTGGGCCGCCGATCGATGGCGTCGGCGTCTTTGCGACGGCTGCGGTTGCTCCGGGGGTTCCAGAGCCTTCGACGATGACTCTGCTGGGAACGGGCGCGTTGGGCCTGATCGGCATGGTGCGTCGGCGGTTGATGAACTAGGTCGATTGGTTTGGTTTACTAACTAAATAGTTGAGTGACTAAATAGTTGAATGACTCAATCAATCTGGATCAATCGGGGACTTGCCAGCCTACCGGTGTCTGGGCGAGAGTCGCTACGCCGGTGGCGTGGCCGCTGGTGATGTCGGCCATGGCCGGGAAGGCCTTGAGAACATCGGCGGATTTGGCCCAGACGGGAACGTCTGCCATGGTGTAGTGGTAGGTGACCTGGGTCTCTTTGAAGCCGTTGGCCACCGTGAGCGGGGTGTTGTTGTCGATGGTGCTAATGACTCGGTGGCCGTAGCAGAAGCGTGGAGCGTAGCGGGTACCGACGGTGGTGACGGTGTAGCGGCTTACATGAATGGCCATCTCGACGCTCTTGTCGAGGAGCTGCGATTTGACCAGCGTATCCATCTGCGCGGTCTCTTTGGCGTCTGAGGTCTCGTAGGGAAAGCGGATGTTGGAGAGCAGGCAGTCGGGGTGATCGACGAAGTGCTTGTTCAGCCCTTCGATGAAGTTCTCCGCTGTAGGCGCGGACTTGGAGTGGCAGCCAATGACGGGCAGCAGTAGGGTGCAGGCGAGGGCGGATTTTAAAATCGTCGATGGTCTCATTTGGTCGTCTCTGGTTACATTTTGTTGGATGCAGAAAAGTGAAATACAGGGGTCTCTCCACTGTCCCTTCGACTTCGCTCAGGGTTCGGTCGAGATGACGTAGCGGTGTGGCGCTTCAGTCGAGGTCGAGATGCGGTAAGGCTGGTGAGTTTTGGAGGGTATTCACTCTTGGAGAGAGGCGTCTTCGACTGTGGTGGTGGGTAGAGACTCTTGGGTGGTGGGCATGGTGGCGAGTTGCTTTAGCTCTGACTGCACCTCAGCCCACTTCTGCGGATTCTTTTTGGTGCAGATGGGAGCGGCGGGGTCGGCGTAGTAGGCGGTGATGTTGCGCTTGAGGCCAGAGGGGACGGGCTGCGACTGGTTGTGGGTGATGACTGCGAGCAGCTGCGCGTAGGTCTCGTCGGTGAGGCGATAGGCGCCGGGCTTAACTGCGGCTCCGGTGTCGAGGTCGCGGTTGGGAACGAAGTTCGCGATGGCGTCGAAGTTGGCCAGGGCGCGGCGCAGAGTCTCAGTGGATTTGTTGAGGCTTTTGACGTAGAGGTCTTGCGTGTAAGGGCTGGGGATGCGGATGGCGGCGTCGGAGAGCGGGCCGATGCGCGGCAGAATGTAGATGACTCCGGCGAGCATGTAGGTGCCGATGCCGGCCTTCTTGCGGTACTGGTCCCAGCCGTTCTCAAAGTCGGACTGGGCGAGGTCTTTGGAGAGCTTGTCGAGGTCGGGGCCGGGAGTGTCGGGGGGAAAGTGGCTTCGATGCAGGATGACCTCGGCATAGGAGATGCGCGGCAGAAAGTTGCGGACGGCGAAGCGATAGCCGCGCATGACGGGGCGCTTGTGGCCGATGATTTTGGGGAGATCGAGGCCGTAGGTTTGGAAGAAGGCGCGACGGAGGAGCGGGCCGGGGATCTCGAGGCCGACGTGACGAAGGTAGGCGGAGGGAGCGAAGCGGCGCTTGCTGATCTCGTTGACGTCGAAGGCGAACTCGGTGCGGACGTGGGGATGCTCGCCCTGGTCGTAGGCGACGACGGGGCCGTATTTTTTGGCGAGCTTGGGAAACTCGATGGCGACAGCTTCGTTGACGGCTTCGGAGTGGCCGATAGTGTCGCCGATGTAGTGGGAGAGAGCGCCGATGGCGAAGGCCAGCTCGTCCGGTGTCTGCGAGTCGAGGATGAGGTTGAGGATGAAGTCGCCGGGGCGGACGTAGTGGGTGAGGTTGCTGAAGAAGGGCTTGCCGAAGGGATAGTAGCCGAGGTCCTGAATGGCGCAGCCCCCGTAGGCGTAAGCGTGGGCCTCGTGGAGCTGGGCCTCGGTCATGTTGGGAAATCGCTTGAGCAGCAGAGGACGGATGGATTCTTTCCAGGTCAGGTCGATGAGCTGCTCGTGGGTCTGGACGGAGTAGGCGTGGCTGGAGGGAGAGAGAAGAAGGAGTGCGAGCGCCAGCAGGAAGAGTTTGTAGCGGAGCGTCGGGTTTGCTGGTCGCGAGTGCATGTGGATAACCGCAAGTGTATCCCGTGGCAGGTATCGTACAGGTATCTATGATGGGCGCAGGAGTCTGTGCGATGGATGAGAGCCGTAGAGGCTGGCTGGCGGCGTTTCTTTTAGCTGCGGCGGTGCTGGGAGTCTTTATGACGCTGCGGCATGGTCCGGTGAGGAGCGGCAGGCTGACGCCTGTGGCGAAGAGGCAGCAGGCCCCGAATATGGAGTTTGAGCAGATGGACGGAGGAACTTGGCGGCTTCGGGATCATCGCGGTCAGGTGGTGTTGATTAATCTTTGGGCGACGTGGTGCGGGCCTTGCCGCGAAGAGACTCCGGTGCTGGTGAAGCTCTTTAAGGATGAGGGGCCGAAGGGGTTGGCGGTGGTGGGATTGTCGCTGGATGTGGGCGGCAGGGAGAAGGTGCGGTCGTTTGCAGAGCAGTTTCAGGTGCCTTATCCGATTGTATTTCCGGAGCCGATGTCGCAGTTGGCGGATACGGTAGAGGGTGTGCCTACGACCATGTTGCTGGATAAGAGTGGTCGCGTGGCGAAGGTGTATGTGGGTGCAGTCAGGCGAGCGGTCTTTGCGGCAGATGTGGATACTCTGTTGGCGGAGAAAGACGACGCTCGCTGACGTTTTGCTGTTGGACTAGGTTTGGGGAACCTTCATGACGTCATGGGTTGTGGCTGGGATGGGGGTTGCGGGCAGGTGGAAGTCGGGCTGCGAGTCGGGGTGCGCAGGGTTGAAGGCGACGGCGTCTTTGGTGAGATATTTTTTGAGCGGCAGGTTGTTCTGGCGGATGCCGTCGACGATGCAGCGCGCGAGCTCGTAGGCTCCGTAGCTGTTGAAGTGGGTGTCGTCGCTGATGGCCTGAGTTTGGTTGGGGTAGGCGTTTGCGGGGAAGTGCATGAAGGCCTTCTTGGAGCCTTCGGGACCCATGGCTTCGAAGAGCGTCTTGCTCATGGCGTTGAGGTCGATGAGGGCGGCGTGCTGTTCGCGGGCGACCTCGCGCATGGCGTCGGGGTAACCGGCGAGCGAGTTGGTGATGTGGCCGCTGGCGTCGAAGGTGCGGCGGTTCATGCTGGTGACGAGGACGGGCGTGGCCCCGGCGGCGCGGGCTTTGGCGATGTATTCGGTGAGAAGTGATTTGTACTCGTCGATGGGGACGACGGGTTGGCCGGTTTTAGGATTGATCTTCTGGTCGTTGTGATTGAACTGCATGAAGAGATAGTCGCCGGACTTGATCTGGGTGAAGATCTTGTCGAAGCGGCGCTCGCTGACGAAGCTCTTGATGGTCTCGCCGGACTCGGCGTGGTTGGCGACGACGACGCCGGGACGAAGGAAGCGGGGAAGGATCTGGCCCCAGGCGGTCCAGGGCTCTACGTCCTGATCGACGACGGTGGAGTCTCCGGCGATGTAGATAGTCGGCTCTTTTTTGATGGGCTCGATGGTGATGCTGCGGACGCTGGGGTTGTCGCCGTTGAACTCGAGGGTGAGCTTGTGGTCCCAGTCCATGTTGCCGTTGCGCTCGCGGGGCTTGAGATGGACGTGCTGGACGGTGCCTACGGCGTCGGTGAACTCGGGATAGCGGACGTTGACGTCGAAGGTATGCTTCGCGGAAGCGTTGGGCTGGGTGGAGATTTTTTCGAGCATGAGACGGCGGGCTTCGGCCCAGACGGTGGTGATGGAGGCTTGGTCGGAGCCGAGGACCACGGTGACGCGGTAGCTGCCTTCGGGAACGGTGGCGGAGAAGAAAAAGGGCTTGTCGCTGGAGCAGGAGCCTTGCGAGACGGCCGGGGTGGTGGACAGATCGAAGCCGGGGGTGGCTTCGGTGTAGGCGGATGCGGTGGTGAGGGAGGTGTAGCCCGATTTGGTTCCGCAGATGAACTTCTGGGCGTGGGCGGTGGGAAGAAGGGTGGCGAGGGCCAGAGCTGATGCGGCGAGGGTGGTGCGGGTCATGCTTGCTCCCTTATTTGGAAACTATTTCAAAAGGAGAATATTAGCATTTTGATCAAAACACAGGGAAGCGCGGCTCATCTAGTGCTCGCCTGTGAGCCACAGCATGTAGGGGTAGAGCAGAAGGAAGAGGATAAGGCAGATGGCGAGGAGGTCCATGTAGAGACAGAGCAGCACTCCGGCCTGGAAGAGGTCCCACCGCTGGCGGCGCATGCAACGGAAGGTGTCGGCGCTGCCGATGATGGCGATGCAGGCGGGAATGACGAGGAATGGGTTTGCGCGGTCGTTGGGGAATCCGGAGAGGAGATAGGCTACGCCGAAGCTTACAAGTACGAGCGTGTTACCTCGAAGGAGAGAACGGTTATGCGGATTGAGAATTCGGGATATCACGCTGTGGCCGAAGAAAAGCTACAGGCAAGGATAGGCCATGCGTGGATGGATTGGCTTAATGGATGAGATGAAATGCGGTGCCGGTAGGAGGGACGCCAGAATGGCGCAGGGGTAAGGACGTTCCCATCCATCGCAATGAGGCTGCGATGGATGGGGCACTCGAGCGTTAGTTGCCTGCGAATGTTTAGGCGGTGGTGAGTTGAGCGTTGGCCTCAGCGAACATCTGTTCGATGGAGTCGTTGTAGGGAGCGCGCAGGACGCCATGCTCGGTGATGATGGCGGTGATGTATTTGGCCGGGGTGACGTCGAAGGCCGGGTTTTGGATGGCGGCTCCGTTGGGCGTCATCTGCTTACCGTTGGAGTGGGTGACTTCGGTGGCGGCGCGCTGCTCGATGGGGATCTGATCGCCGTGCGCGGTGGCGCGGTCGATGGTGGAGAGAGGAGCAGCGACGTAGAAGGGGATGTTGTGCTCTTTGGCGAGGACGGCGACGGAGTAGGTGCCGATCTTGTTGGCGGTGTCGCCGTTGGCGGCGATGCGGTCGGCACCGACGATGACGGCCTGGATGCGTCCCTGGCGCATGAGCGCGCCGGCCATGTTGTCGCAGAGGATGGTGGTGGGGATGTTGTCGTGGAGCAGCTCCCATGCGGTGAGGCGCGCGCCCTGCAGGTAAGGGCGGGTCTCGTCGGCGAAGACGTCGATCTTGTGGCCGCGCTCGACGGCGGCGCGGATGACGCCGAGGGCGGTGCCGTAGCCGCAGGTGGCGAGGGCTCCGGCGTTGCAGTGGGTGAGGACGGTGCCTTGCTGGGGGAGAAGCGCTGCGCCGTGGGCTCCCATCTGCTTGCAGGCGGCGATGTCTTCGTCGTACATGAGTTGGGCCTCGGCGATGAGGGCGGCCTTGATCTCGGGGATGGGGGTGTTGGCGGCGGCGAGGGCGTTGTACTTGTCGCGCATGCGCTCGATGGCCCAGAAGAGATTGACGGCTGTGGGGCGGGTCTCGGCGAGGGTTTTTGCGATGACGGCGACCTCTTCGGTGAGCGCAGGCAATGTGGTGGCGGTGCTGCGTTCGACGCCGATGGCTACGCCCATAGCGGCTGAGACGCCGATGGCGGGTGCTCCGCGGACGATCATGTCGCGGATGACGGTGGCGACCTGCTTATAGTCCGTCGCGAGAACATGGGTCTCTTCGAGGGGGAGCTTGGTCTGATCGAGGAAGTTAACGCCGGAAGGGAGCCATTCGAGGGTAGGAATCATGTCTTTTCTAGTTTATCTGAGAGGGGCAAGCTGGATGTTCTTGACAGAAGCTGTCTGGTCAAACGAGAATTTCAGCCGATCCAATATTGGACTGACCAATTTACCTGAAACGCGCTATCACTTTGTTTGCATGCTGAGGAGTTTTGATGACGAGTCATTTGTTTGAGCGGCGGAGTTTTTTGAAGAAGGCAGGACAGAGTTTGCTTGCAGTTCCTGCGCTTTCTGCGATGGGTGCGGTTGCGGAGTTGCCGGGCAAGCATGGCGGCAAGGCGCAGGGATGGGATGGCAAGCCCTTTGCGTATACGCCGAAGATCACGTTGAATGTTCGTGATTATGGTGCGACCGGTGACGGTAAGACGAATGATCGAGTGGCGTTGCAGGAGACGATCGATCGCTGCGCGGTGTTCGGTGGCGGCGAAGTGGTGGTGCCTGCGGGGAACTACGTTACCGGTGCGCTGGCTTTGCGGAGCGATATCGTGCTGCGGTTGGAGAAAGATGCGACGTTGTTGGGCACGCCCGATTTTGATGACTATCCGGTGACGCAGGTGCGATGGGAGGGGCGCTGGATACAGGGGCATATTGCGCTGATCTATGCAATTGACGCGAACCGCATCGGAATTGTGGGGCCGGGGAAGATTGTGGGTAATCCAGTGTTGGGCGGGCGGCCGCGCAAGGAGACTCCGCTGCGGCATCCGGCGTTGATCGAATTTATCGAGTGCAAGGATATTCGGCTGGAGGATTTCTCGACCAGCAATCATCTAATGTGGTCGATTCATCCGACGAACTGCGAGAACATCTTTATCAAGGGGTTGACGATTCGCAGCACGGGCGGCAATGGCGATGGGATCGATATTGATTCGAGCAAGCATGTCGTCATCGATGGCTGCGATATCGCTACCGGCGATGACTGTATTTCGTTAAAGTCGGGGCGCGGGGCTGAGGGCTACACGCTGCTGCGGACGACGGAAGATGTGGTGATTCGGAACTGCACGTTTGCGGACTCGATCTTTGCATGCATCGGCATTGGCAGCGAGACGTCCGGCGGCATTCGCGATGTGAGGATTGAGCATTGCAAATTCACACGGGCGAAGACGTTTGCGATTTACATCAAGAGCAGGCCGGGGCGCGGAGCGTTTATCGAAAATATTGTTGCCGATGATCTGGATGCTTCGGATATGACGGGCGGGTTTCTGCGGTTCAACATTCTCAACAGCGGCATTCGCGATGAGTTCCAGGTGCCGGGCGATGAGGGGATTCCGACGATCAGGAACTTTCGGTTCTCGAATATTCGCGTGAAGGAGTGCCCGATTCTGGTGGAGGGGACGGGGATTCATCCGCACAAGCCGCTCGAGGGTTTCTCGTTTGTGAATGTGACGGGAACTTGCGACAAGGGAATTTACCTGGCCAATGTGAAGGATGCTGTGATTCGCAATGTGGACGTCACTGGCTTTGCCGGGCCGCTGCTGAACATCAGCAACGTGACCGGAAGAGGGTTAGCCGGAGCGACGACGATTGCATCGCCTGCGGAGGGAGAGCCGGTTCCGACTCCGGAGCAGCCCTACCGTTTGCATTGAGAAGAGAAGAGGCAGGTCGCTAAGGTGGTCTGGCCTCTTTGTGTTTTTATCTTTGGTCGACAAGGTTTGCCATGTTTAACGCTGGTGTGACGCGCACTTCTTTGGCTGCTACTTTTCTGGTTCTTTCTACGCTTGCTGTGCAGGCGCAAAGTGCGACTGCCGCTGACTCTGCGGCCAACGCCGGACGCAAGCAGGTTACGGAGTATCTCGACCATATTGCGGCGGAGCAGACGGCGGCGCGCAGAACTGCTGTGGCTGCCATTGCAACGCGCACGCAAGCAGAGGCACGGCAGGCTGCGGTGCGCAAAAAGATTCTTGCGTTGATTGGAGGATTGCCGGAGAAGACTCCGCTGCATGCGAAGCTCGTTGGCGTGACGCAGGCGCAGGGGTTCCGCATCGAGAAGGTGATCTATGATTCGCAGCCGGGGTTTCCGGTAACGGCGCTGCTCTATTTGCCAGACGCGAAGCCAGGCGCGAAGGCGGAGAAGCTGCCTGCGATCGTAGTGGCTCCGGGGCATGGGCCGACGGGGAAGGCTTCCGATTTTGGTTTTGCATCGACGTTCGCTCGTAATGGTTTTGCGGTGCTCTCGTATGACCCGATTGGTCAGGGGGAGAGATTGCAGTATCCCGACCCGGCTAAGCCGGGGACTTCGCTGGCGACGCGGCCAACAGGCGAGCATGGCGAGGCAGGGTTGCAGCCGACACTGATTGGCGATGCGGTAGCGCGTTATTTTGCGTGGGATGGGATGCGGGCTGTGGACTATCTGGAGTCGCGTTCGGAGATCGATGCGAACCGCATTGGAGCGTTTGGATGCTCGGGCGGCGGCGCGATGACGGCTTTGCTGGGAGCGCTCGATACAAGAATTAAGGCGACGGGAACGGCTTGCTACATTACCTCGTTCGATACGCTGTTGCCTGCGATTGGAGCGCAGGATGCAGAGCAGTCGACGCCGAATTTTATTGCGAGTGGATTGGATTTTCCTGATTGGGTAGAGCTGGCTGCGCCTCGTCCTTACGCCATTATCGCTACTACCGAAGATATGTTTCCATTTGCGGGAGTGCAGAAGACCGAGGCCGAGGCGAGACGCTTCTATGGGTTCTTTGGCGCGGATGCGGACTTGGAGTTTCTCACCGGGCCGGGGCATCATGGCAATCTTGGGCCGATTCAGGCGCGTATTGTGAGCTTCTTCTTGAAGCATCTGCAGCCGGGTGCGGACGCTGCGCATCCTGTCTTGCCTCCACCGGGAGCGCCGGGAGTAAGTCCGTTTGCGCTGCCGCCGGGAATCACAAAGGATGCTTTTCAGGACACGCCTACGGGGCAGGTTGCTACTTCGTATCCTCATGTTGAGGCTGTGCATCGGTTGAATCTGAAGCGGTATGAGTCGATGCCGCCGCCGAAGGCCTTGAGCGGCGAGGCATTGCGCGCGGCGATTCGAGAGGTGACTAAATCGGCGGCGCGTCCTGCGGCGCATGGAAGTAAGACTTCTGGTTTGGTGGAGGAGGGTGATCTCACGGTCTCTGCCGCGAAGGGCGATGTCTACTCTAAGCGTGTCACGCTTCACTCGGAGCCGGGGATTGATTTGCAGGGAGTGATTACTGCTCATCATGGCGCAGGTGTTCATCCTGCTGTGTTGCTGCTGACGAATGCAGCTTCGATGCCTGCGGATAGCTCGGCGCAGCGAGAACTTGAAGGGGCGATGGAGCGTATGGCTGAGGCCGGGAATGTTGTGTTAGCCCTGACGCCGCGACCTTCGCCTCCGGGGACAGAGGAGACGAAGTCACCGATTCTAGGGCCGTTTTATCTGACCGAGCTGCGGGCGGAGCTGACGGGGAAGACGATCATGGGGATGCGGATCGACGATACGATTCGTGCTGTCGATTATCTTGCTTCGCGTTCGGATGTAGATGCGAAGCGGATTTCGGCGTTGGCATCAGGACACTACGGTTTGGTGTTGCTGCATGCTGCTGTGCTGGATTCGCGGCTTGCGCATATTTCGGTCGATCATGCGTTGAGTAGTTACAAGAGCCTCATTGAGGCTCCTATGCCTGTTGGTGCGCCGGAAGACATTCTTCCCGGAGTTGTTCGTCACTACGATTTGCCTGAGCTGCAACATGCGATGAAATCGCGGTTGACGTTGACTCATCCGCTGAATGGTACGGATGATCTATCTATAAGCACATTGCAGGCAGGTAGCCGTTGAGATAGGTCAGCGGGGAAATGGGACGAACTTATCTGTACATGATGCGGGTGATCCCTTGGCGGCTATGCCGGAGAGGGTGGAGTCGGTGCCTCCGGTTAAGTTGAGATTGACTGGGCCGGGGTCGATTGTGATGTCTGCGTGTCTTAGAGAGTATGTGTAATTTGCTTTGTCGGTGAGTAAGACGTTATCGAGTGTGGCGCCGACGCGATGATCTTGTGAGTAGCCGTTGAAGGAGATCTTGCCTCCGCCGGAGATGCGGATGTTGTGCAGGGTGATGTCGCGATAGGTTGGGAGGGAATTGCCTTGTAGCGTTCCAGCTGCTGTGTAACCGGTGTCGAAGGTGATGGGATTGGGTGAGTTGCGGATGCAGATGTCGTCATAGACGACGTCGTGAACGAGGCCGCCGCGCGAGGCGTTCGATTTGATGCGGATGCCGTTGTCGGGGCCGTCGAGCGAGAGATCGGTGACGCGAATTTTGTTGACGCCACCGTTGGTCTCGCTGCCAATGGACATGCCGTGCCCGGCATAAAAGTGGTTGTGGCTGACGGTCATGTTGGTGACGCCTCCGGTGCCTCCCTTGATGGCTATGTCGTCGTCGCCGGTGCTGATGAAGCTGTGCGTGATGGTAATGTTTTTTGAGCCGTTGCCGGGATCGACGCCGTCGGTGTTGCGCGCGCCGCGTCGGGGTGCGTCGATCTTGAGACCCCACACAGTGAAGCCGTTGCCGTTGTTGTAGACGACGTGGAAGTTGGGCGAATTTTTAAGCGTGATGCGGTAGAGCGTGAAGTTATCTGCGTGGTCGGCGACGAGGATGCGAGGAACTTGTTGGCGACCGTTAGGACGGGCCTGTTCGGCGAGTTGCCACCAGGTGACATCCTTGTTCAAAAGTTTTGCGCCACCACGTCCGTCGATGACGCCGTCGCCCATGATGCCTGCTCCGGAGACGTTCTGCACGGAGATCAGCGGTTTGCAGCCGTGGCCGGATTGGTTGACGATGCCGCAACTTCCGGGGGCGGTCTGGTAGAGCGCGGGATCGCGCGAGGCGAAGAATGTGACTCCCTTGTCGACGAGCAGGGTGACGCCGTCGCGGAGTTGCAGGGGGCCGCTGAGGAAGGCATTGCGGGTACCGTCGACGCGTAGGGTTACGGCGTGGCCTTTGCCGCAGTGGTCGATGGCTTGTTGAATACGGTCGGTGTCGAGCTTCAATTCATCGGCAGAGGCGATCGTTCCGGAGTTGGTGATGAGATGCGCATGGAGCGTGATGCAGGCAGGAGGTATGGCTGGCTCGACAACGGTGCGGGTGTCCTGGGCAATAGCGACGGAGGCAAAGGTGAGGAGGACGATACCGAAGAGGGAAAAGATTCGTTGCACGCTGCCGACTCCTGTTTTTACTCGCGAAGATTGTGTTACGGTACAAGCTATTCCGAAGCCGGAATGACTGCTCGATGACAGCTTCTTCCGACAAGACGATACGGCTCCGCGGTTGTTGTCCGCGTACGAGTTGTTGTGTCTGGATGGAACCCCGGTAGGCGGGGCCCTTCGAGCCTCAATCACTGTGCGGTTCTGTTGAAGCCTGATAGGGATACGATGGCAGTGCAAAGCAAGTTGCACAGTGAGCACCTTCAACTTCATTCGAAGTCCACTTCAGGTTCAGTTGCGATCCACTTTTAAGTTCGTGGAGAGCCTGTTTTGATAGTTAAACACTATTTCTGATAAGAAACTAACATGGTTCGGTAAGTTGAGAGGAGTAAAGCGTGGCAGTCAATCGAAGGAACTTTCTGTTGGGGACGGCGGCGGCAGCGGCACAGGCAGGTGTGGCCGCGGCTCTGCCGGTCGGTGCGAAGTCTGAGGGCGCAGAGCAGGCAGGGAAGCGTAAGCCGAACATTATTCTGTACCTCTCTGACCAGTTTCGCTGGGACTTTGTCGGCGCGAATGGACTGAACGGCTCTACGAATACGCCGAACCTGGATGCGCTGGCGGCGCATGGAAAGAACTTCACGCATGCGGTGACCAACCAGCCGGTGTGCGCTCCGGCGCGTTCGGTGTTGATGACTGGCCGATATGCTACGGAGACGAATGTCTGGCACAATGGTCCGGCATTGACTACCGAACTACCGACGCTTGCCGGAGAGCTGCGCAAGGCGGGTTATACCTCAAACCTGATTGGCAAATGGCATCTTGCTCCTGCGAAGGAGTCGGATGGCGGTGGGCCTGGATATGTGAAGCCGGAGTATCGCGGCGGCTTTCTCGATCTGTGGGAGGGTGCGAACGCGTTGGAGCATACGACCCATCCTTATGAGGGGACGATCTACGACGGCGATGGCAAGGCGATCACCTTCAAGGACCAGTATCGCGTCGACTTCATCACCGATCGTGCCGAGCGATTTTTAAGGCAGAAGCAAGAGAAGCCGTTCTTCCTGTTTGTCTCGCAGCTTGAGCCGCATCAGCAGAATGACTGGAAGCGCATGGTTGGACCGAAGGGTTCGGCGGAGCGGTTTATCAATGCGGCGGTACCTGCCGATCTGCGCGAGCAGCCGGGTGACTGGCATCAGCAGCTTCCGGACTACTATGGCGCGTGCGAGAGCATTGACGCTTCAGTGGGCAGGCTGAGGAAGGTGCTGGAGGAAGAGGGCATGGCGGACAACACGATCTTTGCCTTCATCAGCGACCATGGATGCCACTTTATGACGCGCAATGAGGAGTACAAGCGCAGCACGCACAATAGCTCGGTTCGCATTCCGCTGATTATTCAGGGGCCGGGTTTTGAGGGCGCGCAGCAGATACCGGAGCTGTTCGGCATTATCAATGTTGCGCCGACACTGCTGGACGCGGTGGGTGTGAAGGTGCCGGAGTCGATGAAGGGCAAGAGCATTTTGCCGCTGCTGAACGATGCCAAGGCGCGAGAGGCGTGGCCGAACAAGGAGCTGATCCAGATCAGCGAGTCGATGACGGGAAGAACGATCCGCACGAAGGAGTGGACGTATTGCGTTGCCGATCCGACGGGGCTGAGGGCGGCTACGAGTAACAATTATCATGAGTACCAGATGTACGATCAGCGCAACGATCCGCATGAACTGATGAACCTTGCCGGGCGAAAAGAGTATCGGGCCAAGGCGGCTGAGCTTCGCGAGGAGCTGAAGAAGCTTATCGTCGCCTCGGGAGAGCCGGAGCCGGAGATCGTTGAGGCGAAATTGTATCCATAGTTCGGAAGGGTGACCATGATGGGCGAAGTAGAGCAGAGCCTGGGTGAGCATGGCGGGAAGCAGAAGCCTTCCTGCTGCTCACCTTCTGCGATGCGCGATGTGGGGGCAGTGAAGACGGATGAGGCGAGGCTTGTAGCCGCTGAGAGCCACGGTGCAGGCGGCGATATGGTCTCGCTGCCGGGTGGAACTTTTTTAATGGGCACCGATTATCCGCATGGATTTCCGCTGGATGGCGAAGGGCCGGTGCGCCCGGTTACGGTTTCACCGTTTGAGATCGATCGGTTCCCGGTGACAAACGAAGAGTTCGCGGCGTTTGCCGATGCGACGGGATATCGCACGGAGGCGGAGGTCTTCGGCTGGTCGTTCGTCTTCTGGGCTCACATTCCGGCTGAGCGGTTTGAAGAGCTGGTGGAAGATACGGTCGCAGCGGCGCAGTGGTGGTGCAAGGTTCCGGGCGCGTTCTGGAGGCAGCCGGAGGGGCCGGGCTCGAATGTGCGCGAACGGGGCAGGTATCCCGTGGTGCATGTGTCGTGGAACGACGCGCAGGCGTATGCGGCATGGGCTTCGAAGTCATTGCCAACGGAGGCGCAGTGGGAGTTTGCGGCACGCGGCGGGTTAGAGCAGAAGCTCTATCCGTGGGGTGATGAGCTGACCCCTAACGGAGAGCATCGCTGCAATGTGTGGCAGGGGCGGTTTCCGGTTGAAGATACGGCTGAGGATGGCTATGCGGGGAGCTGCCCGGTGGATAGCTTTCCGCCCAATGGATTTGGGATCTATTCGGCTACCGGCAATGTGTGGGAGTGGTGCGCGGACTGGTTTCACAACTCGTTTCGCGCAGAGCCGGCAAAGGACCCGACGGGGCCGGCTAGTGGGCAGGGCAAGGTGATGAAGGGTGGATCGTTCCTCTGTCATGCGTCTTATTGCAACCGCTACCGTGTTGCTGCGCGGACGTCGAACACGCCTGACAGCTCGGCTTCGAACATTGGGTTTCGCTGCGCGAGAGCTGTCTGAATCTTCGCGTGTGCCTAATAGTAAAGTGTGTAGATAACCGTAGGAGGTTGCGTGACGGCGATTGAGATTACAGGCGAGATGTTGGTGGGAGCGCGAAGCGTTCGTGGAGCGCAGGGTGTGGTGCATGCGATCAACCCGGCGACCGGAGAGACGATGGCTCCGGCGTTTGGTGGCGGCTCGGCGAAGGATGTTGATGAAGCCTGCACGCTGGCGATGCTGGCCTTTGACGCTTACAGGGCGACAGGCCTTGAGCAGCGCGCGGGATTTCTGGAGGCGATTGCACAAGGAATCCTCGACCTGGGAGATGCTTTGGTGGAGCGCGTGATGAGCGAGTCGGGGCTGCCACGTGGCCGCGTCGAAGGTGAGCGCGGGCGAACGGTGGGACAGCTCAAATTATTTGCTTCGCTGGTAAGAGAAGGCCGCTGGCTCGATGTCACGCTGGATAGCGCGTTGCCGGAGCGCAAGCCTGCACCGCGTCCTGATCTGCGCATGCAGAAGATTCCGCTGGGGCCGGTGGCTGTGTTCGGAGCGAGCAACTTTCCTTTGGCCTTCTCGGTTGCGGGCGGAGATACTGCGTCGGCGCTGGCGGCGGGTTGTCCTGTGGTGGCGAAGTCGCATCCGTCGCACCTGGGAACCTCTGAGCTGGTTGGCCGCGTGATTCAGAAGGCGGTGAGCGACTGCGGATTGCCCGAGGGCGTGTTTTCGCTTGTCGTCGGCGAGGGCAATGCGGTGGGTGAAGCGCTGGTGGCGCACCCTGCGATTCAGGCAGTGGGCTTTACCGGATCGCGCCGTGGAGGGCGGGCGCTGGTGGCGATTGCTGCCGGGCGGGATGTGCCCATCCCTGTCTTTGCTGAGATGAGCAGCATCAATCCTGTCTTTCTGCTGCCGGGCGCTCTAAGCCAGCGCGCAGAGGCAATTGCGCAGGGGCTGGCCGATTCGGCCACGCTGGGGACGGGACAGTTCTGCACCAAGCCGGGCATCGTGATCGGTATTGAGGGCGCGGAGTTTGAGCGCTTTGAACAGGCCGCGAAGACTGCCATCGAGGCCAAGACTGCGACGACCATGCTGAACTCGGGCATTCATCGCGCGTATGAGCACGGCGTCGCGCAGTGGGATGGAGAGGGCAAGGTCAACAAGCTGGCGAGTGGTCAAGCCGCGGCTCCGTTGGCCTGTGCGGGACAGCCTACGCTTTTTGCGACGAAGGCCCAGCATTTTTTGACGACGCCGGTGTTGATGGAAGAGGTCTTTGGGCCTACGACGTTGTTGATCGCGTGCAAGGACGTTGAAGAGATGATTGCCGTGGCGGAGCATCTCTCCGGTCAGCTTACGGCGACGCTGCACCTTGTCGATGGGGATGTGGAGATCGCTCGGCGACTGCTGCCGGTTCTGGAGCGGAAGGCGGGACGCATCCTGGCGAACGGCTTTCCGACGGGCGTTGAGGTCTCTTATGCCATGGTGCATGGCGGACCGTTTCCGGCGACCTCTGACAGCCGTGTGACCTCTGTGGGAGCGACGGCGATTGAGCGCTGGCTGCGTCCGGTCTGTTATCAGGACCTGCCGACAGCGCTGCTGCCGGAGCCGCTGCAGAACGGCAACCCGCTTCATCTGTGGAGGCTGGTCGACGGCAAGCTGCAGCAGCCCTAATGCCTATTCAGCGTGGGCAAGCGAAAAGAGGTGACGCACATCGGAGCCTCGTACCCAGAAGATGACGTCTTCGGCGATGTTGGTGGCGTGGTCGGCGGAGCGCTCGAGGTTGCGCGAGACGATGATGGCATTTAACGCCTGGCTGCTGAACTCAGGATGGTGCTGCATCAGGTCGATCAGTTCGGTCTGGACGGTGCGGTTCATATCGTCGATCTCGTCGTCCATGGCGAGAACGGTGTCGGCGAGTTTGGCATCGGCTTCGAGCAGGGCCTGAATGGCGGTGCGGATCATAACGCCGACCTTCTCTCCCATCTCGGAGATATCGACAGGCAGGGAGATGGAAGGGCCGTTTTGGAGAATCTGGACCCGTTGCGAGATGTTGGTCGCCTGATCTCCGATGCGCTCGAGGTCGCCGTTGATCTTGATGACGGAGAGGATGAAGCGGAGGTCGATGGCCATGGGCTGCTCTTTGGCGAGCAGATCGTACGCCATCTCGTCGACGTCGCGCTCGGCTGCGTTGATGGCTTCCTCAATCTCCTTGATGTGGTCGCAGAGGATGGCGTCGCTGCCGAGGTAGGCGTCGATGGAGAGGCTGAGGGCCTGTTGCGAAAGCGCGGCCATGGCGAGCAGTTTGTCTTTCAGGGCGACGAGTTGTTGTTGAAAATGAATGCGGGGCATGTACTTCCCTCTCTGCAAAATGCCTATCTCTCTATTGTGACGTAAAGATGGCGAAGAGAAGATGAATTTTGCTACCAGTAGTGAGATGAATACCTGCCGGAATCGTTAGCTAGCGATAGAGCAGATAGGGCTCGCGACGTGTTTTGAACGCCGCAATATCGCTGGCCCAGGAGTCCGCGATATTGCGCGGGTCCGTGTTGTTGCTGAGGTCGAGCATGGTGTTGACGCTGGCCGTGAGCCGCTCCGCCTTGGCGAGGTCGAACTGTTTGGGATAGAAGCGGTGGAGGGCGGCGAGAAGTTCGATGCCAAGCTCGGGCGCGTCGAGCGCGTTGCGGTCGGTGATGGTGATGTGGATTCCTGGGATCGTCTGGCCATGGTAGGGGTAGCGATTTGCGGTGTCGGCTACAGAGAAGCTGGTGGGCGTGAAGGTGACGCCGGGAATCTTGCGGGCAGAGAGATAGGAGGCGAGTTGGGGCGCGTCGATGTATGGTGCGCCGAAGTGCTCAAATGGCGTAGCTGTGCCGCGACCCACGGAGATGTTGGTGGTTTCGAGCAGAGCCACGCCGGGGTAGAGAATGGCAGCGGTGAGACTGCGTAGGTTCGGGCTGGGGTTGATCCAGGGCAGGCGGGTCTGGTCGAAGTATTCGCTGCGCGTCCAGTTCTGCATGGGAACTACTGTGAGACGAGCGTTGATAGGCACCTGAACGTCGGCAGATGCGGCGGTGGGCAGGCGGCGCTCTCCGTTGATGTAACGAGCCAGTTCGCCGAGGGTGAGGCCGTGACGGATCGGCAGTGGCATGTAGTCGGTGTAGGATTCGAGGCCGGCATCGGAGACTGGTCCTTGTACTTGCTCTCCGCCGATAGGGTTGGGGCGGTCGAGGAGGATGACTTCGATGTGCGCCTGTGCGGCGGCTTCGAGGAAGTAGCCGACGACGGTCTCATAGGTGTAGAAGCGCACGCCTGCATCTTGGAGGTCGATGACTACGGCGTCGAGTTTAGCGAGGTCTTCGGGCTTGGGGCGCTTGTCGGAGTCTTTGGGACCGTAGAGGCTGATGACGGGGAGATGCGTGTCGGGATCGGTCTCGGCTGCGATCTTGGTGGTGTCCTGTTTGCCGAAGATACCGTGCTCCGGTGAAAAGAGCGTCGTGAGCGTAAGGCCGGGAACGAATTTGGGAGCGTCGGTGGCGAGGAGATCGACGGTGCGGCGTCCCTTGCTGTCGAGGCCGGACTGGTTGGTGAGCAGGCCGAGGCGCAGGTGGTTGTTATGGCGTTTAGCAGCTTCGGCAAGTGCGGCGTAGTTGGTTGATTCAAGGACATCGATGCCGGTGAGGGTCGGAGCGCTGCTTTCGGTCGTAGTGGCGGCGATGCCTTCGTTGAGGTGTAGCGCCTCGCCTGCTGCGGTAGCGATCTCGCCTCGCAGGACAGAGATTGGCGGATTGCCGCGAGGATGGACTGCATTGCTGAGAAGGATGACGTAGCTGTTGCTGGCAGGGTCCATCCACAACGAGGTACCGGTGAAGCCGGTGTGTCCGAAGGAGCCTATGGGGAAGACGCCACCGCGCGGGCGCGAGAAGGCGGAGTTGATGTCCCACCCGAAGCCTCGTGTGGCAACGCCTTTGGTGGTTTTGCCGTCGGGGATGAAGATGGTGGCCCTGGTTTCTGCGGATGACGGCTGTTCGGGTTTTGTCATCAGTTCAAGCGTGGATTGTTTCAGCGGGAAGGGGCCGGTATTTTTTGTGAGCTTATCGAGTAAGGCTTGTGCGAAGAGTGCCACGTCGGAGGCCGTACTGAAGACGCCTGCGTGTCCGGCTACTCCGCCCATGCGGCGGGTGGTGGGGTCGTTGACGGTGCCGCGAAGCATGTGGCCGAAGTCGGGATTGGTGGCGGAGGTGCCTTCGTCATCGTAGGTTGTGGGAGCGATATGGGGAATGATCGCGGAGGTGATCCAGTGAGGCGGAGGGCAGGAGTAATCCTTGAAGACTGCGGTTGAGGACTCCCCGGATTGGAGCAGGCGCGGTGGTGTTGAAAGTGCGATGGCAGCGCCGAGAGTTTCGTGAGGGCCACAGGCCTCTGCAAATGGCAGATAGCGTGTGTGGGTCATGTGAAGCGGTGTGAAGATGTGCTGCTGCGCGTAGACGTCGAGCGATTCACCGCTAAGTTTTTCGACGAGTGCGCCGAGCGTGATGAAGTTGATGTCGGAGTATTCGAAGTGAGTGCCGGGCGCAGTGACGAGTGGTGAGTTGAGAGCGCGGCGGATGCCTTCGGCTTTGTCTGGCGCTGACAGACCCCAGGGAGTGTCTTTGAGGTTGATGTCGGGAGGCAGGCCGGAGTAGTGCGTCAGCAGCTCACGGATGGTTACATTTTCTTTGCCGTTTGCGGCGAAAGCGGGAAAATACTTTGCTACAGGATCGTCGAAGTTGAGCTTGTGCTCTTCGTAGAGCTGCATGACGGCAACTGCGGTAGAGAGGCACTTGCTGAGGGAGGCCATGTCGAAGATGGTGTCTTCGGTCATCGGCTCTACGTTGGGTTCGAGCGAACGGTGGCCATAGGCTTGCTCGAAGACAATTTTATTGTCGTGACCGATGAGCACGACTGCGCCGGGGAGCTTCTTTTGCGCGACGGCATCGTTGACGAGGTTGCTGATCGCTGCGAAGTTCGGGGATGCGGTGGAGTCTTCTTTGGTAACGGAGAAACTGTGCTGCAGGTGAGGCGCTCGTACTTGCGCTTCGGCAGGTTTTGCGTGGAAGGCAAGGATGGCCAACAGTGCGGTAGTCAGGATTTTGGCTTTGTGCTTGCTGCGAAAGATGAAGCTGGCAACAGTGCCGATTCCGAAGGTTGTAAGCGCGCCGATAAAGACGTACCAGGTCCAGGCGATGTGCGGGATCGTTATGGGACCGAGCGTGATGGGATCGGTATGGAGCCAGAGCAGAATGTTGAGCGCAAAGCCGGCGATCATCCCGAGTATTGCTCCAGTCTGGGTGGCATAGCGCGTAAGTGTGCCGAGAAGGAAGACACCGAGCAGCGCACCATAGGCGACCGAGGCGATGGAGAGGCCGATTTCGACGACGTGGCCTTTGCCTCCGGCGTGGACGCTGTAGACGGCGATGGCGAAGAGCACGAATGCCCAGACTATGGTGGAGGAGCGGGAGATCATCATGCGTTCGCGGTCATCTGCTGTGGGTCGCCAGTGCATATAGAAGTCTACGACGGTTGTGCTTGAGAGCGAGTTGAGTGCGGCGCTGAGGTTGGACATGGCTGCGGCAAGGATCGCTGCGACGAGAAGACCGGCGACGCCGATCGGCATCTCGCGAACGATGAAGGTGGGAAAGATTCTATCGGCGGAGGCGAAGGCTGTGGGATGCATGCCGTAGAAGACGAAGAGACCCGCGCCGATGAGCAGGAAGAGCGTGAACTGGAAGAGAATGATGACGCCGCTCGATAGCAGTGCGACGATGGACTGGCGCAGGTTGCGGGCAGCGAGCATGCGCTGCACCATCAGTTGATCTGTGCCGTGCGATGCCATGGTGAGGAAGGTACCGCCGATCAGCCCGGCCCAGAAGGTGTAGGTCTCGGTGAGGTTGAGCGCGAAGTGGAAGAGGTGGAACTTGCCTGCTGCGGCAGCGACGGTGTGGATCTGCGACCATCCGCCGGGTACGTGCGTTCCGAGGGTGGCCATGGCGACGAGCGTTCCGCCGATATAGATGATCATCTGCACAACGTCCGTCCAAATGACGGCGGCCATTCCGCCCTCGAAGGTGTAGAGCAGGGTGAGTGCGGAGATGATGGCGATGGACAGCACATCGCGTGTCCCGATGGCGATGCCTACTACGATAGAGACGGCAAAGACGCGCACGCCTTCTGCTGCTGCGCGCGTGAGCAGGAAGAGGAGAGCGGTGACCTTGTGCAGTGTGGGACCGAAGCGCTTGTCGATGAGTTGGTAGGCAGTGAGCATCTCTCCCTGGAAGTACTTGGGAAGGAAGATGGCGGCGACGACGATGCGCCCGACCAGGTAGCCGAAGACAACTTGCAGAAAGCCGAAGTCCCCGCCAAAGGCGAGGCCGGGAATAGAGATGATGGTGAGCGTGCTGGTTTCAGCCGAGACGATAGAGAGAGCGATGGCCCACCAAGGGATGGAGCGATCGGCGAGAAAGTAGCTTTTGAGCGAGCGTCCATCGGTGGTTTTTCTGGACCGGAAGCGCAGCCCGAAGAGCGTGATACCGATGAGATAGAGGGCGATGAGAGCGAGATCGACGGGGTGGAGACGTGTTGGCACCGCCAGCGCCAGGGCTTCGAAACAACCGGTCAATGCGACTCTCCTTTGAAGGCTGCCTGACGGCATTCCCTTGCGCACATTATGATAACGGTGAGGGCGCTGCAATGGCTTGCGCGACGATGGGAGACTGGAAAACTTGGCTTATTTTATCGGCATTGATGCGGGCGGAACCAAGACCAGATGTGTTCTGGCAGATGAAACCAAAATTCTTGGACGAACGGATTGCGGAAGCATCAAGCTGATGCGCGTAGGCGAGGTCGAGGCCACGGCGCGGTTGCGTCGGCTTCTAGAAGAGACTGCGACGATGGCGGGAGTGAGCCTGCAGCAGGTGACGGGAAGCTGCGTGGGCATCGGCGGAGTTTCGATTCCAGCGGTGCGTGAGTGGTGCGACACAGAGATGCGAGCCATGGTGAGCGGCGCGGTCGAGGTATGCGGCGACGAGGAGATTGCTCTTGATGGCGCATTCCGCGGCGGCCCGGGGATTCTGGCGGTATCGGGAACAGGATCGATCTTTCTTGGCCGCAGCGCGGATGGCACGATGTATCCCGTAGGCGGCTGGGGGCCGGTGCTGGCAGATGAGGGATCGGGTTGGTGGATCGGTGTGGAAGCGGTGCGCGCTGGGTTCTGGGCGAAGGACCGCGGGATCAAGACGAACCTGCTGGCGGAGGTTCAGGCGGCATGGGGGCTGGGTTCTCTGGGCGAGGTCGTCGAGAAGGGAAACGACCGTCCGGGGCCGGACTTTGCGGCGCTGGTTCCGCTGGTAGTGCGGTGCGCCGAGGGCGGCGATGAGATGGCGCGGGCCGTGTTGCAGCGGGCGGGCGCTGACCTGGCCGAGCTGATCACGCTGGTGGCGGTCAAGATGATGGAGACCTCAGGCGATAGCAAGGACCCCATTGGGGTTGCTTATGTGGGCAGCATTCTGGAGCACGTAACGATCGTGCGGGAGACGATGATCGCTGCGCTGAAAGAATCTGCGCCGCAGACTTACGTGCTTGAAGGCGCAGTCAATGCGCTGGAAGGCGCGTTGTGGCGAGCTCGTACAGCCGCGGGCTGACAGGGAGAGCTATTGGGCGCTTTCGCGGGCCTTCAGTGCGAGGCCGCGAGCGACCGAGGTGAACTCGTTGCCGGTACGCAGGCGTTCGGCAGTGAAGCGGCTTTCGAAGATGCGGCGTACGGAGGGCACAAAGCTGGTTCCTCCGGTAAGGAAGACGCGATCCACCGTTTTGGCGGAGATGCCCGTCGTTGCTAATAGGCCATCGACACATTGTTCGATGGATTGCAGGTCTTCGTCGATCCATGATTCGAAGTCGCTGCGAGCGACCTCGGCGCGGATGTCCATGCTGCCGTCGCGGAAGGAGAACTGTGCGGATTCGTTGCGCGAGAGCGCAATCTTGAGCCGCTGCACGGCCTGATGCAACTGGTAGCCCAGGTCTTCGTCGATCAGCGTAATGAGAGCTTCGATCTTCTCCGGCTCCAGGGCATTGGCGCGAGCACTTTTGAGAATCTGACTGACGTTGCGCGTTTTGAGGAACGACAGGTAGTGCCAGCGTTCGAGATTGGCGTAGATCCATGCAGGCACAGCGGGCAGTAATTTGCCGAGCGAGCGTGCAAGCGAGTCTGCGCCGAGGGCTGGCGAGACCAGCTTGCGCACGATGCGCGCGTCGAAGGCATCGCCTGCCAGACCCAGGCCGCTGTTGCCGAGCAGGTCCTGCGCGGTGCGGCCACGCTTGCGAACACCGGGGCCGACATGCAGTAGAGAGAAATCGCTTGTTCCTCCTCCGAAGTCGCCGATGAGGATGAGCTCGTCGTGGTCGAGCGTGGACTCGTAGGAGTAGGCCGCGGCGATGGGTTCCATCTCAAAATCGATGGAGGTGAAGCCTGCGTGGGTGAAGGCCTCGCGCAGACGCTCCTGCGCGAAGGTGTCGTCGTCGACTGAGTCTGCGCCGACGAAGCGAACAGGGCGGCCCACGGTGGCGTGACGGATGGGCTGGCCGAACTGCTGCTCTGCTCGCAGGCGCAGGTCGGTGAGGATGCGCGAGATGAGGTCTTCGATGCTGTAGCGGCGGCCAAAGACCTCGGTCCCGGTAAGCGTGCGGCTGGTGAGATAGGACTTCAACGACTGGATGAGCCTGCCCTTGTGTTCCGCTTGAAGGTAGTGCTCGATGCCGGATGGTCCGGTGTAGCTTTTGATCTGCGTGCGACCGGCGTGTTTATGCTGTTCCAGATAAAGGATGGAGCGAAAGGATTCGATGCTCGCCGTTGCCGTGGGAAACGAGACCAGTTCGACGGCGCCCTCGGGCGTGGCAAGGGCGATAGAACTGTTAGTCGTTCCGAAGTCGATGCCGATAGAAGGGACGGGTTTGGACGGAAAAGGCATGGTCTTTCAGAATGCCAGACTTTGGGGCAGGGAAGCCAGCGCCGTGTAGCGGCGTTTTGCCTTGTTCCGTGTGTGGGTAAACCTAGAGTTGAATGCGAGCTCCGTTCAGGATGGTGGCCTTGTGTTCGCCCGTGGCGTTGAAGACGTTGAAGTCTGCGGGCTGGCCGGCGATGGGATTGGCAATTACGTCTTCCATTCCCAACAGCTTCGCAGGGTTGTGCGATGCCAGCCGCACCGCTGTACCAAGAGGCGAGCCGGTGAAGCGCTGTAGATTGGCGACGGCGCGGTCCATGGTTAGAACGCTTCCTGCGAGGCTTCCATTCGCCATAGCGCGGCCATCGGCGACCTCGACCTGAAACGTGCCGAGCGTGTAGGTTCCATCTGGCATGCCTGCGGCAGACATACTATCGGTTACGAGGATGGCCTTGTCTGCTCCCTTGGCTTTGAGCCAGAGACGAACCATGGATGGATCGACGTGGACGCCGTCGCAGATCAGCTCGGCAAAGAGGCGATCGTCGTCGAGCACGGTGGCGATGACGCCGGGGGCGCGATGGTCGAGCGCACGCATGGCGTTGAAGGTGTGTGTTGCGCTGCGGGCTCCAGCGTCGATTGCGGCCAGGGCCTGTTCCGATGTAGCGTCGGTGTGGCCGATGCTGACCCTTACGCCATGAGTTGCAGCGTGCTTGATGAGGGCGAGCGCGCCGGGAATCTCGGGCGCAATGGTGATGAGGCGGATATGTCCGCGAGCGGCCTGCTGAAAGCGATCAAAGAGAGCGATATCCGGCGGCAGAATGTCGGCAGGAGGATGAACGCCCTTTTTGGCGTGCGAGATGAAGGGGCCTTCGAGATGGATGCCGACGGGTCTCGCTTCATTGGCGGGAGTCCGCGACTCGACGGCGTTGGCCAAGGATTCAAGCGAGCGCAGCGTCTGATCGATCGGAGCGGTGACGGTGGTCGGTAGATAATGGCCGACGCCACGGGTAGCAAGGAACCTGTTCACAACGCCAAGCTCTGCGGCGCTGGCATGCATGACGTCGTAGTTGGCCGCGCCGTGCGTGTGGATATCGAGAAAGGTTGTGGTCAACACGTCTTCCGACTTGTTGGTCGGGTCAGAGTGGATGCTGGCAATCAGACCGTCGTCATCGATGACGATGACAGGATGGTCGATGGTGCCCTGTGGGATATGAAGCTGGCGCGCGGTGAGAGTGGTTGGCATCGAGATTAGTTTAGTGCGTTTCCTAGCGGGCCGTTGCAGGTGGCGGGGCCGGAATGCCAACCTCTGCCGCGGTTGGCAGCGTGTGGCTGTCGGACCACTGCCGCTGCGCGACGCGAACCTTGTCACTAAGCGCGAGCCACTGGCCGATGGTGTAGTCGTAGTGTTCGAGCACGGGCCGCAGAGCGTAGGGTCGGTTCGACCGGAGCCACGCCTGCTGATAGAGATCGCGGATCAGGGAGTAGGTGTCGCGTATGTCGGCGATGCGCCCGTTGGTGCCGTTGATGTCGGAGAGCTCGCGGGCGACGGCCTGGCGTTGTTTACGGTCAGTGGTCATGCGCATGTCATAGGCGCGTTGATACCCCTGCGTAATCTCATCGGCGAGCTGAAACTTGAGACCGATGAAGTCCATGCGCCGCGCACCCAACTCAAGTGCGTCAATCGCATCTGTCTCGCGCAGGCTGGTGGGATTGGAGGGATAGGCATCGGCAGGGTTGTAAGGTGCCGCAGTAGCGGTAAACGGCTTTGGCGGAGCAGGTGCAGCGGCGCGCGCCTGAGCGATGAGCGTGAGTGCCCGCTCCGCGTGCAGGCGAAGCTCGTGAGTGTAGGGCCGAATCTTGTCTGCATAGGTCTGGCCGTCCTTGCTAAAGGGATCGAGCCAGAAGAGGCCATCGGAGCCGTCGCCGGTCTTGGCCTGCTGCTTCAGGAGAGCGTGGGCCAGCATCATCTCCTTCTGCGCTTCGTTAAGATCGCCGGTCATATCGCCGTGAAAGACCTGGGCGTAGGAGTCTTGAAATTGCGGAATCGACGATTCGCCCTTTTGCCACGAGGCAGCGGCACCAAAGAGGATGCCGTACCAGTTCATGTTTTCAAGGCCTTCGCCGTCGTCGTTCCAGATCGTATTCAGCGCTCCGGTCGAGCCGAGCCGCTGGCCATCGCGAATGAAGCCCTGAATGTTCAGCAGCGCGAGGTTGTTATTGGGATAGACGCGTGACCAGTTGTTGACGCCGGGAGCAACCCAGGTCTCAAAGCCGGCGTTGGTGAACGGTGTGAGGTAACGGTCGAAGCCGCGCGGCTCAGGGTTATAGGTCCAGGCAACGGCGATAGTCGAATCTTTGAACGACTGCGGCATCTTCTTGAGCAGATCGGGCGAGTCCTGCGCGATATCGCCCCAGAAGAGGAGCTTGCGATGCAGCGGCTGCAATGCAGTGACGATGCGCTGCATGAAGTCGAGGTAGACCGCGCCAAGGCCGCGCGCGTCGACGTCGGCCTTGGTCTGTCCGGTGCCGAGATCCTGAGTCTCATCTGCGCCGATATGTAGAAACGGTCCCGGATAGAGCGCGGCAAGCTCGCCGAACATCTGCTGGATCAGGGGAATCGATCCGGGCTGGCCGGGTGCGAGCACAGCTCCATGGGGATTTTCAGCAAGCTGAGCATACTGCTCCCAAGTCAGATTGTGATGGAGATGGCCGAAGGCCTCCTGTTCGGGAATGATCGTTACGTGGTAGGCCTTCGCATATGCCACCAGCGTCTTTGCATCGGCGGCACTGATGCTGCCGCCCGGAGGCGCCATTAAAGGATTGGAGGCATACTGCTGGGTGTGCTCAAAGTAAGGCGAGTAGATATTGATCTTGTAGGCGGCGATGGTACGAATCTGCTTCTTCTGAAAGTCGAGCGTAGGTACTGGCCCGCGTGAGAGATCGTCGTCGAGGCCGCGATACTTCATCGCCGGCCAGTCGCGAATGTTCGCACCGCGCAGGATGGCTCGAGGGCCGTCGCCCACGATCAACTGCTTGACCGTCTGCGCTCCGTAGAAGAGGCCTTCGGCGGTGGAGGCGGTGACGGTGAGCGTGTTGTGGCCGGAGGAGATGACATAGCCCTCGGGCTTCATCTCGGCGGTAAAGTCCGCAACCGGGTGGTTGGCGAGCCGGGTCAGCTCGACGACGAATCCTGATGGCGACACCGAGGAGATATTGCGCTCCTGCAGGCTCGTCCCCAGATCGGTGGCAGCAAAGTGGTCTTCTTCTGAGCAGGGCGCGTCGCAGACGATGCGGACGCCATTCGGGATCGGTACGTCGGCAGTCGCGTGGATCTCCCGCGGCATCGGGATCAGCTTGATGGAAGACTGCGCGGAGGCGAGGGTCGTCAGTGAGAGAAGAAGGAGCCCGCTGCGAAAAAATAGCATACGTAACGATATATCAGCCCGGCAGCCGTTTTGTGCAGTGCCTTTAGTGAGGCTGTCTCGGCGGCAGTTTTTGAATGTTGCGTCAAAAGAATGTGAATAGAAAGAGAAATTCTCGTTCTATTCACATTTCTTTGCAACCATGCCCTCAAAGGAACGACGCTGCGCGTGGTTTTTGGCCTTAAGAGAAGCCCCGCTAATCTCGCGCGCGGATGTCCTGTTCAACCTGAGGGGTCCAATGACGAAGCAAGTACGAGCAGCGATGACAGCGATGCTGGTTTTATGTACGGTATCGATGCAAGCGCAGACCAGCACCACGCAGCCAAAGAAAGCAACCCATAAGAAAGTTGTCAAAAAGAAGGCGGAGAGCGCGACAGAGCGCGAGATTCGCGAACTGCGCGAACAGATGCAGAGCCAGCAGGTACAGATCGACAGCCTGAAGCAGCAGAACGCCGACAAGGATGCGAAGCTGGCGACTGCCACGCAGGATGCCCAGGCAGCTAATGCCGCGGCTGCTCAGGCGCAGTCTCAGGCAGCGGGAGTCAGCTCGAGCGTTCAGGCCAACACTGATGCCGTCAACACGCTGAACACCAACGTGACCGATCTCAAAGCGAAGAACGAGACACTCGCGCAGACGATCAGCGATACCAAGAAGGACGTGATGAAGGAGATCGATGAGCCCATGGCGCTTCATTACCGTGGAATCAAGATCACGCCGGTTGCCTTCTTCGCGGCTGAATCCGTTTACCGTCAGCGCTCGCTGAACTCGGACGTGAACACGCCTTTCAACTCCACCCCCTACCCGGGAGCAGCTCAGGCCCACACCAGCGAGTTCAACTTCTCCGGACGCCAGAGCCGTATCGGTGGCTTGTTCGAAGGCAACACCAGAGCATTCAAGCTCTCCGGTTACGTCGAGGCCGACTTCCTCTCCGCAGGCGTCACCAGCAACGACAATCAGAGCAACAGCTACACCCTGCGCCAGCGCCAGATCTGGGGACAGATCGCGACGCAGCGTGGTTTCGCTATCACCGGCGGCCAGATGTGGTCGCTTGTTACCGAGACCAAGAAGGGAACTGACAACCGCACTGAGAACCTGCCGATGGTTATCGACGCTCAGTACCATGTCGGTTTCAGCTGGGCACGTCAGCCAGGCGTCCGCATCCAGCAGAAGCTCGGTATGACGACCGTGGCCATAGCGCTTGAGAATGCACAGAACATCTTCTCGGCGACCAATGCGAACTCGAACTTTTTCTTCGGCAATGCAGGAACCGGCGGCGGCTTGTATAACTCCACCGCGAACTACTCCAATAACGTAGCGCCCGATGTGATCGTGAAGGCTGCCTTCGACCCGAAGATTGGCCACTACGAGATCGGCGGTCTCGCCCGCTTCTTCCGCGATCGCTACTACCCCGGCGTCACCACTGTTCCTACGACCGGAACAGCCGGTGCGGCCAACGACACCAAGACCGGCGGCGGCTTCTTCTTCAACGCTCGTGTTCCGGTAACGCACTTTGCTGACGTAGGCGTTCATATCCTGACTGGTACAGGCGTGGGCCGGTATGGCACCTCGACGCTGCCTGACACCACGGTTCACCCGGACGGAACGCTGGCGACCATCAAAGCCGACCAGGGCCTGTTCTCGCTCGAACTGCACCCCGCCAAGAAGCTCGATCTCTTCGGCTACGCCGGTGGCGAGTATGCGCAGCGCACGACCTTCCTGAACCTGACCGGACCTAATGCAGGCAAGCTGACCGGCTATGCGCCGATCACAGCCTCGAACACTGGCTGCGGCACGGAAACTGTCCCCTCAGGAAGCACTGGTTACAATCCCGGTGTTCCGGCAAACTGCACGGGGGCAACCCGCGCAGTGATTGAGGGCACCGCAGGCTTCACCTACCGCTTCTACAGCAGCCCCAAGTACGGCCGGTTGCAGTACGCCATGGAGTACAGCTACCTGACGCGCAACGCTTGGGCTGGCGTAGGCGGAGCGCCGAAGGCCACCAACAACATGGTGTTCACGAGCATGCGTTACTACATCCCGTAAATATCTGTACTTTCGAAAAAGGACGCTCCTCGGAGCGTCCTTTTTTCGTTTCGTCACGTCACTGTGATGGAAAGTCCTGCTTCCTAATCGCGCGCTTATCGTTGCGAAATCAAGGAATCATCCGCTTTTTCCGCTATTGCGGCGTGGATTGAGCAGGTATTGTTCGTGGTGCGACCAATTTTGATAGGCTTCAAAGGGCAGCGTATTCATGCGCAATTGCTTTTTGGAGAGGTGACAAAAGACGATGCTTGATGAAAACAGGTTATTTCCTTCGGATAGTGCGGCCCGTTCGGTGGCCGCGAAGCTGTACGAGACGGCGCGGAAGCTTCCCATCATTTCGCCGCATGGCCACACCGATCCGCGCTGGTTTGCTGAAGACAAGGCCTTTCCCAATCCGTCTGCACTGTTCATCACTCCCGATCACTACGTCTTTCGCATGCTCTACTCGCAGGGCGTCTCGCTGGAGTCACTTGGGGTTCCCCAGGTCGATGGTAAGGAGTCCTCTGATCCCCGCGAGGTTTGGCGTATCTTCGCCAAGCACTACTATCTCTTTCGCGGAACGCCGACCCGGCTGTGGCTCGACTATGCCTTCGAAAAGCAGTTCGGTTTGAAGGACCGTCTTAGCCCGGACAATGCCGACGCTTACTACGACATCATCGACAAGGCGTTACAGACGCCCGCGTTCCGTCCTCGTGCGCTGTATAAGCAGTTCAACATTGAAGTGCTCTCGACGACCGACACGCCGCTCGACACGTTGGAGTTCCATAAGGCCATCAAAGAGTCCGGGTGGAAGGCCCGCATTCTGCCCACCTTCCGTCCTGACTCCGTCATCGACGCCGAGTATGCAGGCTTCATCCAGAACATCGAGAAGCTGGGCGCGATCAGCGGCGAGCACATTGGCACCTTCAAGGGCTATCTCAACGCCCTGCGCAACCGCCGCGCCTTCTTCAAGTCCATGGGAGCCACCGCAACCGACCATGGTCACCTCACCGCGCTGACGGCAGACCTTGACGCTGGCGCGGCGGAAGCACTCTACCAGCGCATTCTCTCCGGCAAGTCTTCGCCCGAGGACCAGCAACTCTTCCAGGCGCAGATGCTGACCGAGATGGCAGGCATGAGCGTCGAGGATGGCTTCACCATGCAGTTGCACCCTGGTTCTGTGCGCAACCACAACAAGCTCGTCTACGAGAAGTTCGGGCGCGACAAGGGAGCCGACATGCCCTCTCCTACAGAGTATGTTCGCGCTCTGCGTCCGCTGCTCGATAAGTACGGCAACGATACGCGGCTGACCTTTATTCTCTTTACGCTCGACGAGACCACTTTCTCCCGCGAGCTGGCTCCGTTGGCCGGTCACTATCCCGCGTTGCGCCTTGGCCCGCCGTGGTGGTTCCACGACTCGCCCGAGGGCATGATGCGTTTCCGAGAGCAGGCGACGGAGACCGCCGGCTTCTACAACACGGTCGGCTTCAACGACGACACCCGCGCCTTCCTGTCGATCCCGGCACGTCACGACGTGGCCCGTCGCATCGACTGCGCCTTCCTCGGCAGGTTGGTGGCAGAGGGGCGTCTCGATGAAGACGAGGCCTTTGAGGTGATCGAAGACCTGACCGTCAACCTGGTGAGAAAGGCCTACAAGCTGTAGAGCGTCACACCAACCACGGTGCGATTAAAAAGCGGCTCTCGGTGACACCGAGAGCCGCTTTTATTTTCGAAATTGTAAGATCAATTTCCCGAAGGCTTCTTAGGCAATGGTCTGAGCCAATAGCGTTGTCAGCTTTTCAAAGGCGCGATCGGCCTGTTCGGGATTGAACACCGGATTGTCGGGCACGGTCCAGCCGTGGCGCGCTCCGACGTATATCTCGCTCTCATACTCTTCGCCCCAATCTGCCAGAGCCTGATTCAGACCCTGGATCGCTGTGGCGTCCATGCTCTTGTCCTGGTCGGCATGGCCGAAGTAGAGCCGGGCGACAACCTGAGGCAGAACCAGATGCGGACTCGTCGGATCTCCGGCCTTGTACAACCCTCCGCCGTGGAACGAAGCTGCTGCCGCGATCAGCGATGACCGCACCGCCGCTGCTCGCAGCGCCATCGCTCCGCTGAAGCAATAGCCTACAACGCCCATCTGGCCCGGGCGAAAAGCCGGGTGTGCTTCCAGAAAATCAACATAGGCGGCAACATCACGCTCCTGTGCATGCGCTGTAAGCGGCCCCATCAACTCGGCCATGCGCTGCATGGTGCGTGGCTCTCCAGAGACGCGCGGAAAGTCGAAGACCGGGGAACGGCTGGTGCGGTAGAACGGATTGACCAGAAGCACGGTATAGCCTTCATGCGAGAGGCGTCGAGCCATGCTGCGATGTGCCTCGCGAATGCCGCCGATGTCCGGCAGATGGATCACTCCCGGCAGCGGAGTAGAGGAGTCAGGCGAGAAGAGAACGGCGTCGGCTGTGCCGTCCGGCATGGGGATGGTCAGGTCTTGCTCAGTCATGGGGAACTCCTCTGTTGGACTGTATAACACTCGTCGCTACAGAGTAAGATGAGGAACATGAGCCTCTTTTTTGCTGCTGGAAGTGCGACGACGGAGATGTCACCGAGTGATGTACGGGCAGGGTTGTTCAGCGCCCTCGACAAGCTGGGAAAACGGAAGAAAGTTCTGGCGGTTCCCCCCGATTTCACGCGAATGCACTCGCAAAGCGGCGTCCTGACCGAGATGGCCTGGGACTACTACGGCGAAAATCTGGTTGACGTGCTGCCCGCTCTCGGAACCCATAAGGGGATGACCGACGAAGAGATCTCCATCATGTTTGGCAAGACTCCACGGGGTCTGTTCCGCGTCCACGACTGGCGCAACGACATCGTCACGCTCGGTGAGGTCCCGAGCGAGTTCATGTACGAGGTCAGCGAGGGCAAGCTGGACTACACCTGGCCGGCACAGGTGAACAAGCTGCTCCGCGACGGTGGCCACGACCTGATTCTGTCCATCGGACAGGTGGTTCCCCACGAGGTTGTGGGCATGGCGAACTACAACAAGAACATCTTTGTGGGTACCGGCGGCTCGATGGGCATTCATCGGAGCCACTTTCTCGGCGCCGTCTACGGCATGGAGCGCATGATGGGCCGCGCCGATACTCCGGTGCGCCGTGTACTGAACTACGCCAGCGACCACTTCGCCCAGAATCTGCCAATCGTGTACGTGCAGACCGTCGTGAGCAAGAATGACGCGGGTGAACTGGTCATTCGCGGTATGTACATCGGCGACGATATCGAGTGCTTTGAACTCGCAGCCGAGCTTAGCCTTAAAGTGAACTTCAAGATGATGGACCGCGAGATCAAAAAAGCGGTCGTCTTCCTCGATCCGCACGAGTTTCGCAGCACCTGGCTGGGCAACAAGAGCGTCTATCGCACCCGCATGGCTCTGGCCGACAACGCCGAACTGATCGTCCTCGCCCCCGGTGTCCATGAGTTTGGTGAAGATGCGGCCATCGATAAGCTCATCCGCAAATACGGCTACTGCGGAACTCCGAAGACACTCGAAGCAGTGAAGGAAGACCCTCAGCTGGCAGGAAACCTGAGCGCGGCTGCCCATCTTATCCACGGCTCCAGTGAAGGGCGATTCACCATTCGCTACTGTCCCGGCCATCTGACTCGCGAGGAGATCGAGAGCGTCCACTACGAGTACGGCGATCTGTCCGAAGCCCTGAAGAAGTACAACCCAGAAACGCTCCAAGATGGCTGGAACACGGTCGATGGGGAAGAAATCTTCTACATCTCCAACCCCGGACTCGGCCTCTGGGCCTATGAAGGCCGCTTCAAAAAATAATCAATTTGCCGCAGAGCCGGATTAGTGAGTATTCTGGTGTAACTGGAAATTGGTTAGACCAATTAGATCTGAGAAGAGAAGGGTTTTCTATGAGCGAGGGATTGAAGCTTCCGAAGTTTTCACTGGGCGTGGGTGACCGGTTTGCGCATCAGGCCAAGGCGCAGCTTGCGGCATGTATTCTGGCTGCCGATGCCGGGGTTGTGGTAGTTCCGGTGTGGAACAAGTCCAACCGCGAGCACATGATTATCGGGTCGGAGCCGAGCCAGACTCGCGCTGCCGCTGATGCTGCCGTGAAGGAACTTGGCTGGACCAACCCATACTTTCTGGACGCCGACCACATCAATCTGAAGACGGTGGGACGGTTCCTGGAGCCTTGCGACTTCTTCACCCTCGACGTTGCCGACCTGATCGGCCAGCCTGCTGATCCGAAGGATGTGGAAGCGTTTGTGAAGCGCCATCCCGAACTGGTAGGCACGGTGACGATTCCGCACATCGATGAGCCCTTCAAGACCGATGTGGCCTTTGTTACAGGCGTTGCGAACAAGTTTCTCGCCGCGGTGCAGGATGCCGGTCGCATCTACCGCTTTCTGGTGGAGAAGAAGGGGGAGGGCAAGTTTATCCCCGAGGTCTCGATGGACGAGACCGACTATCCTCAGACTCCGGTGGAGTTGCTGATTATTCTTGCTGCAATCTCCGACGAGAAGATTCCCATCCAGACGATTGCGCCCAAGTTCACCGGCCGCTTCAATAAGGGTGTCGATTACGTCGGCGATGTCGCCCAGTTCACCAAAGAGTTCAACGAAGATCTGGCAACTATCGCTTTTGCCATCAAGACCTACGGTTTGCCTGACAATCTCAAGCTCAGCATTCACTCCGGCTCGGATAAGTTCTCGATCTATAAGGCAGTTCACGACGCGGTGAAGAAGTTTGACGCCGGTGTCCATATGAAGACGGCTGGAACGACCTGGCTGGAAGAACTGATCGGATTGGCCGAAGCCGGTGGAAACGGCCTCGAGATTGCCAAAGAGGTCTATGCCGAAGCCTATGCCCATAGCGAAGAACTTTGCGCTCCCTACGCGACCGTCATCGACATCGATCCGACCAAGCTGCCGAAGCCCGAAGTCGTAAATGGGTGGACCAGTGAGCAGTACACCTCGGCTTTGCGCCATGATCAGGGCAACAAGGCGTATAACCAGAGCTTCCGGCAGTTGCTGCACGTCGGCTTCAAGGTTGCGGCCAAGCTGGGCGATCGTTATCTGAAGGCGCTTGAGGCAAATGAGGACGTCGTAGCGAAGAATGTGACCACGAATTTATTTGAGCGGCACATTCGTCCGGTATTCCTTGGACAGTAGCGGCATTCTTTGAGGAAAACTCCGGCATTTGTTTGGAGTTGATCGTTGAATCGCTATTATGGATAGAGTCATGCCCCGGCTGGGGCATCGAAAATTGAGGAGAATGGCGCAATGAATCTTGGCTTCAAAATTCCTGAAAAAGGCACATTGGATTTTCTGTCCCTCGGGGCACTCGTTACCCGGCTCGATCCCGGCATTATCCCGTTTCGCAAGGCGACAGAGGTTGCGATCCATGTGAGCGGCGGTGAGTTCAATGTCGCGGCGAACCTGTCGGACTGCTTCAAGCTGAACACCGGCGTTGCGTCCGCGATGGTGGACTATCCGATTGGAGATCTGGTTGCCGAGCGTGTGCGTGCGATGGGCGTCAAGCCGATCTACAAGCACTTCGAGCACGACGGAACCCGTGGACCGAATATTGCGACCGTGTACAGCGATCAGGGCTTCGGTGTCCGCGCTCCGGTGGTGTTCTACAACCGCTGCAACGAAGCTGCGGCGTTGCTCAAGCCGGGCGACTTTGACTGGAAGGCCATCTTCGGTCAGGGCGTTCGCTGGTTCCACAGCGGCGGAATCTTCTCCGCTCTCTCGGAATCGACCGCGGAGACGCTGATTGAAGCTCTCAAGGCGGCTCGTGCTGCCGGTGTCATCTGCTCGTTCGACCTGAACTATCGCGAGAAGCTCTGGAAGACTGTTGGCGGAGCCAAGCGCGCTCATGAAGTGCTGGGCAAGATCGTCGAGAACGTCGATGTTCTGGTCGGCAACGAAGAGGACCTGCAGAAGGGGCTCGGCTTTGAAGGCCCGGAAGTTGGCGCCAGCTCCAAGCTCGACCCGAGCGTCTTCCTGGGCATGATCGATCAGGTGGTGAAGCGCTATCCCAACATCAAGATCGTTGCGACAACGCTGCGCGAGGTTCATAACACGAACCACCACAGCTGGAGCGCAGTGGCGTGGGTGAACGGCAAGACGGTCAATGCTCCTACGGCTGAGCTGAAGGTGCTCGATCGCGTGGGCGGCGGAGATGGTTTTGCAGCCGGATTCATCTATGGCCTGCTCAGCGGACAGGAGCCCGAAGAGGCGATCAAGCTGGGATGGGCCCACGGCGCGCTGATGACCACCTTCCCTGGCGATACCACGATGGCGACTCTTGATCAGGTCAAGGCGTTTGCCAGCGGCGGATCGGCGCGAATCCAGCGATAAAATCTGTCAGCTAGAGCTTTGTCTGATAGATATCCGTCTATAGCTACAACAGACCGCGTTCCCGTCTTTGATCAATGAAAGGCGGGAACGCGGGTCTGGACTGAATTACTGAAAGAAAGAGGAGAGTGGATGGGACATCCGTTGTTTGACCTGAGCGGCAAATCGGCTGTGGTAGTTGGCGGAACGTCGGGCATCGGCCTGGCGATGGCGATTGGGCTGGCCGAGGCAGGCGCCGATGTAGTGGCGAGCTCGCGGCGCGCCGAACAGGTTGAGGACGCTGCAAAGGCGATTGAGGCCAAGGGCCGCAAGGCGCTTCGGCTGACTTCGGATGTAGGAGATCGTGCATCGCTCGAGGCGTTGCTGGATGGAACGCTGAAGGCGTTTGGCAAGGTCGACATTCTGATTAACTGCGCAGGCAAGATCAAGCGCGAGCCCACGCTGACCGTTCCCGAAGAGACCTGGGACGACATTATGGACACGAACGTCACCGGAACGCTGCGCGCCTGCCAGATCTTCGGCAAGCATATGCTGGAGCGCGGCTATGGCCGCATCATCAATATCGCTTCGCTCAATACGTTCGTTTCCTTGAAAGAGGTGACGGCCTACGCGGCGAGCAAGGCTGCGGTTGGCGCGTTGACCAAATCGCTGGCCGTCGAGTGGAGCTCGCAGGGCGTGACCGTGAATGCCATCGCGCCAGGAGTCTTTCGTACCGCGCTGAACCAGAAGCTGCTCGACGAGAGCGACCGCGGCAAAGAGTTGCTGCTGAGGACGCCTATGGGAAGGTTCGGCAAGACGGAAGAGCTGGTTGGATCGGCTGTCTTTCTCGCGAGCGATGCGGCTACGTTTGTTACCGGGGAGATCCTGGTGGTCGATGGCGGATTCCTTGCCAGCGGCGTGAATCAGTAGTCAAACGCAGACGTTTTAGAGTTCAGGCCGGATGTCCTCTGACATCCGGCCTTTGCATTTAACCCAGCCACTTAGGGTTGGCGGCGGTTCCGTCGAAGTGATTGGTGGTCTTGAATAGCTCGAACTTACCTTCGCTGGCAGCTTCGCGGGTGCGGTCAAGCAGAGTTGCAATCTGGGTTTCGGTGAGCGGCTTGAAGGTCTTTGTCGCCTGGATGGCCTGATCGAGAACGGCAGTTGAGTCGATGCCTGTGATGACGACCGAGACGGGCTGGGTGAGGCCGTAGTGCAGGGCTTCGATAGGCTCGACCGTCTTGCTGCGCAGAATGTAGTTGTCGCCGAAGGTCTTCATGGCGAGGATGCCGGTGCCTTGCTTAAGCGCGACCGGGATAACCTCCTTCGTAAAAGAACGGAAGTGAGCGTCCATGACGTTGACCGGCATCTGCACGGTGTCGAAGCGGAAGCTGTGCTTCTGCGCGAACTCGAACATGCGCAGATGGACGGCTGGGTCTTTGTGCCCGGTAAAGCCGATGTAGCGAATCTTTCCCGCCTGCTTTGCGGCGACGGCTGCCTCGAGAGCACCGCCCGGAGCGAAGACGCGGTCGGGGTCTTCCATGCGGATAATCTCGTGGAACTGGACGAGATCGATGACGTCGGTCTGGAGACGGCCGAGGGACTCTTCGAGCTGCCTGTTGTACTCCTCTTTAGTGCGGCCATCCATCTTGGTCATCAGGAAGACCTTGCTGCGATAGCCGTCGCGCAGCGCCTGGCCCATGCGGACTTCACTGATGCCGTTGTTGTAGTCCCAGCAGTTGTCCATGAAGGTAATACCGCGGTCGATGGACTGGCGGATGAGACGGATGCTCTCGTTGGCGTCCTGCTGCTTGCCGACGTGGAAGCCGCCGAGGCCGATGGCCGAGACGCGCTCTCCGGTTTGCCCAAGCTCGCGGTAGATCATGTCGGGTGATTCAGGTCTTGTGGTTGCAGCAGAAGTCTTTGCGGCGGCTGCGGGCTGACTGGTCATGCTGCCGGTGGCTGCGGCGATTCCGACGGCGGTGGCTGACTTCAGGAAGCTCCTGCGTTCCATGCGGTTCTCCTGTGTGCTTGCGTACAGGTTTGGATGCGAACCGAGGGCGGAGAGGCTACCTGTGGGAGGCGCGGGCGATCATGGTTGCGGTGTAGGCTGCTCCGAAGCCGTTGTCGATGTTGACGACGCAGACGTTGGGCGAGCAGGAGTTGAGCATGCCTAAAAGCGCGGCGGCTCCGGAGAAGGAGGCTCCGTAGCCGACGGAGGTAGGGACAGCAATGACGGGAACGGCGACGAGGCCCCCGACGACGCTGGGCAGAGCGCCTTCCATGCCAGCGCAGACGATGACGGCGTTGGCGGTGGCGAGGATGTCGCGTTGGGCGAGCAGGCGATGGATGCCCGCGACGCCGACGTCGTAGAGGCGTGTGACCTTTGCGCCGAATAGCTCGGCGGTGATGGCTGCCTCTTCGGCGGCGGGAAGGTCGCTGGTTCCGGCGCAGAGGACGGCGACGTGACCGTGCGGCGCGGCTGGGGGAGATTGGCGAAGGGTGATGGCGCGTGCCTGTTGGTGATACTTCGCTGTGGGAGTGGCGGCGAGGACGGCTGCTGCGGTAGCCTCGTCGGCGCGGGTGGCGAGGACGTCGATGCCGGTGGCGGCCATGCGGGCGAAGATCTCAGAGGTGTGCTCGGGCGATTTGCCTGCGGCGTAGATGACTTCTGGCAGACCGTTACGAAGGGAGCGATGATGGTCGATCTTGGCGTAGTCGAGGTCTTCGAAGGGAAGGTTGGCGAGGCGGCCGGAGGCTTGCTCCGGGGTAAGGGTGCCGCGCTGGACTTCGGCCAGAAGTTCGAGAAGGGATGTTTTATTCATTTTGATTTGCCGGAGTGATATGCGGCGATGGCCGATTGAACGACCTGTTTGACGGGGACGTTGTGGGCTGCTGCGGCGGCGCGGCAGTCCTCGAACTCGGGATTGGCGTTGAGCTCTTCCTTGAATGCATCCTGGCCGAGTGAGCCTACCTTGATGCGGATCTCTCCGTAGTCTGTGGAGACGGTTTGATGGCTGCGGTCGAGGCAGGAGCGCTGCTGCTGGTGGATTCTGATGCCGAGGGTGCTGGTCTCGCGCAGCAGCAGGTGCTCGAGGGCGGATGCTTTTTCCGGATCGCAGAGGACGGTGAGAAGCGTGCCGGGACGGCCCTTCTTCATGACGACCGGGGTGAGCATGACGTCGAGTGCGCCTTGCTGGAGAGCCTGTTCGGCGACGTGGGCTATGATCTGCGGGGTGAGGTCGTCGAGCGCGGTTTCGAGGACGGTGACGGTATTTGTGCTGGCGGCCTGTGCCGACTCGCCGATGTTGAGGCGCAGGACGTTGGGGAAGCCCTTGGGGTTGCGTCCTCCTGCTCCGTAGCCGATGCGATGGACGCGCATGACGGGCGGCTGGGTGAAGGTGGGCGAGAGGGCGCGGAGGATGGCTGCGCCGGTCGGGGTGACCAGCTCCATCTGCGGGCCAGCGGAGTCGGTGTAGGTAGGCAGGCCTCGCAGAAGGTCTGCGGTGGCCGGGGCAGGAACGGGGAAGTGTCCGTGGGCGCAGTCGACGGAGCCGCCGCCGACGTTGAGCGGGGAGCAGAACCATTTGTCGACGGCGAGGGCGTGGATGCCTGCGGAGGCGGCCACGATGTCGACGATAGCGTCGATGGCGCCTACTTCGTGGAAGTGAATTTTTTCGACGTCTACGTTGTGGATCTTGGCTTCGGAGGCTCCAAGAAGTTCGAAGGCGCGGATCGCGGTCTGCTTCACTTCGTCGGCTAATGTGCTGGCGTTAATAATCTTGCGAATGGAGCTGAGATGGCGTCCATGGTGGTGAGGTTTCTCTTCGGGCTTCTTCTCGTGGGTGTGCGTTTCTGCATGATCGTGACTGTGCGTGTGATCGTACGTATGCGTACGCGTGTGGTCGTGAGAGCCGTGTAGCTCGGGCTGGGTGCTTTTTTCGGCAGGCTCTGTTCCATCGAAGACGAGGACGCGGGTGGAGGAGATGCCGCTGCGGTCGACCCTTTCGAGATTGAGGGAGGCTCCGAGATTGAGGGAGGCGATGGCATCGTGGAGGACTTGGGGAGCGAGTCCTGCGTCGAGGAGAACGCCGAGGAACATGTCTCCGCTGATGCCGGCAAAACAGTCGAGATAGGCGATACGCATGGGCTTATTGTTTCACGGCTTGCGGTGAAATTTACTTTGCGGCAGGGGCGATGGCGGTGGCGGGCAGGATATCGTTCATGCTGCCGGAGCGATAGCCCTGCGTGTCGAGGGTGACGTAGAGGAAGCCCAGCGGGCGCAGAGCAGCGGTGATGTGGTCGAGGGTCTCGAGCGAGAGGGCGCGAGGTAGTTCTGTACGTGAAATCTCAATGCGGGCGAGGTCGCCATGGTGGCGTACGCGGACCTGCTGGAAGCCCAGAGCGTGGAGGGCCTCTTCGGCTTGCTCGACCTGCGAGAGATTTTCGCGGGTAACGGGGCGGCCGTACTCGATGCGCGAGGCAAGACAGGCAGAAGCGGGCTTGTCCCATAGCTCCAGACCGGCTTCGTGAGCGAGCTGGCGAATTTCAGCTTTGGTGAGCTCAGCGGTGACGAGGGGAGCAACGGCGTGATGCTCAGTGGCGGCCTGTTGGCCAGGGCGAAACTCACCGCGGTCGTCGAGGTTCATACCGTAGGCGATGTGTTGGAACCCGCGGGACTCACGCTCGGATTCCATGCGGGTGAACAGCTCGTCCTTGCAGTGGAAACAGCGTTTGCTGTCGTTGCGCTGGTAGTCGGGGTTTTCGAGTTCTTCGGTATGCAGAATCTGGACCGGGATGCTGTGACGGGAGGCGAAGTCGAGAGCGGCGGCCAATTCTGCGCGGGGAAGAGAGGCAGAGTCGGCGATGACGGCGAGCATGTTGTCGCCGAGGGCTTGATGAGCGGCGTAGGCGAGGTAGGCGGAGTCGGTTCCGCCCGAGTAGGCGACGAGGAGGCTGCCGAGGTCGCGGAGCGTGGCCTCGAGTAGAGCGGACTTTTGCGGCAGGTTCATTCGGACGCCCTGATACCTCTTGATAGCTATTGTAGGAGAGATGCCGTCGAGTTGCGTGCAGCAGATGATAAGTCAGGTAACTTCTCTGAAGTTTTACGCTGGAGCGTTGGAAGTAAGGCAGTTGAGAGAGTAAGCTTCGCTTACTAACTGACTATTTCTGAAGATGAAATAGCGGAGGGGGAGGCAATATCTATGAAGATTCGCAATCTGATCCTTGGTGCCATCGCATTTGTTATGTTGGCCGGAACTGTTGCTCCGGCGAATGCTGCTGTGCATCATCGTCACCGTCGTCATCGTCATCACCGCAGACGCTAGTTTGGTGTTTCAAGAAGTTTGTTGATATTTGCACGCCAAATTCAGGAAGTTCTGTTAGGCTGGGGGCCATGCGTCCCCAGCCTCTTATTTGTGTGACGGATGTAGAAGCCAGCAGCCGGTGGTATCAACGTCTGCTGGGCTGCCGTGGAGCGCACGGGGGCACGCAATACGAGCAGTTGGTGAAGGACGGCCAACTCATTCTGCAACTGCACAGTTTTGACGTCGAACATCATCACGGCCCCATCGGCAATCGCAACGACAGACCCTACGGTAATGGCGTGCTGCTTTGGTTCGAGGTGGAAGACTTCGACGCGGTGATGCAGCGGGTTGCCGAGATGAGTGTCGAGATCGTGATGCCCCGCCATCGCAACCCTCCTGACGGCAGTGGCGGACCGAACCACTGGGAGTGCTGGATGCGCGATCCTGATGGCTATACCGTCGTGGTTGCCAGCCCTTACGGAACCGCTGATGGTGGATGGCATCCCGGTCCTGATATGTTCGTCTAGCTGAAGGCGGCTTCAGTTGTTTTGGTGGCCGATTGAATGATGCGGTCAATTATTTTTTTGCTGTGAGAAAGAGGCTCGGACGCCTTGTTCCGGGTCTTTTTTCGTGTCCAGAGAATGATTTAGCCGGAAGCTGCTGCGATGGGGCAGATTATGCCCGCCAAAGCTGTTAGAATCTATAAAATCCACTCCTCTGGAGAGGCAATGCAGGCAATACTGGCGCTGGAAGACGGGCGCATCTTTCGTGGTAAGAGTTTTGGCGCGCAGACGGAACGGTCTGGCGAGGTGGTCTTCAATACATCACTAACCGGCTATCAGGAGATCTTTACCGATCCTTCCTATGCAGGCCAGATTGTGGTTTTGACCAATCCGCACATTGGAAACTATGGCACGACACCGCACGATGCGGAGGCTACGCGCCCCTACATCGAAGGTCTGGTGACGCGCGAGTTCTCGCCGATCAGCTCAAACTGGCGCTCAACCCAGGTTGCCGACGAGTATCTGGAGCGCTATGGCGTGCCGGTGATCTCGGACATCGATACGCGTGCCGTGGTGCGGCATCTGCGGGCCAACGGCGTGATGCGCGGCGTCCTTGCGAGCGGTGAGAATTTGGATGCAGATGCGCTGGTGGCGAAGGCGCGGTCGATCCGCAAGATGGACGGCACTGACCTTGCCAGCGTCGTGACCACGAAGACGACGTACAAGTGGGATGCCAATGAGCCGAAGAACCAGACTGGCGACACGTTGCTGACGCCTGCGGAGAACGCAGACGGCAAGCAGATGCATGTGGTCGCTTACGACTTCGGCATCAAGGAAAATATTCTGCGGATGTTGACGCGCGAGAACTGCAGCGTGACCGTAGTTCCGGCGACGACTCCGGCAGAAGAAGTCCTGGCGATGAATCCAGACGGCGTCTTCTTCTCGAACGGTCCCGGCGACCCGGAGCCGCTCGAGTATGCGATTGAGAATGCAAGAAAGTTGCAGGGCAAGAAGCCGATCTTTGGCATCTGCCTGGGACACCAGATCTTTGGGCTGGCGCTGGGCGGCAAGACCTACAAGCTGAAGTTTGGGCATCATGGCGGCAACCATCCGATCATGAACCACCAGACTGGCAAGGTCGAGATCACGGCGCAGAACCACAACTTCAACGTCGATCCCGATTCGCTTCCGGCGAATGTGGAGCGGACGCATACCAATTTGAACGACCACACGCTGGCCGGATTGAAGCATAAGACCGATCCGATGTTCAGCGTGCAGTACCACCCCGAAGCAAGTCCGGGGCCGCACGACTCGCATTATCTCTTCCGCGATTTCAGGAAGATGATGGAAGAGTGGAAGAAGTAGAAGCTCATGGCGCGGCTTTGGCCGCGCATTTTTTCGACACAAAGAAATTCAGTTGAGAAAGAGAAATAGATGCCACGCAGGAATGACATCGCAAAGATTCTGGTGATCGGCTCTGGGCCGATTGTGATTGGACAGTCGGCGGAGTTCGACTACTCCGGCACGCAGGCTTGTAAGGCGCTGAAGGCCGAAGGCTATGAAGTGGTGCTGGTGAACTCGAACCCGGCGTCGATCATGACGGACCCTGAGGTTGCGGACCGCACGTACATCGAGCCTTTGAATACAGCTTATTTGGAAGAGATTCTTCGCGTGGAAGCGGAGATGATGACGGCTGGCTCGGGCAAGTTTGCCGTGTTGCCCACCGTTGGTGGACAGACGGCGCTGAACCTTGCGGTCGATCTCGCCGACTCTGGCGTTCTCGAGAAGCTGGGCATCGAACTGATTGGCGCGAAGCTGGAGGCCATCAAGAAGGCAGAGGATCGTCTTCTCTTCAAGGACGCGATGACCAAGATCGGGTTGGACATGCCGCGATCGGCGCTGATCAACAACATTCGCGATGGGCTGGAGTTTGCCGGAAAGATCGGCTTCCCCGTGGTGATTCGTCCTTCGTTTACGTTGGGCGGCTCGGGTGGCGGCATCGCCTATAACCGCGAAGAGCTGATGGAGATTCTCTCGCGTGGCCTTGACCTTTCGCCGGTGCATGAGTGCCTGCTCGAAGAGAGCGTGCTCGGCTGGAAGGAGTACGAGCTTGAGGTTGTCCGCGATCTGAATGACAACGTCATCATCATCTGCTCGATTGAGAACTTCGACCCGATGGGCGTGCATACGGGCGACTCGATCACGGTGGCCCCGGCACAGACGCTGACCGACCGCGAGTACCAGTCCATGCGCGATGCGGCGATTCGCGTGATCCGCGAGATTGGCGTGGAGACGGGCGGCAGCAACGTGCAGTTCGCGGTGAATCCGCAGAACGGCCGCATGACGGTGATCGAGATGAATCCGCGTGTATCGCGGTCGTCGGCGCTGGCCTCGAAGGCAACTGGATTTCCGATTGCGAAGATTGCGGCGCGACTTGCCGTGGGCTACACGCTCGATGAGATTCAGAATGACATTACCAAGGCGACTCCTGCCTGCTTTGAGCCGACGATTGACTATGTTGTCGTAAAGATTCCGAAGTGGCAGTTCGAGAAGTTTCCCGGTGCCGATGAGGGTCTGGGGCCGCAGATGAAGTCTGTCGGCGAAGTAATGGCGATTGGCCGTACCTTTAAGGAAGCGATGATGAAGGCGGTACGGTCGCTGGAGACGGGCAAGAAGGCCACGGCCGACGACATCGAGCCGCGCAGGCTGACGCAGCGGTTGGTGACGCCGCATCCTGACCGGCTGGCTTATGTTCGCTATGCGTTCGAGCGCGGCATGACCGTTCGTGAAGTTGCTCGCATGACCTCGATGGACCCGTGGTTCCTGCATCAGATCAAGCAGATTACGGATGAGATCAAGGCCATCGGCGGCGTGTCAATGAACGAAGTGACGGCGGAACAGCTTCGCACTGCCAAGCGCATGGGCATCTCCGACGAGCGGCTCGCCGCGAGCTGGGGCCTGAAGGGCGCGGAGGGAACGGCGGCGGTTCGTGCGCTGCGAAAGAAGCTCAACGTACTGCCGGTCTACAAGATGGTGGACACCTGTGCCGGAGAGTTCGAGAGCTATACCCCGTATCTCTACAGCAGCTACGACGAAGAGGATGAAGCAGCACCGACGGCGCGCAAGAAGATCCTGATTCTCGGCAGTGGGCCGAACCGTATCGGGCAGGGAATCGAGTTCGATTACTGCTGCTGCCATGCGGCGTTTGCTCTGCGTGAAGACGGCTACGAGACCATCATGGTCAATTGCAATCCTGAGACGGTCTCGACCGACTACGACACCAGCGACCGTCTGTACTTCGAACCGCTGACCTTGGAAGACGTGCTCGCAGTCTATGAGCACGAGGCCGCATCGGGTGCCGATATTGGCATGATTGTGCAGTTCGGCGGACAGACTCCGCTGAACCTGAGCCTTCCGCTCAAGAAGGCGGGCGTGCCGATCATTGGCACATCGCCCGAGTCGATTGACCTGGCGGAAGATCGCAAGCGGTTTGGCAAGCTGATCGAGGAGTTGCAGATTCCGCAGCCGCAGGGCGCGATGGCGACCAGCGTAGCCGAGGCTGTCGAAGGTGCGAATCGCGTAGGTTATCCGGTGCTGGTGCGGCCTTCCTATGTGCTGGGCGGACGAGCGATGGTCATCGCCTATGACGATGAGGCAGTCGTTCGCTACATGAGCACCGCGATTGAGTACTCGCAGGAGCGGCCGGTGCTGATCGATCACTTCCTGGAAGAGGCGACTGAGTGCGACGTCGACGCGCTGTGCGACGGCGACGATGTGGTGATCGCCGGGATCATGCAGCATATCGAAGAGGCCGGCATTCACTCCGGCGACTCTTCGTGCGTGTTGCCTTCGGTCGATCTCAGCGACGATGTGCTGAAGACGATTCGCGAGTACACACGCAAGCTGGCGATGTCGCTGAACGTGCGTGGCCTGGTCAATATCCAGTTCGCAATTCAGCGCGGCAAGGTCTACGTGATCGAGGTCAATCCACGCGCTTCGCGCACGGTGCCTTATGTCTCGAAGGCGACGGGCATTCCGCTGGCGAAGATCGCTTCGCGCATCATGGTCGGACGCAAGCTGAAGGAATTGCTGCCGGATGCAGTTGCGAGCGGCAAGGACCTCGGAACTGGCTCGCATTACTTCGTGAAGTCGCCGGTATTTCCGTGGGGCAAGTTCCCGGGAGTCGACACCGTGCTTGGCCCAGAGATGAAGTCGACCGGAGAGGTGATGGGCGTGGCCGACAACTTTGGCGAGGCGTTTGCCAAGGCGCAGATCGCTGCCGGACAGGTGCTTCCGTTGCAGGGAACGATCTTCCTGAGCGTGAATGATCACGATAAGGATGGCGTAGTTTCGCTGGCGAAGCAGTTTGTCGAGATGGGCTTCCACCTGGTGGCGACGCATGGAACCGCAGCAGTGCTGGAGAAGGCTGGATTGCAGCCGGAGCGCGTCTACAAGGTCAAGGAAGGCCGTCCCAACGTTGTCGATCTCATCAAGGGCGACCGCATTCAATTGATCGTGAATACACCGCGCGGACAGGACACGTTCTTCGATGAGCAGGCAATTCGTCGAGCAGCAGTACTGGCGCGAATTCCGACGATTACGACGCTCGCAGCGGCACGGGCGGCGGCCGAAGGCATCTCGGCGTTGCAGCAGGGAACACTGAGTGTGGTCGCCTTGCAGACGCTCCATGCGAACCGGATTGAGGCGGCTGTATAGGTCCTGTCTGAGCTCGGCGGCTCGGCGTATGATTTTTCTGTTGTCTAAAAAGGAGAATTGTTGATGCGTATTGGAATGTTGACCGGTGGTGGGGATTGTCCTGGGTTGAACGCTGTGATTCGCGCGGCAGTACGCAAGGGAATCCAGCATCATGGCGACGAGTTTATTGGCTTTATGGAAGGCTGGCGCGGGGTTATCGACGATGTGACGATGCCGCTGACGCTCGAGACGACCTCCGGCATTCTGCAGAAGGGTGGAACGATCCTGCGGTCTTCGCGCACGAACGTGAAGAAGGTCGAAGGCGGATTCGAGAAGTGCCTTGAGACGATCAAGCGCAACAAGCTCGACGCTCTGATTGCCCTCGGCGGCGACGATACGCAGTCGATCAGCCTTGCTTTGAGTGAGCGTGGCGTGAAGTGCGTTGGCGTGCCCAAGACGATTGATAACGATTTGAGTGGAACCGATGCCTGCTTCGGCTTCGATACTGCCGTGATGATTGCCACCGAAGCTGTGGATCGCCTGCATTCGACCGCCGAGTCGCACAATCGCGTGCTGGTCTGTGAAGTGATGGGGCGCGATGCGGGCTGGATTGCGATTACCTCCGGCATTGCTGGCGGCGCTGATGTGGTTCTGGTGCCCGAGGTGCCGATCGATATCGAAGAAACCTGCCGCCTGATCAAGTACCGTCGCGAGCATGGCAAGAAGTTCTCGATCGTGGTTGTGGCTGAGGGTGCGAAGTTCCCTGAAGGCACCGTGGCTACGCATGACGAGTCGCTGGATTCGTTTGGCCATCCGCGTTTGAGTGGTATTGGCCAGACGCTGGCCGAAGAGATCGAAAAGCGCACGGGCTACGAGACGCGCAGCGTGAACCTGGGCCATACACAGCGTGGAGGCACACCGACGGCCTACGACCGTATGCTGGCAACCCGCTACGGCGTGGCGGCGATTGACCTCGTCCACGCGGGCAAGTTCGGCCAGCTGGTCGTCTTGCGCGGTACGCAGATCTCGAGCATTCCGATTGCCGATGCAATCGCCAAGACGAGGACGGTTGGACAGGACCTGCTCGATGTCCTGAAGAGCCTGCAGCCGTTGAAGGACGCTGTTTAGTTACTAGCCAATAAATAGAGAAAAGCCCCAGCAAATTCGCTGGGGCTTTTCTGTTTATTTGATTGGCGCTGACCCGTTATCGCCTATTTAGTTAATAGCAGAGGTTTCCGGTTGTGCCGGGGTGTGGAAAGCGGTACAAAGAGTGTGCCGGGTAGAACAGGGTTTATCCGGTTTGTTTCGGTATTTTGGAGGGTTCTCTGATGGCTGCTTTGGCGCAGGTTGCAACTCGCGAGGTGATGGATATCCGGCAGGCGTCGGAGTATCTGGGCATCAGTGGAGATACGCTGTACCGCTACGCGTCGGAGGGGTTTATTCCTGCCTTTAAACTGGGAAACCGCTGGCGGTTCAAGAAAAGCCTGCTGGATGCCTGGATGGATGAGAAGTCGGGTGTGAAGCCGTTGGCTCCCGTTACGGTGATGCCGAAGCAGAAAAAGCCCGCGGGGCGAGCCAGGTAACTCTACGACATTAAGGCGCAACTCGGCCTCCTTGCGGCGGTACTATCCTTATCAGAATGAGAAAGACTAGTCCCACTCTGCGATGTGCGCTTGCGGTGGCTGTTCTTACGCTGCTGGCGGCCTCTGCCGGCGCTCAAAGCTTGCCTACGAAGATGACGCTTCGTTTCGATCCGGCGACGACAAAGATCAACTGGACGCTGAAGGATATTCTGCACACTGTTCATGGGACGTTCCAGTTGAAGAGCGGCCTCATTGTCTTCGACGAAGATACGGGAACAGCGGATGGAGAGATCATCGTCGAAACCGCCTCGGCTGAAAGTGGCAACAATGCCCGCGACGAGCGGATGAGAAAAGATGTTCTCGAGAGCACAAAGTACCCCGAAGCGATATTTCATCCGGAAAAGGTCACGGGCGTCGTCCACGACGGGCAGACGCAGACGGTAACGGTGGAAGGCACGTTCACAATTCACGGGGCCGATCATCCTCTGTTTCTTCAAGTAGAGGCTTCATTGAATGCAGGCAAGCTGATGGCGAAGACGGACTTTGTTGTGCCCTACGTTGCATGGGGAATGAAAGATCCGAGCACGCTGATGCTGCGTGTAGGCAAAGACGTGCGGGTAAGCGTGGATGCGCAGGCGACTGTGCAGTGAGATAGCACGTTATTGAAGCATCGAGAGATACTTTGACCTGTTGCAACGGTCAGCAGTGCGGGTGTAGTGTTGCTACGCTTAGGCGCGTGGCCTCTTGAAAGAGATTCTCTGCGCCTGTGAAGACCAGCTCATCTCTGAAGGAGCAACGTGCCATGTCTACGATGACCGCAGCAACCAGCAAAGTCGCACCGGGAAGCTATGGATTTCCGGTCTCCTTCCGCAAGCAGTATGGAAACTACATTGGCGGCGAGTGGGTCGCTCCTGCATCGGGCGCTTATTTTGAAAATGTCACACCGGTAACCGGCGAAGTTCTATGCGAGATCCCGCGCTCAACCGCTGACGATGTGAACCGCGCGCTCGATGCTGCTCATGCTGCGAAGGCTGCATGGGGACGCACCTCTCCGGCACAGCGCGGCCACATCCTCGAGCAGATCGCGCAGCGCATGGAAGATAACCTGGAGATGCTGGCCACGGTCGAGACCTGGGACAACGGCAAGCCCATCCGCGAGACGATGGCCGCGGATCTGCCGCTGAGCATCGACCACTTCCGCTACTTCGGCGGATGTATTCGCGCGCAGGAGGGTGGCATCTCGGAGATCGATGCCGACACCATCTCCTATCACTATCACGAGCCGTTGGGCGTGGTTGGAATGATCATTCCGTGGAATTTTCCCATCCTAATGGCAACGTGGAAGCTGGCACCAGCGCTGGCCGCGGGCAATTGCGTTGTGTTGAAGCCTGCGGAACAGACTCCGCTGTCGATACTGGTTTTGCTTGAGCTAATTGGCGATCTGCTACCTCCGGGTGTTCTGAATGTCGTGAACGGATTCGGACTCGAAGCAGGCAAGCCTCTGGCCTCGAGCACACGCGTCAACAAGGTGGCCTTCACGGGTGAGACCACCACTGGCCGCTTGATCATGCAGTACGCCTCGCAGAACATTATTCCGGTGACGCTCGAGCTTGGCGGCAAGAGCCCGAATATCTTCTTCGAAGACGTGATGCGCGAGGACGATGCCTTCTTCGATAAGGCATTGGAGGGCTTCACCATGTTCGCGCTGAATCAGGGCGAGGTCTGCACCTGCCCATCGCGTGCACTGGTGCAGGCATCCATCTATGACCGCTTCATGGAACGCGCACTGGCGCGGGTGAAGGCGATTAAGCGCGGCAATCCGCTCGATCGCGACACGATGATCGGAGCGCAGGCCTCGACCGAGCAGATGGAGAAGATTCTTTCGTATTTCGACATCGGCAAGCAGGAGGGCGCGAAGGCGCTGACCGGAGGCAAACGCGCCGACAACGGTGGCGAGCTAACCAATGGCTTCTACATCGAGCCGACCGTGTTTGAGGGCAACAACAAGATGCGCATCTTCCAGGAAGAGATCTTCGGGCCGGTGGTCTCGGTTACGAAGTTCAAGGACGATGAAGAGGCGCTGGCGATTGCCAACGACACACTCTATGGTCTGGGAGCCGGTATCTGGACACGCGATCTGAACCGTGCCTACCACTTTGGCCGGAACATTCAGGCAGGGCGTGTCTGGACGAACTGCTATCACCTGTATCCCGCGCACTCGGCGTTCGGTGGGTACAAGCAGTCGGGCATTGGCCGCGAGAATCATAAGATGATGCTCGATCACTATCAGCAGACCAAGAACCAGCTCGTCAGCTACAGTCCCAACGCCATGGGGTTCTTCTAGGAGCCTATGCCGCGTACTCCCGATCAGGTCATCGCCACGGATGCAGCTATCGAATTGATGGCGAGACTGCATGGAAAGCACGGTGACCTGATGTTCCACCAATCCGGTGGCTGTTGCGATGGCAGCTCGCCGATGTGCTATCCGCGTGGCGAGTTCCTTGTGGGCGACAGTGATGTGCTGATTGGCACACTGGGCGACACTCCCTTCTATATGAGCCGCAGCCAGTTTGAATACTGGAAGCACACGCAGCTGATTCTGGATGTCGTGCCGGGCAGAGGTGGCATGTTCTCGCTGGAGAATCCTGAAGGCGTGCGTTTCCTGATTCGCTCGCGCGTGTTTACCGACGACGAGATAGCAGCGCTGCATGGAGCAGGGAGAATTTAGTTCAACCCTGTGCCGATTGCAGCGTAAAGATAGTGATCTCCGGCGGGCAGTTGAGGCGGAAAGGGATGCCGACTGCGCCGATGCCACGGTTGACATAGAGCTGCATGTTGCCGAGACGGAAGAGTCCCTCGGCGTAAATCTTTCCCATAGGCGGAAGCACGAGCGGCCCGAGGAAGGGTAGGCGAATCTGGCCGCCGTGGGTGTGCCCGGAGAGCATGACATCGACGAGCTGCCCACGCGGATGCTTGCGAACTGTGTCGGCGTAGTCGGGCTCGTGCGCCATCAGGATGACAGGGCCGTCCGGCTGCGGTGGCACGGCGAGTTCGAGGCGCGGATTGGTCGTGCCGGGATCGTTCACTCCCGCAAGCCAGAAGCGGGAGCCATTGCGTTCGATGGGGACGTGCTCGTCGACGAGCACAGGAATGCCCTTCGAGGTCAGTGCATGGGTGACCAGGGAAGAGCTCACTGCGACGTCATGGTTGCCCAGGCAGGCAAAGCGCAGCGGACAAGTGAGGGTACTGAGAATCTCGGCGCAGTGGTACGCGGCAGATCGGCCGTTGAGAAAGGTGAGAGAGCCATGAGTCACGAAGTCGCCCGTGAGCACGACCATGTCCGCGGCAAGAGCGTTGACGTGGTGGACGACGCGCTCGAGAAAGAATGGCTCAGTGAACTCATCGAGATGGATATCGCTGATCTGTGCGATACGGAAGCCGTTAAAGGCGTTGGGAAGGTTCGAGATGGCGAGGGTGCGCGGAACGAGATCAAGCTCGTGACGAGAGATTTCGCCGGAGTAAAGGGCGAGACCAGCGGCGGTAGCTCCTGCGCCGACGAGGAAATGGCGGCGGGTGATGCGTGGGGAGAAATCGGGATTAACGCCGGACATAGGCCATGATACCGGGTTGTGTCGGAGTTGAGCCAGTTTTGCGTCACAAGTTCGGTAGAATCATAAGGATGAGTTTAAGCGTGCGTAAGAAGAGAGCTGTAGCTGCGGCGAAGGCTGCCGGAGTGGATTGCCTGCTGGTGACGCATCTGCCGGATGTGCGCTATCTGAGCGGATTTACCGGGTCGAACGCGGCGCTGGTTCTGGCTGGTGGCCGAGCCGTGCTGTTTACCGACGGACGCTACACGGCGCAGGCCAAGGCCGAGGCGGTGGGAACGCGGGTTGTGATCGCGAAGAAACCCGCCGTTGCAGCCGCGTGTGAGTGGATAGATGCTGCCGGAGTAAAGCGGTGTGGTTTTGATGCCACGCAAACAACGGTGGCTGCCCTGGAAGCGATGCGCAAGGCAGTTTCGGCTAAGCTGCGTCGTGGGATCTTTCAGCCGGTCAAGCCGCTGGTGGCCGGGCTGCGCGAGGTGAAAGACGTCGAAGAGATTGCCGTAATGCGTAAGGCTGCATCGCTGGGCTGCCGTCTCTTCGATGGCATGTTGAGCTTTATACAGCTTGGCCTGACTGAGGTTGCGGTGGCGGCAGAGCTGGAACATGCAGCTCGGCTGGCTGGCGCGGAGGCAATGTCGTTTGAAACAATCGTCGCCAGCGGAGAGCGAAGCGCGCTGCCGCACGGTCGTGCGACTCAAGTTAAATTGCCGCGCCGCGGCTTTGTCACACTCGATTTTGGCGTCATAGTAAATGGATATTGCAGCGACATGACGCGCACCGTGCACATGGGCAAGGCGCTGCCGGGTGAGCGGGAAGTGTATGATGCGGTTCTGGAAGCGCAGGAGGCCGGCGTTGCGAAGGTGGCTCCGGGCGTGACCTGTGCCGAGGTCGATGAAGCGGCAAGAAGCGTGCTGCGACGGGCGGGGCTGGACAAGTATTTCAGCCACTCGACCGGGCACGGCGTTGGGTTGGAGATTCATGAAGGACCGAGGCTTGCGGCAAAGCAGACGCAGGTTTTAGAAGAGGGAATGGTCGTCACGGTTGAGCCCGGAGTTTATATGCCGGGCAAGTTCGGTGTGCGGATCGAGGACATGGTTCTCGTCACCGCAGCGGGAGGCGAAGTTCTGACGCCAAGCGTAAAGGCATGGATTGAGTTGTAATTACAAAGAGTGTCGCAACAGGCACAGGAGACATGATGGACGGAAATAAGTTGCAAGAGCTTCGCGAGTTGGTCGAATTTCTCAAGGCGAACGAGATCGCCGAGTTCGACATGGAACAGGATGACCTGAAGGTCCGCATCAAGTTTGCGGGCGAGCCTGCACCAGCGGCTCCGGCTGGCGATGTGGACTACGCGCACCTGAGCCGGTTGATGGCCTCGGCTGCCCCCGCCGCAGCTCCGGCGGCTGCGGCTCCTGTTGCGTCTGCGCCCAGTGCGCCCGCGGCTGCACCGGAGGAAGCTCTGCACGAGGTGAAGTCGCCGATCGTGGGAACGTTTTACGAGTCGCCCTCACCCGGCACGCCGCCCTTTGTGAACGTAGGCGATCAGGTGGAAGTAGGTCAGGTGCTCTGCATCGTCGAAGCGATGAAGCTGATGAACGAGATCGAGTCCGACGTCGCCGGCGAAGTGGTGAAGCGTATCGCCGCGAGCGGACAGCCCGTGGAGTATGGCCAGCCGCTGTTTGCGATCAAACCACGATAGCGATTGCAGGTAGGTGGGCGCGGAGAACTTTGCATCGTGACGGCAGGAATAACAGGAAGCAGATTCAACGGGAAGAGAACAGGTAACGCATGTTTCGTAAGGTATTGATTGCAAATCGCGGAGAGATTGCGCTGCGCGTCATCAACGCGTGCAAGGAGATGGGAATCCGCACGGTAGCGGTGTACAGCGAGGCCGATCGCAACAGCCTGCATGTGCGCTTTGCGGATGAAGCCATCTGCATCGGGCCGCCACGCTCGTCCGAGAGCTATCTCAATGTTCCTGCGGTCATCTCGGCGGCGGAGATTGCCGATGTGGACGCAATTCATCCTGGCTACGGCCTGCTCAGCGAAAATGCAAACTTCGCCGAGGTGTGCCGTGCTTCAAACATCAAATTCATCGGGCCTCCCCCTGAAGTGACGCGGATGATGGGCGAGAAGTCCACCGCACGGCAGACGATGAAGAAGGCGAAGGTGCCAATCCTGCCGGGGTCTGATGGTGTGATCGCAAGCGAAGGTGAAGCGCTCGAATGGGCGCGCAGCGTGGGCTATCCGGTAATTTTGAAGGCGGTCGCCGGTGGCGGTGGCCGCGGCATGCGTATCTGCCGCAACAAGGAAGAACTGCCCGGACTGTATCAGCAGGCCTCGATTGAGGCCGCCAATGCCTTTGGCAACGGCGACCTCTACATGGAGAAGTTCATCGAGCAGCCACGCCATATCGAGTTCCAGGTGCTCGCCGACGAGCATGGCAATGTGATGAGCATGGGCGAGCGCGAGTGCTCGATCCAGCGTCGCCATCAAAAGCTGATCGAAGAGGCCCCAAGCCTGATGGTCACTCCCAAGCTGCGCGAAGAGCTCGGCAAGACCATCAGAAAATCGCTCGAAAACATCGGCTACTGGAACGCCGGAACCATTGAATTTTTGATGGATGAAGACGGCAAGATCTACTTCATCGAGATGAACACCCGCATCCAGGTAGAGCATTGTGTAACCGAGATGGTTACAGGAGTCGATCTGGTGAAGGCGCAGTTGCGCATCGCTGCAGGCGAGAAGCTGAACTCGATTGTGACCGAACCAGTCACCATTCGCGGCCACGCGATCGAATGCCGCATCAATGCGGAGCACCCGGAGAAGTTCACGCCCAGCGCGGGCAAGATTACCGCATTCAATCTTCCCGGCGGCAACGGCGTTCGAGTAGACACAGCGCAATATGCCGAGGGTGTGGTGCCGCCGTACTACGACTCGCTGATCGCGAAGCTCATCTGCCACGGCAAGGACCGCGAAGAGGCCATGAACAAGATGCAGCGCGCGCTCTCACAGTTCGTGGTGCAGGGAATCCATACGACGATTCCGATGCATCAGAAGATCTTTGCCGATGCGGAGTTCCGTTCCGGCAAGTTCGATACTAAGTTCATGGAGCGTTTCTTCGAACGGCAGAAGGACATCAAGGCGGAGTAGCCGTGGGCTTGCCGAAGTTATATCCGATTCTGGATGCGGGGTTGCTGGCGGCTCGTGGACATGAGGTGCGCTGGGCCGCCGAGCAGATGCAAGCAGGCGGGGCAGAACTGCTTCAGTATCGGGACAAAACAGGCTCGCCGCAGTCGATCCTGCAAAATGCAGCCATTGTTCGCGAAGTATTCGCCGGAACCAATTGCAGGCTCATCCTGAATGACCGTGCCGATCTGGCCGTGCTGGCCGATTGGGGCGGGGTGCACGTCGGACAAGGCGATCTGTCTCCTGACGATGCGGCGCGAGTAGTGGGCGCGTCGCGCTGGGTTGGGGTTTCCACGCACAATGATGAGCAGGTACGGCTCGCAGACACCAGCTGCGCCGATTACATCGCCGTGGGCCCGGTTTTTGCTACCGGGACAAAACTCGATGCGGAGCCCGTGATCGGCCTCGACGGGGTTCGCCGGGCGCGCGCTTTGACTAGCAAGCCGATAGTGGCCATCGGCGGAATTACGCGGGCAAATGCTCGAAGTGTAATCGAAGCCGGGGCCGATTCTGTGGCCCTGATCAGTGCCTTATTTGTTGAAGGTGAGTCAGTTGAGAAAGTGGCGCGGGACTTTCTCGAGATTTTGGGGTAGAACTGACGCAACGTGAATAGTTCGGTAAAAATCCAAAACGAAGCCGTCTCCTCTCCTCAGTTTGTGCAGGGGATGGGGCTGTTTTCGGCGACCGCAATCGTAATGGGCTCGATGATCGGTTCGGGCATCTTTATCGTCTCAGCCGATATGTCTCGTGCTCTCGGCTCGCCCGCGCTTCTAATCGCGGCATGGCTGGTGACAGCAGTAATGACCGTAATCGGCGCGCTGAGCTACGGCGAGCTGGCTGCGATGATGCCCAAGGCAGGCGGCCAGTATGTCTATCTGCGCGAAGCCCTCGGGCCGTTATGGGGATTTCTTTACGGCTGGACGTTGTTCCTCGTCATTCAAACCGGAACAATTGCAGCGGTAGGCGTAGCCTTCGGAAAGTTTCTCGGTGTCTTCTTTCCGTCGGTGAGCGCACAGCACTGGCTCTGGCACATCGGTCATGTTCCCGCCTGGCACGTGGGGCCCATGGTGCTGGGCAACATGGAGATCGGGCTGAACACCGTCAACCTTTCCGCCATCGTGGTCATCACGCTGCTGACCCTGCTCAACACGCTGGGCGTAAAGATGGGCGCGGCGGTACAGAACATCTTTACCTCGGCGAAGGTGCTGGCGCTGGCCGCAGTAGTTCTCGTCGGTATTTTCGCCAAGGACGCAATTGCGCTGGCAGCTAACTTCGGCGCAGGCTGGCACCACTTCTGGGCAGGCGCAGGCTGGCATACGAGTCATGCGGTCGTTGTCGGCGTGGGTGGCCCAACGGCTTATGTCGGACTGCTGACCATCGTTGCGGTTGTGCAAGTAGGCTCGCTCTTCAGCGCCGACGCCTGGAACAACGTGACCTTTACCGCAGGAGAGATCAGGAACCCGAAGCGCAACCTGCCGCTGTCCCTAGCGATTGGCACCGGCGTTGTGCTGCTGCTGTATGTGCTCTGCAACTTCGTTTACCTAAGCGTGCTGCCGATGATGGGCGATCCTGCCGCAAGCACACTGATGGGGCGGGGAATTCAATTTGCCTCTGAAGACCGGGTAGCGACAGCAGTCATGCAAAGCGCCTTCGCCGGGTACGGTGCAAAGCTGATGGCCGCAGCGATCCTTATCTCGACCTTCGGCTGCGTTAACGGAATGCTCCTCGCCGGCGCACGCGTCTACTATGCGATGAGTCGCGACGGCTTGTTCTTCAAATCCGTCGGCAAGCTAAGCGAACGCTCGAAGACGCCGGTGAATTCGCTCTGGGTGCAGTGGGCTTGGACCTGCCTGCTCTGCCTCTCCGGCAGTTACGGCCAGTTGTTGGACTACGTGATCTTCGCTGTGCTCATCTTCTATATTCTGACCATTGCAGGATTGTTCGTCCTGCGCCAGACGCGGCCCGATGCGGTGCGGCCCTATCGTGCCTTCGGATATCCTGTGTTGCCGGCGCTGTACATCGTGATGGCGGCATGGATCTGCATCGTGCTGTTGCGCTACAAGCCGCAATATACTTGGCCGGGACTGGTGATCGTGCTTTTGGGAGTACCGGTTTATTTGATTTGGAAGAGGCGGGGAACGGCTGTTGAGACAGCCCGGACGTAGATGTAAAGGAGAGTTGATAAAAGATGTCGATGTTGTTTGCAAAAAAATCGATGGAAGTGCTGCTGGAAGAGAGCCGGGCAGAAGGCGATCAGACGCTCGAACGCTGCCTTGGTCCATTTCAGTTGACCGCGCTGGGCGTGGGCGCGGTGATCGGCGCAGGCATCTTTGTCATGGCGGGCCTTGGAGCGCACTATGCCGGACCTGGCCTGATGCTCTCCTTTGTATTGAGCGGGCTGGGATGCGCGTTTGCGGGGCTCTGCTACGCGGAGTTCGCCGCACTGATCCCACTGGCCGGATCGGCCTACACCTATGCTTATGCGACGCTGGGCGAGCTGATCGCTTGGATCATCGGATGGGACCTGACGCTGGAGTATGCGATGGGCGCCAGCACAGTCAGTTCGGGCTGGTCGAATTACTTCGTCCAGGTACTGGACATCGTTCATTTGAAGTTTCCGTTGTGGCTCGCCTATGACCATTGGACGGCGTTGGGAAAAGCTGTCGAGACAGTCAGCCGCCAGGTAATGGCAGTAAATTATCCTTCGCTTCTACCGGGTTCACAGCTTTATCTCGAGCAGCTTGAAGTTTTGAAGATGCATCCCACTGCTGACATGATGGTGCGCGCGCATCAGGTACTGGGAGCGCCGATTCTATTTGGGCATGAGATTGGATTCAACCTGCCTGCATTCCTCATCGCGCTGATTGTGACGACAGTGTTGGCGATCGGTATCAAGGAGTCAGCGAAGTTCAACACCGGAATCGTAGCGGTCAAAGTCGCTATCGTTCTGTTCGTTATCTTTCTCGGCGCCAAGTATGTCCATCCCGGCAACTGGGGGCAGGATTGGCACACGTTTGCACCGTTTGGCTTTGGCGGAATCGGCGCGGCTGCTGCCTATGTCTTCTTCGCCTATATCGGCTTCGACGCAGTATCGACGACGGCGCAGGAAGCGAAGAACCCGCAGCGCGATTTGCCGATCGGAATCATCGCTTCGCTGGCCGTATGCACGCTGCTCTACATTGCGGTGTCCGGTGTGCTGACAGGCATGGTGCCATGGCAGGCGGTGAACATCGAGGCACCGATCGCGCGGGCCTTTGCCGACCGAAATCTCAATTGGGCGAGCGATATCATCACGCTGGGCGCATTGGCTGGGCTGACTTCGGTGATGCTGGTGATGCTGCTGGGGCAGACTCGTGTTCTTTATGCGATGGCAAGCGATGGTCTGTTGCCGAAGAAGTTCTTCGCCGAAGTACATCCACGCTTCCGCACGCCCTTCAAAAACACGTTCCTTGTGGGAACGCTGGCTGGTGTCGTGGGCGCGTTGACCCCAATCGATGACATTGGCAAGATGGTGAATATCGGAACGCTGCTGGCGTTCGTGATCGTCTGTATCGCGGTCATGGTCCTGCGTAGAACTGATCCCGACAGGCAGCGTCCTTTTCGTACTCCCTGGGTCCCGCTGGTTCCCATTCTCGGCATTGTGTTCAACGGATACATGATGATCAAGCTAGGCTGGCTGAATTGGGCGCGACTCATTATCTGGCTTGTAATCGGCTTGATCGTCTACTTCTCCTACAGTGTGAAGCACAGCCGGGTCAGGCTGAGGGAACAGGGTCTTCCTGAGCGGATCGAGACCTAATACTGTAACAACGCGGCAGACCCATACTGCTGAAAATAGGAAGGTTGAACTTTGTCGAGAAATTGACCTTGATTCAAGCAACCGCGCTACCCAAAAGGATATTCTTACTACCGCATAAAAGAGTTTGAGCGCGTTCTGTCAGATTGTTGTTCTCTGTGTATGTTTTTCTCGCCTGTCTCCTGGTCGTGGAGCAAAGACTGTGCCGGTTGGCGATGGAGGAAGCATGGCAGTTTCGGAAAGTTACGTAAGCAGGGTGGGGAAAGACATCCTATCGCTCAGTCTCGCAAGTTTGATCCGTGCGTCGCTCGGAGGGCTCAAGGAAGGACGCGAGAGCCTTCATGACACCTACAGGGCTGTCTCCCCTTTCTCTCCGCTAAAAGAAGGCGCAGGGCGTAAGATGCTCGCCCTCATCCCGGAGGTCTCGCTCGAATCGCTTGGAGCAATGCCGGAACAGGTCACTCTAGACATGCGGTACGTCGATGTTGATGGGGCCACACCATTTCGCGATCTGATTGCAATCTTGTCCCTGGCAAAGAATCAAAAGCCCAGCGCCGCTCTGGAGCTTGGAACCTATTTAGGATCGACGACGGCAAACCTGGCGCTCAATCTTCCGTCCGCGATCATACACACCATCGATCTGCCGGAAGATAATGCGGAGGCCGCCGCTTTGATCGAGGGGCAACCAGTCGATGACCTGCACCTGATATCCGGGAGAAAGCTGGGAAGGTCATTCCGCGGGACGGCAATCGAACAAAGGATTGTGCAGCACCAGGGAGATACCGCGACGTATGACTACAGCGTGATTCATGATCCGGTGACGGTGTTTTTGGTCGATGGATCTCATACGTACGACTATGCCCGCAGCGATACGTTGCACTGTTTCGTCCTCGCCCAGGAGGCCCAGGGCGAGTGTACCTTCTTGTGGCATGACTGCGACTGCTATCACCTCGGAGTTACGACTTGGCTGGTGGAGATGATCCAGGCTGGGCTGCCGGTTGTTCGGGTGGAGGACACGTCCCTTGCGTGCATGCGACTGGATGTCCGGGATCCGCAGGTGCAGCAGGCGATGCGTCCTTGGTTGGGGGAGTCTCTGCAGGCGTCTCATCCGGCGTGGCAGCAGGGGTCGTTGTCTCAGGCTTAACCGGAGGAGCGACCTTCTGGGCCCGCTGGCTCTGCGGTGGCCTCTGGATTGAGACGGGAATGGTAACGATATTGGCGGCCGTGGGATCGTCGCGCAACTTCAGATAAAAGCCGCTCTTGCTGGGCCGTGGCAGCGAGAGCGTGGTGCCGATAAAGCCTTCGGGAACGTCCGTAGGGTTGGTGAAGCCTGCATCGGTGGCGATAGAGTCAACGAGATAGAGGCTTGACCCGGTAACGGTGCATGGCTGTGCAGAATCCGACGGGCAGTGCACATCGTCGAGCGCAGGCAGGCGGACCAGCGTAATCAGCGGAATCCAATCACCGGCGGTGCCGTTGGGATCGACGGCGCGCAGACGCAATGGACCGAAGGCCGAGGTGCCGAATGCCTTCAGTGGATCGAGCATGCCCACCAGCGTGTGGTGATTCTGCATGATCAGCGTGCCGGCTGCGACGCTGAGCGTGGTGTGCAGCGAGTTGTCGGCGTTGGCGATCTCAATCTCGCCGGTACGTGGGAACGAGCCCTCCGACTTAAGCGAAAACGTAAGCTGCTGGGTGACAGGCAGGTCGTCCGTGTCTGCCAGATGGATGGAATTGTCAGCGGATTGCGCGATGCGCTTGTTGATGAGCGTAACCGAGGGACGTCCCGGAGCAACCTCGACCGGAAGCGTAAGCGTGCGACCGTCTTTCAACGTGACGTGCGCTGTGAGCTTCTCACCCTCTTTCAGCTTGGGAGTGCCGGTGTTGGCTGGGAGCGCCAGCCGAAGCGAGGTTGTGCCCGATGTCTGCGGCTCCGTGAAGCCATCTGTATTGCTCGACGGCAAAGGAGCCGGAGTGAAGATCAGCCCCTTCATATCGAGATGCGCGACTTGGTTTAGGTTGGTGCCGTTCAGCACCGCCGAAGTATCACCCGCGTAGAACTTCAGCGAAGAGAGCGTTGCCGGTTCGGAGAACGTCTCGGTGGAGACGATATCGGGCTTGGGCTCGCCATACTGATGGACAGTGAGATGCAGAGCGCCGGGGTCGACCGACTTGAGGGAGACCTTGACGTCAATCAGGTTCGGTTTGTCAGCTTCCTTCCAGTCAGTCTTGTCCTGCTTGCCCGCCGAGGTATCGAGCGTGATGGACTGGACGCACGCCGTTCCGCTCGAGGAGAGCGATAGATTGTTCTCCCGTCCTGCGATCAGGACATCATCGGCCGCCAGCTTCCAGCCTTTGCCGGGAACGGTTTGCAACTGCATGGTGGGGCCGGTGAAGGGATCGAATCCCCAATAGCCGGTGATGGTGCCCGTGACCTTGCCTGAGGCGTCCGGTTTGGCCGAGACCTTGGTCGGAGACACAGGAGCAGGTTGAGGCGCATCGGTGGTGGCGGTGGTCAGCAACTTGCGCTCGCCGGTGTCCGGAGCGAGGGTAAGACCGCCGCGGTACGCGTCCGGCACCAGGGGAATATCTTTCGTTGCTCCCCCGTCGTTGACGTGAAGGACAAGATTATGCGCGAAGGAGGTCGAGAAGACGAGCGGAGCACCTTCGACGGGGAGCGCGACCGATGGTTGCACCAGGCAGGTCACATGCTTTGGGTCTGCAGGACGCAACGGAGGAGGAACCGAGGCCTGAACTGCGGGCAGGCCGATGACGATCACTGACTTCGGATTATGAAACGAAGGGGGCGTATTCAGCCGAAGATTGAGGCTCTCTCCCTCGGGAAACGCAATCGCGGGAATGTACTGGTACTGGGCAGTGTGAAGGTTGCCCATAATATGCACGAGATCGACGACGGCGCCGACATAGGCGCTATAGGCGCCGCCACCGCCCAATCCGGTATAGCTGGCCTGGTTGATCAAGTTCGAGGCATCGCCGTTGGTCAGGCTGGAGACGACCGTCTCTCCATGGCCATCGTTAAGCAGCGTCTGGTTTCCGCTTTGAGTCAGGCAGGTGTACTGCTGGTCGACCGGGCGATTGAAGCAGTCCTCATTGGGCTTCAGGTTCAGGGTGCGGGCGATGAGGTTCGAGTGTTCGAGCAGCGCCTTGGGATCGGAGGGAGGGACCAGCCGCATATCAGCGAGGTACTTTTCGATACGCGCCTGCTCGAATCCGGCCTCTGCAAGGTCCTGCGAGGCGCGCACAAAGATGCCCGGACGGCCACGGACCGCGGAGCGAAGCGTGGTGAAGTCTCCGCCTGTCTCCGGCGCAAGGAAGAGCACCACCTGCTGCGCCTCGTCGGGAACGTAGACGCTCACGCCTTCCTCACGTACCTTCTGGTTCCAGGTCTGAATCTTGATAAACCAGTCGTCCGGCGGAGGGTTGGTGGTGCCGCGAAGAAAGCAGACCACCAGCAGGTAGTGAACGGACTGGGTAGTCGGCAGATCAGGATGAAGCCAGATCTTATCGCCCGCCTGGAGATTGGGCACCGATGCAATGGGCAATGTCTTCCCATCGCGGGTGACGTGAATCTCCAGCTTAGGGCCGGTCAGGTCAAAGCGCGCTGCCTGTGCGGACAGTATGGGGCAGGCAAGAAGCAGTGCTACAAAAGCTCCAAGAGTACTGAAGGGCCGAAACTTTGCCATCATTCCATTTTAGACTGCCGAAGTAGCTCTAATGGATGCAAACAGGAGGCGATATTGGCGGATTAGCTACTCTTGTTACTGATACGGGAGGAGATATGGTCGCTGGCAATAACTCCGTCACGAATCGTGACCACACGATGGGCGAACTCCGCGATGTCCGGCTCGTGGGTGACCAGCACAATGGTGTTGCCTCTTGCATGCAGATCGTCGAACAGCGCCATGATCTCGTCGCCCGTCTTGGAATCGAGGTTGCCCGTAGGCTCGTCGGCGAGGATGATCGACGGCTTGTTCACCAGCGCACGGGCGATGGCGACGCGCTGACGCTGACCGCCGGAGAGCTCGTTGGGCTTGTGCATCATGCGCTCGCTGAGACCGACCGACTCCAGTACGGATCTGGCCCGTTCGATACGTTCTGCCGCCGGAGTGCCGTTGTAGATCAGTGGCAGCTCGACGTTGTGCAGGGAAGTGGCGCGCGCCAGCAGGTTGAACGTCTGGAAGACGAAGCCGATCTCCTTGTTACGAATGCGTGCCAGCTCGTCGTCATTCAGCTCGGAGACGTCGTGGCCATTGAGCCAGTACTTGCCCTGCGATGGCGAATCGAGGCAGCCGATCAGGTTCATCAGCGTCGACTTTCCTGAGCCGGAAGGCCCCATGATGGCGACATACTCATTGTGCCGAATACGCAGGTTGACCCCGCGCAGGGCGTTCACCTGCTGATCGCCCATCTCGTAGGTCTTCCAGAGATTGTCCGTCACAATCACGTCGCCGGGGCGTGGGCCGGAGGCGTTACTCAGGGTTGTATCGACTGCTGTTTCGATGGCCATCCGGTTCTCCGGTTCCTGCATGTTTCAGGATAGTACGTTTGCGCCGACGCGGTAGTTCCTTTTCTGGAAAGAACGGCTCCGCGTCAGCTCGAGGCTACGACTGGTCGGTCGGGGTTACTGTCTCGGGAGTGTTGTCCCGTTTGACGACTGTACCGCTCTTCAGCGTCCTCAGAACCTTGTAGCGCCCGGTCACGATCTCGTCCCCGGCCTTCAGCCCGTCGAGTACCTCAATGTCGGTCGCTCCGGTGATGCCCGTCTTGACCGGCACAAAGACGACGCGAAGCTTCTTGCGCTCCGGTCGCAACACATACACGCCCTGAACCAGCTTGGTGTCGCCAGGCGCAGTTACCGTCGCGGCAGCAACCGTCTTTGCAGGCTTACCTGCATTGGCCGCCAGAGCTTTCTCCTCGGCGGGGTTACGCTCCACCAGCGCCTGAATCGGAATAGTCAGCGCGTTCGGCTTGTTGGCCGTGGTGATCTTTGCCGTGGCCGAAAGTCCGGGGCGGAGATCGTCGGAGGGATGGTCGAGCGTGACCACCACCTTGAAGTCCTTGGCCTCTTCCGTTCCGGTCGTGCTTTGGCTGGTGGCGATACCCGTAGTACGCAGCAGTGCCTGGTCGCCGACCTGCGTCACATGACCCTTGAAGACCCGTCCCGGCAGGGCATCGACGGTCACATCGACCGGTTGTCCCATCGCTACATTGACGATGTCTGTCTCATCGACCTTCACCTCGGCAGTGATGACCGACATATCGGCCAGCGTCATCAGCGTCGAGCCTTCGGCGTTCTGAATACCGACGACGACCGTCTCGCCTTCGCGCACCGGAACGTTGGTCACAAGGCCATCGAACGGGGCGCGGCTGATCGTCTTGTCCAGCGCGTCATAGTTGGAGCGCTGGCTGGCGATCGCCTGATTCACATGGGCGCGTTGCGATTGCGTCTGCGCCAAAGCCTGAGCATACGCCGCCTGCCGCTGCGCCAGCGTCGCCACGGCCATATCGTAGGCCGCCTTCTTGCTGTCATAGTCCTGCTTGGCGATCAGCTTGTCCTGATACAACGCCTTGGCGCGGCCATAATCCAGTTGCTTCTGTTCCAGATCGGCCTTGGCCTCTTCGATGTTCGCGCTGGCTGTCTTTTCGGCAGCAATATAGCTGCTGACGTCGGTGCGGCTCGACGCAATGGTCGCCTGCTGAGCGGCCACAGTCGCCTCGGGCTGCACGTTCTCGACCGTGGCGAGCACGGTGCCCTTCTTGACGTGGTCACCTTCCTTCACGTTCAGATGGGTGATGCGCCCAAAGGAGGTGGCGCCTACGTTGACATAGGTCTTCGGCTTGATCTGCCCGGTGCCATTGACGATCGAGACGAGGTCCTGGCGCACCGCTTTGCCCGTCGCAACCTTGGTTACATTGGCCTGCCCATGAAGAATAGTGCCTACGACGATGCCTGCCAGTACCAGGACGCCGACGACGATCAAAACAATCTTTTTCGCGCTCATTGCTGCTTTCTTTCGCAAACCAGGCAAACCCCGGCTACGCGCACTTGGAAAATGGCCTGTCAGAGAAACATACGAAAAGGAGGTATAAGCAGTTCCGTCGAACTTTCCCTGCGCAGCCACGCGGCTAAATCAGGCAGAGAGAAGAGTAGCAGTTATCCCAAAAGAACAGGAAGTGTTTTGTGTCGTGTGTTGATCACCGAAAATAATAGCAGGGTACAAGGCGGATTCTACCCCTTGTACCGGCGAAGTAACCGCTCTACAATACAGATTGGTTAACAGGAGCACTGCCCTATTTATGAATACGTCTCGACGCCTTGTTTCGGTCACAGCTTTTCTGTTCTTGACTATGGCGGGGGTAAGTGCTTTGCCGGCCCAGGATGCGAGTCCTCTCCCGGCGGTCGATGGAACCACAACCAATCCTGCTAATGTGGAAAAGCCTGACCCGCTGAAGCGGCAGTTGACCGACAAAGAGAAGCGCGCTCAGCAGAAGGCCCTTCGCGGTGAGTTGCACGGCGTCTATAAGAAGTGGCTCGACGAAGACGTTCGCTGGATCATCACCGATCAGGAGCGCAAAGCGTTCGAGAACCTGAGCAACGACGAAGAGCGCGACTCCTTCATCGAGAACTTCTGGCTCCGCCGCAACCCCAATCCTGATTCTCCCGAGAACGAATACAAAGAAGAGCACTACGCCCGCATCGCCTATGCGAACGAGCACTTCGCTGCCGGCATGCCCGGCTGGAAGACCGACCGCGGCCACATCTACATCGCCTACGGCAAGCCCGACAGCATCGACTCCCACCCCAGCGGCGGCAACTACGAGCGCCCCATGGATGAGGGCGGCGGCGAGACCTCGACCTTCCCCTTTGAGGTCTGGCACTACCGCTACCTCGCCGGAATCGGCGACAACATCGACATCGAATTCGTAGACACCTGCATGTGCGGTGACTACCACATGACCCTCGACCGCTCCGAGAAGGACGCGCTCAAGCACGTTCCCGGCGCCGGTCTGACCCTCTACGAAGAGCAGGGACAGGCCAAGAAGGCGGACCGCTTCTCCGGCGGCGGCCTCGAGCAGCTCGGCACCGGCCCCATGTCCTCGCAGAACCAGAGCAAGGAGTTTGACCGTCTCGATCAGTACGCCAAGCTGATGGCTCCCCCCGTCATCAAGTTCAAGGACCTCGAATCGTTCATGGCGACCTCCAAGATCCTGACCGGTCCGCCCTTCCTCTTCAGCGTCCGCACCGACTACGTCAAGATCACCAACGACACCGTCCTCGTTCCCCTGACCCTGCAAATCCGTAACGGCGACATCACCTTCAGCAACAAGGACGGCGTAGCCACCGGCACCGTCAACATCCTCGGCCGCGTCTCCAACCTCAACGACCGCCCCATCCAGACCTTCGAGGATACGGTCAACGTTCAGGTCCCCAGCGAACTGCTCGCCCGCACCCAGAACAACGTCTCGGTCTATTGGAAGGCGCTCCCGCTGCGTCCCGGCTTGTATAAGGTCGATATCGCGATCAAGGACGTCAACAGCCCCGACCACATCGGTCGCTGGAAGCGCAGCATCAATGTTCCCAAGTACGACGACGACCACCTCGCTTCCTCTTCGCTGATCCTGGCCGACCAGATGGAGCACGTCCCCTCGCGCGATATCGGCGCAGGCAACTTCGTCATCGGCGATACGCGCATCCGCCCCCGCGTCCCCAGCGAGATGAGCGTTCCGGTCACCTTCCACCGCGCCCAGAATTTGAACTTCTGGATGCAGGTCTATAACCTTGGTATCGACGAGAAGAGCAAGCACAACGACGCTACCATCGAGTACCAGATTGTGAACACGGCTACGAACCAGACCGTGTTGCAGACGCAGGAACTCACCTCGAAGACGAATCCGAATGCGGATCAGGTGACACTGGAAAAGAGCATGCCGCTCGCCAGCCTTGCGCCCGGCAAATATAAGGTGACCATCAAAGTCGACGATGGCATCACCAAGCAGCAGATCGCAGAGTCTGCACCGTTTGTAGTCGATTAGCGCAGTCTGCACCATCAGGCTCCATGCCTACGCGGATGCAACAGGCGATAGGCAATAGCCGGGCAGGCTGTAAAACAGCACCCTCCCTTTTCACCGGGTGCAATCACCATATGGAGTAGCCGTCGACGCGCAGGATGCAAAACGCTGTGCAACGATCCCAGGTGAAGATCGCGCTTCTGGCTCTGATGCTGTCCACAGCATCGGTGTGCCTTGCTGTTGGCCCTGGGGCCACAGTCACAGGAGTCGTTCGCGATGCCGATGGCGTTGCCCAGATGGGCGCTCTGGTTCAGGTGCTGGCAACAGACTCCGCCCTTGTCGAAACCGCCTTTACCGATCTTAACGGCCGCTACATCATCACCCGGCTCATCCCCGGCAAATATCAGGTTCGCGCCTCGGCTGCGCTCTTTATGCCCACCACGCGAGGCGACCTCCGCCTTCGTCCCGGCGCTCAGGCTGTCGTTAACCTAACCCTCAATACCATCTTCGACGCCACCACATGGCTCCCCGCCGAGCGCCGCAAGGCCGACGAGCCGGGAGACGACTGGAAGTGGACGCTACGTTCCGCCGTCAACCGTCCTATCCTCCGAATGGCCTCCGATGACGGCAATGTGATGACCGTCTCCTCCAGCGTGACCGAAGAGTCCAGCAAGCCATCCTCTCGCGTTCGTGCCGCTGTCAGCAGTGGCGACGGCGGCTTCGCCAATGGAGGCATCCACAACGTCATCACGGTCGATCGTGTCCTCGACGACGGCTCCGGCATGGTTCTTCGCGGCGATATCGGCACCGGTCTCGGGCCGTCGATGGGACTGCCTTCTATGAACCTCGCCTCGGGCTTCGAGCGAAAGCACGGCTTTGCCGGTTCCACCCGCCTTGTGGCAAGCTATCAGTCCCATCCCGAGATGGTCGGCTCGCAGAACACACCCGGACTTCAGACTCTCCAGCTCGCCAGCGCCGAGAAGATGCAGATCGGTGACTTCGCCGATATCGAAGCGGGCGGAGTCCTCTATGCCATCCACACCGCAGGCTATCTCATCGCCTCGCGGCCCTTCCTCAAGGTGACCACTCATCCGTCAGAGTCGTGGACCATCGGCTATCGCATGGCAACCTCGCGAGACCTGCAATCCTACGCCGGGCTCAACACCGTGCAGCAGGAGATGCCGGTCGCGGTCACCTCACAGGGACGCATGCGCACCGAGAGCGGCCTGCACCATGAGTTCGCTATCGGCCGCAAACTCGGCCCCGGCCTGGTCCAGATCTCCTACTATCTCGACTCGCTCAATCAGGTCATGGTCGAAGGCGGCGGCTCCCTCAGCCCCTCCGACATCGCCGAGGTCGACGAATCGCCCATCGGCGGCGTCCTCGCCGACCAGACCACCGGCAGCTTCCGCCTCCTCAATGCTGGTTATAAGACCCAGGGCATGAACCTCATGCTCTCTGAGCCGCTTACCACGAACATGTGGGTGGCTCTCGAATACAGCACCGGCGCGGCGCTCACGGCCAAGGACGAAGATGTTCTCACCATGGAGGACATGCCTACCGCGCTCAAGCCGATGACGTCGCAGACGGCAACGCTCGCCATCAAGGGAAGAGTGCTTCGCAGCGGAACCAGCGTCCGTGCCGCCTATCGCTGGCAACCCGCCCGCATGGTGACAGCGGTCAACCCCTACGCCGCCTTCAGCGATCAGGCCTATCTCAGCTGCTATCTCCGGCAGGCGATCAAGTTAGGCGACATGCTGCCTCCCGGCCTCGAAGCCACGGTCGACGTTACCAACCTGCTCGCCCAGGGCTACCGTCCTTTCCTCTCCGCCGACGGCAAAACTCTCTTCCTCGCCCAATCCCCAAGGGCACTCCAAGCCGGCCTAGCCTTCACCTTCTAGCCTCTAGCCGCCTGATACTGTAAGTTCCTTTTGTTTGTCATTCCCGAAGGAAATCTGCGTCTTGCTCGAATCCCCAAACTACATCTGGAGGAAAGAACCTCTTAACCCCCAATCCACGTCATCTCGACCGAAGCGCAGCGAAGTGGAGAGACCCCTGTATTTGTCTTTGCACTTGCTTCTAGGTACGCCAAGTGCGTTCCACTTCTAATCTCCTTAACAACTAGCGAAAGATACTGTCAAGCCCAAAGCTCACATAACTCATACAAAATAAAAGACATAAACATTGCAGATCAGTTTCCATCCAATTGCTAAACTAAAAGCAGTGGATCAAAAGGGGATGAGGGCGCGGCACGCAATTGCTGAAATCTAAATCCTTTATAAGCAATACTTTACCTGTAAAGTATCTGAAATGAAGACTTTATAAAATAAACCTTTTGTAATGAAGACTTTGCGAGTCTAGTACAGGGGGGAGGGTACCTCAGCGCCACGCGCCACCACGCGGCTCACGCTTCAGATATTTGCCTCTCCCAGCCTTGCCCAGAAACTTGCCGCCCTCAACGATCAACTCGCCTGCCGAGAACACCTGCCGGGCATTACCCTTCACCCGATACCCTTCAAACATCGAGTAGTCGCAGCGCATGTTGTGGGTCGCGGCGCTGATCGTAAGCTCGGCCTTCGGGTCCCAGATCACGATGTCCGCATCGCTGCCCGGCGCAATCGTCCCCTTCTTCGGATACATCCCGAAGATTCGCGCCGGAGCGGTAGCCGTAATCTCGACAAACCGGTTCAGCGACAGCTTGCCCGAGTTGACGCCATGGTGATGGATCAACTGCATCCGGTTTTCGATGCCCGGGCCACCGTTCGGAATCTTCGTAAAGTCGTCGATCCCCAGCACCTTCTGGTCGGCAAAACAGAAAGGGCAGTGGTCGGTCGAAACCACCTGCAGATGGTCATGCTTCAGGCCGTCCCAAAGTTTGGCCTGATTTTTCTTCTCCCTTAGCGGAGGTGTGAAGACATACTTGGCATCCTCGAACGAGCCGGTATTCATATTGTCTTCAATCGACAGCAGTAGATACTGCGGACAGGTCTCGGCAAACGCAGGAACGCCGCGGTCGCGCGCCTCGCGAACCTGATTCAAAGCATCCTCGGAAGAGAGATGCACAATGTAAACCGGCGCACCCGCAATCTCCGCCATGGCAATCGCCCGCTGTACTGCTTCTGCCTCCGCAAGCGTAGGCCGCGTAAGCGCATGATAGATCGGCGCAGTTTTTCCCTCGGCCAGCGCCTGCTGCACGATGACATCAATCACGCTGCCGTTCTCGGCATGCATGCAGACCAGCGCACCGTTCTTCGCCGTCTGCCGCAGCGCCTTGAAGATGGTCGCGTCATCAGCCATCAGCACATTCGGATAAGCCATGAAGAGCTTGAAACTGGCCACGCCCTCGCGCACCATGCTGTCCATGTCGTCGAGACCAGCCTTGCCAGCATCGCTGCCCAGATCGGTGACGATCATATGCAGACCGTAGTCGATGCAAGCCTTACCCTCGGCCTTCTTCCACCAAAGGTCGAGTGCATCGCGCATCTTCGTCCCTTTGGCTTGAATAGCAAAGTCGACAATCGTAGTCGTTCCGCCAATCGCCGCAGCACGAGTTCCGGTCTCGAAGTCATCGCTCGACATCGTGCCGCCGAACGGCATATCGAGATGAGTATGTGCATCGATTCCGCCCGGAAGCACCAGCATTCCCGCCGCATCGACAACGGAATGGCCGCTGGCTGAGATCCCTGCGCGCACTTCTTTGATGACTTCGCCTTCCACCAGCACGTCGGCGGCAAAGGTTTTTTCAGCGGTAACAACCGTTCCATTCTGAATCAGCAAGCCCATCAGCAACTCTCTCCTGTCAGGCAAGCAGCAGAGCGTTCTTCCCACGTCTCCGCAGGAAGATGTGTCTTCACTTCAACCATCGTGATGCATGCATCGACAGGACAAACCAGCGAACACAGATTGCAGCCAACGCACTCTGTCTCGTCCACGCGAGGAACGCGAGCAAGCGGAGTTGTATAACCTTGACGCGCCTTCTCGCCATCCAGCTTCGGAATCGGAGTGACTGTAATGCTGCTTCGACTGGCCGCTTCCACTTCAACAGGTTTCGCATGTAGCTCGATTGGCCCATCGATTTGCCCGCTCACGCGATCGACGTGAATACACTGATGCGCTCCGTCCCAACACGCTGTGTAGCAAAGGCCGCAGCCAATGCACTTCGCCTCATCGATGTGTGCGACGACCTTGTAGTTCAGGTTTAGGTCCTTCCATTCCGTCACCTTCGGCAGGCTGAGTCCGCGAAAGTCTTCGATAGACTGAAAGCCCTTCTCGCACATCCAGTTCTCAAGGCCGTCAATCATGTCCTCGACGATGCGATAACCCTGCTGCATCACCGCTGTACAAACCTGCACGCTGCCTGAACCGAGCAGAATAAACTCCGCGGCATCTCTCCACGTAGCGATGCCGCCAATTCCAGAGATCGGCAACATCGCCTCCGGATCGCTCATCACCTGCTGCACCATATTCAGCGCGATAGGTTTCACCGCAGGCCCGCTGTAACCGCCATGCGAAGATCTGCCATCGACATTCGGCTGCGGCATCAACGTATCGAGATCGATGCTGGTGATGGAGTTGATGGTATTGATAGCGGCAAGCGCATCCGCTCCGCCGCGCTTCGCTGCTCGCGCCACCTCGCGAATGTCGGTGATATTCGGTGTCAGCTTTACGATGACCGGAGTTCGAGCCTTCTCCTTCACCCAGGCCGTAATCATCTCCGCATATTCCGGCACCTGACCGACCGCCGATCCCATGCCACGCTCGCTCATGCCATGAGGACAACCGAAGTTCAACTCCAGCCCATCGGCGCCAGCATCCTCTGCCTGCTGCACAACGTTGTGCCAAGCCTCGCGCGTAGATTCGATCATTAGCGATGCGATGAGCGCCTGCTTCGGATAACGCTTCTTCACCTCAGCAAGCTCGCGCAGATTCACTTCAAGCGGACGGTCGCTGATCAGCTCAATGTTGCTGAAGCCCATCATTCGGCGCCCATTCCAGTTGATCGACGAATAGCGCGAAGAAGTATTCGTCACCTGCGCACCCATCGTCTTCCACACGGCGCCGCCCCATCCAGCATCGAACGCCCGCATAATCTGTTCGCCGGTATTGGTCGGCGGTGCGGAAGCCAGCCAGAACGGATTCGGTGACTCGATGCCGGCAAAGTTTACAGAGAGATTTGGTTTCACGCTGTACTTAGACATATGCCACCTCCAGAAGACGAGCGATAGCGATACCTGCGCGCTTGCCGTCTGCCACCGCGTCTACCACTTCGCGTCCGCCATTGACACAATCGCCACCAGCAAAATACTTCGGATTCGATGTCTGACCCGTTGCGCGATCGACTACGACTCGCCCTTGTTCCAGCTGCACATCGCGGCATTGAGTCAGAAGCTCAAGCAGAGGTGACTGGCCAATCGCAGGAATCACCAGGTTGCATTCCAGATGGAAGGTTGAATCGTCGATGGGTTTAAGTGATCCATCGGAATCAATCTCCGTGCACAGACATTCGACGGATGTAATGCCGATAGCAGAGGAGTGAATCGCCATCAGTTGCGTCAACCAGAGAAAGCGAACACCTTCCTGCAAGGCTTGTCGATATTCAAAGTCAAATGCTGAGATATGTTCTCTGGTGCGTCGATATAGAATCGAAACACTTCGTGCTCCAAGCCGCTTTGCCGCATTGGCTGCATCGATAGCAGTATTGCCCGCTCCCACGACAATTACATCGCCCGCGATCTGAGTGGTCTTTCCCGTCTTGTAGTCTTCGATAAATTGCAGAGCGTCGATGACTCCAGAATGAGATTCGCCCGGAATCGCCAACCGATGCATTGCTCCAAGACCTGCGCCGATGAAGATGACGTCGAACTCAGCTTCGAGTTCAGCGAGTGAGTTTTCGCCACAAATCTCGACACCCAATCGGAACTGGACGCCTAAGTCTTTGATCAGCTCAATCTCGCGAAGGCTATCTGTAAGTGGCAGCTTGTATTCCGCGATTCCATAGGTATTCAGACCGCCGGGCAGAGATCGCTTGTCGAAGATGGTTACCTGAAAACCTTGCTGCCGCAGCTCTGCTGCTGCGGCCAAGGACGCAGGGCCAGCGCCAATGCAGGCAATCTTCTCAGGCCGCTTCTCATCCGACTTTCGCGGCAGCCTGCCTCCCTGCGCATGGAAATGATCCATGGCAAATCGCTGGAGCCGTCCAATCTCAATCGGCTGTTCGTTGAAGCCATGCATAACGCAGGCTCCTTCGCAGAGAACTTCAACTGGGCACACACGAGCGCAACTCGCTCCAAGAACATTTGCATCGAGAATGCCAAGCGCTGCGCTGTGGAGATTGCCGCTGGCGATCTTCTTAATAAACTTTGGCACATCGATATGGGTTGGGCAGGCGCTGGTACAGGGAGCGTCAAAACAATTCAGGCAGCGGTTCGACTCAACCACTGCAGCTTGCGCCGCGAATGGCGGATGCAGGTCCCCGAACCTCTCTGCGATCTCTGGCTTCTGTTGGAGTAACTCCTGCATCATTACTTACCTCGGGATAAACAAAATCGTCTTCAAGGACAAGAGAGAAGCGAGCTACGGCTTGACCAGATCGCCATACATCTCCGGTCTGCGATCGCGGTAGAACTGCCATGTCTTCCGTACTTCGGCAACTTTGTCCAGATCGAGATCGGCGGTAAGCACCTCATCCTGATTGCGTGATGCCTCAGAGAATATCTGGCCGCGTGGATCGCAGAAGTAGCTTTGCCCGAAGAACTCGCCGATGTTCCATGGAGCCTCTGTGCCTACGCGATTGATAGCGCCAACGAAGTATCCATTGGCCGCCGCATGTGCAGGCTGCTCCAGCTTCCACAGATATTCACTCAACCCGGCAACGGTCGCAGAAGGATTGAAGACGATATCAGCACCATTTAAGCCCAATGCGCGTGCGCCTTCAGGGAAGTGGCGGTCGTAGCAGAGATAGACGCCGATCTTGCAGAAGCCAAGATCGAAGACGGGGAATCCGAGATTACCGGGGCGAAAGTAAAACTTCTCCCAGAAACCCGGTTCGAGATGCGGAAGATGAGACTTGCGATACTTTCCGAGATAGTTGCCCTGATTGTCGATCACTGCCGCCGTGTTGTAGTACACGCCGGTACCTTCCATCTCGTAGATCGGCACGACAAGGGCGACGTGTAGCTCCTTCGCCAGATCCTGCATGAGCTTTACCGTTGGGCCATTGGGCACAGCCTCAGCCATGTCGTACCAGCGAATAGATTGCTCTGCGCAGAAGTACGGCCCGTAGAAGAGCTCCTGAAGGCAAACGATCTGCGAGCCTTCAGCGGCGGCCTGCCGAATGAGGGGAACATGCTTGTCGATCATGGCCTGTTTGATCTCGGCCAACGATCTTTGTTCAAGAGGTGTGCTTGCGGCCTGAATCAGTGAACAGCGGACGATACGCGGCATTCTGGTAAATCCTTCCGTGGATTCCGCCTCCTACAAGAGTGCAGATCCTGGCAAAATCACATTGCCAAAAGCCTTGGAGATCGAAGATACCTGATTTCAATCTCCTGGTTATTTTACGTCATTTGCAAAAGAATAGCCGACTCCCCGGAGAGTCGGCTATTGCGCAACCAGCATAAAACCAGGTTACGGCCTCGATTAGAACTGGCCCCAAAGAAGCTGGTTATAGACATCGTGATGAAACTGCACCTCGGGCACCTTCACGATCGTTCCCAGCAGGCGGGGGCATCGGTCAGCGGATGCCTGCTTCAGATCCGCGTAGCGGGCTTTGACATCTTCGCCCAGCAACTCGGTCGTCCACTTGGAGCTGCGGAAGTCGTCGAGCGCGGTATAGATGTTATCGGGCAGGTAGCGTTCGGCCTGCCGCAGATTTTTGATCTTCGCGGTATCACCATCGAGTCCGCTCTTGAAGATGGAATACAGCACCATATAAGGGTTCGCATCCGGCCCGACGGAACGCACCTCGACGCGTGCGCTCTTCTCATTGCCGATAGGGATGCGCACCATGGAGCCGCGATCCGTCGCCGAAGCTTTGATCTGGTTGGGCGCTTCGAAGTGTGGATCGAGACGGCGATAAGAGTTGACGCTCGCATTCAGCAGCAGGCAGATGTCATTCCCATGCGTGAGAATGCGATCGACAAATTGCCATGCAAACTTCGAGATTTTTTCCTCGCCATTCGCATCCCAGAAGAGGTTCTTCTTGTTTTTGGTGATGGAGATGTTCGTGTGCATGCCGCTGCCGTTGACTCCGACGACAGGCTTGGGCAGGAAGCTCGCAGTCATTCCCATCTGCGTCGCAATCTGTCGGCAGATCAGCTTGTAAAGCTGAATCTGATCGGCTGCTGCGACGACCTCTCCGTAGCTGTAGTTGATCTCAAACTGTGACGGTGCAACCTCGGGATGGTCCTTTTCATTTTCAAAGCCCATCGCGCGTTGTACCTCGGCCGAGGTGTCGATAAATGTGCGTAAGGGATCGCCGGGAAGCGAGTGATAGTAGCCGCCAGTGTTGACGTATTTAAACTCACCCGTATCGTGGAAGATACGTTCCGCGTCGGCTCCTTCAAATAAGAAGCCTTCGATCTCGTTTGCAGCATTCAAGGTGTAGCCGTGCTCTTTGTGCAATTTATTCGAGAACTGCTTCAAGAGTCCGCGGATGTCTGCACTGTAGGGAGCGCCACCCTTGTCGATGACTTCGCCGAAGACGAGCACTTTGCCTGCGCCGAAGACATCGGAGGGAGTCCAGTAAAATGCGCTCCAGTCCAGGGCCAGACGCAGATCGCTCTCTCGCTGGGCTGTAAAACCACGAATCGAGGAACCGTCGAAGGTCAGGTTGTCCCAGCTCTTGAGCAGGAATTTTTTGTCGTAGTCCAGCATGTGCAGCCGGCCCTCGAGATCGCTGAACAGAACGGTTACGGCCTTGATGCCGGGGGTATCCGTCAGGTATTTGAGCCTGGCTTCCTGAATCACACCGGCATCTACGCGGTTGCGTCGTTGCTCTTTCGCCTCAAGATTGAGATCCTCCAGCTCCGAATAGGAAAGCTCAAGAAAATTTCGAAGTACAGTCGACATAATGCTCCTTCATATAAGTAAAGATCGTTGAATCAGGTCAAACGAGTGCAACTGGGTTCTCTTGCCGGGATCGCCTATCTCTTCGGCCCAAAGAAAGCGACTACACCAACCTCCAGGGTTGACTGCGCATTCACCGTGCGGCTGCCTTTTACAAAGTAGGGTTGATCGGAGTCGTCGCGACGGAATTCAAGCCGCGCCAGAAGTCCTTCCGGCATCTTGTATTCGCCCGTCATGGTGAATTCGTTGACGTTTTGCACTGTTCCAGTCGAGAACCCGGACTCATCCTTGAAATATTCAAAGCGCGGGGAAAAGGAAACTTTGCCGGTGGCCTGATAGTGCAGCGCAGCGGCGATACCCTGCCAATGAGACAGATTCGTCGTCTCGTACTGCGGTATTGCAGCAGTGCTGTCAATGACGGCCGCATTACGGTTCTGACCATAGTCATAGTTGATATACGCACTGACCTTTGGAGTCGGTGTCAGCAACAAGGTGGTGTCGATAAGGTTGCGATATCCCTTGTTCGTCTTGTTGTTCTCGGGGCCGACATAATAGTTTGCGCTCAACGTGTATTTCGGCTTGGTGTAGACACCGGTAAGTCCAATTGTTTTGCCGCTGTTGTTGTCGCTGAAGTTATTCCAGCCGTTTACAACCTGGACACCGGCAGTAAAGCTCTTAGTCACTGGCATGGAGGTGCGAAGTCCGACATGGTAATAAGGAATTGCCAGCGAGAAGAGCAGAGAACGTGAGTAGTTCCAGTTATCTTTCGTCTCAATGACTTCTGCGCCAGCAGACGTCACAAACTCGCCGAAGTCTGCCTCGAACCCCTTGGCTTTAGTGGGTTTCCAGCTAACGAAAGCCTGCTCAAGATGCTTGAAGTTAGGCTCGGTGCTGAGGATCTGGTTGAACGCTTTGCCAAACCCAAGATCGATTCGGAACCCCACGGGATCGGGATCATGAGACATCGTCAACTTGGCCATATTTAAGCTGAAGGTATTGGCGTCATAGTCAAAGTTGCGAAGCTGGTTTCCGTTGGTGCTATCGGGCGGGTGATTTGCATTGAAGTTATAGTAGCCATCGACAAGGCCGCTGAAGTCGATTCCTCCGACGCTCCAGACTGACGGTGCGGCGGCTGGTGCCGCAGCAGGTGCCGCAGCAGGTGCTGCAGCCGGCGTTGTGGTGGACGGCGCTGCGGGTGGCGATGCGTCCTGTGCCTGGGTGTTTTGTGTGATGAGAAGCGCTCCGGCGCAACATGCCAAGGTTGCGATCATGGTTCTCGTAAGTGCCGTCTTCCTCTTTGATTGAGCCATCGTTTTCAGTGTCCTTTCTCTTATGAGGTGTTGTGATCGTAGAGCGCAAAGTGATAGGAAGTCCGTATAGAAACCGTTAAGAAGTCATAAGGATGCGGCAGATTTCAGTGATATTTAATGGCCCGTTCCTGCCAGGAATGAGTCTGAGCAGGTTGTTCAGTGTGCGTAAGTTGGGTATAGCACGCAGATTTCGGCATTATTCGCAAATCAACGCATTCGATATGGCATATCAAAAAAAATTATTGTGCTGCGCGGAATATTCCGTTTTTGTCTCGGTGTCGTTGTAAAAAGTAATGCTCTCTATAGAAAAAAGTTTTTCTGCGAATGAGGTCTTGATGCTCGCGAACGGGCTGTGTACGGTACAGCTACCGCAACGTAGCCAGGGATCGCAAAATCAGGCAGTTGGGCTCCAGACGTCTTCCAGGTCTTAGCGATACGTGTCTCAATAGCGTCATTTACTTTCCAGCAAAGGAGTTCTCTGAATGTCACCAACAGTGAACCAGGCAGTAAGACTATCGTTCCCGCAGAAGATCAGCCGACTGGGCGAACGCCTGCACGATGCTCAGTGGCGTCGTTACGGCATGGTTCTACTCACCGGCAAGGTGCTTGGCGTTGCGGCTGTTATGCTGGTCGCCACTTTTATCACCGAGCTCTGCTTTACCAACGTGTTGGCCGCCGATTCGCCGGTCAAGGCAGCCGATATTGTCAACCCAGTCAACACGGCGTGGACGCTGATTGCTGCCTTCCTTGTCTTCGGAATGCAGGTCGGCTTCACCATGCTTGAGGCCGGCTTCTGTCGCTCGCGCGAGACGGTCAACGTGCTGATGGAGTGCGTCGTCGACACCTGTCTTTGCGGCTTGCTCTTTTATGCCATCGGCTTCTCGTTCATGTTTAGCCATGGCAACGGCTTCATTGGCTATCACTGGTTCTTTCTGAAAGACATTCCGGCGACTTACGAGTCCACCGGCGTCAGCTTCCTGGCCTTCTGGATCTTCCAGTTTGCCTTTGCAGATACCTGCTCCACCATCACCTCCGGAGCTATGATCGGACGCACAGGCTTCGTCGGCGATCTGCTCTACAGCCTTGCTGTCTCCGGTTTCATCTATCCCATCATCGGCCACTGGGCATGGGGTCCTGACGGCTTTCTCGCAACAATGGGAAGCACGGGCTTCTTCCTTCCCACGCTTGGCCAGAGCTTCCACGACTTCGCCGGCTCAACCGTCGTTCATACGATTGGCGGCATGGTCGCTCTCGCGGGCTCGATCGTTCTGGGACCACGACTTGGACGCAAGTTCAAGCGTGATGGTGGCGGGCCCATGTTGCCGCACGATCTCACGATTGCTGCATCAGGCGGCTTGCTCCTGTGGTTTGGCTGGTATGGCTTCAACCCGGGCAGCACGCTCTCTGCCATGGACTTTGAGGGCATCGGCCGAATCTCGGCAAACACCACGCTTGCAGCTTGTGCCGCTGGCCTGACTGCCATGATGGTGGCCTACTTCATGAGTAAGAAGTGGGACATTAGCTTCACGGTGAATGGCTTCCTTGCAGGCCTGGTGGCGATTACCTGCCCTTGCTACTGGGTAAGCCCCACCGGAGCCATCATCCTTGGCGGCGTTGCTGGCGTTATCGTTGTCTTCGGAGTTGAATTGCTCGAGTGGCTTCGCATTGACGATCCCATCGGCGCAGTGCCGGTCCATGGTATCTGCGGTATATGGGGTACGCTGTCGCTCGGCTTGTTTGCGGTAGGGAAGTACGGTGCAACCGGTCCGCTGGCCCCCGACAATAGTGCTCCTCTCAAGGGCCTCTTCTATGGCGGCGGGTTGGCACTCTTCAAGGCGCAGTTCATCGGTAGCGCGATCATCACCCTCTCCACATTCGCAGTAGCGATGCTGGTCATGTGGCTGGTGAACCTGACAGGTACGTTGCGTGTTTCGAGAGAGGGCGAGCTCTATGGTCTCGATCTGCACGAGCATGGAATCTCTGCCTATCCAGAGTATGTCATCACTACTTTGGGGACTCCTACCGGCATGGTGCATGCAGAAAAATAGTCTGCGGGGATGGCCGGGCTTCGGCCATCCCCTGTGTCTTACTATCTATTTCTTTGCTAGTTACTGAAGCTCACTATTCAACCCGATAAATCGATGCGAGGACAGCATGACAAAAATAGAGGCGATTGTAAGACCGAACAGATTTGACGCGATCAAGGAAGCACTCTCAGAGCTTGGAGTCGAGGGCATGACAGTAGGAGAGGTTCGCGGTCACGGCAGGCAGAAGGGGCACACGGAGACGTATCGTGGCCGGGAGTACGAGGTTAGCCTGATTCCCAAACTGCGAGTCGAAATTGTCGTCTCCGACGAGCGTGTCGAGCCAATCATCGAAGCGATTGTGAAGCACGGTGCGACCGGCGAGATCGGCGATGGAAAGATCTTCCTCTTCAAAGCCGAAGACGCGATCCGTATAAGAAACCAGGAACGCGGAGAGCGGGCCTTATAACGGGTTCGCATCCGATATGGAAAAGCCCGCATCGAGTGAGAGCTCGGCGGGCTTTTTTATATTTCCACTTGGAACAGCGTCATTCAGTCGGCAGCCCTGCAGACCCCGGCCCGCCCACATCACGTGTGGCAATCTCCAGAAACGCCTTTGTTGCCCGCGTCATTGATTTTTCCTTGAGATAGACGATTCCCAGGTCGCGGGTGAGGCGTAGCGATTCAACCTTCACAATCTCCAACGCGCCGCGTTTGACCTCGTCTGCGATGTTGGCGCTTGGCAGAAACCCGATACCGAGGCCGGACAGGATGAAGCGCTTCATAAGCTCGCCGCTCTCGACCTCCATCACGGTCTTAGGCTGAACATCCTGCATTCCAAAGATGTTGAGAATCAGCTCCCGCTGCCGCCCCTGTTTGGGCAGCAGAAAGGGAAACTGCACAATATCCTTCACCCCGATATTTTTCGCCGAGGACAGTGGATGATCCTTGGGAACCGTAAGCACCAGCTCATCGCGATGAATGGTCTCTACCGTAAAGCGCGAATCTTTTACAGGAAGAGAGACGACTCCGAAATCGATCTCGCGGTTTGCCAGCAGCTCGAGCGTGCGTGCCCTCTCGGAGCGAATAATCTTCAGCGCAACCTTCGGATAATATTTTTTGAACTCCACAAATACATCCGGCAAGACATACAGGCTGGTGGACTCCTGCGCGCTGATGCCAACCTCTCCCCGCGGAGATCGCAGCTGCTCTGCCACCATCATCATCATGTGCCGCTGGCAATCCAGAGCATGTTCGGCAAACGGCTCAAAGACACGACCGGCAGCGGTAAAGGTGACCTTGCCTCCTTTACGGTCGAACAGCGTCTCTCCGATCTCGCGCTCCAGCGAGCGAATCTGAGCTGAGACTGCGGGCTGCGTAATGCGTAGTTTCTCGGCTGCCTTGGAAAAGCTCTTCTGCCGCTGTACCTCGACGAACGTCTTCAGTTGTTCAAAGTCCATGAGGACACCCCCTAATCCACCGTTACCAGCGTGATCTTCGTAACGTTTCGCACCCATCGCATGGGCTTTTTGTCCTGGCTGGCCACCAGCTTGATTGCACCGTCTTCGCCCAGCCCACCGCCATTCATTCCGGTAGCTACAATAACGTCGCCGTTGTGTATCTCGCCTTCAACCTCTGCTGCGGAATAGAGCACAAAATAGTGATCCGCCCCTTCGACGCGCAGATAGCTACGCAGGATTTTCCGCTGCGTTGTCTTGTCCAGAGCCACACCATACTTTGCGAGCAGATCGCTCAACTCCACGCCGGTATAGCTCTCATCCATCTTCGTATGCGGGTTATGGACGGTAATCGTCTTCTGCGGCATTGCCTGCAGCTCAGTCACGGAGAGAGTCGTCGCTTTGCCGTCTATGACGAGGGTAAGGCTCGTCGATAGCGCAGCCTCGGTGTGAGCATGCTCTGTCATTCCCTGGCCGCGTGCGGGAATCACACAGAGGCTGCCGCCCAAAATCACCGCGATTGCTAAATAGCCAGCAAATCGAATTGGCTTCATAACCACATCCTATCTTGTGTAACCGGCGACTTCAGACATGCATAAGGCAGTAGATAAGATTTTTATTTCAAGTAGTTGGTTTGCCTCTAGGCAACACTCTTCTGACACACACGTTATACTGAAAGTATGTCTAAAGTACGCGCAGCCGCAGCCATAGCCAAGGGGATGAGCATCACCCTCAAGGAGATGTTCCAGCCGACCGAAGTTGAAAACTACCCCGACGGCAAAGGCCCGATGCGAGGGGCCAAATTTCAGGAGCGTTTCCGCGGCAAGCACCAACTGCAGCGCGATGAGAACGGCCTCGAAAAATGTGTCGCCTGTTTTCTTTGCGCGGCAGCCTGTCCGTCAAACTGCATCTATATTGAAGCGGCCGAGAACACCGAGTCCACCCGTATCTCTTCTGCGGAGCGCTACGCCAAGGTCTACAACATCGACTACAACCGCTGCATCTTCTGCGGCTATTGTGTCGAGGCTTGCCCGACGGATGCCATCACGCACGGCCACGGCTTTGAGCTTGCCAGCCTCAACGCCACCAATCTCGTCATGCGCAAAGAGGATCTGCTCGTCCCCACGCAAAAGCTTCCCGACGCTGTCCGTTCTGATAAAGATAAAGCCGAGATGCTCGCCTAGACAGTCTGAAAGAGCTGCAATCGGTGTAGAGAAAAGTCAAAAGGCCCAACGATATCGTTGGGCCTGATTCTTTGTAAACGACGGCTTTTTAAGCGTTTTAGTATTGAGTATTTAAACGCGGCTTGGAGCTCAAGTTATTGAATCAAAATGCGTTGCCAATGCCTAACACAGCGTTACGGGTGAAATTTCGAAGAAGAAACCGGCATTTACAATATCGGCAGGGGCGAGACTAGCTAACGCAATCATGGAACCGCTAACAGGCAATAAACAAACTATTCTGCATATCTGTTCCCGCGAGATGCTACGTCCGTTGCGCGATCAGATTCTTCGTCTTTCGGGTTTCGATGTTGAATCGACTCTCAGCCATGCCGAGGGGATGTCTATGTTTTGGGCACGACCTTATGATCTTGTCCTGATCGACGTTGAAGGGGAGACGGGAATCAGCGCAGCCGAGCATCTATGCTCTGAGATCAAGACGGCTCAGCCGGGACAATTGATTGCCTTTGTCTGCAACTGGCGCGTCGCCATTCTCACCGACTGTCCCGACGAGATTGTGCGCACAGAGTTCGATCCCGCAGCCTTTGTCGAAGGTGTCCGCGATATCATTCCCAAATATTGCTAAGGCGAGCATCGTGAGTGCATAAGAAAGTGCAGCCTGAACATAATGGCATGCATCTACTTACCAGCAGATATACTTGCAGCAGCGTTAGTGTTGTGCTAAAAGTTAACTATTCCAGTTTGCTTTCGGGCAAATTTGAATTTCATGCAGAGTGGTTGAGGGACGAGCCCTGTGACACCACGACAACCGGACAGAACAAAGGCGTACCGGTGTCAACTCTCTCCTGGAAACAGGGAACATGAGATTAGGAGCACGCAACCAAAATTTTAGGTTGCACCCCATTTCACCTTCCTGGCCGTTCGCGGCATCCCCTAAAAGAGAGTATGTCGCAAGTTCAAAACTCCTCCTCTCGGAGAGAGCGTAATGAACTATTCCTGTACGGCGTATGAGCTGAAGTGCAATGATTGCGGAAAGCGGTTTGGCAACCAGCCTCTGTCCGCATGCCCCGATTGCCTGGCCCCGCTTGAAGTGGCCTACGATCTGGATGCAGTACGCGGTGTCTTTACCCGCGAAGCTATCGCAGCAGGTCCGCCCAGCATCTGGCGCTACGCCGCTCTCCTGCCCATTCCGGCAGGCTACCAGCCTGACCTTCCGGTAGGCTTCACACCGCTCATCAAGGCCAATAACCTGGGTAAGCGCATCGGGGCAACTAACCTCTACGTCAAGAACGACGCCGTCTGCTTTCCGACCCTCAGCTTTAAAGATCGTGTCGTCTCTGTAGCCCTGGCCAACGCCCAGCGTTTCGGCTTCGATACGGTCGGCTGCTCCTCTACCGGGAATTTGGCCAACTCGGTCGCCGCACAGGCTGCGCGTCTTGGCATCAAGGCCTGCATCCTCGTTCCGGCTGAACTTGAGGCTGCCAAGATTCTCAACACGCAGGTCTATGGCGCCCGTCTGGTCCGCATCGACGGCAACTACGACCACGTCAACCGTCTCTGCAGCCAGATCGCCGACGAGTACAACTGGGGCTTCGTCAACGTCAATCTTCGCCCCTACTACGCTGAGGGCTCTAAGACCGTGGGCTACGAGATTGCCGAGAAGCTGGGCTGGCGGCTCCCAGACAATGTGGTCGTGCCCATGGCCGGCGGCTCGCTCATTCGCAAGATCCGCAAGGCTTTCCAGGAATTGATCTACCTTGGCCTTGTGGAGGAGAAGCATGTCCGCTTCTTCGGTGCTCAGGCCACCGGATGCTCGCCCATTTCGCAGGCCGTCAAGCTGGGCAACGACTTCATTGAGCCGCAGCGGCCCAATACTATCGCCCGCTCACTTGCTATCGGCAACCCTGCCGATGGTCCAGCAGCGTCGCAGATGATCCGTGCAACGGGCGGCTGGGCTGAAGACGTCTCCGACGTGGAGATCGTATCCGGCATGCAGGAGCTTGCAGAGACCGAAGGCATCTTCACGGAGACTGCCGGAGGCGTAACGACCGCCGTAACTGCTCGTCTTTACGCTCACGGACGGATCTCCCCTGACGAAATCACTGTTGCCTGCATCACCGGCAACGGTCTTAAAACAACTGACGCGCTGACCGGACATTATCGGGAAGAGCGCGCCGTTCGTCCCCGTCTGGCTGACTTTGATGCCTATCTGCGGGAGCTGGATGGCGCTGCCGAACCCGAACTGGCTGCCGTTGGAGGTACGCATGGCAATTAAAGTAACTCTTCCCGCTGCTTTCACCCGCCATACCGATGGCCGCAAACAGTTCGACTCCGCTGCGGAGAATCTGCCCGGTCTGATTGCAGATATCGACCAGACTTTTCCCGCGCTCGGCACCCAGATCAAAGGCGAGGACGGCAAGCTGCGCCGCTTCATCAACATCTATGTGAACGATGAAGACATTCGCTTCCTTGGCGGCGAAACATATGCGTTTCAGGATGGCGATGAGGTGATGTTGATTCCTTCAATCGCTGGAGGCAGCTTCTAACAAGTCACGATTCAGAGCTAGCAATAGAAAGAGAAAGGCGGCCAGAGACTTGGCCGCTTTTCTCTTTGTCCAATGGTCAAAGCGGGACACTTCACATTATTTGCTGTAGATACAACGGATAGGCTTCTTCGCGGCTCTTATCACCTGTAACCTTCGCGCTTGACGCGATACATCGAAGAAGAAAGAAGGACTCAAATGTTTCTTATATTGGCCGTGGTGCTGATCATTCTATGGTTGGGCGGATTTCTGGTCCTGCACATCAGCAGTTTCCTGATTCACCTGCTGATTATCTTCGCGATCATCTCGATTATTATGCACTTTGTCACCGGAAAGCGATCGGCCTGAACGAGCTATTCTATTGCAAAACGACGGCCGAACCTATCAAGTTCGGCCGTCGTTTTTCTTCGGTGCTATTGTCGGATTTATTGATGTGCTGTTGGCTGCGGAGCATCGATGCTCGGTGGCAGCACAGAACTCAAGCCGCTGGGAGTCTCTTCCTGTAGCTCAGGCAGTTTCTCTTCAAGAGCGATTTGAAGTACCTGATCCATCTCTTCCACGAAGTGGAGCTTCATGGAGGTCTTCAGCAACTCCGGCAGCTCCGCCAGATCTTTGCGATTGTCCTCCGGAAGAATAGCTTCAAAGATGCCTGCTCTATGAGCAGCCAATAGCTTCTCCTTGAGGCCGCCAATCGGAAGCACCTTGCCGCGCAATGTAATCTCGCCAGTCATCGCGATATCACGCCGCACTTTGATCTTGGTCAGCGCGCTGGCAAGCCCGGTAGCAAGTGTGATGCCTGCCGATGGGCCATCCTTGGGAATAGCGCCCTCCGGCACATGGACGTGAATATCGACGTTCCGATAGAAGTCCTTCGCTAATCCAAGATGATTTGCCCGAGATCTTATGTAGCTCAAGGCAGCTTGCGCCGACTCTTGCATCACATCGCCAAGCTGTCCGGTAGCGGTCATCTTGCCCTTGCCGTCCAGTACCTGTACCTCGGTCTGCAGAATCGTGCCACCCATCTCCGTCCAGGCAAGGCCCGTTACCAGACCTACCTCGCTCTTTTCATGGACCTGAGAGTCGCGGAACTTCGCCACGCCCAGAATCTCGCCGAGATTCTCCGCGGTTACGGTCTCCTGATGCTTGGTGCCATTTTTTACGACCCGACGGGCGATCTTGCGGCACACATTACCGATCTCGCGCTCAAGATTTCTTACGCCGGCTTCACGCGTGTATCCACGTATGATTTGTCGCAACGCTTCATCTTCAAAGATGGCCTGATTCTCCGATAACCCCGTTCCTTCGCGCTGCTTCTTCACCAGATATTGCTTGGCGATCTCAAGCTTTTCAAGTTCGGTGTAGCCATGCAGCCGCAGGATCTCCATGCGGTCCTGCAAGGGGCCGGGAATCGTGTGCAACACATTTGCCGTCGCAACAAAGAGCACCTGCGACAGGTCGTACTCCACATCGAGATAGTGGTCCTGAAACGAAGTATTCTGCTCAGGGTCCAAAACTTCAAGCAGGGCACTGGCCGGATCGCCGCGGAAATCCGAAGCCATCTTGTCGATCTCATCCAGCATGAAGACGGGATTTTTCGTGCCGGCTTTCTTCATCGACTGAATAATCTGGCCTGGCAAAGCACCAATGTAGGTCCGCCGATGGCCACGAATCTCAGCTTCGTCCCGAACGCCGCCCAGCGACATGCGTACAAACTTGCGTCCCGTAGCCTTGGCAATCGACATGCCGAGAGAGGTCTTACCCACACCCGGAGGTCCGACGAAGCACAGAATCGAGCCCTTCGGATTCTTTACCAACTGCCGCACAGCCAGAAACTCGAGGATGCGCTCCTTGATCTTCTCTAACCCATAGTGGTCTTCGTTCAGTATCTGCTCGGCGTGCTCGATCGAGCGAATCTCCTTGGAGCGCTTCTTCCACGGCACAGCAAGCAACCAGTCAAGATAGTTACGAGAGACGGTAGACTCAGCCGACATCGGCGGCATCGCCTCAAGCTTCTTCAGCTCAAGCAGCGATTTTTCCTGCACATCCTTCGGCATTCCTGCTGCTTCGATCTTCTTCTTCAGCTCATCGAACTCAGACTTTTCTCCGCGCCCTAGCTCTTTCTGGATCGCCTTGATCTTCTCGTTGAGGTAGTACTCTTTCTGCGCCTTCTCCATCTGACGCTTCACGCGAGACTGGATGGTGCGGTCCATATTCAACTTTTCGATAGCAACATCGAGAACGTCTGCGACCCGCGACAGACGCATCTCCGGATCGAAGACCTCCAGCAACTGTTGTTTCTCTTCGATCGACAGTTGCAGATTGGCAGCGATTGTGTCCGCAAGCTTCGCCGGCTCATCCGCACGGACGCTTGCGGCCATGGTCTCGTAGTTCAAAGACTGCTGCAGCTTTACATACTGCTCGAACAGAGTATGAACCCGCTGCATCAACTGCTCAACCTGAGGGGTCAGCTCGAGGTGTGTCTGTCCTGTTCGTACGGTCGCAACAAAAAATCCATCGATGTCGTTGATTGCCGTCGCTCGCGCCCGCTCGATTCCTTCGACAAGCACCTTGATATTTCCATCCGGCATCTTGACGCTCTGCACGATATTGCCGATGGTGCCCGTTTCATAGATATCGTCGATACTCGGCTCGTCGACCGAGGCATCGTGCTGAGTCGCCAGAAAGATCTTCCGATCTCCCGACAGAGCTTCTTCCAGAGCGCGCACGCTCGATTCGCGACCCACGACAAATGGAGTCATCATGTGAGGAAAGATGACCATGTCGCGAATGGGCATCATGGGCAGCTTGCGTACTTCGCCGGTCAACGTCTCTTTGGTTGGATTAGTCATCATGCTCCCTATTAGACGTCCGCCCGCGCTCAACGGTGCAAGCGCTTGAAGGGCTCACGGTGATTGTAAACGGCTACGAACAGGATGTTTGAGCGTTTCGAAAAGCTGAAAGGTTAAGCACTGTCCAGCTTTCCCAAAAACAAACAACAACCTCATGTGCAGAACATCTTTCAATCCTGCATACCGATCCTACCCGGCTTTTTCCAGCAACATCGGCAACGTCAGACTGTGTTTCTTGACCATCTCTGCTGTGATGGACAACTCCTTGACTTTCTTATTACCTGGGACGAAATACATCAGGTCGAGCATCAACTCTTCCAGAATCATCCGCAGACCGCGAGCGCCTACCTTACGCTGTAGCGCCTCGCGCGCAATCTCTCGTGCTGCTTCATCTGTGAAGATGACCTTGACGCCCTCGAAGTCGAAGAGCTTCGTATATTGCTTCAGGATGGCGTTGCGTGGCTTGGTCAAAATCTCGATCAACGCAGCCTCATCCAGTTCGTCGAGGATTCCCATCACCGGTAAGCGTCCGACGAACTCAGGAATCAGGCCATACTTCAACAGGTCCTGAGGCTCTGCCTGGCGCAGCAGCTCGGCATCTCGCTGAGCGCGAATCGGTGTTACCTCGTCCTCTTTTGCCTCTGGAGCAACGACCGCTTTAAAGCCCAGAGCTTTCTTGCCGACGCGTCGGCCCACTACTTTTTCGAGGCCGACAAAAGCTCCGCCGCAGATGAAAAGAATGTTCGTGGTATCGACAGCTGTAAACTCCTGGTGCGGATGCTTACGTCCACCCTGGGGCGGAACATTGGCGACCGTTCCTTCGAGAATCTTCAGCAATGCCTGCTGAACGCCTTCGCCCGAGACATCGCGCGTAATGGACGGGTTTTCATCCTTGCGTCCGATCTTGTCGATCTCATCGATATAGATGATGCCGCTCTGAGCGCGCGCCACATCGCCATCCGCCGCCTGCAACAGCTTCAAAATAATATTTTCGACATCTTCGCCGACGTATCCAGCTTCGGTCAGCGTGGTTGCATCAACGATTGCGAAGGGAACGTCGAGCATCTTCGCGAGCGTGTGCGCCAAAAGCGTCTTACCCGATCCGGTAGGTCCCACCAGCAGGATGTTCGACTTCGCCAGCTCGACATCGTTGCCGCGAGTCTTGTTCATCTGAATTCGCTTGTAGTGGTTATAGACCGCCACAGCCAGCTTCTTTTTCGTCTGGTCCTGGCCGATAACATATTCGTCTAGAAACGCCTTGACCTCTTGCGGCTTAGGCAGGTGAGCAGGCGCTGCGCCGGGTTGCGCTTCGGTGCGGTCGTCTTCGAGGATGGAGTTGCACACTGCAACACACTCGTCGCAGATATACGCTCTCGGATAGTCCGATGGAGAAGAGATGAGCTTCGCGACCGCGTCTTGCGACTTGTGGCAGAACGAGCAGCGAAGAGATTCGTCTGTGCCTCGTGGCGTTTTCATAAGTACGGCAACTCCCGGGTAATCCGTGCAATGGTGTAAACAGCAGTTTACACCCGTTTCATCTTGCAAGCCGCAGAGAGGTGCCTGCCGCTATACATCGAATTGGTGATAACGCACAGAAGCCCGGGCCAATCGGCCCGGGCTTCTGTGCGTTACTTTTGATTACGTTCGGGGTCTGTCGATGATATCGTCGATAATCCCATATTCCTTCGACTGCGCAGCTGTCATGATAAAGTCACGCTCAACGTCGCGCTCGATCCGTTCCAGCGTCTGACCCGTGCTGGCGCTCATGAGCTTGTTCGTAATCTCGCGAATCCGCAGAATCTCCCGAGCATGAATGTCGATATCGGTGGCCTGTCCGCTCAGTCCGCCCATCGACGGCTGGTGAATCAGGATACGCGAGTTCGGCAGGGCAAATCGCTTGCCTTTTTTCCCGGCCATCAGCAGAAAAGCGCCCATGCTGGCAGCCTGACCGATGCAGAACGTCACCACATCGTTCTTGATGTACTGCATCGTGTCGTAAATGGCGAGTCCTGCCGTGATCGATCCGCCTGGAGAGTTGATGTAGAGCTGAATGTCCTTCTCCGGGTCTTCACCGCTCAGAAACAGCATCTGGGCGATGATGACATTCGCAATATTGTCGTCGATTGGCGTGCCCAGAAAAATGATGTTGTCGCGCAGCAGACGGCTGTAAATATCGTAGGCGCGTTCGCCCCGGCTCGTCTGCTCAATCACCATCGGTACTAATCCCATAGCGCTCTCTTTCTATAAATCCGTAAGCAAAAAAATCTATAAATTCAGTTAACTGAAAATTCTGGTTTATGTTTTCTATCTACGAAGCCAGCTTCTCGTAGAGCACGCTTCCGGTCTTCTCGCGACGCATCTGTTCGCGAATTCGTTCCAGGCTGCCATCCTTTGTCAGCCGCTCTCGGAGAGTCTCCAACGGTTCGCGCGACTGCATGGAGATCATCAGCAGTTCGCGATCCAGATCCTCATCGCTTACGACCACGCCTTCGGCCTCAGCGATCTTATCGAGGATCATCGAAACCTTTACCTCGTTCACAGCCTGATCACGCTGGGCAGCGCGCAGACGGCCAAAGTCCAGCTTACGCATGTCCTCGGCCTTCATGCCTTGCTGAGCAAGCGCACGGAGACCGCGATCGAGCCGTGCATCTACCTGCTGCTGCACAAACGACTCGGGAACAGGGAACTGATACTTTCCGATCAGCTCTTCAAGCATCTTGTCCTTGGCGCCGTTCTCAAGCGCATCCTTTTTGCGGCCTGCCGCGTGCTCGCGCAGCTTCCCTTCAAAGTCGTCCCAGCTCTCGTAGTTTCCAAGCTGCTTAGCAAACTCTGCATCGCGCTCCGGATAGGTCTTGCGCTTGATGCTCTTCACGGTCACGTCATAGCTGACCGTCTGGCCGGCAAGCCGGTTATCGCCAAAGTCTGCCGGATAATCGACCTCGAACTTCAGTTCCTGCCCCGGCTTCGCACCGCGGAGCGCATCGTTGAATGCCGCCAGGGTGTTCTTTCCGCCAACCTCGATCAGTACATCCTCGCCGGTGATGGGTGCACTTTGCGAAGCGTTCGTAACGCCATCCTCGGTTACGGTCTGCGCCAGGTCCTTCACTTCGCCGCGGAACTGAATCTCAGCCCAGTCGCCATCGACCAGTGCACGCTCTTCATCCACCGGTTCAACGGTTGCATGAGCATCCAACACCCGGCCAAGCTCTGCATCGAACTCGTCATTGGTAAGTGCAACCTCAGGCTTCGCGACGCGAACGCTCTCGTAGCCGGCGATCTCGAACTCAGGAGCAACCTCGAATGCAGCCTTGAACTTCAACGGCTGCCCTTCAAAAAGCTGCATATCGAGCAACTGCGGCTCCGAAACCGGGCGCAGCTTCTGATCGTCGATCGCCTTGCGGAAAGGTTCAGATACGAGGCTCTCCAGAACCTCCTGCCGGACCTCTTTGGCAAACTTCGACCGAATCAGCGACTCCGGCACCTTGCCCGCGCGGAAACCGGGGATACGCGCCAGCTTCTGATAGCGCTTCACGACCTTTTTAAAGGCCTTGGACACCTCATCCGCTCCGACTTCCACTTCGATCTCTCGCGTCAATTCCGGATTCAGCGAAGGGGCGGGCTGATGGTCGTGATCGTGAGTGTGGTCATGATCGTGGTCGTGGTTGTGGGTGTGCGCCAATTCAGACTGCTGTTCGGCAGTCTCATTCGTCTCTGTCATCTCAGTCGGGGTCAAATCCATGCCTTCCGGGGGGTGCTTGTATGTACGGGTTTGTGCGGTCAAAAAGCTGACCGCAGGGAACACGCCTCTTTACTACTGTACGAGCCTTCATTGTGGAGGGTCAAACCTCTACGATCCAGCGGTTTCTTGTCGTTGGCCTTCCCAGTGCTCCCAGGCCTACATCTGTTGGGATCCGTTACTCTTCAGGGCAAAGATCTCGAGCCGGATCCTCCATTGCGTCGTCTGCCCCGGCTCCAGAATAGCCATGCCGGTGTCCTCACTCTTTGGCCACTCCCGGCCAAAGGGATCGTCATAGTTAAACTGGGGACTGATGGAAACATACGAGGCGTCCGCCGGAGCGTTGATATGGATTGCCTTGATAGAAGGGCTCATGATCGTGATTCTTATGCCATAACCGCTCTTCGGATCCCGAAGCTCGGCGATGGGGCCGCTATCCATCAACCCCGGCTGCAGATGGACAAAGCTATCGTTCAGGTTCATCGTGCCCAGTCTAACGCCATCATGTGCGGTAAAGTCGTAAGGCGTTCCAGTGACCGGCAGTAATCTGCCGGTGGGAATTCCGTCGCCGTGGTTTGCGCCTTCGACATGCAGCGCGGTGGGAAGCTTCAATGTCGCTTGGCCGCGGTCTCCGCTCAAAATGGCGAATCGAGGTTGCCAGCCTATCCCGACTGGCTCTGCCTGATCTCCAGTGTTGTGGGCAGAGATGCTCATCTCCAGGGTGCGGCTATTCAATTGAACGCTCGTCGTAACCACAGTGTGTGATATCCAGTGGCCGTTAAAGTCTCCTGCATCGTAGGTCGCCTGGGTCTGCCCCCCATCGGGCATCACGTTTGTTTTCACGGAGTCAGCCTGCCGGTCCAGCAGCAGCCCGCCCTTGCTCTCTCCATCCTTGCCGGGCAGATGCAGGCTGTGCCCCCGCCAGGTCGTGATGGTATCGCTGTCCAGCGGAGAACCCCAGATGCGGTTTGCCCAGGGAGCCTCGATGGGCGCTCCCATCGCCAAGCTCGCAAGCCCGTTGGCGTCCTCTCCCTCTCCTGTCATCTGCTTAGCGGCGTCCTCAACAGACGGCGAAGCCAGCAGGTTTACGGTCCCTTTTTGTGGAATATAAGCCCGAAGCTGGAGCAAATTCATTCCGCGCCCGGGCAGCAGCGTCGCCGAGATCAGCTCCGGCCCTCCCATGTCCGCCATCTCCGCACGCTCCAGAACCACTGGGTCCTGACCGCCGGGACGTATGACCACCGCTTGCTGTAGCACTGTGTGCTGAACTCCCAACTCGGTCTTCAGCCTTGTCAGCTTGCCCCGGCCACGCTCCTTCAACCCTACGGCTATCAGCAACAACACAAGAGTTACAGCGACGGTGACCAGCAGACCTGAGCGCTTCACTGCCGTCTGCTTGATGTGGTGCCACCGTTCGGCGAGTTGATGTCTCCACAACTTTGCATACATTCTGCTGAGTCTAGGGTCTTCCAATGAACCTCCAATTCACGTTTTTATCCAGCGATCATCTTACGTAGCTATTACTGCAAAAGACCACATGATCGATTGATGGTTTCTGCAACTATCATGGGATGCAGTGATCCGTTCTAAAGTTCAGCCGCTCTCGCCGATTTTGCAGCAAGTCTACGATTCCATCGTCCAGTGCGACCGTTGTCCGCGTCTTCGAGACTATTGCCGCGGCATCGGCGAAACCAGGCGTCGCGCCTATCAGGACCAGACCTACTGGTCGCGGCCCGTGCCCGGATTCGGAGATCCACGCGCTCGCATCCTGATCCTGGGCCTCGCTCCGGGAGCCCACGGCGCTAATCGAACCGGCCGCCCTTTTACCGGCGACGGCTCGGGCGCCTTCATGTATCCGATCCTGCACGAGCTGGGACTGGCCAGCCAGCCAAACGGCGTCTCTCGCGACGATGGCCTCAAGCTGCGTCATGCGTGGATAGCCTCTGTCGTTCGCTGTGCGCCTCCGGGAGATAAGCCTCTGCCCCAGGAGGTTCGCAACTGCGCCACTCATCTTGCCGACGAGATTGAAGCCCTGCCTCGCGTTCGCGTCGTCGTATGTCTGGGCAAAATCGCTTTCGATGGCTACCTCGCCCATCTTTTGCAGATGGGAGTCATTGACCGTAAATCGGCGTACCGGTTTGCTCATGGTGCGGAGTATGTCCTTCCCAACGGCATACATCTTCTCGCCACATATCACCCTTCATTGCGCAACACAAACACTGGCCGTCTGAATGGCCCCATGTTCACCCGCATCTTTCTCCGCGCAAGGGAATTGGCGGGACTGGATCGCTAGCTTCGACTTCCTACTTCGAAAGTAAGACCACCCCGGCGCAGACAAAGAGAGCCGCCAACCATCGACGCCGGTCTACATTTTCGTGCAGAAAGAGCTTCGCAGCGACGGTGTTGCCGATGTAGGTGAGGGAGGCGATGGCAGGAGCAGCGAGCGAGAGTTGGGCGATGGAGAGCGTGTAAAGCATGGCGAAGAAATTGAGCGCCATGCAGAGTGCCCCGATAAGAAAAAGGGGATTAGCGAGGACAGCGCGCACCGGACCAAGGTAGCCGAGAAGGCCGGGGCGTGTGCGGAGGCGGTCAAGATCGCCAAGGCCGCGCATCCCGGCAGCGATGAGACACTCGCCGGTAATGGCAAGGACCACCACAAAGAGGATGGCGGACCACTGATGGAAGACGTGCGCTGTGGTCATCGGCCAACTCCGCTGTCCATCAGATCAAGGTCGGGGTGGTTCGAAGGATGCTCCGTGCGCGAAGGGCCGTTAGCTACAAAGCCGACGGCGCAGACGATAAGGACGATACCCGCCCATCGGTAAGGGCTCAGGTACTCGTGCAGCCAGAAGCGGCTGAGGAGTGCAATGACGACATAGCCGAACGCAGTAGCAGGCATCACAAAGGTGAGGTCGGCCCACGAAAGAGCAGTGGTGTAGCTGGCGAAGAAACCGATAAGCAGAAGAATGCCGGCGATAACGTTGATGTTGGTAAGGGCGTGCAGCAGCAGGCCGAGATGATGCAGATCGACTGGGCCAACCTGGGACATGCCGCGCGAGAGCAGCGTGTCGCCCACTGATGCGGTGAGCATGACAGCCAACAGAATGAAATAACGTCGCGGTGTAAGGGTGTGCTTCATCGGTCTAAACGATCACTCCAGATTGGAGTGGATTGATCCAGTCGTTGATTCAGTCTGCAATCCAGAAAAAAGCGGTCAGCATTACCAATGCTGACCGCTCGGAATAGAGATCAACTACGCGTTCATGCTGACGGATTCCTGCGCCTTGGCGGCGTTGGCTTCCTTGGCGGCTCGCACCGCCTTGTTGCGCTGCGAACGCAGCTTCATGAACGACTTGGCCTCTTCGTAAAGACGAGGCACGTCGCGGTTCACGATGGCCTGCCACACCACGCGGAACGCTGCCTTGGGGCGGAAGTAGTATTCGTCATAGAACTTGTGCACCATCTCCATGACGTATTCGACCGGCAACCCCGGATACTCGATGTGAGCCATCTGGTGGCCGCCATCGTCGTTCATGGCCTCATTGGTGATGAAGCCTTTCTCCTTGGCGAAGTCGAAGAACTCCGTGCCGGGGAAGGCATGAGCGATGGAGACCTGAATGGTCTCGCAGTCGAGCTGCTTGGCGAACTCGATGGTGTTGCGAATCGACTCCTTGGTCTCGCCGGGCAGGCCCAGAATGAAGTCGCCATGAATGACGAGGCCGAGTTTATGGCAGTCGCGGGTAAAGTCGAGCGCGCGCTCAACCGTAGCGCCCTTCTTGATGTTCTTAAGGATTTGGGGATCGCCGGACTCGTAGCCGACGATCAGCAGACGGCAGCCTGCTTCCTTCATGGCCTTCAACGTGTCGAAGTCGGTGGTGACGCGCGAGGTGCAAGACCAGGTCAGGCCGAGTGGCTTCAGCTTTTCGCAGAGCTCGATGGTGCGTGCCTTCTGAATATTGAAGGTGTCGTCATCGAAGAAGTACTCCTTGACGTGAGGAAAGTTCTCCTTGGCCCACTTCATCTCGGCGGCTACATCATCGGTAGACCGCTTGCGCCAGGCGTGACCGCTAAGCGTCTGTGGCCACAAGCAAAAGGTGCACTGTGCCGGGCAGCCGCGCGTCGAGTAGAGCGCGATGTAGGGATGCAGCAGGAACGGTACGTTGTATTTGGTAACGTCGAGGTCGCGCTTATAGATCTGCGTGGCCCAGGGCATCTCGTCGAGCTGCTCGGGGGTAACCTGCGGACGGTCAGGATTGTGCTGGATCTTGCCCGAGGCGTCCTTGTAGCTGACGCCGAGAATCTCATTCAGCGGTTTGCCGTTGGCAAAGTCGACGATAGAAAAGTCGAACTCGCGGCGGCAGATGAAGTCGATCGCAGGGCACTCGTTGAGCGCCTTATCCGGCGACGTCGTGACCGGAGGGCCGACGAACGCGATCTTGATCGTGGGGTAGGTCTGCTTGATGACCTCGGCCATCTTCTGATCGCCGTCCCAGCCCATGGTGCTGGTAAAGAGGACGAGGAACTCGTAATCCTTCAGGATCTCGACGACTTCCTGCCACTTGATATGGTGCGGTGGCGCGTCGAGAAGACGGGACCCTTCGAGCATGCCCGCCGGATAGGTGAGCCACACAGGGTACCAGTAGGATTCGATCTCGCGGGTGGCAGGCCAGCGGGAGCTGGCTCCACCGTCAAACTTCTCGAAGGAGGGCGGGTTCAGAAAGAGTGTCTTCAGGGGCATGATAATAATCCAAGTTTACCATTTAGATAAGGTGGGTGAGGGTTTTTTCTGAAGTTCCGTCTTTGGTTCGGTCTCCGTAAATCAATCAAAACAGGTAAGAAAGAACAAAGACATCAGATCATTTCGGTTGAAGGGTGGCCGAAGGTGGTGTTTGCATGGCCGATTGAATCCAGTCCTCGAGCTGGTCGGTCTGGCGCATCAGGTTGATCTCTGCCTTCCGCATCTCGAAATTCGCATCGAGTACGGTTAGAAATTTCTCTCGTTCGGCGATTCGCGAGGTCTGCTCATCCTTCGGCGTCATCTGCGGGCTCGACGAGCTTCCGTTGCCGGCGTTCAACTGAACCTGCATGACCTCCAACTGCTGTTGCGCGAGCTGCTGGTCCAGGTTGGCGACCTCGGCACGCGCTGCCAGTTCCGCTGTAGCGTGAAGCGCCTTCTGGCGTCCCTCCAGAAACTGGTCTCTCGCCAGATCTGCCTCATGTTCCGCATGAGAGGCGTCGGCAGCCGATTCGCGTGCCTTCGCTTTCTGTCCTACATCAAAGATCGGCAGCGTGATCTGGATCCCTATGCCGAAGTTGTTGTGCTGGAAGTGGGAGTAGTAAAGGTTGTAGTTGTTGAACTCCGCGTACCGGTTATATTGCGCGTCAAACATGATCTGTGGCCTCCACAGATACCGGGTATCTCCCAATGCGATCTGCCGCTTGGAGCTTGCAGTAGCGTAGGCGGATGCAACTGCCGGGCTGAGTGCTGTCGACGAGCCGCTCACCGGACCGGCTGACGGAGCGGTGAAGGCAGGGACGCTGCTGCTGATGACCTCCAGCCCCTCCGCAGGGAGACCGATGAGGCGGCCCAGATGGTTCCGATCATCCGTCGCTTCATCGTCAGTACGAAGCTTTGCCAGGCGAATCTGCGCTGCCGAAAGTTGGGCGGTAGTCAGGCTGATGGGCGTATCCTGGCCGGCATTCAGGCGCTCCTGAATAATCTCGATCAGCCGCGTTGCATATCCTTCCTGCTGACCCAAGGCCATCTCGCGTTGCGAGTCGCGGTCCAGTGAGATATAAGTGACAGCCACATCCTCAACGACGGCCTGCTGCGCGTCCTTTAATGCCAGGTTTGCCGCTTTTAAGGCGAACCGCGATGCCTTGATATAGTTCGCCTGCGAGAAGTCGAAGACAAGCGAATGTGTCGTGAAATTGAAGACGGACGGTTGCCCTACCGGGAAACCGTACGAATAGCCCAACCCGGAACCGCCGGCGACACTTGGAACATAGACGTCTTTCGACTCCGAGAGCGCAGCCTGGGCTTTGGCTACATCGGCTTGCGCCATCAAAACCTTGGGATTGTTTTTAAGGGCCAGTCCAACTGCGGATGCGAAGGAGATCTGCGCCATAGCCGGAAGGCTGCCAGCGGCGACCACACTACATGCTATGGCGAGGCGAAGAAGACGGGTCATACGTCCTGAGAGATTCCTTCGAGATGGGCTGCATACCATGGTATCGCTCTTTCGGTTAGGATCCCTGCAGCGATCTGCGGGCAGGTGCATAGTTTGAGGCCAGCGCAACGGCGGCGGCATACTCGCGGTGCGCCGAAGCAGGGTCGCCCTGATGCGTCAGCAGGTTGCCAAGCTGGACGTGGACCTTGAACGCCGGAGCGTCATCCGACCGGGCAGGCGAGGAGAGATATTCGCGCAGCAGGCTCTCGGCGGTCTGCGGCGATCGGTTCATTGCAGTCAGAATGCTGGCCGCGTCGACCAGCGATGCGTCTTTTCTTCGATCCGCGTCGATGCCAGCCTTCAGCGCTTCGAGCGCTTTATCTGGCTGGTTCTGTCTTTGATAAAACTGGCCGAGATCAATGTAGGCCGAGGGAGTCCTGCCGGCGAGAACAGCTTTTTGAAACTCCGCCTCCGCGGTCGTCATATCTTTGTTCTCGCTGGCAATCAGGGCCAGCAGGCGATGCGACTGCGATGAAAACTGCGGCTGCATGCGGCTGGCCAGTGCCCGAGCCTTATCGAGCCCTCCGCCAACGATCGCCGGTGCATCGACGTAGAACTCACCAAGGTCATTCATTGCCTGAACATTTTCCGGATCAAGCTGAACCGCGCGCTCGAAGGCATAGCGGACCTTACGTGCCAGCCCAAAGGCAACCAGAGGATTGGCGTGCGAGGCTTTCATCCCGTAAGCGCGGCCAAGCCACATCTGAGTATTGCTATTGCTCGGGTCTTGCGATGCCGCCAGCTCGCACTCCTGAATCGCGGCATCTTCCATCTCCTGCGCATAATAGACGCGGCACAGCAACTGATGGGCCAGGGCATTGCCGGGCTGGGCAGAGAGCATCGTCTGTAGAAGAGTATGTGCCTCATCAACGCGTCCCTGCTGCAGAAGCGCGTTAGCCTGCGCATCATCGGCCAGCAGACGGCCGCCGGAGAGGAGCACCAGCAAAAATGCAATACGGATGTAGTTCAGGTTTGTTTTGAAAACCATGATTAGTCGACTACTTTTACGGGCAGCCCATTCGAGAGATCACGGTTGCTGTTTGCTGCGCTCAAGGCAACGGTGTCCTTATCGGTCAGCCCGCTGGTGATCTCGACCCGCATGAGATTCACAACTCCAACCTTGACCTGGGTAACCACAAGCTTGTTATTGACAATGCGGTAGACAAAGTCGCGTCCCGACGGTTCCGTATGCAACGCCTCACGGGGAATGCTCAAGACGTTGAACCGCTGCTGGGTCGTCACGGTGACCGTCACATTGGTATTGGGGAGTAAGTCTTCTTGCGCGTCATCGACAGCGATAATGCACTCACCGACGCTTCTTGTGCCGTAGGCGATCACAGTCGTCGGCACCCGGGTGACGTGTCCATGCCAGACTCGATCCTGCTTGCCCTCCCAGACGATGGTCACAGGTTGCCCTACGGCCAGATTGCCGATCTCCGGTTCGTCGAAGTAAGCGCGGATCTGAATTTTGTTAAGGTCGGCAACGTCTACCAGATCTTCGCCGGCCTGCACAAAATCGTATTGCGAGACTGGGATGGAGTAGACGGTGCCCGATAACGGCGAGCGGATGTTTGCGTTCGCATAGCCCTTCTCGGCGGCCATGACACCAGCCTGCGCATCGCTCAGTTGCGCCTCAGTGCGTCTCCGATCAGGAACGCTATACCGCTGCGTGCTGCGCATCTCTACGTTCTGCAGCGAGCTATTCGCAGTCTGAAGCCGCTGCTCTGCCGCTGCCACTTCGCTGGCCGAGGCTGCACCCTTCTGCTGAAGTTGCTTGAGTGCGGCGAGATCACTCTCTGCCTGTTGCTGCTGAATCTTAGCTCGGCTCTGATCTCCCTGCAGAGCAATGCGCTCATCCTGAGAGCCGCCCTGCTGCAGGTCGTGCATGCTTGCCTGCGCCGTGCTCAATGCCGCCTTCGCAGTGGCCAGCTTGGCAACGGCATCGGCGTCGTTGATCTGGATCAGCAGATCGCCGGACTTTATCTTCTGTCCAACCTTGACATAGATCTTCGAGATCACGCCCGGCCCTTCCGCATGAGCACGAAAGTCGCTGATCGGCTCAACCTTGCCATTGGTAGGAACGGACTTGACCAGATTCTGGTAAGTGACTGCAGCTGCTCGAACCTCGACCACGTCGCGCGTGAAGGAGCGAAACACCACGACAGCCAGAAGGATGACTCCGAGCAGGATGCCCAACAGCGCAAAGGGATTAAGGCGTCTTGTATCGGTTGTCGGCATCTCTCGAATTTTCAGTATATAAGACGCTCCTGCACTCGAAACGGAGCAGAAAAAAATGTGTTTCAGGACAGGTGCACAGTTGGGTGCGAAATCTTTCACTTAAAGCTATTGGGCCTTCAGCTCAGATTAATGTCCAGTAATTCAAGTTCCAGGCCGGGGAACTGAGGATTCGTCGCGCACTTCAGCCGATAGGCAATATCCACCACCGAGCCTCTTTGCAATCCCATCTCCGCACACCGCGAGGGCCAATCCGTCGCACGGCTCCAGCCCAGCGCGCTGAACCGTGCAGGTTCGTCCTCCCGGAATAGCTGCAAACAGATATGTCTTTCCTTGATCAGTCTTACGTCCGCCGACAACGTTACTCTACGGGTTACAAATACAGGCTCGGGGTTACCGACTCCAAACGGCCCACATCGCGTCAGCCAATCGAAGAACTCCGATGTCAGCTCATGAAACGAAAGTTCGACGTCGCACTCGAGCGGTGGAGCAAGCAGTGCACCATTCAGCAAAGAAGAACTGTAGGTACGCATCCGTGTCTGGAGCGCCTCTACGCTCCCCGAGGGCAAAGAAAAACCGACGGCATGGGCATGCCCGCCGAACTTTGTAAATAGAGCATCTCCCTCTGTGTGAACGGCCGTCAGCGCATCGAGTAAGTGAAAGCCGTCGATGGAGCGGCCCGAACCGTGCGCATGGCCGTCTTCATGGGTCAACACCAGCGCCGGTCGCCCGGTTCGGTCCACAATTCGCGATGCCAGAATCCCTAATACGCCGCGATGCCAGGCAGGGTCATCGAAGACGATGCACTCGGCTGGAAAGACACCGTCGTCCCCTCGCAGGCAAACCAGCCGCGTCTCGATGTCCTCAAGCGCTTTGGCTTCGGTCGCTCTCCTGTCATCGTTCAAGCGATTCAGCTTTTCTGCCAGCGTTGAAGCCCGCTCAGAATCCCTGGTCAAAAATAGCTCAACCACCTCGCTCGCGATATCCATCCTGCCTGCGGCATTAATGCGCGGCGCCAGCCGAAAGCCGACCTCGGTCGCGGTTGGAGGGCGATTCGCCGGTATCTGGGCGACCTGCATCAAAGCCCTCAGCCCGGGCTGCACCGGATTGCGAAGCTCGCGCAGACCAAGCGCTACAATGACCCGATTTTCACCTTCCAGCGGCACCGAATCCGCGATGGTCGCAATGGCTACCAGCTTTAAAAAAGAGGGAATCAGGCTGTTGCGCAACTTCGAGCGCTCTTCCTCAGTCTCAGCGGCGGCAGACAAAATTGCATGGGCCAGCTTAAAAGCGACACCTGCGCCGCAAAGCGACTTGAACGGATAGCCGCACCCTTCCTGCGCTGGATTGATGACCGCGATGGCGTTCGGAACTCCCACCACGTCGTCAGGGAGATGGTGGTCCGTGACGATCAGATCGAGCCCAAGTGCTTTGGCCTCGTCGGCTGCGGCAAACGCTCGAATCCCGGTATCGACGCTGATCACCAGCCGAACCCCGGACGCCGCCGCTGTGCCCAGCACGCCCGTCTGCATCCCATATCCTTCGCGCAATCGATGCGGCACATGATAGGTCACTACCGCAGGACGATCCTTCGCAGCCGTACGTTCAATAGCCGTCTTCAGCAATACGGTGGCAGTCGTGCCGTCGACGTCATAGTCGCCGTAGATCAGGATAGGCTCTCCGCCGCGAACCGCCTGCTGGATTCGCGCAACAGCCTCCGGCATGCCGAGCATCAGCATCGGGTCGATCAGGTCGTCGAGCGAGGGGTTGAAAAACGTCTTTGCCGTAGACGCATCAACAATGCCGCGCGACATCAGCAGCAGGGCAATGGCTTCAGGACATCCCACCTCGCGTGCAAGCCTCGTCACGGACTCTGCGTCGGCATCAGGCGAAACGATGTTCCACTGCTGTCGAAGCCCACTCTGGGCGGAGATCATTTTGCCTACTCGTCGCTCTCTGGGTCGTCGAGCACGATGCCGCCCAGCTCCGACACGGTCTCCAGAAGGTCCTGAAAACGGTCATACCAGTCCGTGGCTACTTCAAAGACGAACATCACACCCTGGTGCGCAAACCCAAGCTGTAGATAGCCGATCTTTCCAACGTAGTTCACCAGATATTCGGCGTCGTCCAGCTCCTGGGCCTCATCGTCGGGGAAGGTCTGCTCGCGGATCTGATCAAGCAGCATCGCAACGTCGGACTTTTCAAGCACCACCTCGCTCATCGTCACAAAGGGAGCGCCAGCCGCCTTCGCGTGTTCCACAAAGTCCTTCCATCCATCCGGATTTTCTTCTTCAAACAGAACAGAGGGAACATCTTCCGTGACATAGGCATTCAGTCGGCGCATACCGTGGCCGGCGATGAACGCTATCATGTCGTCTTTAAGCGAGATAAGATTGTCTGGTTGCATCGATCTCATATTGTCTCAGAAAGACACGCGGCCCGCACGATCCGCCGTTGCAAAACGAGGCAAAGAAAGAAGCCCCCTTTCGTGCCGGAATTCAAGCACCATCTCTTTATTTGCACCAACGAGCGCGATGAATCCGCGCCTCGTCCCAGCTGCCTTCCTCACGGAACGAAGAAGATCAAATCCGCCTTCAAAGATGCCATCAAAGACGCGGGCCTGAAGCATCTTGTCCGTGCCAACGAGTCTGGATGTCTTGATCAGTGTGAACATGGCCCGGTCGTGGTGGTCTATCCCGAGGCCGTCTGGTATGGCTTTGTCCAGCTCAAGGACGTGGACGAGATCGTCACCGAGCACCTCATCCACGGCCGTCCCGTAGAACGTCTGCGACTGCCCGAAAGCTGCCTCAATACCGAGCACTGCCCGCATAAACCCGCTCCGAAGCATAAGTAGCGCCTCAACCGGAACTGGCATCGGCCTGGCCGAAGCTGGCTGCAAGTCATAGACACGCATGATATATTCGAGGGAAAGTCAATGATTTTTTCTAAAGATTACGTCGGGTATCTGGCGCGCCAGACCCTCAAGCACCTCGTCGCCGAGAAGATGATCGAAACCGCCAAGCCTGCCGTACTTGAGGAGCGGGTCACGGCAGCTATGGTCGAAGAGCTTGCGCTTGAGGATCGTATCAACGATGAGGTTCGCGTCATCCTCGAAGCCTTTCAGGACGATATGCTCAAGACCGGAGCCAGCTACCCTGAGATGTTCAAAAAGGTGAAGAACGAATTGGCTCGCAAGTATAAGGCGGTGCTGTGAGAATCTCCCGCGACAAACTCAACAAGCTCGCCCACACCGTTGCCGACACTCTCGCCGAGATTCCAGAGTGCGACTTTCTCGAAGACCGCAACACCATCCGGCAGGAAGCCCGCAAGGCCCTTGAAAAACTTCTCCTCGAAGAGATGAAGATCGACGCAGCCGCCCGGCAGAAGATCGCCTCGCAGCGCAAGATCATCATGGAAGGCTCGCAGGAGTGGGACATCCTGTACCGCAAGTACTACAACGACGAGGTCAAAAAACTCGGGCTGTAGTCCGTTTCCTGTCGCGCGAAATCCACGTCATCTCGACCGGAGCGAAGCAGAGTGGAGAGACCCCCGTATTTCGCTTTTGTCGTTGTTCGTTCTCCACAAAGGCTCTCTCGAAATCTGATATAATCAACACATTGCAGCAAAGAACTTTCCTGTTCTGGCGTTATGGTGTAACTGGTTAACACGTCGCCCTCTCAAGGCGAAGAGTCCGGGTTCGAGCCCCGGTAACGCTACCAAATCTGCTTCCTTCCTCTGATCGTTTTTCGCGTAGAAACTGCGAACAGCATATAGTTGAAGCAGTGAAGTTCTGCTTTTGGCGCCATGGTGTAACTGGTTAACACGCGGCCCTTTCAAGGCTGAGAGTACGGGTTCGATCCCCGTTGGCGCTACCAATCCCTCAAAATCTAACCTTCAACAACGGGCGATATACTGTCTAAGTGAGCAAGACTTTCTATATCGAAACCTTCGGCTGCCAGATGAACGCCCATGACTCCGAAAAAGTCATCGGCACTCTGGAGCAGCAGGGGTATGCCCGCGTCGAGGACGAAGCCGACGCCGGCCTGATCCTCTACAACACCTGTTCCATCCGCGACAAAGCGGAGCAAAAAGTCTTCCACCGCCTCAACGAGTACAAGCGGCTGCAAGGCGAGGGCAAAAAGTTCGCCGTCCTCGGCTGCGTCGCCCAACAGGAGGGCGTAAAGATCTTTGACAAGGCGCCCTACGTCTCGCTTGTCTCCGGCTCCGCGTCCTATCGCAATCTCCCCGACATGCTCGCCCGCCTCGAGGCAGGGGAGCAGCGCATCACCGGCCTCGACGACCGGCAGACCGACGAGACCTTCGAGACCCCCTTTGTCGCCCGCACCAACCCTCATCGTGGCTACATCACCATCATCGAAGGCTGCGACAAGTTCTGCGCCTACTGCGTCGTCCCGTACACGCGCGGCAAAGAGCGCAGCCGCACCGCGAACTCCGTGCTCGACGAAGCCATTCGCATGGCCGACGCAGGCTTTACCGAGATCCAGCTCCTTGGCCAGAACGTCAACTCCTACCACGACCCCTCGGCCAAGATGACCTTCGCCGAGCTGCTCGCCGCCGTCGGCAGCATCCCCGGCATCCGCCGCGTTCGCTTTACCACCTCACATCCGCGCGACTTCACCAAGGACATCGTGGACGCCATCGACGCCGTGCCCACCCTCTGCGACCACGTGCACCTCCCCGTCCAGAGCGGTTCCACCGCCGTCCTCCACGCCATGGCCCGCGAGTACACCCGCGACTGGTACCTCGAGCGCATCTCCTGGATCAAGGCCGCGAAGCGCAACATCAGCATCACGTCCGACATCATCGTCGGCTTCCCCGGCGAGACCGAGGAAGACCTCGAGCAGACCGCAACCCTGCTCGATGAAGTCGGTTACGACGCCATCTTTGCCTTCAAATATTCACCCCGGCCTAACACCCCCGCCGTCACCATGGCTGACTCTATCCCTGAAGAAGTTAAAGTGAAGCGCCTGCAAATCCTCCTCGACCGCCAACGCGAAACCCAACGCATTAACTATGAGCGGCATCTTGGTGAAGTGATGGAGCTTATGGTCGAAGGCCACAACCGTCAGCGCAATCAGGTTATAGGCCGCAGCACCCAGAACAAGACCGTCAACTTCACCACTAACCAGCCTATCCTCCCCGCGACCGGAAGCTACGTTTCCGTCCGCATTACCCAGACCTTCCCCAACAGCCTCCTCGGCGAGGCGGTGGCAAGCTGAGATGAAATCACACGATCAGGCCGAAGTGCACCAACCTGCCGACGCGGGCTCTGAATCCGAAGTCGAGATGCAGATTCGCGGCCTCATGACCGATCCCATTACCAATATGCCGATCGTGGTGCTCAAAGACGTTGCCAGCGATATGGTGCTGCCCATCTGGGTGGGCATCTTCGAGGCCAACGCCATCGCGCTCGAGCTCGAAAAGACTGCAACGCCGCGACCCATGACGCACGACCTGCTGCAAAATCTCGCTCGCGGCCTCAACGCGCAGGTCAACAAAGTGGTCGTCTCCGAGCTTCGCGACGATACCTTCTACGCCGTCATCTGGATGAACCACGCAGGCGAGACGGTAACCTTGGATGCCCGTCCATCGGATGCCATTGCACTCGCCCTGCGCTGGGACTGCCCAATCTATGTCAATCGCCAGGTGCTCGAAAACTCAAAGCAGGCTGCCGGCGGAGCGCAGACCATCAATGCCGAAGAGATGCGGCGGTGGCTCGAAAATCTGAACGACGACGACATGGGCCGCTACAAGATGTAAATCGCTGGCCATTCTCTCTAAACCTCCAACTATTCTCATAAGGATCGCTCTTGAGTCTTGTCCAAAATCTGAAGGGTGGAGTCTTCGCCGGAGTCGCCGCGGTTGAACGTGTTGCAAACTCGGGAGGGGGTCCGCGCAACAGGCCCCTGCGAGAGATCAGCAACTTTCTTCTGTTGCAATATCCCTCTGCTCTCGGCACAGCGATACACGCAACCCCATTGATTCAGGCCTTGCGTCACGCCGTTCCACAATGCCGCATCGTGGTCGCAGCCAGCGGATTCGCTCTGGACGTCTTTCGCAACAACCCCGGCATCGACCGGTTGATCGAAACCCCGAATCCCCTGAAAGATCTGAACGGCTCTGTAAAGACGCTGCGCCGCGAGCTTCCGTTTAACGGAGCAGCCTTTGCGACGCTGACCTCCACCGGCAATGAGAGAACACGTATTGCGATGCAGGCGCTACTCAGTGGAGCGTCGATTCGTGTCGGCTTTACCGTCGTGCCAAAACTCTATCGCCGCCCTCTGTTCTTTAACAGGTCGTTGAGCCAGATCGCCAACAACCTTCGCATCGTGGAGGCGCTGGAGCACACTCCGAGCCACTTCGAGCCGGAGATCTTCTATCGTGAAGAAGACCGTGCCTTCGCTCGCGAGACCCTCGCTCGTGCAGGCGTGCAAAGCGACCAGCCTGTCGCAGTCTTTGTCACGCAGACCAGCGTTACGCAACGAAAGAGCTGGCGTCCCGAGCGATTCAAAGCTGCCGCCGAATTTCTGACAGCGCGCTACGGTGCTCATATCGTTTTTGTAGGCACCACCGCCGAGTCCGCAGCCATCGACGAACTGCGCGGCACTCTATCGGCTCCTTCAACAAGCGTGGCAGGTAAAACCACACTGCCCCAACTGGCTGCTCTTATGAGCCTCGCCACAGTGGGCCTGACGCTGGATACGGGGCCAATGCATCTTGGCCGCGCCGTCGGCCTTCCCATGGTCATCATCGCCCCCGCCTGGTCTCCGCCGATCGAATGGCTGCCATTGGGCAACGACAAGTTCCGCATCTTCAAGAACGCCGATATACCCGTGCCGCCGCCCGCTGACTACATCATCGACGAAGTCAGCGTCGACGAAGTGACATCGGCGTTAGCGGATCTGCTGACGCTCTATCCAAAACGCAATTCCTAATCAGCTATACCTGTACAACAAAAAGCCTCGCCGTTCTGGCGAGGCTTTTGTGTAAAAGAACCGCGGGCCGCATCGTTCTTAGCGCTGAGCCAGCATGTCGAGGTAGGAGAAGAACTCCGGAAAAGAGATAGCCGCAGCCTCGGCTCCATGAATCTCCGTATCGCCGACGGCCCTGAGAGCAGCAATGGAGAAGGCCATTGCAATGCGGTGGTCGTCGCCGGAGTCGATCTGCGCGCCATGAAGCTGCTGGTTACCTGGGATGGTGAGGCCATCTTCGTGCTCGGTGAACTCCGCTCCCATGGCCTTGAGGTTTTTGGCGACCAGCGCAATGCGGTCCGACTCCTTCACCCGCAGCTCCTTGGCATCGCGAATGGTGATGCCTTCGCGTGTGTACGGTGCAATAGCCGCAATGACAGGCAGTTCATCGATAAGCTGCGCAGAGAGCGCACCAGAGATGGCAATGCCCTTGAGTCCGCCCGGCGTTGTGTTCACCTGAATGGTGCCGATCAGCTCGCCATGATGCTCCTCGACCTGGAGCACCTTGATCCTGCCGCCGAGTTCAGTGATGACATCGAGCAGGGCAGCGCGAGTGGGGTTCATTCCCAGAGAATCGAGAACAAGGTTGGAGTCAGGGAAGAGCAGTGCCGCGCAAAGAAAGAAGGCCGCCGACGACAGATCGCCGGGAACGGTGGCTTCGATGGCCTTAAGCTTCTGGCCGCCGGGGATGCTCAGCTTGTCGCCTTCGCGGTTGAGAACTGCACCAAACGCCTTGAGTGCATGCTCGGAGTGGTCGCGCGTGCGCACAGACTCGCTGAGGCTGGTGGTGCCGTTGGCCTGAAGACCGGCGAAGAGGACGGCAGTTTTGACCTGGGCCGACGGAATAGGCGTGTCAAAGTCGATCGCGTTAAGCGGGCCGCCGACGATGGTCATGGGAGCGTGTCCGCCCACGGCCCCATCGCCTCCGGTAAGGTGAATCTCCGCGCCCATCTTCGAGAGCGGCTTGCGGATGCGCTCCATCGGGCGCACGGTCAGCGAGTGGTCGCCGATGAGGGTAAAGGTGTGTGGGTGCGGTGCAATCAGGCCAGCCAGCATGCGCATGGTGCTGCCGGAGTTGCCGCAGTCGAGCGGGCGCTCCGGCTGGCGAAACGCTCCGGCGACGCCGGTGACCTCAATGGTCTTGTCCTTTTTGACGACGGTGGCGCCAAGGGCCTCCATGCAGGCGAGCGAAGAGTGAGGGTCGGCACCGGTAGAGAAGTTGGAGAGGATAGAGGTGCCTTCGGCGAGACCGGCGAGCATGGCATAGCGATGGGAGATCGACTTGTCTCCAGGCAAGGTAAGAGAGCCTTGCAGGGTGCGGGCGGGACGGATCGTTTGAATGGACATTGAGTTCTAGTTTAGGTCATCGGGTTATCGCGAGGGAATGTTATGTCGCAAGTTTTGTAATCCTCCCGATTTGCGATGGGACGAACGCATTCGTTGGCCGGATTTTCTCAAGCCCTGCGTCGAGTACAAAACTAGTCCCCGGCGCCCTTGGTCTCATGTTTGGGGACGGAAATCTTTGGCTCGTCTTCGAGCTCATCCTCGACTCGGAGAAATCGCCGCATGTAGCGCAGCGGCTCCTCCGATACGGCCATCTCGCGAAGATGGTAGCGCCATGCGTCTTCGCGCGTATTGCGCCGCGTGTACGCTTTGCGCTTCACCGTGCCAACTGTTCCGTCGGCCATGCGCCGCTGAAAGGTCTGCGATGGCACCTGAAATGTCATCAGCTCGCCGCCCTTCCAGAACGAGGACGCAAACTCGTGCGAGAACAACAGCACGTAGTAGCGTTTCTCGGCCGACAGCATCTCGATCGCATGATGCGAGTGCTGCCACGGCAGCCCAAGATGGCTGGTGTACCACTTGCGAAACTCGAAGCCATTGGCCCGGGCCTGTCCAATCAATAGTTGAAGCAGTTGAAACCGTGTCATAAAGTCCGTTTTATCCTGAAGCTCGTACGGTACCTGTCTCTAGTGCAGGCGTCCAACTGTATAGTTTACGGTGAAGAGCCGTCCAACACATACACAGAGGCGTCTCTCGCCTCCGCAACCTTTACCCCAGAATCGGTGTTCCGGAACGATGACACTCAAGCCGCCTACTCCAGCGATTCTAAGTTCACTTGTGCTGTTGCTTGCGCTGACCGCATCGGCCGTTGGGCAGCCTTACAATCCGGCTGACCACACCGACCCCATCAATCTCACCCCTCTCGTTCAAGAGGCCCGCGTCGACTTCTACAACCTCGACTACGACAGCGCGCTCGCTCGCTTCGAGACCGTACTCAAGGCCAATCCGCAGAATCCCATGGCCATCGACTACGTGCTCACGACGATCATCTTCCGCGAGCTCTACCATCAAGACCTGCTCGACACGACCTACTACGCGCACAACAGCTTCCTCAGCTCCAAGCGCGACGTTCCCGTCCCCGAGTCCACGCGCCAGCGCATCGAAGACCTCACCAATGGCGCCATCGATATCTGCGACAAGCGCATTCACGAAGATCCGAACGACAAGAACGCCTACTTCGCGCGCGGCTATGCTCGCGGAATGCACGCTGCGTTCATCACGCTGGTCGATCACAGCTACGTCTCGGCGGCACACCAGGGACTCGCCGCGCGCAACGACAGCGAGCAGGCACTCAAGATCGATCCCGGCTACGCCGACGCCAAGATGGCAGTAGGCATTCAGCAATTTGCCGTGGCCAGTCTGCCGCGCCTCCTGCGCATCATGGTCGGTATCGCCGGAGTCAATGGCAATAAAGAAAAAGGCCTGCAGATGTTGCGCGAAGCAGCAGCGCAGGGAGTCGTGACGCCCGTCGAGTCGCGCACCGCGCTTGCACTCTTTCTCCGCCACGACGCCCGTTACCCCGAGGCACTTGTCGTCGAGCGCGGTCTCGCCGAGCAGTATCCGCACGACTATCTCTTTCAGTTAGAAGTGGCCAACATCACCAAGGACGAGGGCAATGGCCCTGCCGCCATCGCCGCCTATAAAAAGATCCTCGTCGATGCCGCCAGCCCCGGATACTTCTTCGATCCCCGGCTGCACATGACCTACTTCGGCCTCGCCGACACGCAGCGCGGCCAGAACGACATCGCCGATGCTGCAAAGAACTACCTCGAGGCCGCCGCGCAGCCCAGTTGCAGCGACTGGCTTCGTCGTCGCGCCCAGTTGAATGCAGGAGAGATGTTCGATCTTCTCCACAACCGTTCCGAAGCCATCAGACAATACGAGCAGGCCAGCGCCGGAGGCGGCGACCAGTCGCAGGCCGACGCAGCGCGCAGGTACCTGAAGACCCCTTACGCCGGTAAATAAAACCCAGGGAAATCTGGCAAGTAAATGCCACGGAACAAGATGCATTAAAGATGCGTAATTATGACAAAATAGAGTTCGCTGCGATTTAGTTGTTCTTTGGAGGGCTCCCATGTTCTGTAGTCATTGCGGAAAGCCAATCGAATCGTCGTCACGTTTCTGCACGTCCTGTGGGGCCGCCGTCAACGCCGCTCCTTTTATGGAGAACGCTTATCAGCCCACGCCTCGGCTGACCCGTCCTCGCCACTCCCGCATGATCGCCGGTGTCTGTGCCGGTTTTGCTCTGCACTATGGCTGGGACCTCAACCTGGTCCGCGTCATTACGGCGCTGTTCATCATCCTCACCGGCGTCGGAGCCCTGGCCTACATCGCCGCCTGGGTCATCATCCCCGAAGCCCCCTACGCACTCCCGATAAAGAGCACCTAGTTTGCCCAGAAAAATCGTCTCGCAGCCAAGCCCTCGCCCCTTCGCCTATCGCAACCGCACCTTGCACTGCGATGGAGCCGACCTCTCCACCCTCGCCGAAGATCATGGCACCCCGCTCTACGTCTACTCGGCGCAGCAGATCTCCGCTCGCTTTCAGCTCTTTGAAGAAGCCTTCAAAGCCCAGCCGCACACCATCTGCTACGCAGTCAAAGCCAACTCGTCTCTGGCCATCCTGCGCCTGCTCGCGCAGCAGGGAGCAGGCTTCGACATCGTCTCCGGCGGCGAGCTCGAGCGCGTCCGCAAGGCCCACAAGCCCGCGCTGGCCCGGGTCGTCTTCTCCGGAGTAGGCAAGCAGGTATGGGAGATCGACGCCGCCCTCAAGGCCAACATCCTCCTCTTCAACGTCGAGTCCGAAGCCGAGCTGCACCTGCTCGCCGCCCGCGCCGAAGCCCTCCGCATCCGCGCCCGCTTCGCCCTCCGCGTCAATCCCGACGTCTTCGCCGACACCCATCCGTACATCTCCACCGGCCTCAGTGAGCACAAGTTCGGCATCGACATCAAGGCCGCCCGCGCGATCTACCGCAAAGCGGCAAAATCGAAGTGGCTCGGCGCCGCCGGAGTCAGCGTCCACATCGGCTCTCAGATTCGCAAGGTCGATCCCTTCGCCGCAGCCACCGCTCGCGTCACCGCTCTCATCGCCGACCTCAAAAGCGACGGCCACAATATCCGCTACATCGACGCTGGCGGCGGCCTCGGCATCGACTACGGCACCACCGCCTTCAACCCAGCCCAACAGGTGCAGAAGTACGCCGCCGCCCTACGCAAAGGCCTCGCCACCGAATCAGCCCACCTCATCATCGAGCCCGGCCGCTTCATCGTGGCCCAGGCCGGAGCGCTGCTCACCCGCGTCCTCTTCGTCAAAAAGAACGGCTCCAAAACCTTCGTCATCACCGACGCCGGCATGAACGACCTCATCCGCCCCTCGCTCTACCACGCGCACCACGAGATACTCCCCATCAAGCAGCCGCGCACCGCAGCTCCATCGCTCACCGCCGACATCGTAGGTCCGGTCTGCGAATCGGGAGACTTCTTCGCCCGCGACCGTGTCCTCGCCGCCGTAAAGCCGGGCGACCTGGTCCTGATCCTCGACGCCGGAGCCTACGGCATGAGCCTCACCAGCAACTACAACAGCCGCCCCCGGCCAGCCGAAGTCTTAATAGACAACGCCAAAACCACGCTCATCCGCCGTCGCGAGACCATGCGCGACCTTCTGGCACCTGAAATTCTCTAGCTGCTCTCAAAACGTCCGACAAAATATCTGTCAAGTCCTTGGAAGGCGTAAGAATCAGAAAATAAACAAGATAGTGGTTGCAAAGCAGTTATAGCCCACTCGCTATAATGGAAACAGGGCTTCAAGCAGGGAGAAGTTTATTTCCCCTTTATAATCAGTTATTTACCGATAACCATCATCAAATCAAGACTTTACATTTTAAAGTCCCTGGAATGAAGACTTTAGATACTTAAGTAGGGGAGTGGGGGGTACTTCGATCAGGTCCACCCTTCCCATCTCCCGGCCGCCAGAACTTGCACCGTTCAACATGCTAAAATCGAACGTCGTGAGAGCCCGTGGAACCTCGCAGCCCCACACAAAACCATGATTGAGGTAGTACATGTCCGGCCATTCAAAATGGGCCACAATCAAGCATAAAAAGGGCGCGCTTGACGCCAAACGTGGCAAGATCTTCACCCGTCTCATCAAGGAAATCACCATCGCCGCCAAAACCGGTGGCGGCGGCGACCCGGACGGCAATCCCCGCCTGCGCACCGCCATCGCTGCGGCCAAGGCCGAGAACATGCCCGCCGACAACATCAAGCGCGCCATCCAGCGCGGCACCGGCGAGCTCGAAGGCGTCTCCTACGAGGAGATCACCTACGAGGGCTATGGCCCCGGCGGTGTGGCCCTGATCGTCGAAGTCCTCACCGACAACAAGAACCGCGCCGTCAGCGAAATCCGCCACGCCTTCTCGAAGAACGGCGGCAACCTCGGTGCCGAGGGTGCGGTCGCCTGGATGTTTACGAAAAAAGGCGTCATCAGCATCGCCAAGGACGCAGCCGGCGAGGATAAGCTCACCGAGATCGTCCTCGAAGCCGGAGCTGAAGATCTGAACGATGAAGGCGAAAGCTGGGAGATTCTCTGTGATCCCAAGGACTTTGAAGCGGTTACCGACGCGCTCAAGGCTGCCAAGATTACGCCCGAGCACGCCGAGGTCACCAAGATTGCTTCGACCTACACCAAGCTCGAAGGCTCTCAGGCAAATGCCATGATTCGCCTTCTGGAGACGCTCGAAGACCTGGACGACACGCAAAATGTCTACTCCAACTTCGACATGGACGAAGCAGCAGTAGCTTAACTCTAGCGGTCAACGATTCACCCCAGGCCGCCGCTTATCGGCGGCCTTTCTTCTGCAACAGGCAACAGACGGAGCGACATAGTGACCAAGGGATTTCTCGGCATCGCAAGACCACTGATCGGGGCGCTGGCCCTTGCACTTTCTATCCTTCCCGTTCACTCTGCGCTCGCGCAGGCTGCGGCGACCGGCGATGCAAACCCGTTTCACGCCAACTCCGGCAAGCTCCCCTTAGAGTTCGGCGTGCTCGTCCAAAGCGGTGTCGGCCTGACAGAGAACCGCAATAGCTTCAAGTTCCTCATGGCCGGCGTTCACGCTGGAAAAGTTCTCACCGACGATTATCTGCACGGTCCGCTGCGCGGCAACTTCGAGTACGCCGTCGAGGTCTTCCCCTTCTGGCAGTCCTACACGCCGAAGTTCCAGCGCGCCAACTGTAGTGCTGCCTCTACCTCGTCTACCCTTTCCTGCTCGCCTCTTTACACAGTCGGAGGAACTTACAGCGGCGTCTCCATCACCCCCATCATCCTGCGCTGGAACTTTACCGGCACGCGGCGCATCTCACCCTGGATACAGGGTGCGGGGGGAGTTCTTTGGACGAATCACAAATATCCGGCATTCGGCGGGCAGCCTTTGAGCCTCTTCAACGACGGCCCCAACACCGACGCCAGCGTATGGAACTTCACGCCGCAGGGAGGCGTTGGCTTTCACTACTTCTTCCGGCCGCGCCGGTCTATCGATTTCAGCGCCAATGCAGTGCATATCTCATCCGCTTCACTCGGAGACAAGAACCCCGGAGTGAACGCAAGCCTCCAATTCACAATCGGCTATACCTGGTGGAAGTAAGACGGCCCTATGAACCCTGATGCAATCATCGAGTGTGTCCCCAATTTCTCTGAAGGCACGGACCCTGTAGTTGTAGGCAAGATTGTTGCAGCCATGCAGACTGAGAGCGTGAGCCTGCTCGATTGGTCGCTCGATACGGCGCACAATCGTTCGGTCGTCACCATCGCCGGGCCACCGGCGGCTGTGATCGCCGCAGCGGTCAAGTCAGTCGGCAAGGCGGCGGAACTCATCGACCTTACCAGACAGAAGGGCGTTCATCCTCGTATCGGCGCTGCCGACGTCGTTCCGTTTATCCCCGTCAGCGGCATCTCCATGGCAGAGTGCGCTGTGCTGGCGCGACAGGCAGGTTTGTTGATCTGGCGTACCTATGGTGTCCCTGTTTACTTCTACGGAGCTGCCGCCGCGCGTCCGGATCGCGTTCAGTTGGAAGATGTGCGCAAAGGACAATTCGAAGGACTCCGCGAAGCGACGCGCCGCGATTCGTCCCGTTGCCCCGATATCGGAGGGCCGAGCCTTCACGAGACCGCAGGCGCCTCGGCCGTTGGAGCGCGTAATTTTCTGATCGCCTACAACGTGCATCTGCACCAACCCGATATCTCTGCTGCCCGCGCCATCGCCCGCGACATTCGTGCCTCGAACGGTGGCTTGCATGGTGTGAAGGCCATCGGTGTCGTCGCCAATGGCCGCGCGCAGGTGAGCATGAATATCACCGAATTTCAAATCACTCCCATGCGGCACATTCACTCGACCATCAAGCATCTCGCGCAGCGTCATGGTGTTCTCATCGACGACGCGGAGCTTATCGGCCTTATTCCTGAAGACGCTTATGAAGAAGGTGCTGATTGGGTCAAGCAGATCACGGGCTTCGATCCGGCGCTGAAGATTCTGGAGCGACGTCTGGAGCAGCCGCTCGCCTGGCCCACCGTCTGATGTAAAGTGAAAGATGTGTAGGTGCAAGACCTCGGTCTTGTTAAACGGGAAGCCGGTGAGATTCCGGCGCTGACTCGCAGCGGTGATGGGAACGAACAACGCACGGCCAAGGCCACGCACTGTTCTTGAAAAAGAATGGGAAGCGGCGTTTAGTAGGTAGCCCAAAGTCCGAAGACCGGCCTGCCGCCACCACCGCGGAAGAGACGCTTGCGTCTCCCACTGCGGCTGCGCTGAGGACGCCGGTCTCGAGTCTGGATCGGTTGCCAATGTTCCGTTGACTCCGCTATAGCGGAAGCGACGATGCCTGCGCATAAGGTGGTTCCGCCGTTTTCAGGAGAGGAACCCAAAGATGTCATCGCCTTCACAATCCACTACAAATCTTGTCACCGCAAATCTGGGATATCCACGTATCGGACGCCATCGCGAGCTGAAGTTCGCGCTTGAAGAGTTCTGGCGCGGACGCCTGAGCGAGGCCGATCTGCTGGCAACCGCAAAGACCTTGCGGCAACGAAACTGGCAACTGCAAAAGGACGCCGGTCTCGATGTCATCCCGAGCAACGACTTCTCGTTCTACGATCAGGTGCTCGATGCTCTGGTGCTCGTCGGCGCAACGCCGTCGCGCTTCGGTGCTGGCCCAGTCACGCTCACTCGCTACTTTCAGATGGCCCGCAACAGCAACGAGCAGACCGCTATGGAGATGACCAAGTGGTTCGATACGAACTATCACTATTTGGTTCCAGAATGGAGCGACGATCTCGCGTTCACGCCTGACACGACGAAGTTGCTGGCGGAGTTTGCTGAGGCAAAGAGTCTCGGTATCGCGACCAGGCCCGTTCTGATTGGCCCAGTCACCTTATTGCTGCTTGGCAAAGCGGTTGATGGCACCAATCCGTTGGATCTTTTGCCTCGACTGCTTAAGGCTTATCGCACAGTGCTTGGCGAGCTTGCGGCGGCTGGTGCGGAGTGGGTTCAAATCGATGAGGCTGTTCTCGTAACCGACCTTCCGGAAGGCTACGCAGCGGCGTTTCGCTCTGCCTACGTCGAGCTTGCCAACATTCCGCTCAAGCTGATGCTCACGACTTACTTCGGTGAGCTTGGCGACAATCTCGAACTGGCATGCTCACTCGGCACAGCCGGATTGCATATTGATGCGGTGCGAGCGCCGAAGCAGGTTGCTGAAGTAGTCAAGCAATTGCAGCCTACGCAGACACTCAGCCTCGGTTGCGTCGATGGCCGCAATATCTGGCTTGCAGACCTTAACGCATTGCAGAGCGTTGTTACGTCGGTTACTGCGAAGATCGGAGCGGAGCGGTTGCAGCTTGCGCCGTCCTGTTCGTTGCTGCATGTCCCTTATGACACCGCTGATGAAGACAAGCTCGATCCACGCGTCCTTAGCTGGCTTAGCTTCGCAAAGCAGAAGGTGGAAGAGCTTGTGCAGCTTGCACAGGGGCCTGAAGTCGCTGCAACTGCCTTTGCCGACAATCGCCGTCGCCACGAAGATCGTCTTGCGGCGGATAGCAGCACTAACAAGGACGTTCGCGAGCAGCTTGCCACTCTGTCTGAAGGAGCTTTTCGTCGCAAGTCTCCATACCAGCAGCGCGTCACCGTGCAGCGGGAGGAGCTTGGTCTTCCTCTGCTGCCGACAACCACGATCGGCTCTTTTCCGCAGACGCAAGAGGTTCGCAAGCAACGCGCTGCACATAAGAAAGGCACGATCTCGGATGCGGAGTATAACGACTTTCTGAAGCAGAAGACGGAAGAGTGCATTCGCGAACAAGAGCAGATCGGACTAGACGTTCTCGTTCATGGCGAGTTCGAGCGCAACGACATGGTGGAGTACTTCGGTGAGCATCTCGCCGGTTTCACCTTCACGTCGAACGGCTGGGTGCAGAGCTACGGCTCGCGCTGTGTGAAGCCGCCCATCATCTACGGCGACGTCTCGCGTGTCCGTCCGATCACGGTCGAGTGGAGTAGTTATGCCAGCTCGCTCACCACAAAGCCGATGAAAGGAATGCTTACCGGCCCAATCACCATTCTGCAATGGTCGTTCGTTCGCAACGACATTCCCGAACGCGATGTTGCCTGGCAGATCGGGCTCGCCTTGCGCGAAGAGGTACAGGACCTCGAAGCGGCTGGCATTCGCGTGATTCAAGTGGACGAGCCTGCGTTGCGCGAGGGGCTTCCGCTGCGGCGGTCGGAGTGGCCTGCTTATCTTGACTGGTCGGTCAAGGCGTTTCGGCTGGCCACGTCGAGCGTCACAGACGGCACGCAGATCCATACGCACATGTGCTACTGCCAGTTCGAGGACATTCTGCCTTCGATTGCGGCGTTGGACGCGGATGTCATCTCAATGGAGACGGCGCGGTCGCGTATGGAGATGCTGCATGCGTTCAAGCGGCATGGCTATCCCAACGAGATCGGGCCGGGCATCTATGACATCCACTCGCCACGCGTTCCAGCGAAGGAGGAGATGGTCGGACTGCTGCAACTAGCTCTCGACGTGCTTCGACCGGAGCAGCTCTGGGTTAATCCGGACTGCGGTCTCAAGACGCGGGCGTGGCCGGAGACGATTGAGGCGCTTACCAATCTCTGCCAGGCGGCGGTTGAGATACGTGCCGAGCTTACCTAAATAAAAATGGGTGCCGGATAAAAATGGGTGCCGGGGTCGTTTTTGCGGCTCCGGCACTGCGAAGATGCCTGTTTTGAATACTTCACGCAACCTTCTTTCCAACGGTACGTCCAAAGTGGGAGACTCTTTTGCTTGCTTCTCGCTGTGTTTCACGGAAGAATAGAAAGGTTGGGCCGCAAAAGACCGCGGTCAAGGAGTTACTTCATTGCGCATTCTGTACCGTCACCTTCTCCCCATTGCCGTTCTCGCTCTATCAGCCACCTTTTCTCAGGCGGCCGAGTTATCGAGCGATGCCAAATCGGCGATTCCTAAAGACGTCCAACAGATCATCGTGGTGGACTATCGCGCTATGCAGAACTCGAACGCCGCCATGGCGCTCAAGGAGCGGGTGTTGCCGCCAGAGTTGAAGCGGTTGGAGTCGGCGCTGAAGAATGCCAAGCTCAATGTGGACAAGGACGCGGATGTGCTCGCATTTGCATCGTTCCGCGACTCCAGCGGGCAGGGAACCAGGATCGTCGGCATCGCCCAGGGCCAGTTCCAGACGCAGTCTATTCTGGCGGGTTTTGCCAAGAGCAAGGCCAAGACCACTGTGATCCGCAACAACACCATCTATCCCATGGGTTCGGCTGGGATGAGTGTCGTCTTCCTGGATCAGACCACTATGGTCTTTGGCGACAAGTCCGCGGTCAAGGACGCAGTTGATGCGCGGGACGGCATTATTCCCAACTTCCTGACCAATGGCGACATGGTCAACGAGATGGGTTCAGTAGACCAGCGCGCAATCTGGAGTCTGCTCGACGCTAAAGGGACGCAGACGATGATGCGCAGCGTGCTGGGTGACGCCGCGCAGTTGACCGACTATGACACGGTCCGCAACCGGATGAAGAGCTCGCGGTACACCATGGACTTCGACAACGGGGTGAAGTTCGACATGGCCGTCGTAATGTCGGACACGATGACAGCGGCAACCTGTGCCACGCTGATGAAGGGCATGGTTCTCATGAAGGAAGCGTCAGGTTCTCCGATGGAGAAGGCGGCGCTGAACCGGACTACAGTCGATTCCAACTCCGGAACGCTTACTGTGGACTACTCTTCTTCCGATAGTGAGTTTGCCGGTCTGCTCAGCTCGCCGCTCTTCCAGTCCGTTGTCAAATAGTTGAGCCATTAGATAGTTGAACTGCTAAATAGTTGAACGCTAAACTATCTTCGTACGGCCTCTGCCGGAGCGGAGAAGGCAACTTTTACATCATTAGTAGACAGTTGACGTTTCTGGAGCACAACACTGTAAGTTTGGGTGCCCGCGAAGTGAATCTCTGACAGATAAAGATGGTCGCCATTGCGGTGAAAGGTTAGGTATCCGTGCGTCGGAGCAGTCCGGCTCTCTTCCTGGCGCACGGTAAAGATGAGATTCCGGCCGGTTCCTGCTTTGTGAATAGCTAACAGGAACTGGTCAGGCAGCAGCTCGATCTCATAGTTACCTGCGGCCATATTTTGGTTCCGAGTCGAGAATTCAAAGGGGATCGTGGCTTCTGCGCCGTTCATAAACTGCGCCTGGGCGGTTGCTGCGAGCATTCCTCCGCCGATCAGGGTCGTGAAAAGCGCCTTTGCAATGACTGAAGTGATGTGTTTCATAAGCCCTCCTTGATGGCTGGGGCGGTCGATTTGGCTTGCCGATCGACCGCCGCATCCTGATTCCATCACCGGGAAGAAGGCCATGCGATAAAGATTGGTTAAGCAACGTAAAGTATTGTCAAGAAAGTCTTTACATGCGAATACCCAGGGATGGATGAGACGGTAGCCCGGCCCATCGGTTGGCGGCTAAGTACCTGATATCTGACGGCTGCTATGTCTTCGAAATCTTTCTGTGAATCTTTATCTTGATACCAAGCATCTTTATATCAACATATGAATGACCTGAAAAAAGACGGACGAGAGACGGATACCAGCGGGGTTCATCTTTGGCTGGTTCTCTGGAAGGCGATGCGCTCTCTGGAGGCCCACGCCGAACGGAACATTGGCGGCTTCGGAATGGGGCAGAGCGACTTTGGAGTTCTTGAGGCGCTGCTGCATCGCGGGCCGTTGAGCGTAAAGCAGATTGGAGCCAAGGTGTTGTTGACCAGCGGCTCCATGACGGCGGCGGTCGACAGGCTGGAGGCACGCGGTTTGGTGACTCGGCAGGACGATGCGGAGGACCGGCGATCGCGGATTATTCACCTGACCGATGCCGGAAGAGAGTTGATCGAAAGAGTATTTGCCGAACACCGCGAGGCGATGGAGGAGGCGGTCGCCGGATTTCCGGTGGAGGAGAGAGCGGCGCTGATCGAGTCGTTGCGACGGCTGGGGCGGCTGGCTGAGGACAAGTTTTCAGGTAAGTGAACAGCAAGTGGCGTCAGAGGACGCCGGAAGGAGTAAGTGATGGCAGAGCAGAAAAAAGTGCTTGGAGTATATGGACCGGGATCGAACCACTGGGTTGGCGACGGTTTTCCGGTGAGAAACCTGTTTCCCTCGAATGGGCTGGAGGCGGAGGTCAATCCCTTCCTGATGCTCGATTATGCAGGACCGAACGAGTTCAAGCCGTCAGGCAAGACCCCGGGAGTGGGGCAGCATCCGCACCGCGGTTTTGAGACAGTGACGATTGCGTATCAGGGCTCGGTGGAGCACCGCGACTCGGCGGGGAATTCGGGGGTGATCTATCCGGGAGACGTACAGTGGATGACGGCGGCTTCGGGTGTGGTGCATGAGGAGATGCATGAGAAGGAGTTCGCACGTAAGGGCGGAATCTTCGAGATGGTGCAGCTCTGGGTGAACCTGCCCAAGGCAGTGAAGATGTCGAAGCCTCGCTACCAGGCGATTACGAAGGAGCAGATTCCAGTCGTGGAGTTTGGAACAGGCGGACATGCGCGTGTGATCGCAGGCGAGTTCAACGGAGTCAAAGGTCCTGCTCTTACCTTTACGCCAGTCAATTTGTTTGATGTGGTGCTGAAGGCGGGAGAAAAAGTTGAGATTCCTTTGCCCGAGGGACACAACGCTTCGATTGTGCTGAGAAAGGGAGATGTCTCTATCGATGGGACGCACTCGCTGACAGGGGAGGCCCGGATTGCGACGTTGAGCCAGTCGGGGAGCGGTGTTGCCATCGAAGCTAAGAAGGACTCGACGCTGCTGGTGCTGAGTGGCGAGCCTATTCAGGAACCGGTAGCCAGCTATGGGCCGTTTGTGATGAACACGCGGGAGGAGCTGGTGCAGGCAGTGGAGGACTACAAGGCCGGCAAGATGGGACAACTTGCGTAAAAGAGAAGGCTGTTATGGAAGAGATCCCTCAGCGATTTTGCACTGGTGTGAATGAAGCAACGACAAAAACAAGTGCGAAATACAGGGGTCTCTCCACTGCGGCGACAAAAGCGCCGCCTCCGGTCGAGATGACGTACCGTTGTGGTGAGTGTCTTAGTCGAAATGGATTAAAGAGTTTTTAAACAGATGCTAAGAGAATTGATGGAACATCGCGCAATACAAACGATCACGCTACATCAACCAAGGAGAGAAGACCGATGAAGACTGTTTATGCAATAGATCCGGCGCACTCGAGTGCGCAGTTTACGATTCGCCATCTTATGATTTCTAACGTGCGTGGTGACTTCAAGAGTGTGAAGGGCACGGTTGTCTATGACCCGGAGAACCTTGCGGCTTCAAGCATCGAGGCGGAGATTGATGTCCACTCGCTGAATACGCGCGATGAGAACCGCGATGCTCATGTGAAGAGCGAGGAGTTTTTCCATGCCGCTCAGTATCCTTCCATCACGTTCAAGAGCACCAAGGTGGAGCGTGAAGGCGAAGGCGAGTTCAAGGTCACGGGCGGTCTCACGATTCGAGGCGTGACCAAGGAAGTGGTGCTGAAGGTTGAAGGGCCTTCCGACGAGGCGAAGGACCCCTGGGGCAACATTCGGGTTGGAGCTTCGGCCACGACCAAGATCAAGCGCAGCGAGTTTGGGCTGACGTGGAATGCGGCGCTCGAGACTGGCGGCGTTATGCTGGGCGACGATGTGAAGATCGAGCTTGACGTCGAGCTGGTGAAGCAGGCGGCGGCTTAAACTTTGCGTTGTTTCGAGATATCGGACAATGGCAAAGACGAAATACAGGGGTCTCTCCACTGCGCCGCGCGATAAGGCTGTGCGGCTTCGGTCGAGATGACGTGTTGGTTTGTATTTTTTACAGATCCCTGTCAGAACGCGAGGACGATGCCGAAGACATTGCCCTGGAAGGAGTAGGTGCGGCTGAACTTTGTGCCGAACTTGCCCTCCAGGGCGCCGAGGCCCTCGCGGGTGACGGCGGGGACGGAGATAAGGCAGCCTGCCTGCGGGTGTTCGAGCTTGCTCTTCCATCCGCCGGCGATCATGTTGCAGAGCTCGCCGATAGCGTCGTCGACCATGGGGTCGGCGGGCTCGGAGGAGGCTGTGCCGAGCAGGGCTTCGGCGGTGACGGCAGCGGTAGCGGGGCTGGCGTAGAGGATGCACTCGCCGGAGACGGCACCGGTGAACTGGATTCGGGCTACGATTCTGCCGTCAACGATGTTGACATCTCCATCCATGGGGTCGCAGCTTCGCTCGAGCATCATCTCGAAGACTTCGGAGACGGCGGTGTCGAGACGGTTGACGATTTCGTGATGCGGGGTGGGATTCTCAGTTGCCTGCATGTGTCCTCTTTAGAGTTAGAAGTTTGATTCAGCGATAGTGCGTGACACTAGGCCGCTCGCAGCAGGGGCACGACGCGGGCCTTTACCTGTTCTGCGGTGAAGGGCTTACAGATGTAGCCCTGCGCCCCGGCAGAGATGGCGCGCAGAACGAGCGGTTCGCTGCCTTCGGTGGTGATCATGACGACGGGGATGCCGACGGCGAGCTTTTCGTCGCGTCGCTGCTCGAGAAATTGCAGGCCGTCCATCACAGGCATGTTGATGTCGCTGAGAATCAGGGAAAGCGGATTGGATTTACCGTGGTCGTCGCGTAGTGCCTGCAGGGCCTCTTCGCCGTTGGAGGCCTGTAAAACTTCGGTGAGCTCGAGGCCAGCCTGGCGAAGCGCCCGTTCGATCACCTTCCTCATCACTGCTGAATCATCAATAATCAGAGCTCGCAACCCACCCCTCCGGTAGTACATCGATCTGTATGCTGTATCGGCGGATGGGCCGGAAGCTTGAGGGGGCGAAGGCGTTCTTAATTTTCTCTAACCCCGGATGGCAGCACTTCGGCCACTGACCTGCATTAGCACGGGCATGGATAGCGGCTTATATGCGGCATACACCGGTCTGCTGGCGCGCACGCAGGCGCTCGATACTGCGGCCAACAATCTGGCGAACGCGGGAACGACGGGCTTTCGAGCGCAGCGGGATTACTTCAGCGGTGTGCTGACGGGCGGGATGGATCAGGAGAGTTCGGCTGGGGCGTCGCAGGTTGGCCAGTCGGTCAATGACTTTGGTGTGCTTGGAGGCAACCTGCTGGACATGGGGCAGGGAGAGTTGACGGCGACGGGGGATCCGCTGGACTTCGCGCTGCAGGGGCAGGGATTTTTCGCGATACAGACGGCGAATGGGATTCGCTATACGCGGGACGGCTCATTCAGGCGGTCGGCAGCCGGGCTGCTGGAGACGAGCGCAGGAGAGCCGGTGCTCGACGTTAATCAGCAGAGCATCACGATCCCGAGCGGTGCGGTGCATGTGGGGCCGGACGGGAGCATCTCGGTGACGACGCAGAATGGCAACGCCATTGTGGGGCAGGTGGGTGTCTTCGATTTCAGCGATCGGTCGGTGCTTGAGGCTGAGGGGACGAATCGTTTTTCGGCAGGGGGAGTAAAGCCGGTAGCGGGAGCGGCGACTCTGGTTCAGGGATCGGTTGAGGGTTCGAATGAGGATGCGATTCATGGCACCATGCAGCTGGTGCTGGTGCAGCGACAGGCAGAGATGATGCAGAAGGCGCTGAGCGTATTCGACACCAGCTTTGACAAGGTTGCGGCAGAGGACCTGCCGCGGGTCTGACACGAACGGCGGGCGCTCGCGGAGGCCTGTCCTTACTGAAGGAGATGGAGTAGACGATGATTCGAGCGTTATATACGGCAGCGAGCGGCATGAGCGCGCAACAGGCAAATCTGGACACGGTGGCGAACAATCTTGCCAACTCAGCGACGGCCGGGTTTCGTGAGCGAAGGCTGCAGTTTGAAGACATGATCTATCAGAACGTGATCGTGCCGGGATCGGCGGAGAGCCCGCAGACGGATTCGGCGGGGTTGCAGATTGGGTTGGGAACGAAGTCGTCGGCGAGCGAGGTCATCATGACGCAGGGTGACTTCAACTCTACCGGCAACCCGATGGACCTAGAGATTCAGGGATCCGGGTTCTTTCAGGTATCGCGACCCGATGGCACGATTGCGTACACGCGCGCGGGGAGTTTCCACCGCAGTAATCAGGGAACGATGGTGACTGCGGACGGAGACACGGTGCTGCCGGCGATTACGATTCCATCGAATGCGACGAACATCACGATCTCTCCTTATGGCATTGTGACGGCCACGATTCCGGGACAGACGGCGGCGGCGCAGCTGGGAACGATACAGCTGGCGACGTTCGTGAATCCGGGTGGCTTGAACTCGATCGGCGGCAACCTGCTGATGCCGACTGATTCTTCCGGCAATGCGATTACGGACACTCCAGGGGGAAACAGTGGAATGGGGACGCTGCAGCAGGGTGGTCTCGAGAACTCGAACGTCGACGTCGTGGCGGAGTTCGTGCAGATGATTCTGGCGCAGCGCGCGTATGAGAGCAACTCCAAGGTCGTGCATGTGGCCGACGATATGTATTCACAGATCAACGGCATGATTCGATAGGTGCGCTATGGGGAATGTGTTCTGCTTGCGTAGGTGGATATTATCGAGCTTGATTGCACTGGCGGGGTTGCAGAGTGTAACTGCCTTTGCGTCGGCCTGCGCTGCGACACCAGCGGCTGCCGCAAGATTGTCCGGAGCGAAGGTTGTATCTCCGCCGATGCCGAATGACAAAGGCTATCGTGTGGCCAGCGTTCGCTGGGATCCAGTGATGCGTCAGAGCTGGGCGACGATTGTCAGCTGTGGGCATCCTGAGTGGCCGAGTCTTTCACTGCGTACCGCTGGCACCGATCCCGCAGTGCATGGATTGAGCACGCAGGTTCGTGAGGAGGGTTCTCCGCTGGTACGTGCAGGGGATGTCGTCGAGCTTTGGCGGCAGGAAGACCTTTTACGAATCGAAGTGAGCGGCGTTGCAGAACAAAGCGGAAGCATGGGCGAGACCATTCGTGTGCGTTTGCTACGGCGGCCGGGCAGTAGTCAATCTGCGGAAGAGCAGTTCAGCGGAGTCGTTCGCGGGCGGGCAGATGTGGAGATGCAGCCATGACCGTCTTTATGCAGATTGGGTGGGGGGCGAAGACAAAAGATTGGTCAGGCGAGCAGATCGTTCCACCGGTTGCAACGCCGTTAACGCCACGACAGTCTGGAAACGGGGGAATGGGGCCTTTTGTCGCTGGAGCGATTGGGGTGCTGCTGTTGCTGATGGCTGCCTGTTCGCTGCACGCGCAGGTTCAGGCGATTAAAAAAGCGATGGCGCCGAAGCCGAGCGTTGCGGAGACGTCGCTCGACTCGTATCTCGAGCGGGTGCGCACCGCGAATTCGAATGTACAGCCCACGTCGGGATCGATCTGGACGGACAATGGACGGCTGACCCGCATGAATACGGATGTTCGTGCGATGCGGCCTCATGACCTGATCTCAGTAGTGGTAGAGGAGAACCTTGCAGCTTCAACTGATGGAACGGTGAAGAACTCGCGCACTTCGAATGCGAACTCCGGAATCTCCGGATTAATTGGAACCTTGCACGCGGGCAATGCTCTTCAGAATTTGATTAATGCAAACGCGACGGCGGGACTGAACGCTCAAGGTGCGAGCGCGACCAATTCGAGCTTGAGCACAGTCTTTGGAGGACAGGTGATGGCAGTGCTTCCAAATGGAATACTTGTGATCGAAGCGGCTCGACAGGTTGAGTTCAGCCAGCAGACACAGACGATTGTTCTTCATGGACTGGTGCGGCCTGAGGACATCTCTCAACAAAATCAGGTGCTTTCGACTGCGATTTCAAGCCTAGAGCTTGAGGTTCGAGGAAAAGGCATCGTCAACGATTACACCCACCGCCAGAATGCGCTCGTCCGGCTTCTGCAACAGATCTTGATCTTCTAAGTGGATAGGCCATGAGTGCAAGAGTGCGTGAATTGAAGCTTCAATCAATGACGGTAAGAAAAATTGTTTGTCGCAGTCTGATATTGATTGCCTTGCTTGCATTGACGTTACAGGGATTTGCCGTCGATGCAGGGGAGGTGCCGCAGCGAGAGGCACGAGTGAAAGATATCGCTTCGATCGAAGGCATTCGCGACAATCAATTGGTTGGCTACGGCATCGTGGTGGGGTTGCAGGGGACGGGCGACAGCCAACAGACGACCTTTCCAACGCAGACACTGGCTGCGACCTTGCTGCGCATGGGGGTCAGCGTGCCCGCGGCTTCGATCCGGGTGCAGAACCTTGCGGCTGTGTTTGTCGAAGCGACGTTGCCGCCGTTCGCGAGGCCGGGCACCAAGCTCGACGTGACTGTATCCTCTGCTGGCGACGCGAGGAGCCTTGAGGGCGGATTGCTGTTGATGACACCGCTCTATGGCGCCGATGGCAAAATCTACGCGCAGGGGCAGGGGCCATTGGTGGTTGGCGGCTACTCGGTTAGCGTGAATGGAAATACGAAGCAGTATAACCATCCGAATACGGCGCGTGTTCCTTATGGCGCAATTGTAGAGCGGGGCGTGCCGCTTGACCTGGAGGGGCGAAACAAGTTTTCACTGTTGCTGAACGATGCAGATTTTCGGACTGCTGAAGCTGTTTCGCAGGCGATCAATCGCGAGCTGGGAAGGCAGGCGGCACATGCGCTCGACAGCAGGGAGATCGATCTCGAGGTTGCGCACGGCGAGGATGTTCCCGAGCTGCTGGCGCAGGTGGAGTCGGTCGAGGTGCCGGTCTTTCCCAGGGCAAAGGTCGTAGTCAATGAGCGAACGGGTACGGTGGTCATCGGCGGAACGGTGGTGCTACAACCGGTGTCGATTTTGCATGGTGGTTTGGCGATCAATGTTGTGAGTCAGTTCGAGGTATCGCAGCCGAATGCCTTCTCTTCTGGAGGCGCCAGCCAGGTGGTGCAACAGACGAGGATTACTGCGCGGGATAAACCGGTCAATCGCATTGAGTTGAAGCAGGGAGCGACGGTAGATGACCTGGTGCGGAGCCTGCAGACGATTGGAGCGTCGGCGCGGGATGTGATCTCGATCCTTCAGGCTATGAAGTCTGCGGGTGCTTTGGAAGCGGAGATTGAGGTGCTATGAGGATTGATGCGACGATAGCGAGTAGTGCTGCGACAACGAATGAGGCGAAGAACCCCAAGCTGGTGAGCGCCGCGCAACAGTTTGAGTCGATGATGCTGCAAGAGATGTTGAAGCCGATGCGCTCCGGTGAGGATAGCTGGGGAGGAGACGATAACCAGAGCAGCGATAGCGGGATGGATACGATCAGTAGTTTTGGGACTGAAGCCGTGGCTACTGCCATCTCGAAGGGCGGAGGCCTTGGCATTGCGCGGCAGGTGATTCAACAGGTGACACAGGAGCACCAGCGGGACGAGCAAAAAGCGTCGCACGGTACTAAAGTTTAGTCAGGCTGTGCCGATAACTGAAGTAGACGGAGGAACACATGAGTTACACAAATGGGATCGGAAACCTGCAGCAGGCGCTTAGCTCGATTAAGCCTGCAACGACACAGCCGGCCTCTCAGGTGACAGAGTCAACGAGTACCTCACAGCAGCGCAGCACGGTTGCGGCTCCAGCTAAGCAGGCCGATCAGACGAATCTGAGCTCTGCCGGCGGAATGATCGCGCACGCACTTGAGGGTTCCGATGTGCGGACGGACAAGGTTGCAGCTTTGCAGAAGGCGATTGCCTCGGGAAACTATAACGTTTCTTCGTCGGATGTGGCCGGCAAGATGATCGACTCTCTGCTGGAGTAGAGATGGGTATCAAACAGGCGCTGTGCAATGCGCTCGACGAGACGGTCCACGCGCTTGCCATTCTGGATTTAGACACTCTTCAAGCGATCGAACGACAGATGACGACGCTGGCTCAAACCGAACCTGTGGCGGATGGACTCGACATCGATTCCATTCTGGCGAAGAAGCGTGTGCTTGAACTGGTTTTGTACCACAGTGAATCAAATCTCAATGCGCTTCGCCGTTTATACGGAAGAAATACGAGAGATCTATGGGAACGCTGAGCTCGCTGATGGACCTGTCCCGGGAAGCCTTGATGGCGGACCAGAACGCTCTGAACATAACTGCAAACAATGTGTCGAACCAGAATACACCGGGCTATACACGTGAGGTGGTGAACTGGCAGCCGGCCGATGCTGTAACGCTGAGCGGCACAAGCTATAGCATCGGAGTTTCGAGCACTGCGGTGTCCGTGCGCGACCGGGTTCTTGAACAGCGTGTACAGCAGCAGACGCAGACGCAGGCGCAGAGTGGAGCGTTGCAGACGGCACTGCAGCAGGTGCAGGACATCTTTGGCCTGACCTCGACGAGCACATCGGCCAGCTCGACGACGCTTGGCTCCGCGGTGGATTCCTTCTTCAATTCGCTCTCGTCGCTTGAGAGCAATCCTGCGGATACGTCGGCCCGACAGGCAGTGCTGACTGCGGCGAACAATTTGACCTCGGCTTTCAACTCTGCGTCGAACCAGCTTTCTCAGGTGAGCACGGGACTCGACCAGCAGGTCGGCACAACGGTGGGCCAGATCAATTCGTTGACGACGACGATTGCCTCGCTGAACCAGCAGATCGCGACGATCAGCCCCAACGCGGATGCGGGAACGCTTGAGGATCAACGGCAACTTGCGATTGCACAGTTGTCGCAGTATGTCGGACTGGACCAGATGACGACCGAATCGAATGGCATTACATTGACGACCGCGAACGGTGCGATTCTGGTGAGCGGCAGTCAATCATATGCGCTGAGCACGACGCAGGTGGCCGGAAAGACCGACGTGGTTGCTAATGGGCAGGACATCACTTCGGGTATTACCGGCGGACAGCTTGGCGGTGTCTTGCAGGCGAGAGATCAGAATCTGCCGACGTATGCGAGTGCGCTGGATAATCTCGCTTATGGGATTGGGACGGCGGTGAACCAGCAGAATGCGCTGGGGACCGATGGCAACGGTAATCCTGGGGGAGCGATCTTCACGCTGCCGACCAGCGCTGCCGGTGCGGCGGGTTTGATTCAGGTGGCAACCAGCGACCCGAAGGCGATTGCGGCGGCTGCAACAGGCGAAGGATCTTCGGGTAGTGGCAACGCAATTGCGCTGGCGGATCTTTCGACAGCGAATGTTGCCGGCGGACAGACGGCCTCGGGATTTCTAGCTTCGTTTCTTGGCCAGGTCGGCAATGATACGGCCGGGGCGACTACTAACAATACGGCTCAGCAGGCTACTTTGACACAGCTTACGAGTCAGCGAGACTCGCTCTCCGGTGTCTCGCTTGATGAGGAGGCGTCGAACCTGACGCAGTATCAGCGCTCCTATGAGGCTGCGGCGAAGGTGTTCTCGATTGTCGATTCGATTATGGCCAGCGCGTTGAATCTAGGCGTGGAGACGACGGTGACCTAAAGCGGGCGCAACATCGTCTGCGGTTTAGTCAGTTCAGATCAGGAGGAGCGTGCGTGAGGGTCGATCCGAATTATGTCAGCAATCTTGTGGGTGCGTTGAACCAGTCGAGCAGTCTGGAAGCTACGCTTACGAATGAGCTTTCGAGTGGGCTGCGAGTTACTTCTTTGCAGGACGATCCGACAGCGGTGGCAGAGAGTACGGTGATGGGCAGCGCGATCTCGAAGGACGACACCTTTGTGCAGACCGCATCCGGGACGCAGTCCATGATGCAGGTCTCGGATTCGACGCTGGGCGAGATCGTGAGCCAACTGACTTCGGCGGTATCGCTGGCGGTTTCGGGAAGTAACGGAACACTCAACTCGGCCAACATCGCCAGCGTGCAGCAACAGTTGACCGGAATTCGCGATCAAGTCTTGTCGCTGGCGAATACGAGCTACCTTGGGCAGGCGCTCTTTGCAGGCAGCCAGGGATCGGTCAAGCCGTTTACGTTGAACACCTCGACTTCACCTGCCACGACCAGCTATGTGGGGGACACGAACGTCAACTATGTTGAGACACCAAGCGGGCAAAAGATCCAGACGAATCTTGCGGGATCGGATGTCTTTGGCTCGGGTAGCACGGGTGTCTTTGGAGCGTTGAACCAATTGATCGCCGATTTTGCAGGGGGGACGGCCAGCGCAAGTGCTGTCGCCGATACCGGAACTCTGTCGGCTGCGCTTAGCAATGTATCTGCACAACGCAGTCTGCTGGATGGTTCACTGAGTCGTCTGCAAGCGACAAGCACGTATGCACAGACAGAGGAGAGCCAGTTCAAGGTGCAGCAGGGAAACCTGGTCTCTGCCGATCCGGCTTCGGTGGCGACGCAGCTAAGTGCGGCTGAGACGCAGAATCAAGCATTGATGAGCGTAATGACTGCACTTGAGAAGTCAGATCTGTTTGACTACATGCAATAGATCGTCTTTCTTTCGATGCAAAAGGCCCAGCCCGAAAGGGTTGGGTCTTTTGTTTTCTTAACTGGAGTGAGTTTCTATCTGGTGGAATTGTTTCTTTATACTGGAACCGCGGGGTCATGATGGGAACAATTCGTTTTTTATGGAATGCCACGCGAGGCGAGAGGCTACGACCCTGGCGAAGTCCCTATCTGCGCTGGCGTCTTGAGACCTACTCGGGCCAGCGAGCGGATACGGTGCGGGCAAGGGATTTCTGGAACCTGTTTTGGAAAGAGAAGAGGCAGTTACTGCGGTTTCTTCGCTGGACGGGCGAGATCAAGGGCTATGCGGAGAAGCCGATAGACGGCGGACGTTGATCTCGCATCTATCTCAGGCAAGATCGAAAGCGGAAAAGGGGAAGCGATGAGCGAATGGTTGAAGGTGAAGGCGTCGGATGGCAATGAGCTGAGCGTGTACGTGGCTCGTCCTGAGGGAGAGCCGATTGGGGCAATCGTGCTCGTGCAAGAGATCTTCGGCGTCAACTGGCATATACGCAATGTGGCTGACGAGTATGCCAAAGAGGGATACGTTGTGGTTGCTCCGGCTCTGTTCGACCGCTATGAGCGTGATGTGGAGCTGAAGTACGAAGGCGAGGACGCCAAGCGTGCCGGTGAGTTTTGGAAGAAGCTGAATCCTGAGACAGCGCTGCTGGATATCGCGGTGGCCTATGAAGTAGCAAAGGAAGTAGGCAGGGGCATTGGCGTGCTCGGGTTTTGCTACGGCGGCTTGATGAGCTGGCTGACGGCGACGCGGGGCGAGACGCTGAAGATGCAGCCTTCGTGCTGCGTCGGCTACTACCCCGGAGGGATTGGGAAGTATGCCACCGAGGAGCCGAGCTGCCCGGTGATGCTGCACTTTGGCGGTGCCGATAGCCATATTGGAGCCGATCAGATTGAGGCGGTGCGAACGGCTCATCCTGATGTCGAGATCTATGTTTACGAGGGCGCGGGGCATGCGTTCAATCGCAGTGTGGACCCGAATACGCATCATGCGGCATCTGCTGCATTGGCGCGGAAGCGGACGCTGGCTTTTTTCAAGACGAATGTTGCCTGAGAGATCGTCGATCTAAATCGACTGGCTGGAGCGATCGGTTCAGCCAGTCGCGCTACGCCTTGGTGTGCTCTTGAACGAGATCGAGGAAGAGCTGGTGGACGCGGGTGTCGGCGCTTAGCTCTGGGTGAAAAGTAGCGGCAAGCAGGTGGCCCTGGCGAACGAGGACGGGGAAGCCGTCGCGCTCTGCGAGGGTTTCAACGCCGGGCCCAGTGTGGGTGATGCGGGGAGCGCGGATGAAGACCATCTCTAGTGGGTCGCCTTCGAGCTTTGTCGGCGCGGTGAGAATGGCGGAGTCGATCTGGCGGCCGTAGGCGTTGCGCTCAACGGTGATGTCGAGGACGGCGAGAGATTTCTGTGTTGGATTTTCTACATGGTTTGCCAGCAGAATGGCTCCGGCGCAGGTGCCGAAGGTAGGGGTGGCCTCGACGAAGGATTGCAGGACATCGAGGAAGCCGTCTCGCTCGAGGAACTTCAAAAAGGTGGTGGATTCGCCGCCGGGGATGATGAGGCCGTCGAGGTCCTTGAGCTCTGCCGGGTTGCGAATGAGCTTCGCGGTGACGCCGAGGGCTTCGAGGGCTTTTGCGTGGGCTTCAAATGCGCCTTGCAGGGCAAGTACACCGATGGTGAGGGTTTTGGGCATGGCTGGTTTAATGGTATCTGAGACAGACGGCGCGATGTTGCGATTGCCGGTATTCATTTCTAATTAGATTGTTCAGGGATGCCAAAGGAGCGATTAATGAAGGCTGCAGTGGTGAACAGCTTCGATAGAGTGCCTGAGTACGGTGAGTTTGATGAGCCTGCCGCGCAGGCGGGCGAAGTACTCGTGAAGGTCAGTGCGGCTGGGTTGAGCCAGTTGGTTCGCGGTCAGGCGGCTGGAAGACACTACAGCAGCAGCCCCGTGCTTCCGTTTATTCCGGGCGTAGACGGCGTGGGAAGGCTGGCTGATGGACGCAGGGTTTATTTTGCGTTTCCGAGGTCTCCGTTCGGTTCGATGGCCGAGCTGACGGTGGTTCAAAGCTCGCAATACGTTGCGCTACCGGAGGAACTTGACGATGTTACGGCAGCCGCAGCGGCGAATCCTGGGATGTCTTCGTGGGTCGCTTTGAACGAGCGTGCCAAATTTGTTGCCGGGGAGACTGTGCTGATCAATGGAGCGACGGGTGTTTCTGGGCGGCTGGCGATCCAGATTGCGAAGTATCTGGGTGCTCGTCGCGTAATTGCGACGGGCCGAAATGAAGCAAGCGTTGCGGAGCTTCCATCGCTGGGAGCGGACAGCGTGATTGCGCTGGACCAGTCGCCCGAGCAGTTGACGGAGGTCTTTCGGAAGGAGATCAAAGAGAGTGGCGTGAATGTGATTCTCGACTATCTCTGGGGGGCATCGGCGGAGAGCCTGATAGCTGCTGTCGCCGGGCATGGTTCAGGTGAGGCGGAACCGCGTATTCGTTATGTGCAGATCGGTTCGGTGACGGGGCAGACGATTACGCTTTCGTCGGGAGCGTTGCGCAGCTCTGGGCTGGAACTGCTGGGGAGTGGGTTGGGCAGCGTCTCCAATGAGGTACTGGTGAAGAATATCGGAGAGTTTATGAAGGCGGTTGTGCCGGGAAAACTGAAGATCGCCGCTCAGGCTGTTCCGCTTTCTCAGGTGTCGGAGGCATGGAGTAGCAAGACTGCGGATCGTATTGTTTTTACGTTGTAGCTAAGGTTTAGGCAATGCAAAAGGCAGGAGCCTGCGCAGGCTCCTGCCTTTTGCGCGGGTGTACTACCAGCCGCGGGTCTGCATCAACTGGGCCTCTTCGATGGCAGCAGCAGCCAAGCCCTTCATGGTTCCTGTGACCTGTTCGCTGGCTTCGGCTACGATCTTCGGATCGTTGTAGTGGGTTGTGGCGATGACGATGGCCTTGGCGCGGGAGACGGCTTCGGCGCGCTCCTTCGGGTCGTTCTCGACGTCGAGCGGGGTGGCGCGCTCCTTCATGAAGATGCCTGAGCCTACAAAGACCGACTCGGCGCCGAGCTGCATCATAAGAGCGGCGTCAGCGGGAGTGGCGATGCCGCCAGCTGAGAAATTGGGAACGGGAAGCTTACCGGCCTTAGCAACCATCTTTACGAGTTCGTAGGGTGCGCCGTGGACCTTGGCGGCGTTATAAAGCTCGGAGTCGTCGAGGACAGTGAGCGCCTTGATCTCGCGGACGATCTGGCGCATGTGCTGGACGGCGTGAACGACGTCGCCGGTGCCCGGTTCGCCCTTGGTACGGATCATGGCTGCGCCTTCGGCGATGCGGCGGAGGGCCTCACCTAAGTTGCGGGCCCCGCAGACGAAGGGAGTGGTGAAGGCGTGCTTGTCGATGTGGTAGACCTCGTCCGCTGGGGTGAGGACCTCGGACTCGTCGATGAAGTCGACACCGAGGGTCTGGAGCACCTGGGCTTCGGCGAAGTGGCCGATGCGGGCCTTGGCCATGACCGGGATGGAGACGGCGGCGACGATCTCTTTGATGAGCTTGGGATTAGCCATGCGAGCGACGCCGCCTTCGGCGCGGATCATGGCCGGGACGCGCTCGAGCGCCATGACGGAGATGGCACCGGCCTCTTCGGCGATGCGGGCCTGCTCAACGTTCATGACGTCCATGATGACGCCACCTTTCAGCATCTCGGCCAGGCCGGTCTTGAGGCGAAGGGAGGATGAGGCGAAGTTGCCGTTGGTGGTGTGGTCTGCCATGACGATATCTCCTTGCCGCGAGAGGCGCGCTGAGGGGGTGATTCAGGCTGTTCGCGGGAAAGTTAAGTTTATCAGTTTTAGGGCGATGGATGTAGGTGCCGCAACTGTTGACAGAGATGAGGCTTGCAGCAAGAGATTAGCTGAAAATTCAAGATGTGTTTATGTGAAGTGCCGTGTCATCTCGTCAAACTAATCAAAGAGTCAGGTATTGCCAGCGTACGGAGGGCAAATGGAAGCGGAACTGACGATTGTGATTCCTGCGAAGAACGAAGTGAAGATGCTGCCGAAGCTGCTGAAATCGCTTTGTAAGCAGGACTATGAGGGCATGGCGCAGACAAGGGTGATTGTTGCGGATGCCGAATCAACCGATGGCACGGTGGAGGTAGCACTGAGCTTTCGTGATCGGTTGAATGTCGAGGTAATTCCGGGAGGGCTGCCCTCGGTGGGAAGGAATGCGGGCGCGCGTCTGGCGACGACCCGGTTTGTGCTGTTTCTGGACGCGGATGTGGAGTTGCCGGAGCCGACCCTGTTGCGGCGGGCGCTGTGGAAGATGACGCGCAGGGATCTGCACCTGGCGACGACGAATATTTCCTGTAGGCATGGCGGATTCTTCGACGATGCGCTGTATGCGGGAAACAACCTGGTGCAGCGAATGAGTTCGTTTGTGAGTCCTTTTGCGACAGGAATGTTTATGCTGTTCGACCGCGAGGCGTTCTGGCGGCTGGGTGGCTTCAATGAGCGCGCGCTGTTTGCAGAGGACTATCTCTTATCCAAAGGTGTGGAACGATTGCGGTTTCGGATTGTTCGAGGCAAGGTGCTAACCACCAATCGGCGGTTCAAGAAGCTGGGGCACGCGCGGATGGTCTGGATGTTCTTCAAGACGATGCTGCATAGCTGGGATGAGGGATATTTTTTAGAAGATCAGGGGTACTGGGAAGAGCTTGAGGCCTAGGGTTTGTACTTCGTCCTGAGATTTAGATCTGAGGTTGGGTGAGGCCGGTGCGGGCGAGCAGCTTCTCGTCGATGACGACGAAGAGGCCTTTACCGCGAGCGAGGACGGCTCCTTCGGAATCCAGTAGTTCTGCTTGATGGAAGAGTTTGCGTCCTTCGCGGCGCAGGTGGCGACTGATGAGTGTCAACGGCTGGTGAAGCGGTGCGGGGCGTAGGTAATCGACCTCCATGTGGCGGGTCATAGCAAGAACGCTGAGCGGGCGGTTGAGTTTGCTCATGGACTCGTCGAGCAGTGTGGCTACGATGCCTCCATGGATGTAGCCAGGTGGGCCTTCGTATAGTTGCGTCAATTGAATATGCGCGGTCGCAGTGGGAGCTTCGGGATGGGTAGTGTCGATCTCGAAGCTGAGGTGGAGCCCCTGAGGATTGGCCGGACCGCAGCCGAAGCAGTGACTGGCTCGCTCGTCCAGGGTTGGATGGCCTTTCATTACGTGAGCGTCTCCTGTTCCGATGGTATCGAGCTTTGCTGGTCAATATATACCTGTGCGACGGATGTTATTGGATGGGGTATAGAATTCCGTGCACATGGACTTCTCGCCTGCCAATATTACCGCGCTCGTAATTGCTGCCAGCTTTGCGGCGGGTTTGAATATCTATGCCACGGTATTGACCCTGGGAATATTGGCACGGACGCACTGGGTTGCGCTGCCTGCGGGATTGGACTCGCTGGGGCATACGTGGGTGATTGTTGTATGCGCGATCATGTTCGCGGTTGAGTTTGTGGCTGACAAGATTCCGGGGTTCGATGTCTTCTGGAACGTGCTGCACACTGCTGTTCGTGTGCCGATTGCAGCCCTGGTCGCTTACCATGCGAGCGCGCAGCTTTCACCGCAGATGCAGATCATCGCCACTGGAGTAGGAGCGGCGATTGCGCTGGCTACGCATAGTTCGAAGACAGCGCTACGGGCGGTGGTGACGCCGAGCCCTGAGCCGGTGTCGAATATTGCGCTGAGCAGTACGGAAGACGTTGTTGCGGTAGGACTGACGTGGTTTGCTACGCACCATCCGATTGTGGCTGCTTCGATCGCGGTGGCCTTACTGGTGGCTGCGGTGTTGGCTGCGCGGGCGCTTTTACGTGCGATTCAGCGGCCGTTGCGACGCTTGTTCGGGATGCCGCCCACAGATGCTCCGGTGGTTACCAAGCCTTCTACGGAATGAGCCATCGCCGCGCGATAAGCGGACGCGATGGTATTCTAGCCGCAATCACGGTGATAGCGAGGCTGTAACTTTTCATGTCCAATCCAGACGTTTCGGCAGCAGAATCAACCTTCGAAAACAACGAATCCTTCGACAAGATCCTTTCGCAGTATGAGCAGAGCCACTCGCACCGCGTGGGCGAGGATGGCAGGCAGCTTGAAGGGACGGTGATCGCTGTCTCGGCTGAGTCGGTGTTTGTCGATATTGGCTTTAAGACCGAAGGCATTCTTCCGCTGACCTTGTTTCAGAACGCCAATGAGACGGTAGAAGTAGGCACGAAGCTGCTGGTGACAGTGAAGGGGCGCAATGAGGAGGGTTACTACGAGCTTTCGCGGCAGAGAGTGGAGCGTCCGAAGGACTGGACTTCGCTGGAGAAGGCCTTTGCCGAAAAGGCGATCATCGTAGGCACGGTGACCGGTGTTGTTAAGGGTGGACTGACTGTGGATGTGGGCTCGCGGGCGTTTATGCCGGGATCGCGTAGCGGCGCACGTGACGCTGGCGAGATGGAAAAGTTGGTAGGACAGGAGATTACCTGCCGGATCATCAAACTGGATGTGGCTGAGGAAGATGTTGTGGTCGATCATCGCTCGGTTGCTGAAGAGGAAGAGCGCTCGACGAAGGAGCGGCGGTTTGCCGAGATCAAGGAAGGCGACACCGCTCTGGGAACGGTGCGCAGCCTTGCGGACTACGGCGCGTTTGTCGATATCGGCGGTGTGGATGGGCTACTGCACATCAGTGATATCGCGTGGGGGCGTGTGAACAAGCCGGCCGACGTGCTTTCCGCCGGGCAGCAGGTTGAAGTGAAGGTGCTGAAGATTGATGCAGCGACCAAGAAGATTTCCCTGGGGATGAAGCAGCTTTTGCCGCATCCGTGGGACGCGGTGGAAGGGAAGTACAGGGCGGGCGAGCGGGTTCGTGGAGTGGTGACTCGCGCGACCGACTTTGGCGCGTTTGTCGAACTGGAGACGGGGGTTGAGGGGATGGTTCACCTTTCCGAGATGTCGTGGGCGAAGAAGGTTCACAAGCCCAGCGACATGCTGAAGCCGGGGGAGACCGTAGAGGTGATGATCCTTGGCATCAACGTGGCGGAGCGGCGCATGTCGCTGGGGCTGAAGCAGACGCTGGGCGATCCGTGGGCAGAGGCGCAGGAGAAGTTTGCGGTTGGCTCGACAGTGGAAGGGCCGGTCGTCAGCCTCACCAAGTTTGGCACGTTTGTACAACTTGCTGAGGGCGTCGAGGGCATGATTCATGTCAGCGAGATCAGCGCGGAGAAGCGTGTGGAGCGTCCGCAGGATGTGCTGCGCGTGGGCCAGGTGGTGAAGGCTAAGGTGCTCGATATCGACAAGGAGAAACGTCAGATCAAGCTGAGCATGAAGCAGCTTGTTCCGACTGGTCTCGATGAGTACATCGCCGAGCATAAGCAAGGCGATGTCGTGACGGGACGACTGATTGAGGTTTCCGGCGACAATGCAATGGTAGAACTGGGCGAAGGGATTCGCAGCAAGTGCAGAATAGTTGCGACTGCGGCAAAGGAAGAGCAGCCTGCGGCTGCAGGACAGGTGGATCTTTCAGCCTTCAGCTCGATGTTGAAGGAACGCTGGAAGAGTGGGTCTGCGAGCACAGTCAAGACGGATGAGATTCGCGCAGGGCAGATTCGTAGCTTCAAGATTACGAAGCTGGATCAGGATGCAAAGACGATTGAGGTGCAGCTCGTTTAAGAGCGTGCCATCGGTGGTGGCTGATATCCGAAGTCGTGTTCGATCGCTGCGGCGATGCCGAGCACGACTTCATCCTGATACGGTCGGCCAGTGATCTGAATGCCGATGGGTAGACCTTCCGAGGAACGTCCTACCGGCACAACGGCTGCGGGTGCGCCGAGCAGGTTGAACCATTGGGTGTAGCGCATCGCATCGAGATAGGCGACCTGCTGGCCGTCGATCTTCCATTCCCGTTCACCGTGACGGAATGCAGGGACAGAACATACCGGCATAAGCAGGATGGGGAATTCGCGCATCTCTTCGAGCAACGCCGCCCTAATGACATCGCACTCTGCCCATGCAAAAAGTAGCTCATCTCCCGCGAGCGGCGGGTCCTGGCGGGCGATAGCGAGGAAGTCCTGAAAGGTTGGGCTGAGCCGAGATTCTTTGCCAGCAAAGATGGGATTGAGCAACATGGCTCCACAACGCACAAAATATTTCCACCAGAGCTTGCGTGCTTGTTCGAGTGCGCGGGGGCGGAGCGGTTCGATATGGAAACCCTGGTTGCGCAGGGAACGGACTGCGTCCTGTACGGCTTGACGTGTCTCGGGAGTTACGGGCGCGATTCCGTCGTCTTCAAAGAAACCTATCGGAATTTGCCGCAGTTCTTCTGTGGTGTAGTGCTGGAGTGGCACAGGAGCACCGGTGGGGTCGCTATCGGTGTGGCCGGAGAGGACATTGAAGAGAAGCGATACGTCGGCAATGGTGCGTGCCATAGGGCCGATGGCTCCGAGCAGTGAGAACGGTCCGACGCACGGTGGAAGATGGCCGATTGCGGGGATTCTGCCGGGGGTTGGCTTGAGCGCGCAGATGCCGGTGAAGTGTGCAGGCTCGCGTACGGAGCCTCCGCCGTCGCTGCCAAAGCCGCTGGTAGAGAGGCCCGCTGCGATAGCTGCCGATTCGCCGCCGCTGGAGCCTCCTGCGGTGCGCGTAAGATCCCACGGATTTGAGGTGCGACCGTAGAGGAGGTTATCTGTCTCGTAGGCCATTAGGAACTCGGGACAGTTCGTCGTCCCGAGAATGATCGCGCCTGCTTGTCTGCTGCGTTCGACGATGACGGCATCTTCCTTAGGAAGATGCCCCTTGTTGAAGAGGCTTCCGGTTTCGCAGCGGTGGTCGGCTACAGCGATGGAGGCCTTGATGGTCATCGGGAGCCCATGCAAAGGGCCGCGAGGAGCTGAGCTTTTTTCGAGAGCGATAGCCTGAGAGCGAACGCGCTGCTCGTCGAAGTCGATGATGGCGTTGAGTTGCAGGTTCAACCGCTTGATCTGAAGAATATGTTCTTCGGCAAGTTCGAGCGGAGAGAGCTTGCGGGCAGAGATCATTGCCAGCAGATCGACGGCAGGTTGAAGGACTAAATCGCTCATGGGGTCTATCTATTTTGTATCTGAAGCAGAGCTGTGCGTAGAGCGTTGCCAACCTGCGCTATGTCTTCTTCGGTGATGCGATTGAAGAAGGGCAGAGCAATCGTGCGGCTGGCCTGTGCCTCGGTTACAGGAAGTACAGCAGAGTTGCGCCATGCGGCATAGCTCGGTTGCAGGTGGATGGGCGCAAAGTATCGTGCGCAGCCGATGCCTGCGCCCGTTAGTGTGGTGACGATGCTATCGCGGTCTATTTCTGTGTAATCAGAGTTGAGTCGGACGACGTAGACGAACCAACTGATCCGTATACCTGGAATCTCTGTTGAAGGGAGGACGAGTTCGTTGATGTCTGCGAGGGCTTGCTGGTATCGGCGAGCTACTTTTTCGCGCTGCTGCAGAATGGGCTCGATGCGCTTCAACTGCGCAAAGCCGAGAGCGCAGTTGATCTCGGAGAGGCGATAGTTGTAGCCGAGTTCGGCGTGTTGCAACCAGTCTGCGCTGTCGTAGCGGCCCTGGTTGCGGAGTGCGCGGATCTGCGCTGCCAACTCCGGGCGCCGGGTGACGACCATACCGCCTTCTCCAGTAGTGATTTGCTTGTTGGGGTAGAAGGCGAAGACCGCTGCGTCGCCGAACGAACCCGCCTTGCGTCCTTGATAGGTTGCGCCGATGGCTTCGCATGCATCTTCAATGACGAAGAGATGATGTCGGTTGGCGATGTCCATGATGGCTGCCATCTCCGCAGGGCGCCCGAAGGTGTGTACGACGAGAATGGCGCGAGTCTTTGGTGTGATCGCCTGCTCGATGCTGGCGGGAGACATATTCAGCGAATCGGCATCGATATCGACAAAGACAGGTAGAGCCCGTTCGTAGCGAAGGGCGTTGGCAGCGGCGATGAAGGTGAAAGAGGGAACGATAACCTCATCGCCCTCGCCGATGCCGAGTGCTTTGATGCAGAGATGTAACCCCGCCGTCCCTGAGCTAACGGCGATGGCGTGGGGAGTGTCGATGTACTCTGCGATCGCATCTTCAAAGGCTTCCATCTGTGGCCCGAGGCTGAGCCGCGAGGTGCGCAGAACAGCGGTGACGGCTTCGATTTCGGCCTCGGTGATATCAGGCGAGGAGAGGGGGATGGTCATGATTGGATGGAAGTGGCTCGCTTACGCAGCAAACCCTCGAGGGGAACGGTGGTGAGAACATGCACAATTCGCTCGGCGGCGTGGCCGTCGCCGTACGGGTTCGTCATGCCGCTGAGCGATTTGCGGAAGGCTGTGCTTTGAGCAGTCGCGACCTTCTCAAGGATGGAATTGACATCGGGATTGGCGTCGAGAACGTTGGGTGCACGTTCGCGTCCGTATTGGCGAAGGCCGACATTGACCACGGGCAAGGCGAACGACGCCGCCTCCATAATGCCGCTGCTGGAGTTGCCGAGAAGCAGGCCAGCTTGTTTCAGAAGGCTCCAATAAGTTACGGCACCGAGGTTTACAAAGACGTGAGCGTCGCTGTGCTGCCGGATAAATTCATGCGTGCGCTGCATCAGGCTGTGGCTGCCGGCGTCTGCGTTGGGATAGCAGAAGATGATCTGGCCTTTGATCTGTGCAAGCGCGGCGAAGAGTGCATCCGCCTCTTCGGTAGTGTTCTGCAAAAGTGTGACGGGATGATAGGCGACTACGGTTGGAGCTTGTTTCAGATCGATCTTCAACGCCTGTTCCAACTGAGACCGCGTCAGCAATTGGCTGCGGCTGATGTGATCGAGGGAGGGCGCTCCTGCGCGGGTCACTCGCCACGGCTCTTCGCCCATGCTGATAACGCGGTTACGAGCGGCATCGGTAGAGGTGAAGTGAATGTGCGCCATCTTGGTGAGAGCATTGCGGACGGCATCGTCGATGGCGCCTTCGCTGATCTCTCCGCCTTCAATATGCGCTACTGGAATGCGCAAGGTGAGAGCTACATTGGCAGGGGCCAGCATCTCGTAACGATCTGCGATCAACAGCAGAAGGTCGGGACGCATCTGTGCGAGAACATCGGTCAATCCCAGTACGGCGAGCCCAAGGGTCTTCGCCATTCCGGTGTCGGTGTCGGAGTTGAGCAGGCACTCGATGCGCGAGGCGATAGCGAATCCGTCCTGCTCGATCTCGTGGACGGTATTGCCAAATGCGGGAGAGAGATGAGCGGCGAGGACGATGAGTTTCAGGTCTACGTCGGGATGCGCAGCGAGATCCTTCAGTGGCCAGTAGAGATGGCTATAGTCTGCACGCGAGCTGGTGACTACGGCAATGGTGCGCTTCATGCATTCACCATCGCGGCGGCGGTCATGCGGAGGGAGAGGCTAGGACTATATTCCGGCACTATGCGCTGTACGGTTTGCAACAGGGATGGCAGGTCATTTTGTTGAATAGCTTCTCTCAGGTCATCCAGGAAGCAGGAGAGCTTGTCGGACGAGAGTGTGGGGCTGCTGATCGCACGAAGCGAAGAGTTGGAGATATCTCGATACGACTCGGACGATGAGATCAGGGACTCTTCCATCTTGTCTCCAGGACGGAGTTCGGTGAAGACGATCGGAATCTGTTGCTTGCCGATCAGGAACTGTGCGAGATCGAGGATACGATAGGGCTCTCCCAGCTCTGCCACGGATATGCCTGCTTGAGTTTCAGGAGAGAGTGCGTCCAGCAGAGTGTCTACGGCATCCGTGATTGTCATGAAATAGCGCTGTACGTCGGGGTGCGATACCGTAACCGGCCCTCCCTGTGCGATCTGCCGCTCAAAGAGCGGAACGACGCTGCCGGAGGAACCCAGCACATTGCCTAGCCTGATTGCCTTCATGCAAACAGAAGAGGTGCGAGGGGCAAGGAGAATGAGCTCGGCGATACGCTTAGAGGCTCCCATAATGCTCGACGGAGCAACCGCCTTATCCGTGGAAACCATCAACAGCTGCTCGCAGCCGTATCTCACTACGGTTTTTGCGAGGATGTGAGTGCCGAACGCATTGTTGACGATGGCTGCAAAGGGGTTGTCTTCCATCAGTGGCACATGTTTGAAGGCGGCCGCATGGAATACGATGTCAGGCTGGTGTCGCTCGAACAGACGGGTGATTGCTCTTGTATCGCCGACGCTGGCGAGAATAGAGAAGCGCGTCATCGTCGTTTTTAGGTAAGCGAGGGACTGATGAATGTCATAAAGGGCTCCTTCGGAGGCTTCGAGCAGAATCAGCTCGCGTGCGTCGGACTGTGCCACGGCCTTTGCCAGCGCTGAGCCGATACAGCCGCCAGCGCCGGTGATCAGGACCCGTTTCCCGGAGAGGAGAGCAAGGGCCCGTTCACGCCCGGTTCTGGGACCAGACGAAGGCTCCCGATGCAGGAATGCCTGGGAGTCAGGGGGGGCGGGATGGGTTTTCGGCGGCGCGGTCAAGATAATCGTTAGTCCAGAGAGAGACGCAGCGGAGCAGCTCCGTCGAGTCGCTTTATCAGACTACACGGCGGCCGGAGAGAGGGGTAATGGACGGCCTTGCCCCCATTTTTTTGTTGACAATGAGCAGTCTAGAGACGTAAACAAGATTGTCGCTAAAACGCTTTAGTTTATCGATTTAATTTTTAGAGCATCGAGTAAAGCGATGTCGTAAATCGGTTTGTTTTAACGATTATTTAGGGGGAAAGACCAATATCGTTTGAGTGCCGTAAAAAACTATTGACAGTCGTTATTGCGGTGCTGTAAACGATTCAACGTAATGCTGAATCGTTTTAGTCTGTTGACGGTGTCGGCGATTTCAACCTGCACAGCCGACAGACGATGGCCGGCGGATACGAATTCATGCCGGAGAGTGGGTACAGACGCATCCGGGTCTGGATCCGCTGGTTGAAAGGTATGCCCGATGTTGGGCATTGATGCAGTGGAAGTTTCTTTTGGAGGCAGTATGCAATCTATGCAGAATCGTGGGAGATGTTTCCCGAAGTTGTGGCGACAGGCTTCGCTGAGCCTGGCGTTCGTTTTAGCCGTATTTCTGGTGTTGCTGCCGAATGCAGATGCCCAGGTGTCGGCAACCCTCAATGGGACGGTGACAGATTCGACCGGCGCGGTTGTTCCGGGCGCGGATGTTACTTTGACCAACGAGGCCACGAAGGAGGCCCGCAATACCGTCAGCAACGACAGCGGGTACTTTGCCTTTCCGGCGTTGCTGCCATCAACCTATACGGTCAAGATTGATGCAAAGGGTTTCAAGACCTATGAGCGGCATGGCATCGTGCTGCACGCAGCCGACCTTATCAAGCTCTCCGATCTGGCCCTGACCATCGGTCAGACCAACGAGACTGTAACGGTTGAGGCAAACACACAGATTATTCCGGTTGAGAATGGCCAGCGCGCTGCAATTCTCGACTATAAGGACATCCAGCAGCTCGCAATTCAGGGCCGCAACCTTTCAGAATTGCTCAAGGTGCTTCCCGGCGTCACCAACACTCCAAACGGTCTTAACAATGGCTCGCAGTTTGACCCTACAGTTGTCAGCGTAGGCTCAAGCGCGGTAGGTAACGGTTTGAACGCGAACGGTGCAGTCAACCGCGGCGGTACCAGCCAGCTTTCAGATGGTGTTGACGTCGACGATCCCGGTTGCGATTGCAACTCGATCGCAATTTTGAACCCCGATATGACGCAGGAAGTCAGCGTTCAGACCTCGAACTTCGGTGCGGATGCTCCACGTGGTCCGGTTGTTATCAATGCAATCAGCAAATCCGGCGGCGCCGACTATCACGGCGAAGGCTATTTTTATGCTCGCAACGATATCTTAAACGCCAACGACTGGCAGAGCGACAACGCAGGAACGCCTAAAGGCAGCGCTCATTACTACTACCCTGGCGGCAACTTTGGCGGCCCGGTTCCATTCACGCATAAAAAGCTGCGATTCTGGGTTGGTTACGAGCGCATCCTGCAGAACACAGGTAACGCAAATCGCCTTCAGTCCTTTATTCCTACTGCTGACATGATGGCGGGTAACTTTACTAACACTGCCGCCAATATGGCGTTTTGCCAGGGAGCACTCACCAATACTGCAACCAACGGATGCAACAATCTCGCTCCTGCGCCACCGCCAAAAGGATCCACTACACCGGGCCAAGGAACTGTGCTGCCTGATGGAACCATCGTAGGGCAAGGCAACCGTCCTGCAGGTATGATTCCGACTGAGTTCCTCGATCCCGGTGCGGCGTCACTTGCCAGCATCTGGCCTGCGGCAAACTCGAACCCGGCAACAACTCCTGGCGGCTACAACTACAACCAGGTCATCCCCGGAACCCACAACGGCTATCTCTTCCGTGCACGCGTGGACTACAACCTCAGCGACAAAACCAGCTTCTTCGTCTCTTATCAGTATGGACAGGACGCTGCACCTTCGCAGGGGAACGGTGCCCATATCTACTGGACGCCGGGTAATGCGATTCCGTACCCTGGTGGCGGTTTGATCAGCAGCTCCTTCTCGAAGTCGATTGCCGGTCACTTTACCCATGTGTTCAGCCCAACGCTTACCAATGAGTTCATCGCGAGCTGGGGCTACGGTAACTTCCCGGTTGGTCCGCCCAGCGCTTCAGCTGCGTATAGAACTACTCTCAAATACCCAGCCAGCTATGGAACGTATTTCAATGCTGGTTCTAAGCTGATTCCGTCCTACTCCAGCGCAGGAACTCTGACTTTCCCAGACTTCTCGCAACAGGATATCTTCGAGTCGGCAAATGGTAAGTACCTTGTTCGCAAAGAGATGCCCGCATTCTCTGACGATGTCACCAAGGTCATTAGCACGCACACCATCAAACTCGGAGTTTATGCCGAGAATGTTGGCAACATTCAGGGTGCGTCCGAGTCTCCGAATGGTGCACTGAACAGCTTCAACGCGAATGGCACTTTGCAGAAGAACATTCTTAACAATCAACTGGTCGGTTCACCCAATAACCCAACTGCTAACTTCCTGATGGGCAATGTCACAAGCTACGCTGAGAACAGCTCTTCTCCAGTTAGCGATATGGCTTATCAAACCTTCTCTTTCTATGTAAATGACTCATGGAAGGCGTCGCAGCGTCTCAACATCGAGTATGGTGTTCGCTTCGATCACATCGGCCATTGGTACGATCGCCAGGGCAACGGCCTTGCGGTCTTCATTCCTTCACTCGTTGCTGCTGACCGTGCTTCCGGTAAGCTCGATCCTGGCGTCTACTGGCATGGCATTAACCCTGGTATTCCCAAGAGCGGTCAACCGGATCGGTTCCTTCTCGTCTCTCCGCGTTTCGGACTTTCCTATGACATCTTTGGTACAGGCAAGACCCTGATTCGTGGTGGATGGGGCATCTACCGGTTCACCGATCAATACAACGATTACACCGGCGCTTTGACAACCGCACAGAGTATTCAGGGCTACGGTCTGCCTGGCGGATGTTTCACCTTGCTTTCACAGATTGGGCAGATCAAGGGTAACGCCAAGTGTGGTAGCAGCAGCGCGGTTAACGGTAGTGTCAATGCGTTGGATCCAACAGACTACGGCATCCCTCAGAGTCGTGCTTATAACTTGACCATCTCGCAGCAGGCTCCGTGGAAGTCGCTGGTTGAGGTTGCATACGTCGGCAGCACCAGTAAAGAACTGGTCATGGGCGGAGAAAGCACCTCTGGCAGCGGGTTTGCTGAATTCACCAATCAGAATAAGGTTCCTCTCGGCGCCTTCTTCTTACCTGATCCGGTTACAGGTGTTGTTTCACCGAATCCGGAGCAGCTTGGTGGACCAGGTTCGCCAAACAACACTGAGTCGGACTATCGTCCCTATGGTTATGCTTATGGAACCAACCAGATCCTTGTGAACACGAACTCGGGTTATGCCAACTACAACGGTTTACAGTTGAGCTGGGTCAAACGCTCGGATCGTCTCACCTACAACTTCAACTACACCTGGTCGAAGACTCTTGGAGTTGGCCAGCAGATCGACCCGTTCTCTCTCAGCGGTAACTATGGCGTTCTGAGCATCGACCGTCCTTATGCCTTCAACTCTTCCTACTCGTATAACTTCCTCAGGGTCTACAACGGCGATTCGCGCCTCATTAGTGGCGTTGCGAATGGCTGGACGCTATCAGGTATTACGTCGTGGCAGTCGGGCGGCAACCTGCAGGCGATCAACAGCCCGAACTTCGGCCTGTCGATTACAGGCAAAGGCGATGCTACCTACTTCGGTACTTCGGCTCCCAAGCTGATTATGCCGGTTCTGACCTGCGACGCGGGAGCTCACCTGCAGGACAAGCAGCGAGTGAACGAGTCTTGCTTCGCAGCACCGGCAGTCGGAAGCAATGGACCGCGGAATCTTCCTTACTACAGGATGGCGGACTTCTTCGACACCGACCTGGCTGCATACAAGACGTTCCATGTCACGGAACATCAGACGGTACAGTTCCGTGCCTCGGCGTTCAACTGGATCAACCATCCTCTACCGCAGTTCAGCAGCGGAAACCAGTTGGCTCTCCACTACAACAACGACCTGACGGTAAACTCGGGTTCTAACTCCAAAACGCTTGGTTACCTCGATACCAAGACTGGCGCACACGCACAACGCACGATGGAACTGGCTCTGAAGTACAACTTCTAGCTTGTTCCTAAACCAGAGTGGGGCGACTCTCTTTGAGTCGCCCCATTTTTCTGCAATAGAAGAGATCTCGATTGGAAGAAGGTCATTACAACCCTTCGCTATACTTTGGTTCAATGTCAGTAAGACTTACAACGGCTGCCAAACCGCGCAGTCATTTCTGGGAATACGTTATGCGGAGCTGTTGGCAGGTGACGGCAGTGCTGGCCTTCTGTTTCGTGACAGGAGAGATGAGCTTTTGCCAGCGTACGGTGAAAGCGACTGAACGTGCTCCCGATCTTCAGCAGATGTACGATTCTGCTCAACGCGCTCAATCGGCTGGCGATCTGACTGCTGCAGCACGGGATTATCAAGGCTTTCTGGCGGACACGCTTCGTCATCTTGCTGACGGCTATGTCCGTGCAGGAGATTATCCGGGTGGGGCGAAGTTCTTTGAGGAAGCACTGTCCGTTGTGCCTGAGGATAAGGCCACTGACCTGCGTCTTGCTTATGCTCAGTCTGCTCTTTTGGCACGGGATATCCCCACCGCAAAGTCTCAGGCATCAGCCGTTGTTGCAGCCGATTCAAAAAGTTCAACAGGCCGGCTGATTCTTGGCGAAGCGCTGTTGCAGACCGACGAAAATCAGGAAGCTCGCAAGCAACTGGAGGCTGCGGTTGCGCTCGATCCAAACTATAAAAATGGGTTGGCCCTGGCGACAGCCTATCTTGCGTTGTCCGACACGAAAGATGCCACAAAGCTCTTCAGCGAGATGTCTATCGGCTTCGGTAATACTGCTGCGATTCATCTGGACTTCGGACGTGCCTATGCAGAGGCGGGCAATCCCGATCTTGCTATTGTTGAATTCAAGAAAGCGATTGCGCTTAATCCTCGTTTACCTGAGGCGCACTACTGTCTCGGCGCGTCGTATCTGTTAAGCCAGGGACAGGTTGGCTTTTCTGAGGCAGTCAAGGAGTTTCATCGCGAGCTGGAGTTGAATCCGAATGACTACTTCAGCCTTGCGCAGCTCGGTTATATCGCGTTCAACGATCGCCGATTTTCTGAAGCAGAGGAAGATCTGAAACGTGCGGCAAGCCTTGATCCACGCAATCCTGATAATCCTCTGCTGCTGGGCCAGATATATATTCAACTGAACCGTCCGGCAGACGCAGAGCAGGCTTTACGCAAAGCTATTGCACTGACGACCGATCTTTCTCGCAATCACTATCAGGTGCAACGCGCTCATTACCTGCTTGGACGACTGCTGGTGCAGACCGGCCATCTCGATGAAGCGAAGCAGGAGATGCAGATCTCAGCAAAGCTGCTGAAGATGAATTCACTGCGCGACCAGGCAAGGTTGACGGGAGCTCCTGTAAGTGATGCTGCCAGCATTGCACCTTTTCAGCGTCCTCCTGATCGGGGTCCAATGGATGTGAAGGCGCGGCAAGCTCTGGATGCTTTCGCAAAACGAGCTGCCCCCGCTATTGCTGACAGTTATAACAATCTTGGAGCCATGGCTGCGGGAGCCAGCGAGTTTGCAACCGCTACCGGATACTTCACGAAAGCGGCCAAGTGGAACTCGTCGCTCGAAGGGCTCGACTATAACTGGGGCAGGGCTGCATTTTCTGCGCAGCTCTATGCTCAGGCTGTGCCGCCACTAAGCCGCTACGTTGCGGCGCATCCGCAGGAGACAGGCGCGAGAAGGGTTCTTGGCATCAGCTACTTCATGGTCAAGGACTATGCCGCTGTGGTGCAGACACTTCAGCCTATCGAGTCATCGCTTGCCACTACTCCACAGCTGGAGAGCATGTACACTCAGTCGCTAGCGCATACAGAGAAGAAGGGTACAGATGTTCACCCCTGAGATAGTCATTCGCAGAGGCCTGCTCGTGGTTGCAGTGATGGCGCTCTTCTCAAGCATCACGTCTGCGCAAACTTCGTCTGTGCCCGGATTACGCTTTCGCGATATTGGCCCGGAGGCAGGACTCACTACTGTGCCGCATTCGGCACCGGTGAAGCAGTATCTGGTTGAGATGATGGGCGGCGGTGTTGGATTGCTGGACTGCGATAACGACGGCAAGTTGGATATCGTTACGGTTACCGATTCCACGGTCGACAGCTATCTTCACGGTGGCGATTTGATGGTGACGCTCTACCATCAGGATACGAAGCCCGATGGGCCTGTGCATTTCACCGATGTCACGCTTGCGTCGGGGCTGACCACGCGTGGCTGGGGGATGGGCGTTGCCATTGGGGATTTCGACAATGATGGGCTGCCGGATATCTACGTTACCGGCTATGGCCATAACGTGCTCTACCACAACCTCGGCGGATGCAAGTTTGAAGATGTGACAGCACGGCAGAGGGTAGCAGGTGGAGGTTTCAGTGTTGGGGCGGCGTGGGCTGACTATGATCGCGACGGCAAGCTCGACCTGTTCGTCTCGCGCTATGTAGATACCGACCTGAACCATCTACCGAAGCCTGGCGACAAAGCATTTCAATATCAGGGATTGCCGATGGAGGTGCCGGTGCTGAATGGTGAGACTGATCTGCTCTTCCATAACAACGGTGGCAGCTTTGATGAAGTGTCTCAAAAGGCGGGCGTCGACAACGCTGACAAGCGGCTGGGCATGGGCGTTGTCTGGGGAGACTATGACCATGACGGCTGGCCTGATCTGTTCGTCAACAATGACATGGGGCCGAACTTTCTATATCGCAACAAACATGACGGCACGTTTGAAGAGGATGGCCTCATCTTCGGCACGGCGTTGAGCGCTGAAGGCCGTTCGATGGGCAATATGGCGGCTGACTTTGCGGACTACGACCGCACCGGAGCGCTTGATCTTGTTGTCACTCGTTATGGCTACCAGCCGATGAGTCTTTATAAAAATCAAGGTGAGACGGGCTTCACGGACCGCGCCTCCGCCGCAGGCCTGACGCGGGCATCGGATGAACTTGTAGCGTGGGGCGCCGGTTTTGCGGATTTCAACAACGATGGCTGGCCGGATATCTTTGTGGCCAACGGCAATGTCAGTTCCATGGTCGATAAGCTACCGCATGATCTCAAGTACCGCGAGCCTATTCATCTTTATCGGAATCAGCACAACGGCACCTTTACCGAGATCGCCGATGCATCCGGTCTCAATGATGGGCCGCTGCGCTCGCGACGGGGTACGGCATTTGGAGACATTAATAACGACGGCAATATCGACGTCGTGGTCTACAACGTTGGCGTCCCACCCTCATTATTTTTGAATGAGACGAAGAATGCGAACCATCGTGTTCTCTTCCGACTGGTGGGCAAAAAAAGTAATCGTGCTGCGATCGGCGCACGTGTTACAGTCACCGCCGGAACACTGGTGCAGACCGACGAGGTGCGCGCCGGGGGAGGCTATCTCTCCTCAAATGACCAGCGTCTTCACTTCGGCCTTGGCACTGCCGCGACGATGAAACAGATAAAGATTGAATGGCCCAGTGGGGCGACCGAGGAGTTGCACGATGTTGCAGCGGATAGACTCTACACCATCGTCGAAGGTGAGGGCATCACGCAGACAGTCAAGCTGAACGAACCCGGGAGCTAGCTTCGAGCGATTTGCGGTGACCACTCTGCTCGCTCAATTTAAATGTATCTGTAGATCGATTACCTTGCCGGTGGACGGATTTAAATTGCAGGTGAAGGTGAAATCCTGCCAGCCCTGGGGTGTTCGTGCCTGTCCGCTGCCGGCCAGCCTTCGATCGCTTTCGAGAGTCAGACTCTGTGGAGCGTCGGTTCCGAGGAAGACACGATCTGTTTCTTTAATCTGCTTTTTAAGAGCGGGAAGTGCGACCGGGCGGCAAATCAGCTCGGCTACCTTTTTTGCATTGCTCCATTCCTGGGCAACGCTCCGATCGGTGGGTGACCTCAGAGTAGCTATCTGCCGGGATATGACCGCAACCTCCGCTGAGGAGAGCGTGGGTTCGGTGCGATCAGCAGCGTTGGCGAGAGGGCAAATAGCGATCATCAGCAGTGTGAGACTGGCCGCTTTCCAGATAGTGCTTTTCATGGCGATCTCGATCATTCCTCAAAAAGGTGAGGGGAAGCAAGATCTTCTATAAATATTCAGGCATCGTCAAAGATGACGATGGTACAGGAGCAGGCTTCGCGTGTAACGTTTTAAGCAAGCTCGACGAGCAGTGCGGTATTTGACTGACGATAGCGTGGCTGGTCTCGTGATTGCGCCTGTGGCGGCACCTTATGGAACGTTTGCCTCAGCTCTATCGGTGGCTTTTTGATTCGCGAGATGGCGCACAGAACTGCCTTATCGCGAGATGGTTGTTTCTGAGGGCGCTGGGCGCAATTTACTTCTCTGCGTTCTTTTCGCTGGCTTTCCAGATTAAAGGCTTGATCGGTCCAAAAGGAATTCTTCCAGCGCGACAATACCTTGCCTGGGCGACGCATGCGATGAGCGCAAGCCGCTATTGGAATGTCCCGTCGCTGTTTTGGCTTTCGGCCGATTCGCACATGCTGATGGCTGTGGTGTGGATTGGGCTGCTGACCTCTGTGCTGGTGTTTCTTAACGTCTCGCCTCGGCTGAATCTCCTTATCTGTTTCATCTGCTTCCTTTCGTTCGTTGCTGTGGCAGGAGATTTCTCGGGCTATCAATCGGATGGCATGTTGCTTGAGGCCGGGTTTCTGGCACTCTTCTTTGCACCGCCCGGCGTGCGGCCAGGATACGGTGCGGAGCATCCTCCATCGCATGTCAGCCTGTTTCTGCTGCTGTGGGAGTGGTTCAGAATCTATTTCGAGTCGGGGATGGTGAAGATCCTAAGCGGCGATCCGCAGTGGCGAAATCTGACCGCAATGGATGGCTACTACCAGAACAGTCCGTTACCAACATGGATTGGATGGTATGTGGCGCATCTGCCGCATTGGTTCCATGCGACGACCGTGGTGATTACGCTGGTGCTGGAGTTCGTCGTGGTGTTGATGCTGTTTTTCCCTCGACGGATAAGACTGATCTGTTTTTGTATCGTCACGCCGTGGCAGATTGGCGTGATCCTGACAGGAAACTACACGTTTCTGAACTATCTGGTGGCTGTTCTGGGATTTTTACTACTGGATGATTTGAGCCTGCGCCGCTTCATCCCGGTACGGCTTCGTCCACCAGTCGTAGACGAGGAAAGCAACAGAGAGCAAGGACGCGTGACAGGGTTTCGTGGTGGATTGCACGCTGCGGCAGTAAGTGTGGCGGCGGTGATGTTGACATGGGTTGGCTATGCCACGGCAGTAGAGATGGGAGCGATGGTGATGTCTCGCGTCCCGTTGCCGATTGCTCCGGTAAAGGCACTCGAACCGTTTCGCATCGCCAATCAATATGGGCTCTTCGCGGTGATGACACGCGGACGATATGAGATTGAGTTTCAGGGCTCGAACGATGGCGTGAATTGGCAACCTTATCTCTTTCGATACAAACCGCAGGCGTTGAATGAAGCTCCGCGAATCTATGCACCCTATCAGCCCCGGTTCGATTGGAACCTGTGGTTCGCATCGTTGGGCGACTGGCGGCAGAATGAGATGGTGGTGCTTGCGGAGGAACGCTTGCTCTCAAACGATGGTGATGTGTTGGAGTTGTTTCGCGGCAATCCGTTTCCGCAGTCACCGCCGCGTTATGTCAGAGCCGTTCTCTGGCAGTACTGGTTTACGTCGCTGGAAGAAAAGCGCAAAACGGGAAACTGGTGGCGTCGTCAGATGCTGGGGCTCTATGCGCCGACGATTACGCGAGGCGCGGATGGACAGATTGGCGCGGTGCAGATGCCGAAGGAATTGCCTCCGCATGATTAGCAGAAGTCCAATCTCAGGTGGAACTTATTTCAACCTGGACACTCGCATTGGTTGCGCCGCCATGAGAGGAAAAATGCTTTAAGCGCGATATGATTCTCAGAGTGAGTTCTTACGCCCTCCACGGTCTGGAACACAGGCTTGGCCGTGCGGCACAGTGATGCGTGAGACGTCGTGATATGGGGAATCTAAGTAAATGGCAATGACGAATGCAGGCGGTTCTACGCAAATAGCCGCAATGCCGGACTCCGGCTCGAGTACAAACTATCGCAGCGCCTTTGCGATGGTCACTACACTGTTTTTTGTGTGGGGATTTCTTACCTCGCTCAACGATATTCTGATTCCGCACCTGAAGGCGATCTTCGATCTGAACTATGCCGAGGCAATGCTGGTGCAGTTTGCATTCTTCTCGTCGTATGCGGCGTTTGGAATTCCATCGGGAAAAATCGTTGAGTGGATCGGCTATCAGCGAACGATGGTGCTGGGCTTGCTGACGATGGGAGTGGGGGCCGCACTATTTATTCCGGCGGCGAATTTGCCATCGTTTCCGCTCTTCCTGGCAGCCTTGATTGTTCTGGCAGCGGGCATTACGGCGTTGCAGGTTGCGGCTAATCCTTATGTAACCGTACTGGGGCCGCCGGAGACAGGCTCGAGCCGACTGAATTTGACACAGGCGTTCAATTCGCTGGGCACAACGATTGGGCCTCCACTTGGTGGATGGCTGATTCTGCGCGGAGCCGAGAAGACAGTTGAGAAGACCAGTAGCATGACACCGCTGATGCTGCATGCGTACCGCATTCAGCAGGCGGCAACGGTGAAGTTTCCTTATCTTGCGATTACTTTGGCGCTGGTATTGCTGGCGTTGGCAATCTGGTTCTATAAGTTCCCCCGACTGGATGCGACACAGGATTACCGGCCCAGCAAGGCAGGCGAAAAAGGCCACAGCATGTGGCACTATCCGCATGTGGTGCTGGGAGCGATCGCAATCTTTGTATATGTGGGTGCCGAAGTTTCGATTGGCAGTTTCCTGATCAACTACTTCAACCAGTCGGACATTGCCGGTTTGACAGCACTGGCAGCCGCTAACCTGGTCCCGTTTTATTGGGGTGGAGCGATGATGGGCCGCTTTATCGGTTCGGCTCTTTTGCAGAAGGTGAAGACCGAAAAGCTGCTTGCGTTGTGTGCTGTCATCGCGACCGTGCTGGTTGTGATTTCTATGCTTACCGTTGGCCATGTTGCTGTATGGAGCATTCTGCTAGTGGGGCTATTCAACTCCATTATGTTCCCGAGTATCTTTACTCTCGGCATTGCAGAGATGGGACCGCTTACAGGCGAAGCATCCGGACTGTTGGTTACGGCGATTGTGGGTGGCGCTATCATTCCAGAGCTGCAGGGTGTTTTGGCCGATCACATCGGCATCCACCATGCGTTTATCGTGCCCGTACTCTGCTACCTGTACATCATCTACTACGGATTGCGAGGGTCGCGAGTGATCGAACCGGCTGTAGCGTAGTCGATCTCAGCGGCGCAAGACAATACATCCAGATCGTCCTTTACGTATTACAAAGACGATCTGGATGTTTTCATTTGACTGGGGTTAACTAACACGTTCGTGGAATAGTTCAGGAGATGGAACACCGATACTGTTCTCTAGCAGGCTGAACGAAGGAATGTTCGTCTGCTCACCCGATCGACTGGTTTATCGTCTCGCCCAAGAGCCACTTCAACCGAATGGCTGCACGATTAGCGGATCTTGACTGACCAGCTAAGACCAGGGTGCAAGGGAAGCTCCATCGATGAATCAGCACACAGGCAGTCAAGACTCGCACCGCAATCCTCATAAACCGGAACATTCACTCTTCAATTCCGCACAGGCAGCGTCGACCATAAAGTCAACTTGGCGTCGCAACCCACTCCTCCCTCTTGGACTCGTTCTCTGCTTCCTCCTCGGGGGCTCCTTTTCGCGAGCTTTAGGGCAGACGGCCTATGTCTTCCAGCCTGCTATGGCGGTGGGCGGAACCCCGCAGGTGCAGTCGATTCCAGTAATGATCCAGAGTTCAGGGACGCTGGGGACGGTCGAGGTGTTGACTCAGGGCTCTCCCAATCTTGATTTCACCCTGGCTACTGTGGGCACCTGTTCAACAGTTGCAGGTCAGATCTGCAATGTTTCTGTGAGTTTTTCGCCGAAGTTTCCCGGTCTGCGCTTCGGAGCTATTGTGATCCTCGATCCCGGGGGCAATGTGCTGGCCAGCCAGAATATCTCAGGCACAGGGCAGGGCTCGCTGAACGTAATGTCTCCAGGGCAGATCACTACGCTTGCCGGCGACGGCTGCCTCAACGACGGACCCTGCCCGACAAGCGGCAGCACACCGGCGACCCAGGCCGCGATCAACCTTCCCTTGGGCGAAGCGACCGACGCGGCGGGAAATCTCTACATCTCTGACACTGGCAACAACCGTATTGTGAAGGTCGATCCGGCTGGAAATATTACGTCCATAGCGGGCACGGAAGTCGCCGGCTCTGCGGGAGATGGCGGTCTCGCAACTTCGGCCCAGGTCAGCGCGCCTTCAGCGATTGCTGTGGACGGAGCAGGAAACATCTTCTTTGCTGACACCGGCAACAGTGCTATCCGCGAGATCAATGCGATTACAAAGAAGATCACGACGGTAGCCGGAACTCTGGGTACATCTGGAGCTACAGGAAACGAGCTCGCCGGTCCACAAGGCTTTGCTTTCGATGCCAGCGGTGATCTCTATATCGCAGACACAGGAAACAATCGCATCCGCAAGGTCGATCCCTCGGGCGTGGTTACCACTGTGTCGGGAACCTTCAACCAGCCTTGGAGCGCCGCAGTCTCCTCAAAGGACGGTAGTCTTTACATCGCCGACTTTGGCAGCAACCGCATCCTCAAGATTGATCCCTTGGGCCTAGTTACCACTGTCGCGGGTACAGGCACTGCCAGCTATAGCGGCGATGGTCATCTTGCCACCAACGCAACATTGAACAGCCCCTCAAGCGTCGTAACCGATCCGGCTGACAACCTCTATATCGCAGATTCGGAAAATAATGCCGTTAGAAAGGTGATCAGCTCTACCGGAAATATCACGACGCTGGCTGGAAATGGGACGGCTGTTTTTAGCGGAGACGGCTTCAACGCGAACCTCGCTGGTCTTTACAAGCCTTATTCCGTCTATCTCGATGCCAGCGGCGATCTCTTCATCGCTGACCGACTAGACCTTCGCGTTCGCGAGGTGAATGCCACTATCGCTGCGATCAAATACCCGGATATGAAGGAAGGCAAGACCTCTGCGCCGATTGCTCAGACGATTGAGAACGATGGCAACGCAGCACTGACTCTGACCGATCTCACGGCATCTCCGGCAACGACGAACGCCGCTCTTGATACGGTGCCAACCGATCCAATTACAACCACATGTTCCACAACGGTGCCCCTGCAAGTCGATGACACCTGTGTTCTGGCGGTCGAGTTCAAACCGCCCATCGTGTCTCCTGTATCGGGTCTGCTCTCCGTCACCTCAAACGCAGGGAACAGCCCACTGTCGGTTGAGCTTAGCGGTACAGTTCTCTCTGTCGATCCAAGCTCGACAACTGTCACGTCCAGCTCCAATCCCGCCGCGGTAAACCAGGGAATTACCTTTACGGCGAGGATCTCGAGCCCGAACCAGGTAACCGGTACTGTTCAGTTCTTCGATGGCGCTACTCCTATTGGCCTTCCTCAGACTGTGGTTACCGCCACAGATACGGCGACGATTACAACGTCCTTTACTACCCTTGGAACGCACATCATCACTGCAGTCTACAGCGGCGATAATCTGAACGCCGCCAGTACCCCCAACACCCCGCTCAACCAGGTGATCGAACAATCGACCACGCTCAACGTTGTTTCAAATGCCAACCCTGCATCGCAATTCGAGTCGATCATCTTTACGGCAAACCTGCTCGGATGGACAACGGCACCGACTGGAAGCATTGCCTTTACCGATGGGGGCAGGGCACTCGGCTCTGCCGGCATCGGGACGAATGGAGTAGCCACCTTTCCAGTTCCTCCCTTGTCGACAGGGGTACACCATATCACTGCCACCTATGCCGGAGACGCAACCGACTACGGAAGCCAGTACTCCTTCGACGAGACCGTCAACCTTGCCTCAAGCACGACCAACCTGACGACCAGCGCTAATGTGGTTCAGTTTTCAACTCCGATTACCTTTACCGCAACGGTAACGGGCGTCCCTGCCTCTATTCCTACCGGGAATGTGGCCTTCAAAGACGGCTCTACGGTCTTGAGCACGGTACCGGTGAACTCACTTGGTGTCGCCAGCTATGTGAATACAACGCTTCCAGCGGGGACGCACACAATAACCGCTGCCTACCTGGGCGATTCCGACTATGCCGGAAGCATTTCCAGCAATAACGTCACCGTAACGATCAAGCAGACAGCCACCACGACCGTGCTTTCTGCCAGCACTCTTAACTCGATTGCTAGCAGGGCCATTACCCTTACGGCGACGGTTACTGCGGTGGGTGGTGCTATACCGACCGGCACTATCAACTTTATGAATGGCAATGTGTTCATCGGAACGGCAGCTCTCAATCGAGGCGTTGCTTCGGTCGTTACCTCGTCTCTGCCTGTAGGGACCGATAGCGTATTCGCTATCTACAGCGGCGATTCAAACAACTCTGCCAGCACCTCCGCGCCTCCGCTTGCGATTACGATTGTGAAGGCTCCCACTACAACGGTCGTCTCTTCAAGCCAGAGCCCGCTGCCTACGTTGACGCCTGTTGTTATCTCGGCGACTGTCGCGAATGGCGGGTCGCAGAGCCCAACCGGCCTTGTGACCTTTGTTGAAGACTCGGTTGCGATCGGTGTTGGCACGCTCAACGCCAACGGGGTTGCAACCATCTCCATCCCTACGCTCCCGGCCGGTTCCCATACCTTCGTCGCCAACTATGCAGGCGATGGACTGGATCTTGCCAGTTCGGCGCCACCGTTCACGCAGGTCGTTCAACTTCGTCCTACGACCGATGCACTCAGCACCTCGACTACATCGCTCACAGGCGGCCAGCAGCTTACGTTGATCTCGGTCGTTCGACCGACGGGAACAGTCGGCTCAGTCGCTCCCACGGGAACCGTAACCTTTATGTCCGGAAGCATTACCCTGGCTACGGTACCCATCGACGCCACCGGTGTCGCGACCGTGACGGTTCTACTGCCGGGTACCAGCGCCAACCTCTCTTCGACTTATAGCGGTGATGCCAATTACGCGACCTCTTCTGCGTCGCCGTCTACAGTCCCAATCGGGCCTGCACCGGACTTCACTCTTCAAGCGACGCCGATTACATGGCAGCTGCAATCTACCCAGCATCTGGACATACAGCTTACGCTGACCTCTGTTAGAAACTTCACCGATACGTTTTCCTTTGGCTGTCTGGGCCTGCCGCAGGATACGACCTGCACCTTCTCGAAAGACAAGGCAAACCTGCCCGCAGGCGGTGTTCAGACTGTCACGCTTACTGTCGATACCGGCCATCCGCTGCTTGGTGGAACCCAGGCAAGCAACGATCAACACTCCAACTCTCGGGTGGTGTTGGCCTGCCTGTTCCCAGGATCGCTGGCCTTCTGCTTCCTTGCGTTCAAGCTTCGGCGTGTGCGGCTGGTGAGCGGTCTGCTTCTCTTTGTGGGCATCATCGCTATGACTTCGGGACTCTCTGGTTGCGGGACCATTCAGAACACTGGAACGCCTCCAGGAACCTATAACTTTATGGTCAGCGTGACCGGCCAGACGGGCGTCTCTCAATACGTCAATATGACGATGACTGTTACAAAATAAGAATGACGCCTGCGATGAAAAAAACTCTCTTTGTTCTCTTTTTCCTGCTTGGCCTCTCTGGTTTTCAGGATGCCTTCGGCCAGGCTCTTCCTGCGGCGACCGCCCCGGGCGCATACGTCTCAGTCGGAGGCACCTATTCTATCTTTCAGTCCGCCTACGGTCAGCATGTCCTCGGCGGTGCGGGGCTCTATGTCGATATCAACCGTTGGCGACAGTTTGGAATTGAGGGTGAAGGCCGATGGCTGCGGCAAAACAGCCTGGCAAATACGACTGAATCCACCTATCTCATCGGCCCCAGGGTCGAGATTCGTAGAGGAAGATTTTCGCCATATATCAAGACCCTGGTAGGGCTAGGTCATTTCAATTTTCCCTATAACTATGCTCAGGGGAGCTACTTTGTAATCGCTCCGGGGGCAGGGGTCGATTACAACCTTACCTACAACGTGAAGATTCGCCTGGTCGACTTCGAGTATCAGGAGTGGCCGCAGTTTACCTTCGGCAACATCAATCCCTATGGCGTTAGCGTCGGAATCAGCTACCACTTCCTGAACGGGGTGAGATAGGAATAGATGTTTCGCAGTGTGCTGCCGGCAAAGAATGCCTAATCAGGTAAGGCTGATCTGGCTCAGCTTCTCTCGAGAGGACCTTCTGCAGAAGAGCATGGCGACCGAGGACTTTTCTCGGTGTAGGGAACTGCGAAATCGAGAGAAGAGCAAGCCGATCCCGCCGGTAAGAATATAGAAGATCGAAGCGGGTTCGGCGGCGAGATGCGCAATTGGCATGACATGCTCCATAAGTTGCTGGAATGAGCATGTCATGCCAGTTGCTGGATTGTGAGTTCCACAGAAGTTGCAGGACGAAAATCGCCGATTGATCTAAAGGGTTAGAGCTATTTGTCGACTGGCCCGCTGATTGCCGTTGACGATCAGCTATAGATTTGCGTCCAGGAAGGTGTTGATCTCGCTAAACTCCGCTTCTGTAAGCCGGAAATTGATAGCGGGTGCAACTCCTTCGACTTGCTTGGCGTTACGTCCGCCGACGATGGCCGCTGTGATGGCCGGATGATGTAGCGTCCAGGCGATGGCGATGACGCCGGCCGAGACGCCATGACGACTCGCAATCGACTTGAGAAAATCGGCGATGGAAAGATTGCGGGAGAGGTGCGGCTCCTGGTAGTTCTTTGCCTTGCGGCGGAAATCATCCGGTGGAAATGCGGCAACACGCTCTTTGCTCATAGCTCCTGTAAGCAGACCGGAGTGCATAGGAGCATAGTTGATGACACCGATGTTATTTTTCTGGCAGTAGGGTAGTATCTCGGCTTCTACGCTTCGGTTGATCATGGAATAAGGCGGCTGGTTTGAAGTGATAGGCGCAATCTTAGCCGCGCGCTCCATCTGCGAGACGCTGAAGTTTGAGGTTCCGATCCAGCGGACCTTGCCTTCGCGTTGCAGGTCAGCCATTACGGCCCAGCCCTCTTCGATATCTTCATCAGGCTTGGGCCAGTGAATCTGATATAGGTCGATCACTTCGACCTGAAGGCGGCGAAGACTGTCTTCGACTTCACGGCGAATCTGTTTTAAGCTGTTGGTAATTTCGCGCTTTTCATCCCAAACCATTGCGCATTTGGTGAAGACATAGGGCTTTTGCGAGGCGGACTTGATGGCTCTGCCAACGACCTCTTCGGAACGTCCAAGACCGTAAACGGCGGCAGTATCGATCCAGTTGACGCCAAGGTCGATTGCCTTGTGAATGGCAGCGATGGAGTCGTTGTCGTCCTGTGGGCCCCACGAAAAGGCCCAGTCGCCGCCGCCTATTGCCCACGCACCGAAGCCGATGGGCGAGAGCTGCAGATCGGAGTTGCCTAGCTGTTTTTTGTCCATAGCTCAATTAGACGCTATAACGGTCAAATAAGCCTCTAAGACTGACGCTGATCTTGCTGAAGGGGAGAACGGCTCAGGAGACCTTTGCCACCACTACGGTAAAGTCGTCCGACTGCTCTGCGGCTCCCGCGAAGGCAGGCACGGCCTCGCAGATAGCATCGACGATTGTGTTGGAAGAGACATGCGTGTGCTCGCTGAGAACCTGCTCGAGACGGTCTACCGAGAACTGCTCGTCCTGTTTGTTTTCCTGCTCCGTCACGCCGTCAGTGTACAGGGTCAGAATGTCTCCGGATTCGAGGTTGATGGTGACATTCGAATACACCGTACCATTGAGAATTCCGAGGATAGGTCCAGACGCTTCAAGCAGGCGAATCTCGCCGCTGGGACGCAGCAGGATGGGCGGGTTATGACCGCCGTTCGCGTACTCAAGGGTCTTGGCGGCAAGGTGGAAGCGGGCATAGAACATGGTGACAAAGCTTGCTGGTCGTGTGACCTGCTTGAGAACTCCATCTAAATCTTTCATGATCGCGGCTGGTCCGCTGAGCTCGCGGGCGCGCAGACGAAGAGCTACGGAGAGGGAGGGCATCAGCAGGGCGGCAGCCGCCCCTTTGCCGGAGACATCGGCGATGACGACGTCGACGATATCATCGGAGATTTGAAAGAAGTCATAATAATCGCCGCCCAGCAGCCGCGCGGCATGCATGGTGCCAGCGAGTTCGAGGCCCTGAAAGGTGCGGGGCGAGGGCAGCACCTGTTGTTGAACCTGGGCAGCGAGCACAAGATCGCTCTCGTATTCGTCGCGCTGCTGACGCACTTCCTCGATCAACCGGCTACGCTGACGTGCAATAAGCCAGACCAGATAGCCGGTGGCCAGAAATACACCGAGCATGATTGCATCATGGACGACTCGTAGCGAGATCGTATTGCTGGGTGGGCCGAAGATGTCCTGCAAAAAAGTACAGATGGCGGCAAGCGAGATGGTGAGCAGAAGAGGATTGACCAGGGCGCTCAGTGCAAGAGAGAGAACGTAAAGATAACCGAGCGATATGTTGGCGACGACAAACCAGTCGGTATAAGCAACGGCAGCAATCGAGAGCAAAACTACGAAGTTGAGCATTCCGAAGATGCGTTTTTCTTCGACGAGTTCATAACGCTTAAGAGCGTCACCATCCTTTTTTGATCTGAAAAACGCCATTGCCGATCATCCTTGGGTCTGACGTAGCCATGGTACAAGCCCCTAACATGTCCTGCTGCTCAAATTTTTGAGCCCAAGGATGGCTGCCCTGAACATCCTTCAGAAGGCTACTTAGGGGGTGGAAACGATACGTAGAGTACAGAAGCTGGGGAGTGCCCAGCATGGGCACGTTCGGAGGGTATTATTATTTGTCATGGTCAATGTGCCGAATAATGGGCGTTAGAAGGCCCGAAGCAGGAAAGAGAGCAGACCAGGCAGATCTACGTTAGTTGCGCCACAAATGTATTGTTGGTTCAATCAGGAAATAAGTTCATTCAATAACTGCTGAACTGATTGGCGTCCCCGATGGGATTCGAACCCATGTTATCGCCGTGAAAGGGCGGTGTCCTGGGCCGGGCTAGACGACAGGGACGCTGCGGAATGACGGCTGATAACAGGCCCTCATCGCTTTCAACGCTATCAATATAGATAGTCCGTGTCAAAGAATACGGATAGTCCGATCAAGAGACCGTACGAACTAAAACTGGCTAACTTCTTTCTGAAGAATACTTAAATTATTGAGAACCTTCCAAGAGGACAGCATCATCTAAAATTGAAACCCATAGTGCTCTTGCAGAATCAGACACTTGACCTATCTGCGTTTGTCCCGGCGCAGATATATCCGGGCAGGCCGTTGTAATTGACGTTTTGAATCTGAAGGAGAAATACTGTGTCCTTGACTTTGAAGTTCAGCCGCATTCTGCCGCTCGCCGTTTGCGCGACCGTGTGTCTTTTCGCAGGTTGCAAATCTGCTCCGCCGCCGGTTGCCGCGGCGCCTCAGGCGATGCCCGTCAAGGTATCTCCCGTAACTCTTTCGCCGGTTGCCAACGGCGATACCTATGTGGCGACGATCAAAAGCCGGCGCTCGGCCACGATGCAGCCCCAGGTGGATGGCAATATTACCCGCATCTTGGTGAAGTCGGGCGATGCAGTTAAGGCGGGTCAGATATTGATGCAGATCGATCCGCTCAAGCAGGTCGCTACTGTGCAGCAACAGCAGGGAACCGAGGCACAGAAGAAGGCCGTCTATCAGTACAATCAGACCGAAGTGGAACGCCAGCGCAAGCTTTACGAGGCGGGTGTGACCTCCAAGCAGGCCTATGACCAGGCGGTGCAAGCCTATCAGAACTCCAAGGGAGATTTTGATTCCTCAGTGGCACAAACCAATACGCAGAGGCAGCAGTTGGCTTATTACCAGATTCGCGCGCCGTTTGCTGGAATTGTTGGCGATATCCCTGTTCACCTTGGCGACTATGTTTCGGCGAGCACCATTCTCACTACTGTCGATGAGAATGCAGATCTTGAAGCTTACATCTACGTTCCCACCGAGCGGGCATCGCAGGTGAAGCTTGGTCTTCCGGTCGATATCCTCGACAACGATGGAAATTCGATTGTGAAGTCTAAGATCAGCTTCCTCTCTCCACAGGTTGATAACGGGCTGCAGAGCATCCTCGTTAAGGCTGAGATTCCGCGCACGGCAGAACGCCTTCGCAACCAGCAGCTGGTCAAGGCGCGCATCACCTGGAATACCAATCCGGCGCCTGTTATTCCGGTGCTCGCGGTCTCTCTGGTCGGCGGCCAGACCTTTGTCTTCGTTGCTGAACCGAAGGGCGACGGCTACGTCGCACACCAGATTCCGGTTACTGTCGGCGAGACGGTCGACAACACCTATCCTGTTCTCGATGGCCTCAAGCCAGGCGACAAGGTGATTCTCTCTGGTCTGCAGTTTTTGCAGGAAGGTGCTCCCGTCAAGCCTCTGGGGTAGGCGGCACCTCGCATTTATGTCTGCGGAGATGTATCGCCATCTCCGCATCTTCTTTCGTTTACCGCCAGGGCTAAGCCCGCTGGCTAGAGGTACACCTTGGTAGATTTTTTCATTCGTCGCCCAATCTTCGCCACGGTCTGCGCGCTGCTCATCGTCCTCGCTGGCGCCGTCTGCATACCCACTCTGCCGATCTCCCTTTATCCGGAGCTGGCTCCGCCTCAGGTTGTCGTCACTGCAAACTACATCGGTGCAAGCTCGAAGGACGTTGAATCGGCGGTTACGACCATCCTCGAGCAGTCCATCAACGGCGTCGAGGGAATGCGTTACATGAGCTCGACGAGCTCGAACGATGGTACCTCCGCAATTACGGTAACCTTCAATACCGGTTATGACCTCAACATCGCTGCGGTTGACGTTCAGAACCGCGTCGCCTCTGTGCAGGGACGTCTGCCTGCGGTCGTCAATAACACCGGTATCACCATCACCAAGGCTAATTCGAACTTCGTTCTTGCCGCAGGCTTCGTTTCACCTGACCACTCACTCTCTCCGGCATTCATCTCGAACTACCTCGATGTCTATGTCAGCGACGCGCTCAAGCGAGTTCCCGGCGTCGGTGCTGTCGTCATCTTCGGCGAGCGCAAATACGCTATGCGTATCTGGCTCGACCCCAGCCGTCTTGCTGCTCGCGGTCTTACTGCGCTTGATGTCACTAACGCACTCGCTGAGCAGAACGTAGAGATTCCGGCAGGTCAACTCGGCCAGCAACCCTCCGACCCCAAACAGAACTTCCAGATGGCGGTTCGCGTCAGTGGCCGTTTCTCTGATCCAAAACAGTTTGAAAACATCGTTATTAAGAACAGCACCACTGCCAGTGGAATCGTTCTGCTCAAGGACGTGGGCCGTGCTGAGCTCGGCGCTGAAAACTACGATACTTCGCTCAAGTTTCAAGGGGGCGGAGTCATGGGTGGAGATGCCGTCGGTATCGGTATTCAGCAACTCTCCAACGCCAACGCTCTTGACGTCGACAAACGTTGCCGCGCGGTGCTGGAGGAACTTGCAAAATCCTATCCTCCAGGAATGAAGGGCATTATCGCCGTTGATACGACGACCGTCATCGGCGACTCCATTCGCGAAGTAGTTGAGACAATCGGCGAAGCAGTCATCATCGTCATCATCGTCATCTTCCTATTCCTGCAGGATTGGCGCGCGACGATCATCCCTTCCGTTACCATCCCTGTCTCCCTGATAGGCACATTTGCCTTCATCAAGATCTTCGACTTCTCTATTAATTCGTTAACTCTGTTTGGCATTACTCTCGCTACAGGACTAGTGGTTGACGACGCCATTGTTGTCATCGAAAACGTCCAGCGACACATCGAGAAAGAGCATTGCGACAGCCATCGGGCTACCTCTGAAGCAATGGCCGAGGTCACGAGTGCCGTCATCGCAACCTCGCTTGTGCTTATCTCAGTGTTCGTGCCCGTAAGCTTTTTCCCTGGAACGACAGGCATTCTCTACAAGCAGTTCTCGCTGACGATTGCGTTCTCAATTGCCATCTCGGCTTTCAATGCGCTTACGCTTTCACCTGCTCTTGCCGCCATCTTGCTACGCGGAGAGCAAAAACATACCGGGCTCATGGGTTTGATCCTCAACCCCGTTGAAAGCTTGATCCAATGGCTCATCCGGGTCTACGCGAAGATGGTCACCTTTGTCGTGAAAATTCGCTACGCGATGCTGGTGCTCTTCTTCGCAGGTCTTGGCGCTACCGCGTTTATGTACAACCACGTCCCCACTGCGTTCGTTCCGCAGGAGGACCAGTCCTACTTCCTCATCATCGTTCAAACACCTCCCGGCGCTTCCCTCAGCTATACCAGCGAGTTTGCCGACCGTGTTTCGGCATTGGTACGCAAGAACGACGGTGTCTTCGGCACCTTCTCAGTTATGGGCTTCTCGCTTGCAGGTGGCAGCTCGCCAAACTCAGGCCTCATCTTCGCTCCATTGAAGCCCATCAATGACCGTGCCAAGATGGGCCCGCAATACAGCGCGAAGGCCATCGTTCAAGATGTTGGGCCAAAGCTCTTCGCTGTACCGGGCGGTATCGCCTTCGCCGCTGAGCCACCCGCTATTGCAGGCATCGGTACTGTCGGCGGATTCCAGTTCATTCTTCAGGATGGTGGACGCAACACCTTTGGAGATATCGATCGCGTCGCCCACACAATCGTTGCTCAGTCTCGTGCTCCGGGTTCAGGACTCATTGGCATGAACACCACCTTTACCTCTAACGATCCCCAGCTTCACGTCACCATCGATCGTGAGAAGGCCAAGACCATGGGTGTTCCTCTAAACCAGATTACTGCCGCGCTAGGCACGTTCATGGGATCGAGTTATGTCAATGATTTCGACTTCAATAACCGCTCCTATCGTGTCTACGTGCAGGCCGATCAGCAGTTCCGTCGTAATGCTCAGGACATTCGACAGTACTACGTTCGCTCTGACTCCGGACAGATGATTCCGCTCGACAATCTCGTCACGCTACAGGAGACCTCCGGGCCGCAGGTCATCAACCACTACAATCTCTTCCGATCGGCTGAAATCGATGGATCGCCGGCACCGGGCCTCAGCTCCGGTCAGGGACTCCAGGCGATGGAGCGTCTCTTCGAGAAGAACAAGATGCAGGGCATGACCTTCTCCTGGACTGGACTTGCGCTCGAAGAAGTTGAATCGGCGGGCAAGGCCATCATCATCTTCGGCCTCGGACTTCTCGTCGTCTACCTTACCCTCTCCGCGCAGTATGAGAGCTTTGCACTGCCATTCATTATTCTGCTTGCCGTTCCGATGGCTGTGCTCGGTGCTCTTGGGTTGGTGGCTGCGCGAGGTCTTGTCGATGACGTGTACGTCCAAATCGGGCTTGTCATGCTCATCGGACTCGCTGCGAAAAACTCCATTCTTATCGTGGAGTTTGCGGAGCAGCAACTGGAGATGGGTAAGTCGATCATCGATGCCGCGATCGTTGCGGCAGAACTTCGTCTTCGCCCCATTCTCATGACCTCGATTGCGTTCATCCTCGGTGTTTTGCCCCTCTACTTCGCCACTGGAGCAGGCGCTTACGGCCGTCACTCCGTAGGTACCGCAATCGTAGGAGGCATGGCTCTCTCTACTGTTCTCAATCTTTTCTTCATCCCAGTTCTTTATGTGATCCTCAAAACATTTCTTAGCAAGTTCAAGAGAGATCCAAAGAGAAATCCGTGCGATGACGAATTGCCTCCACCTGAACCCACTCACTAATCTCACAACGAAGACTCCGATGTGTGTTGCATCTATGCGCACATCGGAGCTCTTATTTAAGGGACGCGTAGCGCAGTGAAAATGTATCTATATGCGCTAAAACCCGCATAAACATTCATGTTGACGAAGGTTCTCTAAGACTGCCAAGCTCATCATCAGAGGCCCTTCGATGAGTACAAGCGTAAGTCCGTCACCTGAAAATTTCGCAAGCTCCCTTCCTGCCTTGGGTCTTACTTTAGTGCCGGTAACTTTTCTGATGTGCCCTCCGAAGTTTTACGACGTGAACTATGTCATCAATCCATGGATGTCTGGTCACATTCATGACTCTTCGCGACAGGTGGCTGCCGAGCAGTGGCAGCGTCTTTACAGTGCAGTTACCGAGATCGCAGAGGTCGTTCTGGTAGAGCCACAGCCAGGTTCGCCAGACATGGTCTTCACCGCGAACGCAGGCTTAGAGCGCAACGGTGTTGTTGTTTTGAGCCGCTTCTTTCACGCGGAGAGACAGGGGGAAGAGCAGCACTTCCGCCACTGGTTTGATGAAGCCGGATATACCGTCCTGAATGTTCCGCGCGACATCCCGTTCGAGGGAGAAGGCGACGCATTGTTTGCGGTTGATGGCTCGAGGTTGTGGGCGGGCTATGGTCCCCGAACACTTCAGTCTAGCCATCACTATCTGAGTGAGGCATGGAAGATTGAAGTAGTCCCACTTCATCTCATTGACCCGCGCTTCTATCACCTCGACACTTGCTTCGCTCCACTCGAAGATGGCTCCGTCATGTACTATCCACCGGCCTTCGACAATCCTTCGATCGAAAGAATCGAAGCTTATTACGCCAAAGACAAACGGATCATCATTGCCGAAGCCGATGCTCTGTGCTTTGCCTGCAACGTCATCAATGCAAATCGGACGGTCATTCTCAATAAGGTTAGCGACACACTCAGCGAACAGTTTGAGTCAAGAGGTTTCCGTGTGGTGCAGGTAGAATTGAGCGAATTTCTTAAAGCAGGTGGTGCGGCTAAATGTTTGGTAATGAAATTGAGCGGCACGCCTTGCTAGGCTGAGTGCTGCATTGCAACGCCATCCAGTATCTCGTTCGTGATGCGTTGTCTCATCGTTGCCATTGCCTTCCACGGATCAGTCTTCAGGCGTGATTTCCATTCATGGAATTCTGCCACAGAAAAGACCGGCCGCTCTGCCAGCTTCAAATCCGACCACTCCAGCGGCAACGAAACAGGCGCACCAGCCCGTGCACGCGGAGAAAACGGAGCTACTGAGGTTGCTCCACGTTCGTTCCGCAGATAATCGAGATAGATCTTTCCTTTGCGAGCCGCCTTGGTCATCTTTGTGAGATATAGCGAGGAATTCGCTCTCTCCATAGCGTTTACGAAGCTATGTGCGAACTCTTTGGCCGCAGGCCAATCCAGCTTCGGTGCAATGGGAACTACAATGTGTAGTCCCTTGCCTCCCGTTGTCTTTAGAAAACTCTCCAGGCCAATCGCCTTCAGGCGTCTTCGCACTTCTGTCGCAGCTTCTGCCAGAACGGCCCATCCCAGCGCCTCGTCAGGATCGAGATCGAAGATCAGTCGGTCGGGATGTTCGAGGTCTTCATTTCGTGATCCCCAGGGATGCACCTCCAGAACTCCCATCTGTGCCAGTCCTGCCAACGCTTCGGCAGTCGAAAGTGTAATGTATGGCTCGATCTTTCCATTCTTATCTGGGATATCAATACTGCCAACACCTTCTGGAAGTGCATGGTTTGCGTGCTTTTGATAGAAGCACGGTTTATCTGCACCATCGGGGCATCGCACCAGGCTCAATGGCCTATCAGCAATATGTGGAAGCATCTCTTCCGCGATGTTCCAGTAGTAGTCTGCAAGCATCTGCTTGGTCAGCCCCGAACTTTCATCCAATATCTTCTCCGGATGCGTCAAACGAACTGGAGCATGCTCTACCGTTATGATTTGTTTTGCTGCTACGCTCCTTTTCACTCTGTGTATAGCTGTCGCCTTTGTAGAAGGCATCGGTTCCCGAAGCTTCTTGTCTGTTCCTTTTGGACGCGGTGCAACGATAGTTTCTTCTCGCACTACCTCTCCTGCGCTTTTGTCCTCGCGTACTCCGAGAAATGCTGCCTGACGCACGAGATTGTCTGCAGTCCATGTAGCAAATCGAACTTGAACTACAAGCTCCGGCTTGACCCATCTCACACCTCGCCTGGCATCGGAGGGCACTTGTTCAAATGGCATCGCTTTTTGAACCAGGCCGTTCAATCGCCCTCGAATGGATTTATGCGTCTTCTGGGTAAATCCGGTGCCGGTGCGTCCTGCATAGATCAACTTGCCATCGCGGTAGTAGCCGAGGAGCAGTGCTCCCACGCCTTCGATTCCGTTCGATGGCAGGGTGAACCCGCCTACGACAAACTCCTGTTCGTGGAGGCACTTCATCTTTAGCCAGTCGCTGCCGCGTCCGGAAGAATATCTGCCCGTGGCTTTTTTTGAAACGATCCCTTCAGCATGAAGCTCACAAGCCTTGCGAAAAAGCTCTTCGCCGTCCGTCTCCAGGTGTTCACTTACACGCAACAAGTCCTCATTCACGCCGTTCAGAACGTCGCTCAACATCTCCTTACGACGCTTGAGAGGAAGCTCTCGTATATTCCTCCCGTCCATATGCAATAGATCGAAGCAGAAGTATGTCAGCACATTGTCTGCTCCGTTCTGAAACGACGTCTGCAAATTAGCAAAATTCGTCGTCCCATTCTCTGCAAGCACTACAACCTCGCCGTCCAGCGTCACCTTGTCGACCGCAAGCTTAGCCACTTCGTTGGCAACAGCACGAACGCGATGAGTCCAATCCAGTCCCTTGCGTGTCAGCATCTGCACGCCAGAACCATCTTTGCGCGCCTGCATCCTGTATCCGTCCAGCTTCAACTCATGCAGCCAGCCCTCACCAGCAGGCGGAGATATAGCTTCAAGCGCAAGCTGTGGCGCAACAAAGCCAGGCTGATTTTCTTTTGGCAGCGTGCTCAAACTTTTTTCAAAGGAACGGACTCCCATTGCCGGCTTCTTCTGATCTTTAAAGTCCGAGAGAGGAGCAGGTTTTTTTTCAGGCTCGTCGTCGCCACCCTTTCGATACCATGCCTTTCCCTGAGCAGCATCTTTTGAATTCCATACATGGTCTTCATTGCGAGCAATCTGCTCCATCGTGCGTCCCGTAACAACACTGTCAGGCTCTTCCACCGTCACACAGGGGTCATCCTCTCCACGTTCGAATCCGTCATGTTCTTTGATCAAAAGCCAATTCGGTTTGCGCTCGTTTGCGGCTTTTCCGCCCATGCGAATAAGCGCCCACTTTCCTTTGATCTTCGTCCCATGCATCACAAATTTGAGACTGCCATCGCGCAAACCTTTGTCGACGTCCTCGTAGCCGGCCTGCGGCTCCCATGTTCCCTGGTCCCACAGCATCACAGTGCCGCCACCATATTGTCCAGCGGGAATGATGCCCTCGAAGCCGCCATATTCCATAGGATGGTCTTCAACCTGAACCGCCAGCCGCTTGTCGCCGGTGAAGTAGCTCGGGCCTTTTGCGACTGCCCAGCTCTTCAACACGCCATTCCAGCCGAGTCTGAAGTCATAGTGTAGATGGGATGCAGCGTGCTTTTGGATGCAGAAGGGAAGCTGCTCAGGCAGATGCTTGTTGCTGACTGTCCGACCGCTGGGCTCCTTCGTGATATGAAAATCACGCATCGAGCGATATCGCGCCAACTGCTCGTCCACTGCATCTGCGGCGCGATTCGAGCTCTTCGCCTTCACTCGTTTTTGCGGTATTTGCGCGGGCGTTTTCGATTGCTTTACTGTGTCCGTCTTCGGAGCGGATTTTTTCTTCGCGGGCTTTTTCGCAGATTTCTTTACGCTCGCCATCCTGCCCTCCACCCCAATCCAGTCAAGCTAGGCAGACTTACGTTTCCTGTTGCTCGCAGTTGTCGACTTTGCCGAGGGTTTAATGAGGGACAGGCCTGCATCGTGGTCACTCCTGGCGGCAGGTTTTTTCTTTGTCGTCCAGGACTCTTTCGACTCTCCGCCGCTGACGCTCTTGCGCAGAGCATCCATCAGATTGATTACATTCCCACGCCTCGGCGCGGAGGTCTCATCTTTGGGAACGGGAGCATGTTTGATCTTTGCCTCTACCAGTTCCTTCAGTGCGGCTTCATAGCCATCGGTAAACTTTGCCGGATCAAACTTAGCACTCTTCTTTTTGATGAGTGTCTCAGCAAGTTCAAGCGAGTCCTCGTTGATGGCGACTTTTTTGATTTCGCGGAAGTACTCTGCAGGGTCGCGTAACTCTTCCTGATACCGCATGGTGTAGGCCATCATGCCGGCGAGTTTATCGTCCTCAGGCGCAGTGATGGCGATCACATGCTCGCGGCCGCCGAACGCGATCTTACCTAGCGCAGCCTTCTTGGTCTTTCGCAGCGCCTTTCGCACAACTGCGAAGGCTTCGGTCTGCATGTCGTTTTCAGGAACGACAAAGTACGGCTTTTCCAGATACTCAGGTTCAAGCTCGTCCACGCCGACGAACTGCGTCACTTCAATAGTGTGCTTCGAGGGAACGCGCAATTGCTCAAGCTCGCTGGGTTCGATGGCGATATATTCGCCTTTGCGATACTCGTATCCCTTGATGATCTCGTCTTTTTCCACTGGCGCAGCGGCCTCATCGGGAGCCTGCTCCAATGCCGAGGCCAACACTTTTTGGTGGCGCACGCGCTCACCCGTTTTGCGGCTTATCTGATGAAAACGAATCTCGCCCTTGGCTTCGGTGGCGACAAATAATTTGACGCCAAATGAGACAAGCGATATCTGAATCTGCCCAGACCAGTAAGGACGTGCCACAGGGAACCTCGCAGGACGGAGAACTCCGTCACAATTTAGGATTCCAAGCCCTTCCTCAGAGATGCCCCTTCTTCCCAGCAAACCGTTCAATCTGGTAGTGCGGAGCCCTCTGCGCCAAACCTTAGATGTACCTTGCCGGCGGTGGAGAACCTGACATCCGCAACCGAGCCGGCAGAAGCCAGCGTATATCCTGTCCAACTCCCGGTCGTGATCCAGTCGCCTCGCTTCAAGCCGCCCGTACGCGCTGCCCCCTCGTTTGCGAGGAAGGGAAGCAATCGCAACAGGTCTCCCGATGTGTTCGAGCCGGTCCGCTCAACGCGCACCGCCCCATCGACGGCCATAGTGACATGCTCCTGTGAAAAATCGATACGCTGCCAGTCCGGGACAGCCTCCCCATACACAAAACCGCCATGGATCTGCAAATCTGCGATCATGCACAGACGCTCAATTTGCATAGGATCGACGAATGCCGTCTCCAATACCTCGATCGCCGGATGACAACTCGCAACTGCTGCTAAAACTTCTTCCCGCGTATACGGTGTCTTCCGTGGAGGCAGATCCTCACCTATTTGAAAGGCAATCTCAGCTTCGAGGCCGCGGTACCGGTGCGTTCTGCCGCGCATCTCGCATCCGCTGCACGAGATCCACGCCGCGGGCATGGGAGCAAACATCGGCGTGTCATCTGCGGATGATGCGCCGACCTTCCATCCGCCGATTGCCTCATAGGCCCACGATAGCTTGTCCTGTATGAAATAAGCCTCTTCCACCGTCTCCGGGCGCAGATCTGCCGGAAGGTCCGCGATGGGTTTGTTGGTCCTGCGTGCATCGAGCAGTATGTCTACTGCATTCATCAACTGTCGTTGTTGAGCGCCGTTTATCATGCAGACAAGTTTGCACCAACTTGCTTATTTTGTCTCCTGTGCAGAGCTTACTTTGCCTTTTTCCCAATGCTCAGCAGATTAGCAAACAGCCGATAGGCCCCTGGGACACCCTCCGGCATCTGCCGGTAAAGCGCATAGGCAACATAGATGTATGCACCTTTACCGGTTCGCGCATAGACCAGCCCGCCCTTTTGCGGGTCCTGGCCGGGGTCATGCGTCTCCAGCGGCGCCTCATAATGCGGGTCCCAGCTTTCGAGGAACCCATGCCCGCGCTCCTCGACCCAGCCGTCAAAATCATGCGAAGTAATCTTGTTGGGCCAGCTAAGCAAAGGACTCGAAGGCATCAGCAGCCGCACCGGGTCAGTCTCGTTGATGACCTTCTCCGCGCTGCCCAGCGATAACGGATAGGGGCCGTCGCCATCGAATTCGGCCGTGTTGTACTGCACAATCACCACTCCGCCGTTCTTTGCATAGCTCAGAAGCTGCCCATTGGCGGCTGCAAGGTCCGGGTGCGCCGCATAGGCGCGAACACCCAGCGCAACGGCGTCATATCCAGCGAGTCTGCCTTGCGCGACATCGGCCATAGTCAATGTCGTAGCGTGTATTCCGATATTCTCGAGGGATCTCTGCACGTCATCGCCCGTGCCCGGCAGATAGCCTACCTTCAGATGTGGAGCTACCTTTACGTCCACGCCGCTGGTCCGGTACGTTGCAGGAGAGTACAGATTCGACAGCGTCAGGCCCGTGTATCCCACGGCCCGATAGCCCTCTGTGTACGTTCGATTCGTTACCGAAGAAATTGCCTCTGTCGTCAAGGTATAAGCCTTTTCACCCAACGTCCCCGGCGTCACTACAAACTTCACCGTCTGTTCCTCGCCCGGTTTTTGGGTGACGAACTTTGCCGAATCCGGCTGCGATCTCCATCCCGCAGGCATCTTTAGCTGCAAAGTCCCTCGTGCTCCCTGTGGCTCGGCGCTGCGCACGTGTACGGTTAGCGGAAAGCTTTGCTCCCCCAAAGGAATGATGCCCGCCGAAGGCTGCATCGACACACTCAGGCCTGGTTCAAACGTTAGCGGCTGCGATACGACGCCTGCCGTCGTTGGCGTAGCCGCGAGCGCCACCTGACCAAAGCGAATATCGACTCCCTCATACTTCGCCGTGATCCATACGGTCTCCGCCGGCAGCGGCAGGGGAGCCAGACGCATCGCCGCAGCCTGAACGTCGTAGTACGGCTGCTCCAGATTCTTCTGTGTGAAATATGGTCGAGTCGCTGCATTGCCGTCGGCCTTTTCGCTGACCTTAAACTCGCAATCGGCCGTCGCTCCCGCATTCAAGACTCCATCGCCGGGAACCGCGCTCGAACCCTCCGTCCATCGGCTGCCGTCCAGCGAGCGGTCGTCACGCGCGACGACGCGAACAGCATCCTTGCCGCCATTGATGACCTTTACGTTGACGTCCACCGTCGAGCCCGGCACCACCGCACTGCCCGGAGCAACCCTCACCTCCACCTGCAATCCCAGAGACTCCACCAGGGCATCGTTGAACTGCACCTCTTTTACGCACAGTTCGTGGAGCACATCGTACCTCTCCCGAGCCGTCAGATCCTTCGCCGCCTCCACTCTGGCAATCAAAGCCCGAGTCTCCGCCAACCCTGTCTTTAGCAGAGGCGCAATCTTCTCAGGAGCAGCCGCCGAATAACCTGTTTGAGCTTCATCTACCAATTTAGAAATCTGCTGTAAATCACTTCTCAAAAAGGTCTTTTCACTCGGAGCAAGATCGGCAATTCCAACCACCGATACATCTACCCCATCGAAGAAACTCTTCTCCGACTCCGTTCCTCCAACCCGCGAGCCATACCGCGTATACCCCACATCGAACCGTCCTGCAGGAGCCGTCCTTCCCCCCGGACCCATCTGAGACCGCTGCAGCGACAAGCCGCGTCGCGCAAACTGCACATAGCTCATTCCCAGCACATCGCTGTGATCTCCCTCAGGCACCTCCACGTTCGCCTGCGGAGCTTCGTTCGACCACGTCTTCGTCACATAGTTATAAAATCGCGCCGGAGCATACTTGCCTGTCGCATAGTCGTACATGCCCTTCTCCGTCACCCGCGAGAACGGTACCCGCTCATAAACCTTCGCCGGAGCCCACGGCTCCAGCCCCATCTCGGGAAATACCTTAGGATCGGCTGCGGCAGTAAACACCTCCTGCGCGATCTCTCCGCTCACCTGATGCTGTCCATGCCCATCGGTCACGCCGCCCACAAACACGCTGGTCACCACCAGCGGGCGATACAGCCGCACCGCGCGCACGGCGTCATACAACACCCGCTCATGCGTCCACTTCGCAAATGACTCCTCCTTCGTCTTCGAAAAACCGAAGTCCACCTCGGTCCCGAACATCTGGTCCACGCCCATATAACGGTCTGCCGCGAGCAGCTCCTGCGTGCGCAGCAGCGCCAGCGCACCATCGAAGTCCCCCGACATCGCATTCTGCCCGCCTTCGCCGCGAGTCAAGGTCAGCATACCCACGCGCGCGCCCTGTCCACGCGACTCGTAAGTCAGCATCCCTCCATCCTCGTCATCGGGATGGGCCACAATCATCAGCAGGCTTGCACGCGTCGAGAGCTTCTTCAGGTTCTGCTCCAGTGCTGCCGTACCGCGATTCGCTGCCAGCGGATCGACGACCACGGACGCCTTGACCTGTTCTCCGGCAAGGTTCGCCGGATCATGAGACGCCTGTCCCCACGCAGAGAAGCTCGGCAAAACAAGCGCAATGGCCGCAAAAACTCCAAATCCTGAAAAAGCCTGTCTAATCATCATTTTGTTTTAATCTCTCATATCTGATGCCCGAGAAGGCACATCAGAACCGCGCGCCTGGACGTAATCTATAGAGGAAGAGCATTATTCGAGGCAAAAGAGCCCACAAGCAGAAAGCACCGCGATAAGCCATCCATGTCAAAACGATTCATCATCGCCCTCAAAGTTCTGCTCCATCTGCTGTGCCTCGCCCCCTTCGTCTACCTGCTGCATCTCTACCGCAACGGCACACTGGAACTCAAGCTCGATCCGGTCAGCTACATCACCCATTTCACCGGCAATTGGACGCTCTATCTCCTGCTCGCTACGCTCTCCATCACCCCGATACGCCGCCTCTCGCCGCATATCGCTTTCCTGGTCCGCTTCCGCCGCCTGATCGGCCTCTACGCCTTCTTCTACGCTACGCTCCACCTCGCAACCTATATCTTCCTCTTTTCCGGATATGACATCGCAACCGCCCTCAGCGGCCTCCGCGCAGGTCATCCCGGCGAGATCGCTACACAGTGGAAGGTCATATGGCCGGGCATCGTCGATGACCTGATCCAGCGCCGCTTCATTCAGGTTGGTCTTCTAGCATGGGTCATCCTGTTTTTGCTCGCGGCCACCTCGCCTTCTTTCATCATGCGAGCTATGGGAGGCAAGAACTGGCAGCGCCTGCATCGGCTGATCTATGTGGCTGCCATCGCTGGAGTCATCCACTTCTGGTGGCTGGTCAAAGCAGGTGTCCACACCCCATGGAAGGACGCCGCAATTCTGGTAGTCCTGCTCCTTGCTCGCATCGCCTACACTCTTTGGAAGCGAACGAAGAAACGCAAGTCAGCAGTCAGAACTACCGCTCAGGCCGCTATGCAATAAAATCAGCCGCTCGCAGCAGCCAACCTATTGTGGTGGTTCATCGGACTGTGATTGCTTACCCTTATCGCCACCGCCACCGAAGAGCTTCTGGAAGAAGTTTTTCTTCTTCGGTTTAGCCTCCTGCGTCTCCGGAGCGTTGTCTACAGGAGGAGCGTGGGGTGCAGGCGCAGGTGCAGGGGCGTATTGGTGAGGCGCTTGTGGGGCCGTTTGAGAGTTAGGCGGAGGAGCAGTCTTGTTTCCGCCGATGCCGAAGAGCCTCTGGATAAAGTTCTGCGGATTTTCACCCATCTGGCTGCAGTAGTTCTGCGGTGCGGTGCCATCGAGGAACGCGACGTTATAGTCATTGGGGCAGCTACCGTCGGCAAGCAGATTGCTCGTCTTGTCGAGGCTGACGATAGAGATGCCCGGAGGCGGCGTGAATGACTTCACATCGGAGTATTGCGGCAGCTTGATGGCGCGGTTCATGAACTCCGCCCAGATCGGTGCGGCTGCATCTGCGCCCTGGAGTTTGATGTCGGTATAGTCGTCGTTGCCAACCCAGACAATGCACAGCAGGTTCGAAGTGTAGCCGGCAAACCATGCATCATGCTCGGTACCGGTCTTGCCCGCGGCGGGAGCAGTAAAACCACGCGCACGCGCCGTCGAGCCGGTACCGTAGTTCATTACGTCTTCCAATAGCGAGTGCGTGAGATAGGCGACGCGCGGATCAAGTACCTGACGCGCCTGGGGAGCATAGTCTGCAACGATATCTCCATTGCTGTTACGTACCGAAGCGAGCAGCCAGGGATCGAGATGGACACCGTTGTTGGCGAATACCGTGTATGCTCCCGCCATCTCCAGCGGCGTGGCGTTGTAGGTTCCGATTGCGACTGACGGTGTGGCGCGGGCGTTAAGGATGCCTGCCGAACGAGCCAGCGCGGCGACGTTGCCGTAACCGGCCTGTTGCGCCAGTGCGATGGTGGCAATGTTCAGCGAGTGCTCCAGCGCAGTAACTGCTGTGACCATTCCCGGATACTCGCCGCGTACGAAGTTGCCCGGCATATAAGGTTTGCCGTCGGTGCCGAAGTCCTGCGGATCGTCATTGAGCTGTGTAATGGCGGTGAAGACTCCGCCGGAGTCTCCGAGCTGCGTGCCGTTGAGGCTGGTATTAAACGCGGTGGCGTAGACGAACGGCTTGAAGATGGAGCCTGTAGGGCGCTCAGCCAATGCGTGGTCTAACTGGGAGACGCCATAGTTGCGTCCGCCGACCAGCGCGAGCACCTGGCCCGTGTGCGGGTTCAGTGCGATCAGAGCGACCTGCGGGTAGGTGATGTCTCCGACGATCTCGCCCTTGCGATTGCGGTGCTTGCGGCGCACCAACTCATCGACGTTCTTCATCCCGACCTCGACTGCCTCGGTAGCGGCGCTCTGAAGATCGGGGTCGAGCGAAGTGTAGATGCGCAGGTTCTGGTGGCTCAGGTCCTGATCGCCAACCTTCTTCACAAGCTGATCGTGGACCAGATCGACAAAGTAAGGAGCCTCACTGGCATCGATGTTGGAGGGAGTCAGCCGAATCGGTTCGGCTTTATAACGGCTGGCCTCGGCTGCGGTAAGTGCTCCGGTATCTACCATGGAGTCAAGAACGACGTTACGCCGCGCCATGGCTCGTTCGGGATGACGATAAGGATTCAGGCGGCTGGGGCTTTGAATCATGCCTGCGAGCAGGGCGCACTCAGCCGTGTCGAGCTGTCGCAAAGGCTTGCCAAAATAGGTCTGCGCCGCCTGTCCAAAGCCATTAATGGCATAGCTGCCGCGCTGGCCCAGATTGATCTCATTGGCATACATCTCAAAGATCTGCTGCTTGTTGAAGCGGGCCTCAAGCTGAAAGGTGATCAGAATCTCCTTGAGCTTGCGAACGATGTGCTTTTGCGGCGAAAGAAAAAATCCGCGTGCAAGCTGCTGCGTCAGCGTCGATCCGCCGCAGCTCATTCGCTGCGAGAGGATATCCTGCACCGCGCACTTGCCGATGCGCACAAAGTCTATGCCGGAGTGTTCGAAGAACCGTCGGTCCTCAATCGCCGTCACCGCTTGCACCATGCGCGGTGGAATATCTTGATAGCTGACAAGGCGGCGCTTGGTGCGGTTGGCATCTGCGGAGAGTGCCGTAATCAATTGCGGTTCGAGATCATACGCTGCAAGCGCGGCGCCGTTCTCTGCCGTAATGCTTTGCACGACGCCGTCGGCCGTATTGATGGTGGCTCCATCCGTGCTGTGATAGCTCTCCGGCCCGGGCTTGATAAAGATGGTGTCACCGGTCAGCTTGAACGTGCCAAGCTGAGGGTTGCCGTTGTAGTTGACGCGGCGCAGATCGGCTGCGATCGACGCAGCCGTCAGCTTCTGGCCCGGCCGCACCTCGCGCGGCGCGGCATAGATCTGCGATTCGCTGGCGAAGATCGGCCCGGCGGCAAGACGATCGTCGACGACATGCTGATAGTGGAAGTAAGCAATAGAGAAGATAACCGTGCCGATGGCGAGACACGCGAGTACAGCGATCAGAAGCCCGCGCACAAGACGGGATTCTAAAATGCCGCGCCCTGTCTTGGGCCGATTCGTGCCGTATTTGAGTTTGAGAGGCAAAGGTACTCTTTCGTTGGACGGTAGTTAGATGGCTGCGGGAAGCACCGCGTGCAGCGTAGAGGTTATCTCTGTGGTTACCCTGCTGGCTATCTCATGCAGCGGGATATCCTCATTCTTCTTTTGCAGACGGTCAACGAACTCGACTTTACCCTCGGCTACGCCTCGTCCGATGTTGATGCGATAGGGGATACCAACCAGATCGGCATCTTTGAACTTCACCCCGGCGCGCTCGTCGCGGTCGTCGAGCAAAACATCCAACCCGGCAGCGTCAAGCTCCGCAGCAACCTTCTCTCCCGCGGCCAGAAGGGCCGCATCGCCGACATTGGTGATCGTCACAACCACCTGGAATGGTGCAATCGACGGATGCAGAGCATAAACCTCACCGTCGTTCGCCGCGGCAGAAAGCTCGAAGGCTGCGGTCAAAATGCGTTCCACTCCAATCCCATAGCAGCCCATGATCGGCGTTACCTCCTTGCCGTCACGATTCAGCACACTGGCTCCCATCGACTTGGTGTACTTATAGCCCAGCTTAAAGATATGGCCAATCTCCACTGCCTTGCCCAGCCGCAGCGGCTCGCCGCCGATAGGATCGAGTTCCCCTTCATTGACCGTGCGGATATCTGCGGTAAGCGTCGGGGTAAAGTCGCGACCGGGAGTGACATTGCGGAGATGGTAGTCGACCTTATTAGCTCCGGCGACAAGATTGGCGCGGCCTTCGAGTCCAAGGTCCATGATGACGATAGTCTTCAGCCCTTCGCTTGGAACATTACGGAAGATGCCTTTGATCTTGCTCAGCTCTTTGCCGGAGTTCAATCCGTTCAGCGAGCCATTCGTCATCACTTCGGCAATGCCAACAGGCCCAAGGTATCCGGCAGGGCCGCCGATGTGTAGCTCAAGCTCTTCCGGGGTCATCGGACGCAACTCAATCGTGCCTGCAACAGCGTTCAGCTTAGTTTCATTAACCTGATGATCGCCGCGAAGGAAGGCGACGACAGGACGAAGAGGCGGCACATCCGCTGCTCCTGTTTGAGACTTCGATAGGCTAGGCGTGCCCATGAAGGCGACGCACTTGATATCCTGCGAGGCTTCGATCCCGAAGAAGGCGGTAACATCCGCGATGGATGCCTTGCCCGGCGTATGAACAAGCTCGGGTGTACCGTCGCCGGTCGGCGCAAGGTCTTTAACCGGGGTAAGGCGGCTGGTGGCCTTCTCAAGGTTAGCGGCATAGCCGGAGGCGCTGCTGGCGATCAGGTCTTCGCCGGCGTCGGTATAGACCATAAACTCCTGCGAGGCGGAGCCGCCCATCGATCCCGAATCGGCATCGACCGAGACAAACTGTAGACCGCACCGCGTAAAGATGCGCCGATAAGCAGCATCGTGCTTGTTGTAGCTCACATCCAGTCCCGCCTCGTCGATGTCGAACGAGTAGGAGTCCTTCATCGTGAACTGGCGCACCCGCAGCAGGCCCGACTTGGGCCGTGGCTCATCGCGAAACTTCGTCTGTATCTGATACCAGATCTGGGGAAGCTGCTTATAGCTGCGCAACTCCTTGCGCGCGATGTCGGTCATCACCTCTTCGTGGGTCATGGCCAGGCATAGCTCCGCGCCTTTACGGTCCTCCAACCGGAACATGTTGTCGCCCATCACGTCCCAACGGCCGCTGGCCTCCCATATCTCGCGAGGATTCAGAGCGGGCAGCAAAAACTCCTGTCCAATCCGGTCCATCTCCTCGCGGATGATCGCTACGATCTTATTGATGGAGCGATTACCCAGAAAGAGATAGCTATAGATGCCGGCGCCAAGCTGGCGGATATAACCGGCACGAAGGAGAAGCTTATGGCTGGCGACTTCAGCGTCCGCCGGTGCCTCACGAAGGGTGGGAATAAAAAGTTGAGACCAGCGATGCATCGGCAAAAGAGCACTTTCCTGTCCGTTGCATCGAGATGCACGGACTTTTAGAGATGAATGTTCATTCTAAATGCTGCGGTGCCTTCGGCTAAACGAGCACAGGTCGAGTCGGATCAGATAGGCATTGTCGACTTTTATAACTGCATCTCCGACCCTAAGTTCGCCTGCTCTTGCGCTCCTCAACTCAGGTCATCTCGACCGAAGCGTAACAATCATGGAATGAATATTTTGCAGGAGCCTTGGTCAGAGGTGCTTCAGACCGTGTTGATGGCCCAAAGATCATGCAGGTGAAGCACCCCTTCAATCTGCCCCTGCTCGCCGGTAACAATCAGCGACGTAATCTTCCTCTCCTCCATCAGCGCAAGAGCCGTGGAAGCAAAGGCATCCCCCGCAATCGTCAAAGGATGGCGGTTCATGATCTCGCCCGCCGACCGCTCCAGCGCATGCGAGCCATCCCGCTCCAGCAACCGGCGCAGATCGCCGTCTGAGATCATGCCCAGCAGGGAGCTGCCGTCAAGAACAGTAGTCATCCCCAGCTTTTTGTGCGACATCTCGTGGATAACCTGCGGCATGGGTGTATCGGAGGAGACGCGAGGAAGCGCTTCCCCCGCATGCATCAGGTCGCGAACGCGCGACAAGCGCTTGCCTAGTCGCCCGCCAGGATGCAGGTCGGCAAAATCCTCTGCCTTCCAGCCCCTGCGGCGGCTCACCTCAAGCGCCAGCGCATCTCCCAGCGCCAGCATTACCGTGGTGGAGGCGGTAGGGGCAAGGTTCAGCGGGCACGCCTCTGCGGAGACCCCGGCATCGAGAAAGATATTGCTGGCCTCGGCCAGAGTTGACGTTGGGCAGCTACAGAAGACGATCAGATGGGCCGCCAGTCGCTTCAGCGTGGGCAGCAGCCGCAGCAACTCCTCGGTCTCTCCGCTTGAAGAGAGAGCCAAAACAGTATCCCCTTGCCCGATCATCCCAAGGTCTCCGTGCAGAGCCTCCGAGGGCTGAAGAAAATGAGCGGGCGTTCCGGTCGATCTCAGCGTGGCTGCGATCTTGCGGGCGATGATGCCGCTCTTGCCGACACCTGTGACGATGACGCTCTGACGCTTGTCTGCCGCAGCAATCAATAGATCAACCGCTTCGGTAAACGGCGCCTGCATTGCACCGTCGAGCCGGTCGGCCAGGTCGCGGAGGGCTGCGGCCTCGATGCGCACAAAACTCGAGGGCTGAGCGGTGTCGGACGGTTTGTGAGCTTCATTCGCCATGGGTTCGACCATGTCGATGCTAGCAGAGCGGCGCCGAGGTCCGCATTGCGTCTAAACTAGAGAGAGCCAGCGCGGAGCGCTCGCCGGAAGGATGCCCAAATAAGTGAAGCGGAACGCATTGGTCCTTGGTGTCATGATCGTTGGAATCTCGCTGATGTTATGGGCCGGATGGCATAACCTGCGGGAGCGGCACATCGCAATGCAGAAGGCTGAGGCCAACCATGTGGTGCTGACCCCTGCCCAGCCCTCCCAGTCGGCACAAGGCGATGACTCCGAAGACGTAGATCCCGGCGCGAAGCTGCGGGGAAAGACCGCTCCGGCATTCACGCTGTCGACGGTCGATGGCAAGCAGGTTTCGCTGGCAGACTATAAGGGCCGTCCGGTGCTGGTGAACTTCTGGGCTACGTGGTGTGCTCCCTGCAAGATCGAGATGCCGTGGTTCGAGGAGCTGCGCAAGCAGTATGCAGGACAGGGCTTCGAGATTCTCGGAATTACTGCCGACGTCGACGCAGGCAAGGACGTCATCGCCAAGTCTGCGCAGAAGATCGGCGTAACCTATCCCATCCTGTTGAGCACCGACAAAGTGCAGGACGCCTACGGCGGAGTCGAATATCTGCCCATGTCGTTCTACGTGGACCGCGACGGCAAAGTAGTCGAGGCGACCACAGGATTGAGCTCGAAGAATGAGATCGAAGCGAACATCAAGAAGATCGTTGCTTCAGGATCAACAACCGCCGACGTGAAGGGTGGAGAGTAGATGCGTCTGGGTGTGCTGGCGGCAGGACTGATGCTCGGTGTGGGGACCCTGACGGCGCAGATGGGGAACATGAACGGCAATGCCGAAAAGGCAAAGTCCTATGTGATCTATGACGCCGAGCCGCAGATTGTTCCGGCTGGAAAGCGAAGCATCGTCGAGATGCGCTTCCGGGTCGTCGACGGATTTCATGTCAACTCGCACACTCCGAAGTCGGAGCTGTTGATTCCGACCAAGGTTGACCTGCAACCCGCCGCAGGTGTGAAGGCTGAGACCGCGGTATATCCGGCGGGTACGGCATACAGCTTCAGCTTTAGCCCGAACGATAAGCTGGACGTCTACGCAGGCGACTTCACGGTGAAGCTACCGGTCGTCGCCAAAGCAGGGCAGCACGAGATTGACGGCACGCTGCGCTATCAGGCATGCGACCACGCAGCATGCTATCCACCGCGAAGCCTTCCCATTCAAGTAGTTTTCACCGCAAAGTAGTGGCATGACGGGTTCAGGCCCGATGGAAGCGCAAAGCAGGTTCCGCTTTGTCACTCCCGTCGTGGCATCATCGATTAAGAAAGAAAATTTGGAGCGAGCAGGGCGCAATGGACGAGTTTAGAAGGCTGACACGGTTGCCGGCGTATGTGTTCAACATAACGGGCGAGTTGAAGGCCGCGGCACGCAAGCGCGGCGAAGACATCATCGACTTCGGGATGGGCAATCCCGACGGAGCGACGCCCAAGGCAATCGTCGACAAGCTGATCGAAGCAGCACAAAAGACCGCAACCCATCGCTACTCGCTCTCGCGCGGCATTCCGCGTCTGCGCAAGGCCATCTGCAACTGGTACAAGACGCGCTACGACGTCGATCTCAATCCCGAGACCGAGGCGATTGTCACCATCGGTTCGAAAGAAGGCATCGCCCACCTTTGCCTCGCTGTGCTCGACGACGAAGACACCGTAGCTGTCCCCAATCCGAGCTATCCCATTCACATCTTCGGACCAGTCATCGCCGGATCGAAGGTACAGAGCATTCCTGCAGCCGACGCCGATGCCGACACGCTGCTGGAGCGGCTCGAGTATGAGCTGCCGCGGATGCAGCCGCGTCCCAAGATGCTGATCCTGAACTTCCCGTCGAACCCGACGGCACAGTGCGTCGAGCTTTCATTCTTTGAGCGGATCGTCGCACTCTGCAAGGAACTTGGCATCTACATCGTTCACGATCTCGCCTATGCGGACATCGTCTTCGACGGCTATCGCGCGCCCAGCGTGCTCGAAGTTCCCGGCGCAAAGGACATCGCGGTCGAGTTCTTCACCCTTTCGAAGAGCTACAACATGCCCGGCTGGCGCGTAGGCTTCATGGTTGGCAACCCGAAGCTGGTTGCGGCACTCGGCCGCATCAAGAGCTACTTCGACTACGGCACATTCACGCCGATCCAGGTAGCTTCCATCGCCGCGCTCGAAGGGCCGCAGGACTGCGTGGCCAAGATTCGCGACAACTACAAGGCTCGCCGCGATGTTCTGGTGCCGGGCTTGAATAAGCTGGGCTGGGCCGTCGATCTGCCCAAGGCCACCATGTTCGTCTGGGCAAAGATTCCAGAGCAATACCGCGCTCTCGGCTCCGTGGAGTTCTCAAAGAAGTTGCTGCTCGATGCCAAAACTGCTGTCAGTCCCGGCATCGGCTTCGGCGAACACGGCGACGGTCACGTGCGCTTCTCTCTGATCGAAAACGAAGAGCGCACACGTCAGGCGCTGCGCGGCATCAAGCAGATGTTCAAAGCCGGCTAAGCACTCCATTTCTAGATACGTTTCAGATAAGCCTTCGCCTCTTCCAGTTCAGGGAAGAGGCGTTCTTCTGCCTGAAACTCCCGCGAGTGGACGCAGCGCCGTCCAGCCTTCACGCGCACCGGATGCTTCAGGTGAAGCATCTCGTGGTACAGCAGATACTCGACGGCGCAGCGCGGTGTGTCAGGCCGGTCGAAGACGCGGCTGACCACAATCGTATTGTGCGCGGCGTCGTAGTGGCCCAGCATGCGGCGTGCATGGTGAGCGCTCCACGTCAGCGTGGGGCGTCCGAGAAGTCCATGAAAGAACCGCGTATTCAGTGATTCGAAGACCTCATCGAGATCGTAGTGATGGCCGACCGAGGTAAGGATTCGCTTGCGTCCGCGTGTCTGGCGAATATGCTCAGCCTGACGCGACACCGCCTCCGACGAGACGTGACGGCGATAGCGATCGGCATGAATAGGAGCGATCGGCTTCTTATAGAGCTTGGCCAGCAGAATATGTGCGATGGCGCGATGAACCGATTCGGGAGCTGACTCCAGCAGGTCGGAAAGCCGAACATGCAGTCTGCCTTCGCGCAGACGAATCGTTGTGTTCAGCGAGGTGAAGCGGCGAAAGCGGATATCAAGCGGCGGAATCGGAGCCCGCGGGCGCAGATCTCGATACTGTTCTTCAAAGATGGGGATGAGTGCGGACGACATACGCTTACTAAAAGGTTAACACGGCTGCCAAGCGCAGCTTTAGTGCGATTTGCACCGATGACACCGATTGAGAACTCTTTTAGCGTGGAATGTCGATGGGACCGTTCTTCTCTTCTTTAGGCGGCGGGTGAGCCGCAAACCAACTCTTCTGGCTTGCGATCATCTCGGTCGTATCTTCCCGAAGATCCTGGATCGCTTCGAGAGCCAGCTTGCGCGAGACGTTGTAGGCTTCGTCGTCAGGCGGAGACTTCAACTCCGAGGCCCAACGATCAGTGGCCTGAAGCAGCTTCGGCAGCGATTTGCGTACGTCGCTATGGCGCGTGCTGTAGTCGTCGAGATTGTCCTCCAACTCATTGGCGATGGAAGTGAACTGCTCTAAAAGATCGTGTGCGTCCTGCTCGCGACCCGGATGTCGAGGATGGGCAAACAACTCCTGAATCGCTGCGGAGCGCTGATCGAGGAACTTGACGAAGACCAGAACGCGATCACGGGGGAAGTACGCGGACTCGCGCAACTGCTCGACCTCCGCTTCAGAGAGCGCGTTTTCGTTGGCCTGCGCATGCAGCGGCGGGTGGAGAACGAAGAGGATGAGGGCGAAGCATAGTCGTCGCAGCATTCTGTATGAGAGGTTCGAAAGGCTCATCCTGTATCAATGGTTAAAGACCTGGTCGAGAATCTGGTCCTGAACCAGATCCAGTTGCTTGAGCGTTGCCTGAACTGTTGTGCGATCGTCTTCCGAGGCCAGATGCAAAGCCTGCGCCAGTCGCAGCGTGGTGTGATGCATCAGCATCTCGGCGTTCTTTAGCCGCTTGGTGTTCTGTTCCAGATTGACCTGGATGAGATGAGCGTAATGGTTGACCTGCTTGAGCGTTGCGCTGGCCTGATCGTCGTCGCCATCAGCCATCTCTTTTACCGCCAACTCCGTCATGGTATGGACGAGTTGAGTGTAAAGGTAGCACTGATCGCGAGGATTGGCTTGCTGCGCACGCAGTTCAAGCTGGCTGAGGGTTTGTGCGTCGGGAAGTGTTTCGTCGATTGCAGCATGGACCGGAGGAGTGAGCAGGAGAAACAATGCTGAGGCGAGGAAAAGTGTGGAAAACCTTGCTATAGATTTCATAACGCACCTCGGAGGGAGCGCTTATCTACGATCTACCGCGAGTGATCGAGGGTGACAAGGCGGTGGCGGGCCTGCCACTCCTCGTTGGGAAACTTACCGTTCGCCACGGAGAGAAACTGCTTATACAAGTCGCGAGCCTCTTTGACCTGGTGTAGCTTGTCGTGCGCGGTCGCAGCCAGGAACAGAGACGAAGGCGACTGTGGCAGCACTTTATCACGAATCGCTAAAGCTTGCAAGCTCGTGACAGGGTCATCGTTAGCCGAAGCCGCAAAGGCGAGATGGCTCGCGGCGAGGCCAAGGTCTTCCTTGGTCGGAAAGGAGGAAGGCTCGCTGGTGGTGCGCTTCAGCATGGATTCTGCCTCGGCAAACTGGCGCAGGTGAATCAGGGCGTCGGCACGGTCCGTAACCAGAGTGGGATCGTTGGGATAGTCGGTGGTGAGTGTAGCGTAGAGCGGCGCGGCCTTCTCGAACTGGCTGTTGCTGCTGTACAGATGCGCCAGCAGGCGGGTGATCCCCGAGTCGTTCGGGCTGGCCGCGTGCAGCTTTTCGACGAGCGGAATCGCCTTTTCGGGCTGGCCCTGAGAATCGTAAAGGCTGGCTAACTGGGCGTTAAGGGTCGGGTCGTCAAGGTTTTTCCCCAGCGCCGCAGTCAGCAGCGCCTCGGCCTGATCGGTCTTCTTCTCCCGCTCAAGCAGATGGACGAGAGCAGCGGTCGCGGTAGCATTCTGCGGGTCGGCGCTCAGAAGGCGCCGGTAGGCAGCTTCCGCTCCGGCAAGATCGTTGGAGGCCTCGGCGAGCTCGCCCGACAGGATGATGTCGTCGGGCGTCTCAGGAGAGGTCTTCATCGCCTCCAGCAGCTCGTTGCTGGCGTCAGCCGGGCGCGTTGCCTGATCGAGCCGTGCCAGAGCGCGCCAGGCTCTGGCCTTGAGCGCGGGATCGGTGGATGGGGTCAGCGTGGTGGCGGCAAGCAGTTCAGTACGCGCCTGATCGTGCTGTCCGGTGCGTGCCAGCAGAAGGCCCAGCGAGAGATGCGGCTCGAAGTACTTGGGATCGGCGGCCGCGGCGCGGCGATACGTGTCGGCGGCGTTCGAGGTCTGGTCGAGCGACTCCTGCGTGAAGCCGAGGTCGTAGAGCAGATGGGCGTCGTTGGGGTACTTGGCGGCAAGGCTGGTCAGCAGCTTGAGTGCGGCAGGGAAGTCATGCTGATCGAGCGCCGCGTTGGCTTGAGCGCGCAGCGGGTCCTGTTCAGACGGAGCCTGCGTCTGTGACTGGGCCGTAGCGTCGGTCGTTCCGGCAGGAAGCTGGGCGTGGAGAGAACTGGTGCTGAGGAGTCCGAAAAATATGACAGATGCCGTGACACCGAGACGGTAGGGGCGCAATATGGCGGGTGCGATTCTGTGGTGTGTCGGCTTCGGCATCGTGGTACTCCCCCTCCTATCTTAAAGTACTCAAAGTCTTCGAAGATAAGGCGTTAGGTCTGGACTTCAGTCTGGACTTAAGTGCGGAAGCCCGGCCTGGAGTGGCCGGGCTTCGACAGCTCTTTTCCTGATTTAAGGATAACAGGTGAGTCAAGGGATCTTGAAGAGTACCTGCGAGATGCGACATAGATTCTGCAAGTGGATTGAGTGTCTGGGGGTTCTCGGTTAGGATTTGTACGTCAGAAAAAAGTAACATTTGAGAAGCGTGAAAAAGGAGATCGTAAGAATGAGTGTTTCGCACAAGTCTGAGTCGTGGGTGGATCGGTGGTTTCCTCTTCTGGTAATCGCCTTCGGATTGCTCTTTCTTACGCTGCTGGTGTCGTTTAAACCGATGGGCTAAAGTCAGACCCCTATCCGGTTGTGGAAAACAGAGCTTCGCGGGCTATCACTAAGCCCTGGACCCGGCCTTGACGGCTGGGTCTTTTTGCGTGGATTCGAATAAAATTCAAGCTTCTGATGATTACAAAAGAAACGCAGCGGAAGCGCATCAATACGCCGCGCCAGGTTCTCTTTGCGAGCATGGTTGGCACGACCGTCGAGTTCTTCGACTTCTACATCTACGCCACGGCCGCGGTGCTGGTGTTTCCGCGCCTGTTCTTTCCCACCCACGATCCCGCCTCTTCGACGCTGGCGTCGTTGGCTACGTTCGGCATCGCCTTTCTGGCGCGGCCGATCGGCTCCGCGCTCTTCGGCCACTTCGGCGATCGCATCGGACGCAAGCGGACGCTGGTGCTGGCGCTGTCGACCATGGGGTTGTCGACGTTCATCATTGGAGTTTTACCGCCTTATGCCGCTATCGGCATCACTGCGCCGCTTCTGTTGGCGTTGTGCCGGTTTGGGCAGGGCATCGGGCTGGGCGGCGAGTGGGGCGGCGCGGTGCTGCTTGCGGTCGAGAACGCTCCGCCCAACAAGCGTGCGTTTTATGGCATGTTTCCTCAGTTGGGCGCGCCGGCGGGATTTCTGCTCTCGGGCGGCACGTTTCTTCTGCTCTCGCGCTGGCTCAGCGACCGGCAGTTCTTCGCCTTTGGCTGGCGGCTGCCGTTTATTGCCAGTGCGGTGCTGGTACTGTTGGGGCTTTATGTTCGGTTGACGATCACCGAGACGCCGGTCTTCCAGGCTTCGGTGCAGCGCGCCGAGCAGGTGGGCGTGCCCATGTTTACGGTGCTGCGCCGTCATACGCGAGCGCTGGTCGCGGGCATTCTGGTTTGCCTGGCGACATTCGTTCTCTTCTACCTGATGACGGTCTTTGCGCTCTCTTGGGGAACGACCGCTCTGCACTATGAGCGTGGCCGCTTTTTGCTGATCCAGCTCTTCGGCATCCTCTTCTTCGCGGCGACGATTCCGGCCTCGGCGTTAATGGCCGAGCGCGGGCGGCGGCCGGTGATGATTGGAGTGACTGTGCTGATCGGTATCTTCGGCTTTGTGCTGGCGCCGCTGTTTACCTCCGGGCTGACAGGCGCGGTGGTGATGATGGCGTTGGGGCTGGCGCTGATGGGGATGACTTATGGCCCGCTGGGTACGGTCGTCTCGGAGCTATTTCCGACGCCGGTGCGGTATACCGGAAGCTCGTTGGCGTTCAGTATGGCGGGAATTTTGGGCGCTTCGCTGGCGCCTTATATTGCCATGAAGCTGGCGAAGGACTACGGGCTGCAGTATGTCGGCTATTACCTCACGGCGTCGGCGGTGCTGACGTTGGCCGGGCTGCTGCTGATTCGAGAGACCAAAGACGACGATCTGACTGTGTAATAGTTGAGCGCAGTGAACTAAGTGGTTTGAAGTTCGGGTTCGGACGCGGACAGGTGAAGCGCCGGAGCCAGCCAGTGGCCGGTATGCGATGCGGGGTTGGCCGCGATCTCTTCGGGCGTGCCGGTGGCGACGATCTGGCCGCCGCCGCTGCCGCCTTCGGGGCCCATGTCGATGACCCAGTCGGCTGATTTGATGATGTCGAGGTTGTGCTCGATCACCAGCAGCGATCCGCCGCCTTCGATGAGCTTGTGGAAGGCAGCCAGCAGTTTGGCGACATCTTCGAAGTGAAGACCAGTGGTGGGCTCGTCGAGGATGTAGAGGGTGCGCGAGCGGGCTTTGGCTGCGGCCTCGTTGCCGGAGCGGCCTGTAATGCTGCGTGCTGTGGCGAGGTGCGAGGCAAGCTTGACGCGCTGCGCTTCGCCACCGGAGAGCGTGGTGGCGGATTGGCCGAGGCGGACGTAACCGAGGCCAACTTCGTCGAGGACGTAAAGCTTGTCGATGATCTTGGGATGGCCCGCGAAGTAGACCAGCGCCTCCTTGACGGTCATGTTGAGTACGTCGTGGATATTTTTATTTTTGTACTTGATGTCGAGCGTCGCGGATTTGTAACGCGTACCGTTGCATTCTTCGCAGGGTAGCTCGATGTCGGCGAGGAACTGCATTTCTACAGTGACGGTGCCGTCGCCTTCGCAGACGTCGCAGCGGCCGCCGGGAACGTTGAAGGAGAAGTGGCCCGCGCTGAAGCCGCGGCGTTTGGCGTCGGGCTGCGCGGCGAAGAGGGCGCGAATGTCGTCGAAGGCCTTGATGTAGGTGACCGGATTGGAGCGCGGCGTGCGGCCAATGGGCGACTGATCGACGAGGACGACATCGTTGATGTATTGCGTGCCGGAGAGTTCGCGATACAGGTGCGCTGGATCGCCGCCTTCGGTCTGGCCGAGCGCCTGCATCAGCGCGCGATAGAGCACTTGGTGGACGATGGTGGATTTGCCACTGCCGCTGACTCCGGTAACGACGCAGAGCAGGTTGAGTGGGACGTCGAGATCGACGCCGCGCAGATTGTGAATGCGTGCGCCGGTGAGCTTCAGGTGTTCGCGGCCCGGCTCGCGGCGGCCATGTGGAACAGGAATGGTGGCGCGGCCTGAGAGATACTTGCCGGTGATGGAGTTGGGATTGGCGGTGACTTCGGCAACGGTTCCTTCGGCGAGGAGTTTGCCGCCGAGTTCGCCAGCGCCGGGGCCGAGGTCGAGAAGATGATCAGCGGCGCGAATGACGTCGGGATCGTGCTCGACGACGAGGATGGTGTTGCCGAGATCGCGCAGGTCTTTCATGATGCGGATGAGCTTGGCGGTGTCGCGAGTGTGCAGGCCGATGCTGGGCTCGTCGAGCACGTAGAGTGCGCCGACGAGTCGCGAGCCGAGCGATGTCGCTAGTTGAATGCGTTGCGATTCGCCGCCGGAGAGCGTGGAGCTGAGGCGGTCGAGGGTGAGGTAGTCGAGCCCGACCTGATGCAGGAAGTGAATGCGTTGGCGAACCTCTTCGAGGATCTTTCCGGCGATCTCGGTTTGTGCCGGTGACAGTTGCAGATTGTCGAAGAAGTTCTGCGCGTCGGTGATGGTTAGCGCGGAGGTCTCGCAGATGTTGCGGTCGTTGATGAGCACGGCGCGAGCCTCGGCGCGGAGGCGCTGGCCGCGGCAGTCGGGGCAGAGCGCGTAGCCGCGATACTTCGACAGGAAGACGCGGACGTGCAACTTGTATTTTTTGCGTTCGAGCGCAGCGAAGAAGCCCCGGATGCCGGGGAAGCTGCCGTTGCCGTCTTCGATGAAGCGCTGCTGCTCGGGCGTCAGATCGTACCAGGGAGTATCGACGGGAATCTTTGCGGCCTTCGCGGCGCGGATCATTTCGCCGTGGTGAGGACGGTACTTGGTGGTCGTCCACGGAGCGATGGCGCCTTGGTTCAGCGTCTTCGACTTGTCGGGGATGATGAGGTTGGGGTCGAAGTCGATGGTGTTGCCGAAGCCCTGGCAGCGCGGGCAGGCACCGTAGGGATTGTTGAAGGAGAAGAGGCGCGGCTCTGGCTCGCGGTAGGCGCGATGGCAGGTAGTGCACTCGAACGCAGCCGAGAAGCGGAGGTGCTGCGACTCGCCTTCGTCTTCGCGTGGAACAGTATGAAATTGGATCTCGCCGGACTCGCGGTAGCCGGTTTCGATGGCGTCTACGATGCGGGCTCGTGAGTCGGGGCTGATGGCGAGGCGGTCGGCGAGGACGAAGATGGGTTTTGCGAAGTCGAGTTCGAGGAGCGATTCGGGCGTGGAGAACTCGACGATTTTGCCAGCTTGATAGAGACGGTTGTAGCCTCGGCGGCGGAGTTCGGTTAGCCGCTCTTTAAGAGCATCGGTGATGTCGATGACCTTGGGCGCAGCCACTGCTTTGACGGCTTTTTTTGCGACGGCCTTCTTTGGCTTGGGAGCTTCTTCCTCCGGTTCGGCGGAGGGCTGCTGCATCGGTTCAAGCTTGACCTCGGCACGCTCGATAGGGAAGAGCGCGTAGGTGCGCGTGCCTTCCGGCAGAGCGAAGAGTGCGGTGACGATCTCGTCTACGGTGTCGTGCTTGACGATGCCGCCGCAGTGCAGGCAGGTCACGGTGCCGCAGCGGGCGTAGAGCAGGCGTAAGTAGTCGTAGATCTCGGTCGCCGTCGCCACCGTGGAGCGGGGATTGCGCGTCTGGTTCTTTTGCTTGATGGCGATGGCGGGAGCGAGTCCGTCCATGTGATCGACATCGGGCTTTTCGATGCGCTCGAGAAACTGCCGGGCGTAGGCGGAGAGCGATTCGACGTAGCGGCGCTGACCCTCGGCGTAGACGGTGTCGAAGGCGAGCGAAGACTTGCCGCTGCCACTGACACCGCTGACGACGGTGAGCGCGTTGTGCGGGATATCGACGTCGATGCCCTTGAGGTTGTGGGTGCGGGCGCCGCGGATGGTGATCTGATCGTTTTTTTGCTCGTGCGTTTGCTCGCTCATGGCCAAACTTCTATTTTCTCGTATTGTGCGGCGTAGCGCGAATTAATGGCCGACGGCGGCCCGCGGGTTGATGAAAAGAAGGGCAGATGTCATGCTCGAAGGATGAAGCAGACGATGTTATGGGGTGTCTTTGTCGGGGTGGTGCTGGTCGCGTGCGCGGCGGCGCAGGAGAGAGGGACCTGGCGTGCGACGGGCAACTCGGCGCGGACAATTACCGGGGACGTGTCGTTGTCAGACGCAAAGCTGGTGGTCGATTTTTCAAGCTATACGATCGCAAAGATTCGAGCATTGCAGCCGAATGAGTTGAGCGCGGCCTTTGACGCTGACAGCAACGCCGGCGGAAGCGGCAATCTCTACAGGCTCAATATTCCGGCTACGAAGCGGCTTTTGCACAAGAACACCCTGTGTGGCTCTGACGATACCCAGTGGATGGCTACTTATGTGGTTGGACGGTCGCTGCAGCTTGCGTTCTTTTCCGGACAAACGGTGCCTGTGCTGAAGCTGGAGGCGCTGTCGAATTCGACGGATTTGTGCGGGACGTTCTCTTATACGCGGTAAGCAGGGAAAACAGATTCCTTCGCCGCGCTGCGGAATGGAAATACACATTAGGCAGTCTAAGCTTGCCTTGTCGTGCGGCGCCGAAAGTCTGATTCCGGAATAGGCTGCATCAGACTGCTTCCGTTCGCGGTGGCTGCGGGGTTGAAGTCTGGGCGAAGCCCCAGAGAATCTCCAGCAGCATAGGCCAGACGATCCCCATTGTTACCAGCCATCCCGATCTTGAACTGATCGGGCCTTTGGCATCGCTGTAGACGATGAGGCAGAGCACTGCGTTGGCGAGATAAGCGGTGTTTAAGCCAATGAGGCAGGCTCGAGTAGGAGCCCGAAAGATATGCCGCCTGCGCAGGTATAGAACCGCCGCGCTGGCGATGACGATGCCAAGGCCCAGGCTAAGCACCGAGAGGCGCTGCCATGCGCTCGTTCCGGCGAGATGCAGAAGGAAGGGCAGCTCGACCAGGATCGTTCCGAAGACCGAAAGGCCGATGGCGATCCAAAGGATGCGCCGTCCCGTAGGGGTGGAGAGGCGATTGGAAAACAGCGCACGCAGGCGAAGCCAGATCAGCGGGAATGCCAGAAAGAACGGCGCGCCCACAAGCGCATGCCACCAGTTTCCCTGATTGCCGGGAACTCTGAACGTGACGGCATCGAGTGGCGACGTGTTGACCGCAAATGGAAGAAACACCACAAGCACGGCCAGCAGCGAGATCAAAAGCCCGAGGGCATTGAGTGGTGCTGAACCAAGCACTTCTTCCGTCGGCGTAGAGGATTCATCTTCTTCTGGGTTGCGCATTGCAGCGAATTATAGAGCACCGGTTTTACTTAGCTCCATAGCTTGCCAAGGAACGTGAGTATCGCCGCATTAAACTTCTCCGGTCTTTGCAGAGGGGCAAAGTGACTTACCGCGGCAAGCTCGATCAATTCGGCATTAGGGATGGAACTGGATAGATAGAGTGCATGTTCGCGCTTGATAAATTCGTCGTGTTCACTTTGTACGATTGTGACAGGCATGCTGATCTTCGCCAGATCGTCCAGTGTGTAATTGGGCTGTGTGCGCTGCATCAATGAGACATCTTCGACGAACTCTTTGAACTGTTCTGGCGTTGCGGATAGTTCGGCGTAGTCATGTGTGTGCCGAGCGAAACATCGATCGAGGGTGGGAGTGGTCTCGAATGGTTTTACGCCGCTTGGGTCCATGTTGCAGGCAAAGAAGAAGACTCCGGCAACGCGCGCGGGAGCCTTCGCGGCGAGGATGAGAGCGGTACATGCGCCGTCACTCCAGCCGACGAGCGCGGCTTTTTGAAGATGCAATGCATCCATCACTGCGAGAACATCGGAGGCCATCAGTTCATAGGAGAATGGCCGCGCGTCGCGTGTGCTGCGACCATGGCCACGAGTATCTATCAGCACGGCGCGATAGCCGCTGTTGATCAGCGCAGGAACCTGATAACCCCAGTTGCCGCTATGGCCAAGGCCGCCGTGGAGCAGGATTACGGATGGTCCGGAGCCATAAGCGGCATACCAGAGCCGAATACCGTTGTGCTCGATGTAGCTTTGCTGGCCTGTTGCTGGCAACGGTGCAGCGCCATTCGCTTCGAATTGGCTGAGGTCATCGTCGTTCACTTCCATGATGCGTCAGCGCTCAGACTGCGGGCGGAAGATTTCGATGAGCAGCAGGCAGGCTCCGATGACGATGCAGCTATCGGCGACGTTGAAGTCGGGCCAGTGGTAGTGGACGATGTGGACTTCGAGGAAGTCGACGACGTGGGAGAAGCGAACGCGGTCGTAGAGATTGCCGACGGCTCCGCCGAGGATGAGAGCGAGCGCAATGCCGGTCAGCGACAGATCGCGGCCCACGCGCCACAGCATTCCTAGCACGATGATGACGGCGAGGACGGAGAAGGCGATGAGACTGTCGCGGACGACGACGGGTGAGGCCGAGTCGAAGAGCGAAAACGCCGCGCCGGTATTGAGCACGTGCGTAAGGCGAAAGACTCCGGGGATCACCGGGATGGCGTAACCGGGATTGATGTGGTGGACGATCCAAAGCTTGCTGCAGCGGTCGGCGACGACGACGAGCGCGGCGAGCAGGAGAAGAGGGATACGGCTGTCCCGTTTGCTGTGTATGGTGAGGGACATTTAGGCTTGCTGCTCCGTTTTTTGAACTGTGTAGGGGGCGTAGTGGATGGCTTCGAGGGCCTCGGCACAACGGAGGCAGACGGTGGGGTAGCGAGCATCGTTGCCTACGTCGGTGGTGTAGTTCCAGCAGCGCTCGCACTTAATGCCGTCGGCTGCAACAGTGGTGACGCGCGGCTGCAGATCGGCGTGCTCGATGTGAGCGAGTTCTACCTGCGAGGTGTTGAAGAGTTCCTTGAGGCTGGGCTCGTACTTCTTCAGAAGTGTGAGTAGAGGTTCGCTGGCCTCGATCTGTACCTTGGCATCGAGTCCTTTGCCGACGAGTTTGTCGCGGCGGGCGGCTTCGAGCGAGATGAGCACGGTGTCGCGGACTGCAAGCAGCTTTTCCCAGTCCTCTTCAAGGAGTTTGACGTTGCCGGGAACGATGTCGGCGATGTTGGGGAAGAGCGCGACGTGGACGCTGGTCTCGCGGCCTTCGACTTTGGGTAGAAGCTGCCAGACCTCGTCGGCGGTGAAGCTGAGGATCGGTGCGATGAGGCGGGTGAGGGCTTCGGCGATGCGCCACAGTGCGGTCTGTGCGCTGCGGCGAGCGGGATGGTTGGGTGCGAAGGTGTAGAGGCGGTCTTTCAGTACGTCGAGGTAGAGCGCGCTGAGGTCGGTGTTCACGTACTCGTTGAGCGCGTGGTAGGCGCGGTGGAACTCGAAGTCGTCATAGGCGGCGCGGATCTTGGTGTCGAGTTCCGCGGTGCGGGCGAGGATGTACTGATCTAAAGGCTCCATCGCAGAAAACGCGATGGTGTTTGTTGCTGGGTCGAAGTCATGCAGGTTGCCGAGCAGGAAGCGCAGCGTGTTGCGTAGCTTGCGGTAGTTGTCGCTGACGCGCTGCATCAGGTTTTCGCTGGCGGCGACGTCTTCGCGGAAGTCGACGGAGGCGACCCAGAGGCGGATGATCTCGCCGCCGAGGCGCTTGGCGATATCGACGGGATCGACGCCATTGCCGAGGCTCTTTGAAAAGGCACGGCCTTGTTCGTCGAGCGTCCAGCCGGAGGTTGCGACCATCTTGTACGGCGCTTTGCCGCGCACAGCGACGGACGTAAGTAAGGACGAGTGGAACCAGCCGCGGTGTTGGTCGCCGCCTTCGGTGTAGAGGTCGGCGGGCCAGTGCAGCTCGGGCTCGATGTCGAGGACGGCGTGCCAGCTTGCGCCGGACTCGAACCATACGTCGAGGATGTCCATCTCCTTGCGAAACTCTTCGTTGCCGCAGGCGCACTTCGTTCCTTTGGGAAGCAGCGCGGCGACGTCGTGCGTGTACCAGGCATCGGCGCCTTCTTTATGGAAGAGCTGAACGATGCTCTTGTTGATGGCCTTGTCGTTCAGCGGCGTGTGGCACTTTTCGCAGAGGAAGACAGCGATGGGCACGCCCCAGATACGCTGGCGCGAGATGCACCAGTCGGGCCGGGTGGCGATCATGTTGGAGATGCGGTCTTCGCCCCATGATGGATCCCAGACGACTTTTTTGATCTCGTCGAGGGCACGCTGGCGGAAGGTGGTCTCGTTGCCTTCGGGTGTGAACATCGGCGTCTCCATGCCGATGAACCACTGCTCGGTGGCGCGCACAATGACGGGATTGTGGCAGCGCCAGCAGTGCGGGTAAGAGTGCTCGAAGCTGGTGGCGCTGAGGAGCGCCCCTTTTTCGCGCAGCAGCTCGATGATGACCGGGTTGGACTTGAAGACGGTGAGGCCGTCGTAAGGTTCGCCGGGATGACCGCCGTGCAGCTCGGTGTGGCGCTGCTTGCCTGCGTTGTCTACATATTGCACTTCGGGCAGGTCGTAGCGCTTGCCGGTGTAGAAGTCGTCGACGCCGTGGGCTGGCGCGGTGTGGACGGCTCCGGTGCCTTGTTCGGCGGTGACGTAGTCGGCGGTGACGCCGAGGATCTGGCGATCGAGAAAGGGGTGCTGGAAGGTGACGCGGTCGAGCTTCGCTCCCTTGAATCGGGCGATCTCGACGGCTTCGGTGAGGTTGCAGGCGGCTTTGACTGCGGCTGCGAGAGCTTCGAGGACTACATATACGTTGCCGTCGGAGTTTTCGAGGGCGACGTATTCCAGCTCGGGGTTGAAGGCGACGGCTTGCGATGCAGGAAGCGTCCACGGAGTCGTTGTCCAGATGATGGTGGCGACTTTTTTGCCTGCCAGTTTGGCGTCGATGGCCGCTGGATCGCTGGTGAGTTGATAGCGGACGTAGACGCTGGGCGAGTTGTGCTGCTCGTACTCGACCTCGGCTTCGGCGAGCGCGGTGCGGTCGTGGATGCACCAGTAGACGGGCTTGAGGCCCTTGTAGACGAAGCCTGCCTCGAAGAAGTCGTAGAAGGTCTCGGCGATGCTGGCTTCGTAGGGAAACGACATCGTGAGGTAAGGATCGTTCCAGCGGCCGAAGACGCCGATGCGCTCGAACTGGCTGCGCTGGAGATCGACGTATTTCTGCGCGTAGTCGCGGCAGGCTTTACGGACCGCGATAGGATCCATCTCCAGCTTTTTGCGGCCAAGCTGCTCATCTACCTTGATTTCGATGGGGAGGCCGTGGCAGTCCCAACCGGGAACGTAGGGGGAGTCGAAGCCCGCCATCGTCTTGGTTTTGACGACGAAGTCCTTGATGCACTTGTTGAGGGCGTGGCCGAGGTGAATGGCTCCGTTGGCGTAGGGCGGACCGTCGTGGAGGATGTATTTGGGCGAACCGGCGCGGGCGGCGCGAATCTGGGCGTAGAGGTCCTGTTTCTGCCACTCGGCGAGGCGGATGGGCTCGTTGACGGGCAGGTTGGCCTTCATGGCGAAGCTGGTCTCGGGAAGGTTCAGGGTAGACTTGAGCGGCTTCACGGATGGGTCGAGTTTGGGCTTTGAATCAGATACTTCCGGCATTCGTTCCTCTTGATCGCGGTTAGACAGATGTTCGGTTTGCGCCAAACTCTTATTGTATCCGGCCTGCAATCGGAGATGTGGGGTTACAGATGAGGTGCGGGCGAGACATTCCGCACAGGAAGTGCGTCCAATGGAACGAGCGAAATTGGATTAATGTTTGTAGAATGCTTGTGAAGCCAAGTGCCTTGCTGTTGTAGCGGAGAAAAAACCGGCGGAAGACCGGGAACGTAGATAAAGAGAATGATGCGCGCTAATTCCGAAAAAAGCCGGTGGAACGGTTCTCATACGATCCTGCAGGCTGAGGCGAGACAATTTGGCTGATATACCTATGATTCCGCACGAAAACGAACCAGAGCACGAGGCCCCGGAACTACGCCCTGCAGAGGCCCCTCATTTGAATGAGGAGACCGAAGGGTCGATGTGGACTTCGCTGTTCGAAAATCTTCGCGATACCTTCAGCACGAAGAAGGAAGCGCCGCTGCAGCTTGAGTCGAAGCCGGTCGAGAGCGACCTCCTTATTAAAGAAGAGGGCACCTTCGCTTCTTTGTGGAGCAGCATTCGCGACGTGTTCTTCCCGGTGAAGCTGCCGCCGTTGCAGCTTGAGTCGAAGCCGATTGCCGTGGTCGACCGCATGAAGGTGAAGCGCGACCCGACCTCGACGGCGATTGCGGTGGTGCTGCACGGCCTGGTGATTCTACTGATCGCCTTTCTGCTGGCGAAGAAGATCAAGTTTGCGGCTCCGGTGAAGCAGCAAGTGTTGACTGAGGTTAATGTTCCTCCCATGGCCCCGATCCAGGCTAAGTCGATGGGCGGCGGCGGCGGCCAGCATGACACGACTCCGGTGACGAAGGGAACGCCGCCTAAATTTGCGGAGACCCAGATTGTTCCGCCGAAGGCTCCTCCGCTGGAGCAGCCGAAGATCAACATTCCGCCGACCATCGAGGTGCAGAAGGACGTGCACATGGCCAGCAGCATTCCGCAGATCGGCGTTGCCAACTCGCCGCTGGTGGGCATGTCGATGGGCAACGGCCACGGAACCGGACTGGGTTCGGGCGACGGCTCAGGACTTGGGCCGGGTTCGGGCGGCAATACCGGCGGCGGCCCGCGACGGATCGGCGGTGGCGTCTCGGCTCCGGTGCTGATCTATTCGGTTGAGCCGGAGTTCTCAGAAGAGGCCCGCAAGGCGAAGGTCGCCGGAAATGTTCTGGTGAATCTCTGGGTCGATACCAACGGACTTCCCAGCCATGTGCATGTGATTCGCGGTGTAGGCATGGGACTGGACGAGAAGGCGGTTGAAGCGGTGAAGCAGTACAAGTTCAAACCGGCGATGGAGAACGGGAAGCCTGTGCTTGTGGAGCTGAACGTCGAGGTCAACTTCCAGATCTTCTAGGGGTACCCCCCTGGGGTACTTCTAGTCCAAAGTCTTGCATCTAAAGGACTTATTTTCTAAAGTCTTCTTTGTAAAGGACTTATGCCCAGCGACCTGCGCTGGGCATAAGTTTTTTCTGTCGCTGGTTTGATTGTAGTGATTTGGGTGGAACTGTTTTGCAGATCTTCGGTGTGATTGCAAATTGTTTTATATGTGCTGATTGCGTGTATTTCCTAATGTGTTTGATTAGGGGTGGTAGCTTGACAGAATTTAACTCGCGACAAAGCGCAACTGGAAGAGGAGGATGGGGGTCTGAGTTTGTAGAGAGCTATGTGGAGGTTATATGAGGGCTGTGCGAGTCTCTGCTGACGGCATTGTGGGCGGGGTGGTCCGTGTTGCTGCTTTTGCGCTGGCGGGTTTGGTGTCGTGTCAGCCGATGGCGGCGGGGGTGCGGACGGAGAAGAAGCAGAGCGACGGGCAGGAGAAGGTGCTTCATGCCTTGAACCGATTTACGTTTGGGCCGAGGCCGGGTGAGGTGGCCCAGGTTGAGGCGATGGGGTTGAAGAGGTGGTTTGAGCAGCAGTTGAATCCTTCGAGCATTGACGACTCGGCGCTCGATGCGCGGCTGGCGATGTTTCCGGCGATGCGGATCTCGCAGACGGAGCTGATGGAGCGGTATCCGACGCCGCAGCGGCTGCGGCAGATGATGCGGACGGGAGCGCCATTGCCCGGTGATCCGGTGGAACGCGCGATCTATGGAGATGAGATGGCGCGGATCGAGGCGCAAAAGGCGAAGCAGGAGGCTGCGGCTGCGGGGGGGAATGCGATGCAGGCGGGTGGGGGTGGTGCGGCTGAGGGAAGTGCGAAATACAGGGGTCTCTCCACTGCGCTTCGCTCCGGTCGAGATGACGTGCGTTTGGGGCAGGGGGCTTCGGCTGCGGCAAAGATGTCTTCTTCCGAGACGGGTGTTGGAGGAATGTCGGCGGGGGACATGGATGCGGCTGCGGCGGCGGCGCGGGAGGAGAAGCTGTATGCGGACCTCGATGCGTTGAAGGTGGTGAATCTGCCGCCGGATGCGCGGATGCGGCGGATGGTGGGGATATCGCCGGAGGAGTTTCTGGCGTTTCGCCAAAGCTTGAAGCCGGGAGACCTTGTGGTGGCGCGGCAGGGGTTGAGTCCGGAGCAGAAGGAGACCTTTGAGGCGTTGCAGGGTGGGCCGCAGATGGTGGATGCGGAGTTGTTGCAGTCGCGAATGATTCGGGACATCTATAGCGAGCGGCAGTTGCAGGCGGTGATGACGGACTTCTGGCTGAACCACTTCAATGTGTATCTGCGGAAGAACCAGAATGAGCCTTATCTGCTGCCTGCGTTTGAGCGGGATGTGATTCGACCGCATGCGCTGGGGAAGTTTGAAGACCTGCTGGTGGCGACGGCGAAGAGTCCGGCGATGCTGGTGTATCTGGACAACTGGTTGAGCATTGGGCCGGATTCGCAGGCGGCCCAGAATGCGGCGCGGGCGGCGCAACGGGCGAAGAATCCGCAGGTAAAGCAGGCGTTGAAGGACCGTGGTCTGAACGAGAACTATGGGCGCGAGCTGATGGAGCTGCATACGATTGGGGTGCAGTGCGAGGTGAGCGCGGACCGCTCGGCGAAGAGGCTGGATAAGGCTTGCGGCAAGGGGTATACGCAGCAGGACGTGATTGAGGTGGCGAAGGCGCTGACGGGATGGACGGTGGATAAACCGGATGAGGGGTCGGTGTACAAGTTCGACGAGCGGCGGCACGAGCCGGGCACGAAGATGGTGCTGGGGAAGAAGGTCAGGGAAAATGGCGAGGTTGAGGGGCTTGAGGTGCTGCATATGCTGGCGACGAGTCCGGCGACGGCGCGGTTGATCTCGACGCAACTGGCGGTGCGGTTTGTGAGCGATACGCCGCCTCCGGCGCTGGTGGACCGGATGGCGAAGGCGTTTGTGAAGAGTCATGGCGATATCAAGGTGGTGCTGCGGACGATGTTCGACTCGCCGGAGTTCTGGTCGCCTGAGGTGTACAGGGCGAAGGTGAAGACGCCGGTGGAGTTTGTGGTGTCGGCGGTGCGGGCGAGTGGGGCGGAGGTGACGGATGCTCAGCCGCTGGTGGCGGCGCTGAATCGGCTGGGGATGCCGCTGTATGGGATGCAGACTCCGAATGGATATAGCTGGAAGGCGGATGGCTGGGTGAATACGGGCGACCTTGTTGATCGGATGAACTTCGCGCTGGCTTTGAGCGGCGATCATGTGCGCGGTGTCCAGACGGATTGGCGGGGGTTGCTGGGTGAGTCGCAGTTGCCGGAGGAGAGTGTGGCGGCGAAAGAGCAGCGGCTGGAGTCGATATTGCTGGAGCAGCCTGCGAGCGAGCATACGCGGGATACGGTTTTGCAGCAGTTTGCGGCGCAGAGTTTTCCGGCTTTTCCGGCGGGGAGGGTTGTGAAGGCTTCGGTGCAGCAGGAGGACAGGGAGGCTGAGGGGATGGCGGGGTTGTTGTTGGGGTCGCCGGATTTTCAGCGGAGATAAGTGATGCCGCTCCAATGCGGTGTGAAATACAGGGGTCTCTCCACTGCGGCGGCAAAAGCGCCGCCTTCGGTCGAGATGACGTGCACATTTATGGAGCGGCATGGCAGAAGTTGCGAAACTTCGTGCCGGGGATGGAGTTAGGTATAGTAGGCTGCTGATCGGTGCGGCGTTGGTTTGAGTTGGAAGGAGTCGCGAGATGGAGATTACCAGACGTGGTTTTATGAAGGGTGGCGCGTTGGCGCTGGTGGGGACTTCGGCGATTCCTGGTTTTTTGACGCGCAGCGTGATGGCGGAGATGACGACTGCCGCTGCGAATAAGAAGAAGCTGGTGGTGCTGTTTCAGCGTGGTGCGGCAGATGGTTTGAATATCGTGGTGCCGTATCGCGAGCAGAACTACTATGCGATGCGGCCTACGATTGCGATCAAGCCGAATGAGGTGATCGATCTGGATGGGTTCTTTGGGCTGCATCCGGCGATGGCGGCGTTCAAGCCGCTGTATGACCAGGGGCATCTGGCGATTATTCCGGCGGCGGGTTCGCCGGATACCACGCGGTCGCACTTCGATGCGCAGGACTATATGGAGAGCGGGACGCCGGGGGTGAAGTCTACTCCTGATGGGTGGCTGAATAGGGCTTTGCAGGCGGAGCTGCTGCGAGGGAAGCCTTCGGCGTTTCGCGCGGTGGCGCTGGGTGCGGAGATTCCGCGGACGCTGGAGGGCAAGGTTCCGGCGATTGCACTGGATAATGTGCTGGACTTCTCTGTGGGCGGACGCGGGCTGCAGACTTCGCCGATGAGCAATGCGTTTCAGTCGATGTATGACCAGAGTTCGGATGCTGTGTTGCATGGCACGGGGCAGGAGACGTTCGAGGCGGTGAAGATGCTGAAGGCGACCGATCCGGCGCATTATCAGCCGGCGGCGGGAGTGGTGTATCCGAAGACGCAGTTTGGCAACAGTTTGAAGCAGGTGGCGCAGTTGATGAAAGCGAACCTTGGGGTGGAGGCGGCGTTTTCGGACATTGGCGGATGGGACACGCACCAGAACCAGGGAGATGCGAATGGGCAGTTGGCGAACCGGTTGACGGATTTTTCGGAGGGGATTGCGGCGTTCTGGAAGGACATGGGAGATGAGGCGGAGAATGTGACGCTGGTGACGATGTCGGAGTTTGGCCGGACGGCGAGGCAGAATGGGACGGGCGGGACCGATCATGGTCACGCAAATGTAATGTTCGTGCTGGGTGGACAGGTTAAGGGTGGCAAGATCTACGGGAAGTGGCCGGGGCTGGATAACGATCTGTTGAATGAAGGACGGGATTTGACGGTGACGACGGACTTTCGCCGGGTGCTGGGCGAGGCGGCTTATAAGACGCTTGGTGCAAAAAATCTGGAGCTGGTGTTTCCGGGGTCGCAGGTGGCGCCGCGAGAGTTTTTGAATTTTATTTAGGCGGATGAAGCAAAGGCAAATACAGGGGTCTTTCCGCTACGCCCTTCGGCTTCGGTCGGTATGACGTGGGTTTGTTTGGATAGCTATTCTGTTTTCGGGATATCAAAAAAATGAACCTACGAAATGGTGGAAAATGAGGACAACTTTTTTGCTGAAGGGGCGTCTTATTGATTGTAGTTAGCAGTCGCCGGACTTTCAGTTCCCTCGGTCCCGGCTTCCCTTATCCGCAAGGCAAATACCTACCGTAAACGTAAGGCCCCCACAGTATCGGGGGCCTTCACTCCTTTTGGGGCTCGGTAATGAATCTGTCGTTGCGGCTTCGCCTTCACTCCGGCCTTCGGCAGAGCGGAGGCCGCTTCGCGGCGGTTTTTTAGACGCGAGGCTGAAGCCTCGCTGTACCTAGCGGCAAGGGCAACGACAACTGCAAAGGCAACGGCAAGTGCAAGTGCAAAGGCAAGTGCAAAGGCAACGGCAAGTGCAACTGCAAAGGCAACGGCAAGTGCAAGTGCAAAGGCAAGTGCAAAGGCAACGGCAAGTGCAACTGCAAAGGCAACGGCAAGTGCAACTGCAAAGGCAAGTGCAAAGGCAACGACAATTGCAAAAGCAAAGACGAAGACGAAATACAGGGATCTCTCCACTACGCCGCGCGATGATGCTGCGCGGCTTCGGTCGAGATGACGTGTCGTGGAATGCTGCGCTTGAGAGATGACGTGTGTTTGGTTTGGTGGGAATTTCTATGAGAGGCCTAGTCTGCGGTCTAGGGAGAGGGCTCCTGCGCCGTAGACGCAGAGCATGATGGCGATGGCGGCAAGCTCGGCGATGTAGTTGTAGATGCCGAAGCCCTGGTGGATTCCTACGGTGAAGAGCGCGACCAGCATGTTGATGGCGATGAGTCCCGAGGCCAGCCGGGTGAAGAGGCCGAGGAGGACGAGGATGCCGCCGACGAACTCGGTGAAGGCCGAGATGTAGCCGAGCCAATAGGGAAGTCCGAGGGTGACGACGTAGTGGACGAAGTGATGCAGCGCGGCGTGGGTCGAGACCTTCTGGTAGCCGTGGACGATCATGGAGAGAGCGAGGACGAGGCGCAGCAGCAGGGCTCCCCAGGGCTGAAGGTTGTTCAGGAATCGGATCATAAGGGTTCTTCTTTTAAGGTAGCTTGGCGGAGTGAGAGGTTGCGGGTTATTTAATGCGCGGGTGCCGGGGTAGGTACGAGCTGCTGCGAGTTGGGAGCGTATTTGTCAAGGAAGCGAGTGAGTGCTTGTGTGTAGACAGCTTCGGTGGGGGTGGTGAATTCGACGGTGATTTTGGGGTCAGCGGCGGTGCGGTAGGCTGCGGGGGACTGACTGGATTTGCTGAGGAGAAGTTTGGGGGTGTGCAGGATTTGGAGTGGGGCGGTCAGCGGGAAGGTTTCGTGGAAGAGCAGAGCCACGGGCAAGAGGCTGGAGCGGGGATCGCGGCGAGCGGTATCGAGCAGGTCGGTGTGGGGCGAGTCGAGGATGAGGGCTGGGATGGTGGAGTGCGTTGTTGCGAGCGAGGCTGCGAGGGATGCTCCGGCTCCGGTGCCGTAAGGGATGATGCGGTTTGTAGGGACATCTCTTGAGGTGGTGAGGTAGGTCCAGGCGGAGTCGGCGTCGTGGGCCATTCTTTGCTGGGTGGGATGGGTGTTGGCGCTTTGGCCGTAGCCGCGGTAGTCGAAGGCGAAGATGTTGATGCCGAGGTTGTGGAGGGTGGCGAGGGTGGGGATGGAGTCGGCGAGGGAGCCGTCGCCGGGGGGAAGGAAGAGGAGGGTGAGGTTTGCGTAGGGGGCTTGGGGTGCGGCGGGAATCCACCAGCCGGTGAGTTGCGGGATGGCAGAGTCGTCGGGGCCGAAGTGGAGGAGTTCGTAGGGTGCGCCGTTGATGGAGGCGGGAACGCTGGTGGTTCGGGTGGGATGAAGGACGAGCTGCCATTGGCCTTGGTAGAAGAGCAGACAGAGGGCGAGGTAGCCGCAGAGGATCGCTACGCCGATGGTGGCGGCGATGGCTTTGACGAGCCAGCGAGGGTCGACTGTTTCAGGCTGAGGGGTTGGCTGTGGGCGGCGCTTGGGCGTTTTTGCAGCGGGACGAGGCATGAAGGGGTCTGTATGAACTTTAGCATTTGGAGGCGTTAGATCTTCTGCGGTTGATGTCTGGCAAGCGAAAGGCAAATACAGGGGTCTCTCCACTCCGCTGCGCTCCGGTCGAGATGACGTGAGTTTGGGGTGCTTCCACTTCGGTCGAGATGACGTGCTTACTTTGCTCTACGATGGAAGTTGGAGGGTTTTGGACGTGGCGCAGTGGGTGAGGTTGTGTGGGGTGGGTGAGGCTCCGGCGGTGGGGAAGGTGATGGAGTCTGAGGCGGGTGGGGTTGAGATTTGTCTGGCGAATGTGAATGGGGAGTTGTCGGCGATTGATAATGTCTGTCCGCATCGGCAGGGGCCGATGGGGCAGGGATGGCTGGAGGGAGAGGCTGTGGTTTGTCCGTGGCACTCCTGGACGTTCAGCTTGAAGACGGGGCTGTCGGAGTATCCGGTGCACGAGCGTGTGGATGTGTTTGCGGTGCGGGTGGAGGGCGAGGATGTGATGGTGAATCTTGAGCCTGAGCCGCGTGGGGCGGGGTTGAATCTATCCGGCGGGGATGGAACAAGGGGCTAAAGCCCCTTGTTCTCATGACTGAATTAGAGGACCAAGGCTGAAGCCTTGGCGTACCTAGAAGCAAATACAAAGACCAATACAGGGGTCTCTCCACTCCGCTTCGCTTCGGTCGAGATGACGTGCTTTTTTGCTGCTTCGTAGCAGGAAGAATGGGCTAGAAGTTGAACATGGCTTGGAGGAAGACGCTGCGGTTGCCTGCGGTGTTGGAGCCGAAGCCGTCTCCGGCGAGTGATTGGGTTTTGCCGAAGAGTGTGGAGTTCAGGACGCCGTTTGGTGTGCCTCGGTTGACGATGTTGAGGACATTGAACGAGGTGGCTACGATGGTGAGGCTGTATTTGCGGGTGACGCTGGCATCGAGTTTGGGGCCAGCTTGTGCGCCGCCGAGGCCGCGACCGGCGACGCTTCCTCCGCCGCCCCCACCTTTGAACCCACTGGCCGTGGTGCCTTTGATCTTGGGGCCGACTCCGAAGGCTTTGCTGATGCGCATATGCAGCACAAAGTTAGCGGGGCCGGTTCCGATGCCGTAGGGAACGATCGGCTCGCCTTTGCCGATGGGGTCGGTGTCGAGGCAGCCGTAGGGAGTGGAGACGACGTCGGTTGCTCCGCAGGTGCCGTAGGTGGGACGGGCGTTGAACTGGTTGTTGCCGGTGAGGTCGTTGCCGATGGTGAGGTTGTAGGGTGTTCCTGATTGCGCGAAGAGCAGTGGCGCGACGATGATGCCATGCGGAGCGGCGTAGGTGCCGAGGATGACGAGGCGATGATGGATGCCGAAGCTGGCGCGGCCGTAGTCGAGGCTGGGTTTTGCGGCGACCGATGGCGTGTAGGTGACGCCCTGGGTATCGCTTTGGGCATCGTTGAAGGTGTAAGAGGTGTGGACTGAGATGCTCTTGTACTTGGTGTTGCCGGTGACGATGATCTGGTTCTGCTTGTAGATGCCGCCGGACTGGAACTGGTAGTTGAACTCGGACGGTGTGGGGCCGGTGATGGTGTAAGTGGTGGGATCGAAGCTGGGCGCGGAGATGTTGTTGGTCAGGTATTGATGAATGCCGCGGGTGAAGAGATAGGTTACGTTGACAGTGCCCAGCTTGCCGACAGCGCGGTCTACGCCGATGCCGCCCTGCATGTCGAGCGCGGCGCGAAAGTGAGGATCAATGCTGTAGACGGTGGGTAGCGAGGTGCTGTCACTGCTGAGGGTGGTGGGTGAGGCTGGGGTGGTGGGATCGTAGAAGCCGGGGTTGTTGACGACGTAGCTCTGCTGGTTGATGCCGTTCTGGTGAAGGGCTTGAATGATGTACGGCGTTCCGGTGGCCGAGTTGAAGGAGTTGGGCACGGTGAAGCGGTTGTAGAACCAGCCGTAGCCAGCGCGGAAGACGGTCTTGGGCGGTTTGCTGCCCATGTGTCCGGGAGCCCAGGCGAGGGCAACGCGCGGCGCGAAGTCGGCGTGGTCGCGAATGCGGTTCTGGCCTTCGTAGCGGAGACCGTAGCTGAGGGTGAAGTTTGGCTTCCAGCGCCAGTCGTCCTGATAGAAGAGAGCGGCGTCGAAGAGGAGTACGCGCGCCAGGGGATTCTTGATGACTGTGGCCTGATATTGATCGGGCTTGCCTGCGAGGTAGTGGTCGAGGGATTGAAAGATGTAGGTTCCGTTGACGCCGGAGGTGGAGTAGTTGGCATCACGGTACGCCTGCAGGCGGGCGCCGAAGCGAATGGTGTGCAGACCTGCGGTTGCGGTGGAGTAGTTCTGCAGCTCGAAGATGTCCTGATGATCGCGAACGACGCCGGAGCTGTTGCCGCCGGTCGTGAAAGCTCCCTGAACGGTGACGGTTGGAGTAAAAGTGTTGGCGGTCTGACTGTTGCGGACCTTTCGCCATTGGAAGTGCGTCTCGTTGATGAGCTTTGAGTTGATGACGACGGTGTCGCTGACCTGAATGGCGTTTTCGAGTTGGGTCTGGTTGTAGGAGTTATCGGCAAGGACAAGAGTGCCGACACCGGCGTTGGTCTGTTGATAGCGGGAGAAGGAGTCGCGGATAGAGAGGGTGTTGCTCTTGCCTAGCTGAAAGTCGAAGCGGGGATTGAACTGCCAGAAGGATGAGGGGCGTTGAACGGTTTGCGTGATGGTGGCCGTGGTGTCGGCTGGATTGACGGCGACGACGAACTCCTGATTCTGAAGCTGATTGTGGAAGAAGTTTGCGAAGTAGGACGAATGCTTGGTGAGAGGGCCAGCGATGTAAGCAGGGAGAGAGTAGCCGTGGTAGCTGGGCTGCTCCTGCACGAGCGGGTTGGCTGTGTTCAGGGCAGAAGAGGTGATGAAGGTCATGACGTAGCCGGAGAATTTATCGGTGCCGGGCTTGGTGAGGATTTCGATGCGGCCGTAGCCGAGGCGGTCGAACTCTGCGGAGAAAGGATTTTGATTGATGCGAATCTCGCGGATGGAGGATTTGGGCGGGAGTTGGCCACCGGCGAATCCGTCGATGTAGATCTGGCCGCCGTTGGGTCCGGCTGCGGGTCCGGCGAGCGCTTGCAACTCGCTTTGGAGCTGGTCGGGATCGTCCGAGAGAGCGTCGAGGTCGTGTCCGCTGAGGACCATGGCGCCTGCGTTTTCGCTGGGGTCGACGCTGACGCCGGTGTTATGGGATGTGACCTGAATGTTCTGCTGCTCGACGGCGATGGCGAGGGTGAGGTTCATCTGACGGACGCGGCTGGAGGAGATGGTTACGTCTGTTTTGGGAAAGGTGAATCCTTGTGCGTCGATGGTGAGGGAGTATGTGCCTGTGGGGACGTCGCGGAAGGCGTAGTTGCCGTCGTTGCCTGAGGGAGCGGTGAGGACAGTGGTGCCTTGGGTGAGGGTGACGGTGGCTCCGGGGACTAGAGCACCGCTGGGGTCGAGCACCTGGCCTCGGAGTCCGCCGGTGGATTGAGCGGCGGCAAGACAAGGAAGGGAGAGGAAGAGAGCAAAGAGAAGGAAGATTTTGGCCAGTAGGTACGGCTTCGTCAGTTTCTGCAACTCAAGCATCAGAGATTTCCTCCGTACCTATGTAGCAAACTACTGTTTAGATCGTCAAGTGAGCGTCAAGTTGCAGCGCTTCCTGAATAAACTTTCAGCCAAGGCTCGGAGGAGTCTGTTAGGAAACGATTTGCGCTTCAATTTGCCCTTCAGAAGACTGTACGAATGAATTTTGGATTTGTTCATTTTTGAGACGAGTTCTGTGGCTAAAGGTAAGCCGTGCGTTTTCGTTAAGTGGGGTGAGGAACAGGCAACGGCAATATAAAGTCGTTGCGGCTTCGCCTTCACTCCGGCCTTCGGCAGAGCGGAGGCCGCTTTGCGGCGGTTTTTTTAGACGCGAGGCTAAAGCCTCGCTGTACCTAGCGGCAAGGGCAACGGCAACGACAAGCTAGAACGATGGCGGGGGCAAAACGAAATACAGGGATCTCTCCACTGCGGCGGCAAAGCGCCGCCTTCGGTCGAGATGACGTGCATTGGGGCTTCGAGATAGTTGGCTGTGCGGCCCCAATCGAGAAGCGTGCATTGGGAGGTTGGTTTTTAAAGATGAGATAGCTGTTGGTGCCTTGAGTTCGTTCTCAGGCGTTGCAGGGCTCGTCGGAGGCGTTTCGTTTGTAGCGCATCTTTGCCCGGCGAAGTTTTTCGAGATCGGCGTCTTCGAGCGGGACCGCACCGCCGAGTTGATGCGCGGCGAGGCAGACCTGGGCGAAGTGTTCGACGGTCTCGGTCTTCATGAAGGCGTCCATCAAAGTTTCGCCGTAGGTGAGCAGGCCGTGGTTGGCGAGCAGGATGGCGTCGTGCGTGAGAAGAAAGGGCTGGAGGCTTTCGCTGACCTCTTCGGTGCCGGTGGTTGCGTACTCTGCCAACGGGACGAGGCCGGTGGTCATCATGATCTCGGAACAGATGGGTTGATCGAGCGGCTTGCGACAGGCGGCGAATGCAGTTGCGATGGGAGGATGCGCGTGGACGATGGCCTGCACGTCGGGACGCGCACGATAGACGGCGAGGTGCATGCCGATCTCGCTGGTGACCTTGCGGTGGCCGGAGAGCTTGTGGCCGTCGAGATCGACGATGACCATGTCGGATGGTTGCAGGAGGGATTTGCTGCAGCCGGTTGGGGTCGCGAGGATGCGCTCGCTGTCGAGACGCACGGAGAGATTGCCTGCGGTCGCGGGAGTGTAGCCGACGCGATGCATGGCTTTGCCGATGCGTGCGAGCTGCTTGCGGAGATCGGCTTCGAGCGGGCTTGCCACAGAGTTCATCGCAGGACCCGGTACAACTGCGTGGCCTGTGCTGGTGACGTGTACTTGGATAGGCTCTTCGACAAGGGATTGGGTCATCGCGCTATGAGGCTCTCCTTGGCTGTTGTAAAAGTTTCCTCACGCCCGTGCCAATACGGTCCGAGATCATAAATATACGACCAGCGGTAAGGTTTCCGGCAACTTTATGATGGCCGACGGCGGCGAGCCCCATAGAGGCCATGCAGCCGCACTGTGAGCAATTGGGGTTGCCGCCGAACTGGCATGGCGTAATTGCGGTTTTGAGATCGGCGGAGATGGTGTGAGTGGTGCGGGCAAAGATGCATTCTTCGGGTGATTGGGGAGGGTTGCGAAACTCCTCGATGCAAGAGGGGTGCATGTCGAGGATGGGATAGAGAGGACGCAGACGCAGAAGCTCGTTGATGACGGCGGCGCGGACTTCTGGGGTGAGGATCTCGGGGCCTTCTGCCCCGATCTGCGGGGTGAAGATGCTCATCCAGACTTTTTTTGCCTCGGGCCGGGAGGACCAGAAGCGGAGAAAGTCTTCAAGGTAGTGAGGTTTGCCGGCGATCTGGCCGGTGATGGTGCAGTGGATGGTAGCTTGCGTGCCTTCGAGGTTTTTGAGGATGCGCTCGTAGGTTGCGGGTTTGCGACGGGCGTCGTGCTCGGGTTGCAGGCCGTCGATGGAGACGACGAGATTGAGGTGGGGAAGTTCGGCCCAATGTTTTGGGATGGCGCGGAAGGCGCTGGTGACGATCTGAACGTAGATGCCGCGCTGGTCGAGTTCAGGCAGAAGAATCTCTAACTCGCGGTAGCGAACGAGTGGGTCTCCGCCGACGAGCGAGAGATGGAGAGGGCGATATCTGTCGACGACTTCGAGGACGCCGTTTACAAGAGCGTCTCCTTTGAAGTCGGACAACTGGCGAAGCGTGGTGCCGCTGGCGCCGAGATGAGCGTCGTCGAAGGCATAGCAACCGGGACAGCGCAATGGGCACTCTCTTGTGATTTCAATGGATAGAGACGGCCTTCGACCTTCGAGGATTCCCGCCCACGCGTGTAGCACTTCTGAAGTCTTCACCTTTTCTCCCTGGGGTCAGCGCGGAATGAATGGAGAGACCCGCCGACGTGGTTATGGAGTGATTGGAAAGAGGGCAGAACTTTTCTAGCATCGCAGGATAGACGAGGGCCTTACGGGAGAGCCTATCCACTCCTCTGTCTTTCGACGGATGCGGACTGGCGATGTAATGCGAAGGCTGGTGAGAAACTTTGAGGCCGAAGCGGCCAGGGCGAAGGCAGTTGCGATCAATCCCCAGAGCAATATCGCCGCTGCCTGATACGCACGAAGACTGGTAGCGGGGAGATCGACAAGAGGCGCAATGCACACGGCGAGGATGCAAAGCAGGCAAACCGCGACAACCGCGAATTTAATTACTTTCGCCATTCTGGGTTAGACACGAAAACGAGCGGACTCGTTGTCTGGTGGCATGCTAACCGATTCGATGGCGCTATGGCACGGCGCTGATCTGCTGCCATAGCTCTGGGTCTACGGGGATCCCGAGACGGAGATTCTCTTCGCGGAGATGCAGTGTTTGTTCACCGGGATAGCGCAAGGGGCGAGCAGCATCGAGGGGTGTGATGCCGTGGAGATTTGCGATGATGCCTTCGGCAATCTGATTTAACTCTTCGGCGGCGCTTAAGTGAGAGGGATCGATGGCGAGAAAGATCTGCGATTGACCGGCTTCGTGCATGGGGTCGAGAGGGAACTGATGGGTGGCGAGTCCGCCGGAGAGCATGGCTGCCATCATGTCGAGGACAAGCGAAAGGCTGGAGCCTTTCCAGTAGCCGATGGGGAGGGCGCGCTGTGATTCCTCGATGGCTGCGGCGTCGGTGGTGAGATTGCCAGTAGTGTCGTAGCCACCGGGGACGGGGAGCGGCGCGTTGCGCTTGCTGTAGGCGGCGAGGCTTCCGTAGGAGAACTGTGACATGGCCATGTCGAGAACGACGTGTCCCTGCGGGCGCGGAACGGCAATGACGAGCGGGTTGTTGCCGACGGTGGGGATGGCGGTGCCCCAGGCGGGAAGATTGGCGAGGGTGTTGCTCCAGCAGAGGGCGAAGAGGCCGTGTTCGGCGGCGAGCCAGCCGTAGCTTCCGCCACGCATCCAGTGGTTGGTGTTGCCGAGTGCGACGGCTCCGATGCCGTTTTGTTTGGCGAGAGCGATGGTGCGTTGCATGGCGGCGTAGGCGTTGAGGTTGCCGGGGCCGCGGTGGCCGTCCCAGCGCTCGATACTGCCGAAGGCGGCGGTGCGCTCGGGTTCGGCGTTCACGTCGATGCTGCCGTTGCGGACCATTGCTTCGAAGCGTGGGAAGCGGTTGAGGCCGTGAGTGTAGACGCCGTCGCGTGTGGTTTCGGCGAAGAGGCGCGCGCAGAGGGCAGCGCGGTCGCTTTGAAGGCCTAGCTGCTGCATGGCTTTGAGGAGGGCAGCGTAGAGATCGGCGTAGGGGACTCGGAGCATGGGGATAGTTTATCCGCGTGCTGGCTTGAGACGTGGCAATGAGGTTATTTAAAACAGGCAACGGCAAATACAGGGGTCTCTCCACTGCGCTTGCACCCCAACGAGCAAGCTCGTCGGGGACCCGCCAGCTTCGATCGAGATGACGTGCGGTGATGGTTGTGTTGGATTGTGACTAAATCCAGCCGGCGTCGATGATGTAGTCCTGGCCGGTGATGGCGGAGCTGTCGTCGGCGGCGAGGAAGAGCAGAAGACGGGAGATTTCGTCGGGCATGACGTGACGCTTCAGGAACTGCACCTTGAAGAGCTCTTGCTCGTAGTCGGGGGACATGTAGAGGCGCTGCTGCTTTTCGGTGAGGACGGCCCCGGGAAGGACGGCGTTGACGCGGATGTTGGATGGGCCGAGGTCTTTGGCCATGGAGCGGCTCATACCGGTGATGGCTGCCTTGGCGGTGACGTAGACGGAGAGGTGCGCGGTGGGGATGCGCCACGAGATGGAGCTCATGTTAATGATGGAGCCGCCGCCTGCGGCCTTCATGCCGGGAGCGACGGCCTGCGCGGCAAAGAACTGGTGGTGAAGATTTGCGGCCAGGCCTGCGTGCCAGGAGTTGGGCGTGACGTCTTCGAAGCGGTGACGCTCGTCGTTGGCGGCGTTGTTGATGAGGACGCGCGGTGTGCCTAGTTGTTCGGTGACGGCGGCGATGGCGGCTTGCAGATTTTCGATGTTGGTGAGGTCGCAGTGGTGGTAGAGGGGTGCGTGCTTGCTGCGTGGAGTGAGGTCTTCGATCAATGCGAGCGCTGGTTTGTCGGCTACGTCGAGAAAGGCTACGCGAGCGCCTTGCAGGGCGAACTGCTCGACGGTGGCGGCACCGATGCCTGAGGCTCCGCCGGTGATGAGGACGACCTGATCGACAAGACTGGGGTAGGTGGCGTAGGTCGGCGCTGTGCTCATTGGATTTTCTCGCTAGTGGAGGAGTGGGGGAAGCTTGTCGGAGATGCCGAAGAGAAAGATGGCTCCGATGATAAAGCTATAGGCCGCGGTGAGCGAGGTTACGACGGTCTGGACACGCGGGCGGTTGGTTGCACCGGCGAAGATGCCTGAGGCAGATGCGGTCATCAGGGTATTCATCATGAGCAGACCAACGATGAAGGAGAGCAGGCCGATGAAGCCGCGGCTGGTGCCGCCGAGATTTGCTGCGAGGAGAAAGAGCAGGAGCTGCGATGGGGTTTCGGCGCCGAGGCCGTGGATGATGCCGACGACGAAGACGGAGCTCTGGTTGTACTGGAAGGCGAAGGGCTCGGGCTGCGGCGTGGCGGGGTTGAAGCGGCGACGGATCTGCCAGCCGGTGTAGCGGGCTCCGGAGATGAGAAGGGCGATGCGGCTGCGAGGGATGTGGTGGTGCTCGTGGCCGGGCTTGCGGCGGAGGAAGGTGACGAGCACATAGATGGCGAGGATGATGAGGGTGGCACCGACGAGGCGCTCGCTGACGGTGTCGAGATGCGCGGGGAGGGAGAGATGCAGGAAGATGACGGCGGAGCCGAGGAGGGCGACGGTAAGTGCGTGGCCGAGGGCGTAGAGCAGGCCGAGCTTCATGCCTTCGCGCCAGTTGCGCTGGACGCTGGTGATGTCGGAGATGGCGGCGAGGTGGTCGTAGTCGAAGCCGTGACGAAGGCCGAGTAGAAGACAGGAGAAGAGTGCGAGCTCGAGCGTGGACGACATGCTTGTTCCAAGGTACGGTGAGGAGCGGCGGGTTGCAAGCGGATGTGAGGGTAGCGTTGAGCGCGTCCTGCTCGTTAACAATAGAATGGCTATTGCATTAGTGAATGGAGAACGAATGGATTTCGAGAAGGTGATGCGGGAGGCAGTTGCTCCAAGGCCAAAGGTGGCGCGGCCGATTGTGCTGGTGGGTGCGGGTGGAATTGCGCACGACGCTCATCTTCCGGCTTATAAGAAGGCTGGGTTTTCTGTAGTTGCGGTGGTTGATAGGGACCGCGAAAAGGCGGAGACGCTGGCGAAGAAGTTTGCGATTCCTTTTGTCGCCGGGACGATTGCCGAGGCTGTGGCCTATGCGCCGAAGGATGCGGTGTTCGATTGCACAGTTCCGGCTCCGGCGCAGAGGGTGGTGCTGCCGCAGTTGCCAGATGGAGCGGCGGTACTGCTGCAGAAGCCGATGGGAGAGACGCTGGGTGAGGCTACCGAAATTTTGAAGCTCTGCCGGAGCAAGGGACTGACGGCGGCGGTGAACTTTCAGTTGCGGTGGGCTCCGAATATGCTGGCGGCACGTGCGCTGTACGATGCTGGTGCGTTGAGTGCGGTGCACGACATGGAAGTTTCTGTGAGCTGCCATATGCCGTGGGAGCTTTGGAGTTTTTTGAAGACGGCTCCGCGACTGGAGATTCTTTACCACTCGATTCACTATGTTGATCTGGTGCGGAGCTGGTTTGGGAATCCGCTGGGTGTGTATGCGAAGACGGTGAAGAGTCCGCGGACGGCCGAGCTTGCGGCGACGAAGAGCGTGATTACGTTCGACTATGGGGATGATAAGCGCGTGTTCATCGCGGCGAACCATAGCCACGACTTTGATCCGAAGATGCAGCGCAGCTTTGTGCAGTGGGAGGGAATGGAGGGCGCGATGCGGGCGCGGATGGGCGTGAATCTGAACTATCCGGTGGGGCTGCCGGATAATCTCGAATACATTGTTCGCGGCGATGCCGGATGGAGCGAAGGGCCGGTGAGCGGGAACTGGTTTCCGGATGCGTTTATGGGGTCGATGGGATCGTTGCAGGCTTATGTGCAGGGCGAAGCGTCGACGCTGCCTACGAGCGTGGAGGACGCGATCGACACGATGCGCACGGTGGAAGCGGCTTATATTTCGAACAGGCGCGGTGGAGTGGAGCTACCGGGACTTGAACTGGAGTAGGAATGAAACGCGCACTCTGACGCGACGAGTTGGGTCAGAGTGTGCGTTATTATTTTTCGGTTTTGAACTCAGCTAAGAGTTTTTGCGAAGCCTCGAAGGCTTTAGCGGAGTGCTCGTGTGCCTGGCGCGAGAGTTCGTGGGCGCTGAGATGGTCTTCTTTGTTGTGGGACATCGCTGCCGCGTTGTGGGCGTGTGCTGCCTGAAGATGGAACTCTGCGGCTCGCTGATGCATCTGGTAGGTATTCGTCTCGCCCATGGCAGGAATCTCCTGTGAGGTTGGATGCCATGGACGAGGTAGAGTTTTCCGGTGTTAGCGGCCCATCCAGCCACCGTCGACCGTGATGACGGTGCCGGTGACGTAGTTGCTGGCGTTGGAGCTGAGGAAGAGAGCGGCACCGGCGAGGTCCTGGGGCTGTCCCCAGCGGGCTGCGGGGATGCGTTCAAGGATCTGGCGGTTGCGAGTCTCGTCGGCTTGCAGGGCTTCGGTGTTGGTGGTGGCGAAGTAGCCGGGCGCGATGGCGTTGACCTGAATGCCTTTGGGTGCCCACTCGTTGGCAAGGGCCTTGGTGAGCTGGGCTACGCCGCCTTTGCTGGCTGCGTAGGCAGGGACGCGGATGCCGCCCTGGAAGCTGAGCAGAGAGGCGATGTTGACGATTTTTCCTGGTGCATTGCGCGAGATCATATCGCGAGCGGCGAGCTGCGAGAGCTGGAAGACGCTGGTGAGGTTGACCTGAAGGACCTGCTGCCAGTCTTCGAGAAGGGTGTCTTCAGCGGCGTTGCGGTGGATGGTTCCGGCGTTGTTGACAAGGATGTCGACGCGACCCAGTTTCTGCTTGACCTGGTGGAAGAGGGTCTCGGCCCCGGCGGTGCTGGAGAGATCGGCCTGAAAGGCTTCGGCGCGGCCACTGGCGGCGTTGATGGCGGCGGCGGTGTCGTCGGCGGGGCGACGGTTGCCGTGGACGGCTACGGTGGCTCCGGCCTGCGAGAGAGCGGTGGCGATGGCTGCGCCGAGGCCGCTGGCGGCTCCAGTGATGAGGGCTACTTTATTGTCGAGGCGGAAGAGGTCGAGTGCATTTGAGATATTTGACATCGTTAAGCCAATGTACCGCCCTGACGAGAGCAGGGCAACCCAGTGAGAATGATCTGGGGTGCCCTGATTTTCAGCTTTAGGTTGTGAAGGGAACTACCGGCGGGGATTGACAGGAACGCCCATGCCGCTGAGCTTGCTGCGTGCCTGCATTGCCTCGGGCGAGTTGGGGAAGCGCTGGATGAGAGCGCGCAGCTCGCGAACGCCGGCTGCGGTCTGCTTGGAGGCGATCAGCGCGTTGCCCTTGTGCAGGCGCGATACCGGGACCTTGTTGCTCGCGGGGTACTGCTCGATCACCTTGTCGTAGCTCTTGATGGCTTCGGCGTAGTGTCCGGCGCGATAGTCGATCTCTCCGCGATAGTAGTAGGCGTTTCCTGAGAGAGGATTGTCGGGGTAGTTCTTGGTGACATCGCCGAACTCTGACGCAGCGAGCGAATACTTGGCCGACATGTAGTCACCGAGAGCGGTCTTGTAGAGCTCGTCGGCAGGAGGAGCAGCCGGTGCGCCTGCTCCTGCATCGGCTGGCATAGGCGTTCCGGCAAGAGGCTTGCCGTCAGGCCCTGTGGTTGGCGCAGGCTGGTTGGCATCGGAAGGAGCGTTGGCAGGAGCGGCAGAGTTGTCGGGGATACCGCCACCAGCGGCAGGCTGCGCGTTCTGCATGCTGGCGCTCATCGACTGCTGCTGGTTCTGGATGTTCTGAAGCAGCTTTTCAAGATTGCCGAGGCGCGCCTTCAACTCGTCGATGGAGTCGTTCATCGACTGGATCTGCCCGGAGACCTGATCGATCTTATTACCTTGTGCGTTCTGCTGATCGAGCATCTGCTTCTTGAGATCGTCCATGTTCGACGACATCTTGTTGACGGCGTCGGCGCTCTGCTGGACGAGGTCCTTCATGACGCCCATGCGCTCGTCGTTGGTCTGCTGGAGACGGGCGACGGCATCCTGCAACTGCTGGACCTGGGTCTGGAGCTGGATCATGTCGCGGTTCGCGGCGAAGGCGGGCGTGGTGAAGACCATCACGGTGCCGAGAAGGGCGACCGAGGCGAGACGGATCGATTTGTTGGCGGAGGGAAGCTTGTTTTTTTCGTTGGCCATGGGCGACGCTCGGTTTTCTGGATGCTGTCAGCCCCCGTACAGTGAAGTGCACGGGGGCTGAGTGTGAGTGAACAACTACGTTGGACTAGCGATCGAGGGAGAACTGCGCACGGCGGTTCTGCTGCCAGCAGTTCTCATTCTCTTCGGTGCAGAACTGCTTCTCCTTGCCGTAGCTGATGACACGGAGACGGCTTGCGGCGACTCCGGCATTGACCAGCGCGGTGCGGGCAGAGTTGGCGCGGTTCTCACCGAGTGCGAGGTTGTACTCGGCCGATCCACGATCGTCGCAGTAGCCGCCGATGACGACCTTGATGGCGGGATGCGCCTGCAGATAGCTGGCAGCCTGCGAGATGGAGGACTGAGCATCGGGGCGGAGATCGTAGCTATCGTAGTCGAAGAAGACGTCCTTGACGTTCTGGTGGAAGACCTCGTCGCTGCCCATGTCGCCGTTCTCGTTGCTGGGAACGGTGGGTGCTTCGGGCACGCGGACGGTGACGCGAACGTTGGCCTCGGTGGTGCCGCCGTCACCCTTTGCGGTGAGATGGAAGTTGGTCGAGGTGGAGGGCGATACGGTCTGGGTGCCGTTGGCGTTCACCGGGCCGATGCCGTCGATGGTGACGCTGGTGGCATTCTCGGTACGCCAGTTGAGGACGACGGACTGGCCGAGGTCGATCGCTGTCGGATCGGCGGTGATGGTGGCCGTCGGTGCTGCTCCGGTCTCTGCAGGCCCAGGCCCGAGGCTATTCGGGTTAACGCCGCTGTGTTTCTTGTGGCAGCCGGTGACAGCTCCCAGTGCAATTACGGTAGCGGCCAACACAATGGCCCGGTTTATTTTGGTTCGCGTTACGTTCATCGTATCTCCCTTGCTCAGCAGCAGTATCTCAAACAATCAAAGTTGACTGCGAAACAACTTTCGCAGATGGACAAAAGTACTTATTTCCAGCTCCAATTTGGCATATCTGCACCAGCGCCGGTCAAGGCGTGTTTCTGCGTGCCGTCAGCAAGCATGGTCCAGATCTTGTTCTGTGCTGTTCTGCCGTTGGCGCTGCTGGCGTAGACGATGTGCCTGCCGTCGGGCGACCAGGAGGGGAAGTCGCATGGGCCCTGATCGTGGGTAAGCTGGATCCAGCGTTTGGTGGCGACTTCCATGACATAGATGTCCTGCCCGCCGGGAGCGCCGGGGCCATACTTGCGGTTCCAGGCGAAGGCGATGAACTGGCCGTTGGGCGACCATGACGGCGAAGAGGCGTAGCCGCCGTCGGTCATGCGCTGCACAGCTGAGCCGTCGGCGTCCATGATGTAGATCTGCGGCAGGCCGGTTCGTCCGCTGACCCAGGCGATCTGCGAGCTGGTCTTGGGGTTGTAGACGGGAGAGACGTCAGGGCCGCGGAAGCTGGTGATGCGGCGAGCGAGGCTGCCGTTGGCGTCCGAGATCCATATCTCCGGGTCGCCGGTACGTGAGGAAGAGTAGGCCACGTTGTTTCCGTCAGGAGACCATGCGGGTGAGATGTTGGTGCCGCCTGACTCGGGGAAGTTGACCATGCGGTTGAGCAGCAGCGAGTACATGCGAATCTGGAAGCCGTGCTTGCCCAGCGAAGAGAAGGCAAGGCGGGAGTTGTCGGGCGAGATGCGCGGTGAGATGGAGACGGTGCCGAGGTGGGTGATGGGGTGCTGGTTGGCCCCGTCGTAGTCCATGGCCCAGATCTCTTTGGTGCCGCCCGCTATTTTGACGTAGTAGATCTTGCTTTCGGCGATGCCGGGAGTGCCGCCACCGAGCCGGAAGATGATCTCGTCGGCGAAGCGGTGGGCTACCTGGCGGGCGGAGTCGTCCGAGGCTGCCTCGTTGTACTGCTTGGCGAGCACCTGAGGATACTGCGTGTTCTTCGCGTCGAAGAGATAGCCGTTGCAGATGATTCTGCCGTTCTGAACGCTGAAGCCTCCGAAGGCGACCATGGCCGCTGAAGAGGGAGCGGCGGCCCACTGCGCAAGGCTGATCTCTGCCGGAGCGCCGGGCGTGGACTGCGGCTGCAAGCTCTTGGAGACGACGTCGAAGATGCCCGCGTTGGCGAGATCGTTATAGAGGGTCGTATCGAAGGTGTGCTTGAACGGGGAGGTCTGTGGATCGGTCGAAAGCGGCTTGAAATCTGCGACAGCGATGCGGATGCTGGAGGCACCGCTGGAGGTTTCGGTCTTGAACCAGTCCTGTGCGTGGAGCGTTGAGACGCTGAGCAGAAGGACCGACATGGCTGCCAGCCAGATGGGCAGCCGCACGAAGCGACGATTGGATGTGCGGTCTGGGGTAAGCATTCTCTCCTATGGTAGATGCAAATAATAGACGCGGTGAGATTGAAAACGATAAAACACGTTATTGCCTGCGGTAATTGAATGTGTACTCAACAGTAATATGGTCACCCTGAGGCAAGGGGCCGAAGCCCTCGACTCGTTGCAGGGCACGGAGGGCGGAGGTGTCGAGCGTAGGAGAGCCGCTGCGGGTCTCGATGCGCGCGTTGGAGGGAACTCCCTCGCGATTGATGTCGAAGACGATGGTGACGCTCTTGCCGTTGGAGGCGATGGGATCGGCCTCCTGCGTGTACCAGTTCTGCGCGACGGTGCGATTGACGATGTTGACGTAGTAGGCGAAGCGGGCGCCGAAGGCACGGTCCTGCACGCTCATGCTGGCGGAGCCATTTTTCATCTGCATGGTCGCTTCGGGAATGCGGATGCCGCCGGTTTCGCCGGTAGTGGCCTTTTTAGGTTGAGGCGGCACAGGTTGAATATGCTTGGGAGGCTGCGGCGTCTCTTTCGGGGCGACTTTGGGCGGCTTCACAACCTTTTGCGGGATGGGAACAGCCTTCAGGTCTGGCGGTGGCGCGGTTTTTTCTTTTGCAATGACGGGCGCGGGGCTTGGTGTCTCTGAGGTGAGCACGCCGGTGTCGAGATCGCGCTGCTTGGGCGGAAGCGGGATGGACGCGACCATGGTGGCCTGAATCGCTCCGGCGTTCGAGGCGTTCTCGCCCCATGGAGGAGTGTGCGAGCGAAAGATATATGCCCAGCCGAGGATGAGTGCGACGACAAGTGCATGCAGCACGAGCGAGCCGACGAGGTTGCCGCCTAGTTTGTCGTCGGTGCGGGTGTCGCGGCTGTATTGGAGCTGTGTAGCTATGACCCGGTCCTCACTTGGCTTTACTTACTTTGGATCGGCTGGGTGACGATGCTGATGTCGGTGATGCCGGCCTGCTTGACCGCATCCATCACAGAGGCGAAGGCGCCGAAGGGTACACGCTCATCGGCACGCAGGTAGATGATGCGCTTTGCGGTAGGAGCAGAGCCGACGGTTCGCAGCAGGTTCGGCAGGTCGTTGACGTTGACCGGCTTGTCCTGCAGAAAGACGTTCTGGTCCTTGTCGATCGTGACGACCATGCGCTCTTCGGTGAGCTGGTTGACCGAGCGCGTCTTGGGGATGGCTACGATGACGCCGGACTGGAGCACGGGCGCAGTCAGCATGAAGATGAGGAGCAGAACGAGCACAACGTCGACCAACGGTGTGATGTTAATGTCGGCGAGCGCCGTCTGTGTGCGACCTTTGGCGGAGAAGGCCATTGCTAGAAGGCCCTCCGGCGTGGCTCTTCGGGTTGCTGGGGTTGTGCGGGCGGCGTCAGAAGAGCAGAGTTTTCAATGGCGTTGAGAAGCTCGCGGCCAAAGTCGTCCATGCGTGCGCCGAACTCGCGCAGGCGGGCGGTGAGCTGGTTGTAACCGACGACGGCGGGAATAGCGACGACGAGGCCTGCTGCGGTGGTGATGAGTGCTTCGGAGATGCCGGGGGCGACGGCGCGCAGTGTCGCTGCTCCCGCAGTGCCGAGGCCGTGGAAGGCGTCGATGATGCCCATGACGGTGCCGAAGAGGCCGATGAAGGGAGCGATGGCGGCGATGGTGGCGAGCCAGGTCATGCGGCTCTCCATCGCAGTGAGGGCTTCGCTGGAGGCGGTCTGCGCAGCGCGCTCAAGGGCGACGGGATTGCGAGGGAGTCCGCGTCCGCCGTTCTGGCGCTGATACTCGTCGTGGATCTCGATGAAGACGGGGACGAGCGGGCTGGGCTTGAACTGCTCGGCGACCGAGGCAATCTCGCTCAGGCGGCTGGATTTGCGGAAGGCGCGCACGAAACGCTGGCCCTGCATCTGAGCGCGGCGAAAACTCGACCACTTAGAGAGCATGATGGCCCAGGAGAAGACGCTGGCGATGAGCAGGATGACGAGCACCGTAAAGGCGACGGGACCGCTGTTGTGAACCATCTCCACGAGAGCGCTGCCGTTAGAGGCGATGGGTGCGGGGTTTGACGCGTCTTCCTGGAGGAGAGCAAGGGCAAAGGTCCAGAGCATAGTTATTGATCACCAGTCGTTAGTGTAAATCGTGGCTGCGGTGAAGTGCAGGTGGGGGCATCTGCTGTGATGCCTAAGGGACAACGATAGATGCTTCGGCACGAGGTTTGCTATCCTCGCGATACGTCATCCGACTGAGGCTTACATGCTGCTGGAATTGCGCGCGGAAAACTATGCTGTGATCGACCGTGCGGTCGCTAACTTCGGGTTGGGATTGAACCTGCTGACGGGAGAGACCGGCGCAGGGAAATCGATTTTGATCGACGCGCTGGCGCTGCTGCTGGGTGGCAAGGCGTCTGCCGATGTGGTGCGGCATGGGGCCGATAAGGCCGTGGTGGGATGCGTGTTCGAGATGACTCCCGGGGCGATGACGATTCTTGAGGCGAACGGGATCGATGCCGAGGCTGACCATATATTGCTTCGACGCGAGATAGCGGCGAATGGTAAGGGGCGGGTATTCGTCAATAATCAGCCCGCGACGGTGGGAGTGTTGCGGCAGTTGGCGCCGGAGCTTGCGCTGGTGCATTCGCAGGGCGAGACGCTGGGGTCGTTCGACCAGACGCAGCAGAGAATTTTGCTGGACCGGTTTGGTGCGATATCGACGGATGCTGTGGCTGAAGCGTTTGCGGTGTGGCGAGCTACGACCGACAAGCTTGATGAGTTGCAATCGGCAGAGCAGGACCGTTTGCGGATGGCAGACCTGTGGAGATTTCAGAGCAGGGAGATCGATCAGGCAGGGCTGTCGGCAGAGGACGAGGATGTTCAGTTAGAGGCTGAGAAGCGGGTGCTTGCTAACTCTGAAAAGCTTTATACGGCGGCGATGGGCGCGCATGAACTGCTCTACGAGTCGGAGAGTTCGGCAGAGGCGGCGCTGGGATCGGCGTTGAAGCATCTGGAGGAACTGGCGCGGTATGATGCGCGGTTTCAAGAGCCTGCACAACAGCTGGCGGCAGCGAAGGCCGCGGTTGAAGATGTGGATGCCGAGGTGCGCGACTTTGCTGACAATATTCATGCTGCGCCGGGACGGTTGGAGGAGATTGAAGATCGGCTGGCGGCTCTCGATCGGTTGAAGCGCAAGTACGGGCAGACCTTGGCGGAGGTTATCGCCTTTGGTGCGGAGGCTGCGCGGCAACTGAGCGAGGTGGAGAACAGGGATGCTCTGCTGCTGGAGCTGAAGGCAAAAGAGTTGCAGGATGCTGCGGCTTATCAGGCAGCTGCGAAACAGCTTTCGGCAAGCAGGGCAGAGGCGGCGAAGAAGCTGGAGAAGCTGGCCGAGGCGCAGATCAACGATCTGGCTATGAGCACGAAGTTCAAGATTCAGGTGACGATGGAGCAGGCTTCGAGCGCTTGGACGGCGCATGGATGGGACCAGGTGGAGTGCCTGATTGCTACCAATGCGGGGGAGCCGCTGAAGCCGTTGCATGAGATTGCCTCAGGCGGCGAGATGTCGCGCGTAATGCTGGCGCTGAAGGTGACGGTAGAAGAAGGCGTTGCAGGCGTGAGGAAGAAAAAGGCTCCTCTGCCGCGCACGCTGGTTTTTGACGAGATTGATATCGGTATTGGCGGACGGGCTGCCGAGGCGGTGGGGAAGAAATTGAAGACACTGTCGAAGGGGCAGCAGGTCTTGTGCATCACGCATCTTCCTCAGATTGCAGCGTTTGGCGACCAGCATTTCCTGATAGAGAAGACTGAGAAGCGGGGGCGGACGCAGACGGACGTTCGATTGATGGAAGACACCGAGCGCACGCAGGAGATAGCCCGGATGTTGAGCGGGGCGAAGCTGACCGAGACCAGTTTGAAGCACGCTGAACATCTTCTGCAAAGTAGCCGCTAGGGGGCGCATCTTCGCCGCAGGCGATGGCATCCCACAGACTAGGCAAGTCCTGGAGGAATAACAATGGCTACAGAATCGAAGAAATGTGCGATGGAGGGTTGTACCTGTGTAGCAGCTGAGGGCAAAAAATATTGCTCAACCTACTGTGAAAATGCCAAGGGTGTAACAACATTGAAGTGCGGATGCGGACATCCTGGCTGCGGTGGAAAGTTATAGTTTGATTGGCCTCTAAGCCTTTGATGGGGAATGTTTTAGAAAACCTTTCTGAAAGTTGAGGGGAGACGTATCTTTGATTTCGCCGTTGTGGGCTCTCGTGCACCAAGGATGGTTCAAATTCACCCCAAATCGACCCTGAACGCGGTATACTGGTAGGCGTGACTACAACCACTCTTGACCACGCTGCGATCGATCAGAGCAGCTCTCCTAAAACCAAACGAGTTCTCCTCCTCAAGCCCCGCGGCTTCTGCGCTGGCGTTGTGCGTGCGATCGATGTCGTTCAGATTGCGTTGGAGACCTTTGGCGCGCCGATCTATGTCCGTAAAGAGATTGTGCACAACAGCTATGTCGTGACTGACCTGGCCAAGAAGGGTGCCATCTTCGTCAATGAACTGGACGAGGTTCCTGAGGGCGCTCGTGTGATCTATTCCGCTCATGGCGTTTCGCCTGCGGTTCGGGAACGTGCCAAGGAGCGCGGCCTGAAGGTTGTCGATGCGACCTGCCCGCTGGTGACCAAGGTGCACGTGGAGGCGATTAAGTTTGCCAAGCAGGGTTATTCGCTTGTGTTGGTAGGGCATCGCGATCACGAAGAGGTTGAAGGAACGCAGGGCGAAGCGCCGAGTGTGACCCAGGTGGTTTCGACGGTTGAAGAGGTTGAAGCGCTGGTGGTTCCGGACCCGAACAAGGTGGCCTACCTGACGCAGACGACGCTCTCGCTGGATGAGGCCCGGTATATGATCGAGGCGCTGAAGAAGAAGTTCCCCAACATTGTTGGGCCGCACGCGCAGGATATCTGCTATGCGACGGAGAACCGCCAGACCGCAGTGAAGAACGTTGCCCATGGGGCGGATGTTGTACTGGTGGTTGGCTCGCGCAACAGCTCGAACTCGAATCGGCTTGTGGAAGTCTCACAGAATCTGGGAACAAACTCTTACCTGATCGATAAGGCAGAGGACATCAAGCTGGAGTGGCTTGATGGCGTCGATACGGTAGCCGTGACCGCTGGAGCTTCTGCTCCTGAGGTTTTGGTGAAGGATGTTGTTGAGTATCTGCAAACGAAAGGCTATGGTTCGGTTGATGAGGTGGAAGTGATGCCGGAGAATGTTCGCTTCGGTTTGCCTCCTGAGATCGTCCAAGCTATTGCGTCGGCTCCGCAGGCTTCACGCTGAGCGGAAAGTTCCAACCAGAGAGTTCGGTATTCATGAGTACATCTTCAAGTAATCCGAGGACCGCAAACCAGTCGGCGCAGCCGCGCTTTGGCCGAATGGACCTCGGATTAGAGCATGTGGCGAATGGAATCGCCCGTGCCAAGGATTGGCTGTTGGGCCAGCAAGACCCTGAGGGATACTGGTGCGGCGAGCTTGAAGCGGACAGTATGCTCGAGTCCGACTACATCTTCATGCATACTCTGCTGGGGACGGGCGATCCGGGCAAGATGGAGCGGGCGCTCAATGAGATTCTTCGCCATCAGAACGAAGACGGCGGATGGAGCCTCTATCCTGGCGGGCCTTCGAACATCAGCTATGGCGTAAAGGCCTATCTGGCGTTGAAGCTGATGGGGTGGTCGAAGGACCATCCGGTGTTGGTGAAGGCGCGCGAGTGGGTGCTTGCTCATGGCGGCGTGGTGGAGTGCAACACCTTCACCAAGATCTATCTGTGCGCGCTGGGACAGTACGACTACGATGCGGTGCCTGCAATTCCGCCGGAGATCGTTCTCTTTCCCAACTGGTTTTACTTCAATCTCTATGAGATTTCTTCGTGGTCGCGCGGCATTCTGGTGCCGCTGTCGATCATCTATTCGAAGAAGCCGTTCAAGAAGATTTCGCCGGAGCAGGGAATTGACGAACTGTTTGTGGGCGGGCGGCAAAACTCGAACCTGCATCTGCGCTGGGACAAGAAGCATCCGATAAGCTGGCGCAATTTCTTTCTCTTCACCGATCGCATGGTTCACTGGTTTGAGCGGGTGCACATTCGGCCGTTGCGGAAGATTGCGATCAAGAAGGCCGAGAAGTGGATGCTGGAGCGCTTTGAGAAGTCAGATGGGTTAGGCGCGATCTATCCCGCGATGCTGAACTCGATCGTTGCGTTGCGCTGCCTGGACTACTCTGTCGATGATCCACAGATGATTCGGGCGATGGACGAGTTTGAGAAGCTAGGCATCGACTGCCCTGAGGGAACGCCCGACTATGCGCCCCCGACCTTTCGTATGCAGCCATGCTTTCCGCCCGTATGGGATACGGCTCAGGCGATGTATGCACTCGGCGAGGCTGGCATTGCCAAGGACGATCCGCGCATGTTGAAGGCGGCGGACTGGATTCTCTCCAAGGAAGTTCGCCAGAAGGGCGACTGGGCGGAGAAGGTCAAAAACGTCGAGCCGGGTGGATGGTACTTCGAGTTCAATAATGAGTTCTATCCGGATATCGATGACACGGGCCAGGTTCTGCTTGCGTTGAACTTTGTCGACAATCCTCGCGAGCGTTATCAGCACGAAGTATGCCAGCGCGCACTGAACTGGATATGGGCGATGCAGTGCAAGAACGGTGGCTGGGCTGCGTTTGATAAAGACAACACCAAGAGCATCTTTCAGTACGTTCCGTTTGCCGACCACAACGCCATGCTCGACCCACCGACGGTTGACATTACGGGCCGCATGCTGGAGATGTTGGCGCAGTATGGCTTTACTCGTAAAGACACGCGCGTCGAAAAGGCTGTGCAGTTCATTTTGAAAGAGCAGGAGTCGGACGGAAGCTGGTTTGGACGCTGGGGCGTCAACTATCTTTACGGCACGTTCCTGGTACTGCGCGGGCTGGAGGCGATGGGCTTCTGGAATCACGAGCCTGCCATTCAGCAGGCTGCCGAATGGATTCGCATGGTTCAGAACGCAGACGGCGGCTGGGGCGAGACCTGCGGCACCTACGACGATCCTAACCAGCGCGGCATTGGGCCGAGCACGCCGTCGCAGACGGCATGGGCCTTGCTTGGATTACTGGCTGCTGGAGACACTCGTTCGGATTCGGTGGCAAAGGGAATTCGCTGGCTGGTTGAAAAGCAGCATGAAGATGGAAGCTGGAGTGAACTGGTGCCGGGGCGCAATGGCGAGAGCTATTACACCGGGACGGGCTTTCCGCGAGTCTTTTATCTTGGATATCACTTATATAAGCAGTACTTCCCGTTGTTGGCATTGACAACCTATCACCGTGCCATGGGAAGTGAAGAGGCAAAGTAGCCGAAGAGATTCATCGGAGGTAAGTCTGATGGCAGTACCAGTTTCGCAGGCTTGGACAGTTGCAACCTATGTTTTGAAGCAGAAGCTAACGGGCAGGAAGAGATATCCGCTCGTGCTGATGTTGGAGCCCTTGTTCCGCTGCAATCTTGCGTGCGCGGGCTGCGGAAAGATTCAGTATCCCGCTCACATCCTGAAGCAGGACCTTTCGCCGGAAGAGTGCTTCCGCGCCGTGGAAGAGTGCGGCGTGCCGATGGTGTCGATTCCGGGTGGAGAGCCGTTGCTGCATCCGCAGATGCCGGAGATTGTTGCCGGACTGGTAGCGCGTAAGAAGTATGTTTATATGTGCACCAACGCGCTTCTGCTGAAGGAAAAGCTGCATCTCTTCAAGCCGAGCAAGTATCTCTCCTTCTCTGTCCACGTAGATGGCCAGCGCGAGCATCATGACTTCTCGGTCTGCCGCGAAGGCGGTTACGACATCGCCATGGAAGGCGTGCGCGCCGCAGTTGCAGCCGGTTTCCGCGTGACGACGAACACGACACTTTTCGACGGTGCTGATCCGAACAGTGTGCGTGCGCACTTTGACGAACTGATGGCGGCGGGTGTCGAGAGCATGATGGTCTCGCCGGGCTACACCTACGACAAGGCTCCGGACCAGAACCACTTTCTCGGCAAGGCGAAGTCGCGCAGGATGTTCCGCGCCATTCTCTCCAATCGCAAGAAGAGTTGGCAGTTCAATACTCATCCGCTGTTCTCGGAGTTTTTGATGGGCAAGCAGAACTTCGAGTGCACCCCGTGGGGCATGCCGACGTTCTCCATCTTTGGCTGGCAGAAGCCTTGCTATCTGTTGCAGGATGGCTATGCGGATACCTTCAAGGAGTTGATGGAGACGACGGAGTGGGAGAACTACGGCGCCAAGAGTGGCAATCCGCGGTGTGCGAACTGCATGGTGCACTCTGGGCACGAGGCTTCAGCAGTGGATTATGCCTTCAGTTCATTGAAGGGTTTTCTCATCACAGCGAAAAAGTTTGTGCTTCCCTCTACCTATGAAGACGCAGACGCAATGAAGCTGCTGAACGAGTGGAAGCCTGAGCATAGCGGTCCGCTGGTTCAGATTCAGGCTTCTTCTAACGCGACCGACGACCAGTTGCAGACGGTTTCAGGAGATTAGGCACCATGGCGACAGAGCAGCAGGAACATTTGAAGATTGAACAGCTGCGCCACCATAGCGCGGACGAACTGGAGCACATCGAAGGTCGCGAGAAAGAGAACCTTGAAGGCTGGATCCCGGCGTTGGCCACTGACGCGGAGATTCGCGAGGCGCTCGAAAAAGCCTTTGACTATCGCGGCGACATTACGATCACTCGTAAGGATGGTTCCAAGGTCGAAGGCTACCTCTTCGATCGCCGCTCGGGCGCTTCGTTGAACGATTCTTTTGTGCGTGTTATTCCCTCGGCTGCGCGCGAGAAGGTGAACATTGCCTACACCGATATCGCTGCACTTGCCTTTACTGGACGCGATACCGCCGCGGGTAAGACCTTCGAGGCATGGGTCAAAAAGTATTGGGAAAAGAAGGCTGCCGGCGAAAAGAACATTCAGATTGAGCCGGAGAAGCTGGACTAATCTGCTTTCACTCAAAACACTGCATCGTTCCTAAGAAGAAATAGGGAAGAGAGCGAAACGTGCGCGTATTTATTACTGGAGCGACAGGCTTTGTCGGCGGCCATGTGGCGCGGGCATATGCGTCCGAGGGCGCTAGCCTTCGACTACTGACGCGTCAGACGAGCCGCCTCGATTCGCTTGCAGGGCTCGATGCAGAGACGGTTGTCGGAGATCTGCGCGAACCGGAGAAGCTGCGCTCTGCGCTTGCAGGTTGCGAGGCTCTGGTGCATGTTGCGGCAGACTATCGCCTGTGGGTTCGTGATCCTTCTGAGATGTACGCGGCCAATGTCGATGGCACACGCGAGCTTCTGAGGATTGCGCGAGAGGTTGGCGTTCAGCGTGTTGTCTATACGTCCAGCGTCGCTACGATGGGTTTCAAAAGCGATGGTTCCATCGTGAATGAAGACACGCCTGTTTCGCTAGCCGACATGATTGGGGTCTACAAGCGCTCGAAGTTTTTGGGCGAGCAAGAAGCGATTCGTGCTGCACAGTCTGGCCAGCACGTCATGATTTTGAACCCTACTACGCCGATAGGTCCCGGTGACGCCAAGCCCACGCCGACTGGAAGAATTATTGTGGACTTCCTCAACAAAAAATTTCCGGCTTATGTGGATACTGGCTTGAACCTGGTGGACGTTGGCGAAGTGGCGCGAATGCATGTCACTGCACTAGAGAGGGGAACACCCGGAGAGCGTTATATTCTTGGCGGCGAAAACCTGACGCTTAAGCAGATTCTTGATCGCATGTCCTCCATTACCGGCCTGCCTTCGCCGACGATGAAGGTGCCCCATGCCGTAGCGATGGCCTTTGCGTTCTTCGAGGAAAACGTTACTGGTCGCCTTCGCGGCAAAGAGCCGCGTGCCACGGTGGAAGCGGTTCGAATGGGCAAGAAGACGATGTTTGCTTCTTCTTCCAAGGCAGAGCGGGACCTGGGCTTCAAGGTTCTTCCTGTCTATCACGCACTGCGCTCTGCGATTGACTGGTTCATCGCGTATGGTTATGCGCCTGCACTCGAAAAGCAATTATGAAAGAGTGCCCAGCTATCATCGCTGCTTTGCCACGTGAGATAAAGTCGCTTGTTCGTGGATGGCAGGAGCATCGTCTCCCTGGCAAGATCACCGCATACACCAATGACTTTGCGGTTGTTGCCTGTGCTGGGATGGGGGCGGATCGCGCTACGCTTGCCGTGCAGGCGGCGCTCTCCCTAAAGCCAGTGACCACCATTCTTTCGACTGGTCTAGCAGGTGCATGTGATCCTGCGCTTAGTGTAGGCGATATCGTTCGTGCCGGAGTTGTTATCGACGCTCGTACTGGAGAGCGTTTTGCTGATCCGCTCTTGAATCAGACATTGATTACCACTTCTGTTATTGCAGACATTAAGGAGAAACAGCGCCTCTATGCTTCTTATAGGGCCAGCGCTGTCGATATGGAGGCAGCAACGGTGGCTCGTCTCGCACAGACTCATGGTCTTCCTTTTCGTGCCATTAAATCTATCTCGGACGAAGCCTCATTTGAGATGGAGGAGCTCGCGCAATTTGCAACCGCGGATGGACAGTTTCGTGAAGCAGCCTTTGCGGCGCACTCGATTCTTCGACCATATCTTTGGCCAAAGCTCCTTGCACTGGCGGGTAACAGCAAGCGCGCCGTGCAGTCTCTTACCAGCGAACTCGAATCGCAATTAAACTGGTATCGCCAGCAAGCATAAGGAAATACATTGACACAGCAAAACCAATCAGTGACCGTTCCCGCAACCATGCGTGCCGCCGTCTATCGCGGCATCAACGACGTTCGCGTCGAGACCATCCCCGTTCCTGAGATCGGCCCTGGCGAAGTGTTGGTAAAGATTCACACTTGCGGAATCTGCGGCACAGATCTCAAGAAGATCCATAGTGGATCTCACGATGCGCCGCGCGTCTTTGGACACGAGATGTCCGGCACTATCGTTCGCATTGGCGAAGGGGTTACTGATTTTGCGGTAGGCGATCGCGTGATGGCTTATCACCATATTCCTTGCGGCGAATGCTATTACTGCCGCAAGCAGACCTTTGCGCAGTGCGAGGTATACAAGAAAGTTGGCTGCACGGCTGGCTTCGCTCCTTCAGGCGGTGGTTTTGCTGAGTACATTCGCGTCATGGATTGGATTGTGCAGCATGGACTGATCAAGATCCCAGATGATATTCCCTTCGAACAGGCTGCTTTTATAGAGCCGGTCAACACCTGTTACAAGGCTATTCGGCTGCTAAATCTGCAGCCTGATGAGACGGTGCTTGTGATCGGTCAGGGATCCATCGGCATTTTGCTCGCTGCGCTTGCGCGGCAAACCGGAGCGACGGTGCTTACTAGCGATCTCTATCCTGAGCGTCATGCCGTAGCCGCAAGGTTCGGATTACATCATCCACTCGATGCTCGTGGAGATGTAGTTGCAGCTGCAAAAGCAGCCACCGAAGGACGCGGAGCCGATGTTGCGCTGCTGGCCGTAGGAGGGAATAGCCTCATCAAAGTAGCGATGGATGCGATCCGTCCTGGAGGCCGAGTACAGTTGTTTGCGCAGACGCAACATGGCGAGGCACCCTTCGATCCAGCAGCGGTCTGCATGGACGAGAAGACGCTGATGGGGTCCTATAGCGCCTCGGTCGCTATTCAGGATGATGTCACGCGTATGGTCTTCGATGGCTATCGTAATGGCTTCGATCTAACTCAACTTATCTCGCATCGCTTCTCTCTTGAAGATGCTGTTGCTGGCATCGATCTGGCTTCTCATCCACAGGCTGATTCACTAAAGATTGTGATTCAGCCCGGAGAATAAGTCTTTTATGAGCCTGGCATAGAGTAGTCAAAGCGTTCTTAGAGCGATGACACTGACATTTTTATCGGGAGCTTGTTGCGGCAGAGAAATCTGCAAGCCGTTCTCAGTCTGCTGGAAGGTTAGCGGCTGATTGTTCGCCAATAGGCGTGCAGATAGCACCTTGGGTTTGACTTCGCTCAGTTGTAATCCAGTGGCAGGCCAATCCAGGACGTGTATATAGATGTTGTTTTCTTTCGTTGTGGTGCGGTATGCCTGTTCTCCCTGAATAGGTCCGTAGGTTGTGCCGTAGATGGCGTCGCCGTTGACGGTGATCCAATCGCCGATGGCTCGCAGGCGCTCTTGAAACTCAGGTTGAATCATGCCATCGGGCTGAGGCCCTACGTTGAGAAGGAAGTTGCCTCCCCGACTTGCAACCTCGACCAGGCCGCGAATGAGATCGTGTGAGGATTTGTAATCATGATCGTTGGCGTTGTATGCCCAGGTGTTGTTGATGGTCATACAGGTCTCCCATAGCTGAAAGTCTGCTGCAGAGGGTATGCCGGTATGAAGTTTTTTCTGAACGCTGGTGTCTATTCCCTGAATGCGAACATCTTTGGTCGGAATAGCTTTGGGGATGAACTGTTCGGGGGTAACGTAGTCTCCAGGGACGCCGATGCGGTCGTTGACTAACGTTGGCGGTTGCAGCTTGTGGATGAGATCAAGGAAGCGCTGACCATCGTACTTCTCCTGATTGTTCAAGCCATCGAACCAGATATCTTTTACAACGCCATAACGAGTGAGCAGCTCGCTGAGCTGTAGCTGCATGTAGTCGAGATATGACGACCATTCAGGTCGCTCAGGCTGTCCATGCCAGTTTTCGCGAACTGGCTTTGATGTGTCGCGGAAGCCAGGGTGATGCATATCGGGTGGTGAATAGTAGAAGCCAAGTTGCATGTCGCGTCGTGTGCAGGCATCAGCAAGCTGCTTGACGATATCTTTGCCGTACGGCGTATTTGTAATTTTGTAATCGGTATACGACGAATCGAACATGCAGAAGCCGTCATGATGCTTGGTGGTGAAGACCATGTACTTCTGTCCAGCAGCACGTGCGAGATCGATGAAGTGATCGGGATCGTATTTCGTGGGATTGAAGCGCTTGTACAGAGCAACATACTCAGCCTCTGTGATGTTCCATTTACCGGGTTGCATGATCGGCCATGAGGCTTCAACGCTGGCAAGAGAATACGGACCCCAATGAATGAACATTCCAAATTTCGCTTCGCGAAACCATGCGGTGCGATCTTCTTCCAGGTTTTCGCCAAAGGTGAATCGACGGAGAAGAGGAAGGGAAGCAGTAGCGATGCCTGCTTGCAGAAGTCGGCGACGGGAAAGATTGTGAGCGCTCATTTAGGTAGAAACAATAGAAGTGCTTGCGATAAAATGTCAAGTAATTCTAGAAAATAAGCAAAATATCATGAATTGCGTGATATGCTTCTGGTTACTATAAGCGCTTAAATGAAGAGAAATGCATCGACTTTTAATCCAGATGGAAGACTTCTTTCATGGAGGCCCACCACTCACCCTCAGCGCGGTTATCGAGTGGTTTTTGCATCGGACTCATAATGGCCCACCACTCCTGCGTCTTGGGATCGGCAGCCATCTTTGCCATGTCCGCGACGAAATCGTTGCCGATGTATTCGAAGTAGCCAAAGAGAATGTTGTTGCGAAGAAAGATGGAGTAATTTCGGATATTGCATTCGGTGATCTTGCTGAGAACGTCGGGCCAAACAGACTGGTGATACTTCTTGTAGGCGGCTTCTGCCTCGGGGCGTAGATAGATGATTTGAGCGTAGCGTTGCATGGGGCTCCTTGGAGATGGTCTATTCCAAGCGTTCATCGAGCGCATTAACTTTAGAAGATTGAGGAGTTATAGGCTCGCGCACTTTAATATAGGCACTTATGTCAAACAATACCGTAACAAAGCGAATGGCGAAACAAGTTGTTCAACGTAATGAACCATTGGTGAAGCACGCGTTGGCAGAGCGCCTGCGGGAAGAGATTGTTAGTGGCACGCTCAAGCCAGGCTCGCGGATCGTGGAAGGGACGTGGGGGCGAACGTTTGGTGTTGCGCAGGGCTCGATTCGAGAAGCGATCAATATTTTGGCGCAGGAAGGTTTTGTTGCGAAGGCTTCAGGAAGAAGCGCTCGCGTGGTGAGTTTGAGTGAAGATGACGTGCTTCGCCTGTATGAGTTGCGTGGCGCACTGGAAGGACTCGCAGGACGTCTGGCGGCAGAACGCAAGGTCGATACAGGAGATTTGCAGGAAGCGGTGGACAGGATGCGGCGCGCAACGAAGCGCGGTAATGCGCCGGAGTTACTGGATGCCGATCTGGCATTTCATCTGGAACTTTGCCGGCTTTCGCAAAATTCTTTTTTGCTGGAGCATGCACGAAGGATTCTGTTGCCGTTTTTTGCGTTCGTGCGGATACGTGTTGTTGCAAGCGGACAAGGAACCGGTCCTTGGAACCATGAGCTTGAGGTACATCAACGAATACACGATCTAATACTGGAAGGCGAAGGGCGCGTGGTAGAGCAGTACATCCAGCAGGTGATGACAAGGTTCGCAGCTACGGCTTATGACCAGTGGGAGAAAAAGGCTCTATTGGGCAAGCGTAGTAAGCGCCAACAGTAAGGCGATGGTGAGCATTATCAGGTCTGCATGGCAGTGCAGCGCGAACCGGAAAAAGATTTTCGATTCCAAAACAGGAGTAGATGATGGCGTTATGTTTGATTGATCGCATTTCAACATTCGATGCGAGGTATTCATTGCCACCTGGGGCGGGAAGCGATGCAGTGCATACGTCGCCTGAGTATTGTTTGGCGGTGACGCTGCTCGGTTCGACAGAGACCGGCATGTGCGGTACAGGGTTTGCCTTAACTCTTGGTGAAGGAAATCGCTTGGTTTGCGAGGCGATTGAACTACTCGCACAGCCATTGCGGGGACGCCCGATTGAAGACTTGATGGCAGAATTCGGAGATGTGTCGCGGCAGATGGCAGATAATCCGATGTTGCGATGGCTGGGGCCACACAAGGGTGTAGTGCATCTGGCACTGGCCTCTATTACCAATGCGTGCTTCGATCTTTGGGCAAAGAGCAGAGGTGTACCCCTGTGGAAGCTTCTGCTGGATCTTCAGCCGGAAGAAGTAGTGCGATTACTTGACCTGAGTTATCTGGATGAGCTGCTGGACGAGCAACAGGCTATAGCGATATTGCGAGAGCAGAAAGAGACGCGCTCTCAGCGTGCGGATATTCTGCGTACGGGATATCCGGGCTATGACACCTCGGTTGGATGGATGGCATATGACGATGCGAAGGTGCGAGAGCTGACGGCGGCAGCAATAGGCCGGGGATTCAGCGCATTCAAACTAAAGGTGGGGTCTCGTGATCATGCGCGAGATCTGCGACGTGCGGCAATGTTGCGTGAATGCGCAGGCGATTCCGGAACGATCATGTTTGACGCGAACCAGCAATGGACGCTGCCAATCGCGCGCAGCATGTGTGCTGAGTTGGTTAAGCTAAGGCCTCTCTGGATTGAAGAGCCGACACATCCGGATGACGTGATGGCCCACGTAGCACTGGCGCGGGAGATCGCTCCGGTGAAGGTAGCGACGGGAGAGCATATCCCGAACCGTGTCGTGTTCAAGAACTTTATCCAAACCGGAGCAGCGTTTTTCTTGCAGGCGGATTGCACGAGGTTGGCGGGAGTAAGCGAGTTTATAACAGTGAGTCTGCTTGCCAAGAAGTTCAATCTTCCAATAGTGCCCCATGTTGGCGATATGGGGCAGATTCATCAACACCTTGTGCTTTTCAATCACGTAGCAATAGGACACGATGCTCTGTTTCTGGAATACATTCCACACCTGCGAAACCACATGGTGCATCCGGCGATGGTTGAGGGAGGATTCTACCGCACACCGCAAGAGCCGGGGGCATCGAGTGATCTGAAGGAATTATCGCAACGGAAGTGCGGATGAGCGGGCTTGTGCTGCAGGGAATTGGGCTGACGATGGTAGCGGGGGCGATGTCAGGCAATTGCATGCTGCCCATGAAGTTTACGCGGCGATGGGAGAATGTGTGGCTGGTGTTCAGCCTGATGTCTCTGCTGGTGTTGCCTTGGGCTTTGGCATTGGTGCATGTGGATCATCTGTTTGATATCTATCTCGCAGTCCCTTTGAGTACGATGTATGCTCCGATTCTGTTTGGTGCAGGATGGGGTATTGCTCAAATTCTGTTTGGCATCTGCATACTGCGGTTAGGCATGGGGGTTGGCTATGCGGTGATTGTAGGGCTTGGCGCGGTACTGGGAACGTTAGTTCCGTTGTGGATGGGGCAGAGAAAACTCGTTTCGGGTACCGCGCTTGCAGAGATATTTGCAGGCGTCGTCGTGATGGTACTTGGAATAGTGTTGACGGCCTGGGGTGGGCAATTGCGTGAATACGGTAGCCGCAATGGAGAAAACGATCTACCGCGACAGCAAGGATATGCAACTGCCGTCCTGCTGGCAGTTCTATGCGGACTTCTGGCGCCGATGTTAAATTACGCATTCGCATTTGGACAGGGATTGGCTACGGCTGCTGTGAGAGTTGGAAACACACCTGTCTCCGCGGCCTACGCTGTGTGGCCTATCGCACTGTTAGGCGGACTCGTTCCAAATGTTGGATATAGCTTGTATCTGTTGCGTAGGAATAAAAGCTGGAAGGGGTTTACGAGTGATTCATCGGATGTATGGTGGGCAACCTTAATGGCGATATTGTGGATGGGAGCCTTTGCACTTTATGGTGTAAGTTCTGTTTATCTTGGAGCGCTTGGAACCTCGATCGGCTGGGGGCTATTTCAGATATTCATGATCTTGACGGCAACAATCTCCGGCCTGCTGGCAGCCGAATGGAAAGGTGCTTCACGTACATCGGTGACATTGTTAGGAGCGGGAACGGCAGCGCTAATTGGAGCAACCGTGTTGCTTTCGATGGGAGGGCGCTAGTGGTACGCGGAAACAAAACCGATTCGAGTTGGAGTTGCATCTGCGTTTTGATGATTGAGACGACATGCTTTACAGCAGCGGATCAGTCTGTGTAAGCGATAGGATAGCCACTTCGCTCACTGGATTGATAAAGCGCTTCGACAAGGGCCATGGTCTGGAAGGCATCTTCAAAGTGAGAGGGCAATGTCGCGATTGACCCCTCAGCGAAGGCTTGCAACGCTCCCATCGTTCCCATGAATGCATCGGGAAAGTTGTTGCCGCTGACTGGTAATGTCTGCCATGTGGCTGCCATATTTCCGCGTGCGGCGTACTCGAGCGTATCGGGTTTGCCTTTGGGATAGTCCAGATTGACTCCCATTGAAATGCGGGCTGCTCCTGTAAGTCCTTCCCACTGCACATAACTGTGTTGATGTGCCGAGCCGAAGTTGTGACCATGGTTGGTCGTGACAAAAACACGTTTCGAGTCACCATAGTCGAGTATGGCGGTTGTCCGAGTGGCTGCAAGATTTGCGGAGAGAGGATGCTTAACTGTGCGTGCATACACGCTGTGCGGATTCCCCAACCATGATCGTATGAGATCAAAGTAATGAATGCTGTGATAAAGAATTTCAAGGCGCGGAGCGGTAGAAAGAAAGGTCCAGAGATGCCAGGGAGTGTAAGTGCGTGTCTGTACCTCGATGTCGTGGATCTCTCCGAGCAAGCCATTGCTGGCGAGCGCTTGAACTGCGAGATTGTTGGGGGAGTAGCGTAACGAAAAATTGACTGCCGCAGTGAAGCCTTTGTTTCGACAAATGTCACGGATGGCACGTGCTTCTTCGAGCGTTTCACCCATAGGCTTTTGCATCAGGACAACAGCACCTTGCGGAAGCTCTTGCATGATGGAGAAAAGTTGCGAAGCAGGCACAGCGATATCGAAGACACAGTCTTTCGGCGCAAAGCGGAGCGTTTCGGCAATGGATGCGAACGAGTGCGTAATACCCTCTGCTAAAGCCAGCTCTGCTGCCTTTTCTGAAGATGCGTCCATTATGCCAACGACAGGGAAGCCGGCTTTTTTATAAGCAGGCAAATGCGCTGAACGCACAATGCCTCCTGCACCGATGATCACAATAGGACGAATGCGTTTCGGTCGTGGTGGCTGTACCTGGGCAATGATCTCAAGCAGGGAAGAGCTGGTGTGAGCAAAGGCGTCGGACATAGTGATTGAGGCGCTCCATGTGTGAGGAACAGGATGATACCCAGAGTACAACTTCAAGCGCTTGCTTCATTGGTCGGTTCTGCAATAAATGAGTGCGCTTATGGAATGTGCATGAATCAGACGAATCTATTTTCATAAATGTTGACGAAGTATCCAATGGATACTCCGTCAACATTTGGGAGAGAAGTGAGATTGAACGCGTCCTCTAGTAGGGATAATAGGCCGGCCCGTAATAGTAGTAGGGCGGGGGCGGAGGAGGACGTCGGTGCAACTGCTGTGCCGGTTGAACACCGCTAGCCAGTCGGTTCATCTCCTCTTGCGATACCGTTGTTAGAGGCACTTGCTGAGTCAGCCTAAAGTTTAAGATCGCCTCTGCCGGAACAACCGCTTCGCCGCGCCCCGAGGCTGCTGATGCACCAACGCCCGCAGCTCCACCGACGCCAGCGCCAATCAAGGCTCCGGGACCGCCACCTGCTACTGCTCCAATCAACGCGCCGAACGCTCCCAGTCCAACAGCATTGCCAACCGTCTGTCCGGTTTTATCTGCGCCTTGATGGCTCCATGCATCGGAGACGACGGGATAAGTTTGGCCGCCAAGAGTTATCTGCGTCAGTTGCAGCGCCAACTCTCCCTTGCCCTTAAGTGACCCGGCGTTGTGTACATCGACAACCTTGCCTTGCACCGAAGTTCCTCGCGGAATTGCCACTGCATTTCCTGCGACGACATCGTTGATCACAACTCCGTCAAATACTGTTCCAAGCGCAGTGTTCTTGCTGTCCATTCCCTCATTTACGCGTACGCGTAGTAATGTTCCGCCAGGAACGACCACTGCTTCGCCGCCACGCTGCGCAGGGTAGGGCCGAGCGTAGGGAGGGGGAGGTGCTTGGCCATAAGCCGGATTGTAAGGTTGACGATACGGACGCTGAGGCTGATTCTGTCCTTCTTGATGGGGAGGTCCAGCAGGACCATATTGGGGATTTACATCTGGAGGAGGACCTGCAGGGCCATACTGAGGTGACTCATTTGGGCCAGCCGGTGGTTGTCCCGCGGCGCCCATGTCCCCTTGTTGTTGTTCTGTCGGTTGCTGCTGGTTAGGGGAGTTGGAATATGTTCCATCGGACTGAAGCTGTGGCCCCGTGCCTTCGGCGGCAGCGTCTTGATCTTGTCCGGCAGTATCTCCTGAGGCGTTGTCGGCTGCGGTTGCACCGATCGCCAATTGGTCGATGACCTTCTTTACCCCAGGAGTATTCGATGTCACTGTCTCGGCCATATCTCGAGAGGCTTCATCCCGCACGGTGCCGGTCAAGGTTACCTGGCCATAAACAGTCGTCGTACTAATAGATTGATCCGCTAGCTGAGGTGTATTGGCTAACGCCTTCAAAACGTTGGCTTCAACCTGTGCATCAGGAACTACTGCCGCCTTCTCCTGGGCGACTCCGGCCCCACCGGTGGCAAGCAGAAAGCCTATTAAAAGTCCCGATACTTGAAGATATTTCGACTGCTGCATATTTCCCTCACTGCGACCGTACCGACTTTGAGGATTTACCTCACAGTCGTTGTTTATAAAAACGCGATCTATGGAAAAAAGTTACTACAACTACAAAACTCTTCTTTGAATTACAGTAATTTCCCCTCCGGCCTAGCAATTGACCTTCCTAACTAACAGCGGTATATTCAAAGAGCGGGGTGGAGCAGCCCGGTAGCTCGTTGGGCTCATAACCCAAAGGTCGCAGGTTCAAATCCTGCCCCCGCAACCATTTAGCGAAAAAGCTAAACCCACCGTATGAAGACCCTCTGCGTCTCCGGTGGGTTTGGCAGTTAAGTCCTGCATATTTAGGCGGATGGATGCTAAGAGGAAGCATCCCCATCTTCCAAGGGTGGAGTATGCGCGAGGAAGCTCTGATGCCGATACGCGGAATAGCTTCGATGGCCTTCGATCTATACTCGAAATTAGAGTATGAGGCGATTGTTTCAATTCGGTACTGTCTTGATGCTGATTGGAGCGTTCGTCCCTCTGCTTGAGCTATTTGACCACTGGGATGCTCCGGGCCTCTCGAACGACACCGAGTATGCGGTATACGCGTTCTTGCTTTTGATCTGTCTTGTCCTGGTGCTGTGTAAGCTGATCTCCTCGGCTGCTCTGAGGCTTGGCTTCGTCTCCTTGCGAATACTTGTGCCCGACCAGAGCGCGAAGCCTGTCGAAACCGGCCACACGTTCATCTTTGCCGTTCCTCCCTTGTTTGTTCTTCCATTACGAATCTGATCTCCAGAAAAATGCGCTCGAATGGACGCGCCGTTTTGGTGTGTCTTCTTGCTGATGTTTGCGCACCAGCGTGTCCTGCGCTGGACGCCTCACTCTTTGGAGATTTCGGATGTCTGTTGTCAAAGCCATATTCTGTTTTGTGCTGTTCGCTATTGGGGCAGTGTTGCCGTTTGTATGTGTTGCCCAGGGGGGCAATGCCGGAGCCGTTACCGGAGTTGTCCTCGCACCTAACGGCAGCCCGGTAGCGGGTGCTACTGTGACCATATCTGCGCCCGATGCTCCAGCTCGTATCGTCAAAAGTGCTGACGACGGAACATTTCTCCTTCGCGATCTGTCGAGCGGCGACTATACCGTCAAAACTACATCGCCATCGTTTGTATCCGATGTAGAGTCTGTATCTGTTGCAGTCGGTCGCATGACCCGCCTTTCGGTTCATCTCGCCATCGTCGGCGCACAGCAGAGTGTCAATGTAACTGCCGCTCCGGTAACCTTCGACACCTCGCAGACCTCCTCAGTGGTCAATATCGATCGTGATCGTGTAGAGGAGCTTCCCATTCCAAGCCGCAACTATCTGACTTTTGTTCTTCTTTCTCCGCAGGCGGCTCCAGCCAATCCTGCGCTGCAACAGCAAGGCGGAACGGCGAGTGGTGGCAACTTCAGCTTCGGCGGTCTGCGACCGGGGAGCAATGCGATCTATTTGGATGGAGTTAACGACAATGACGAATTCACCGGTAGTAGTCGAACACAGCTCTCGCCTGAGGCTATCAGCGATTTCCAGATCGTCAATCACGGGTTCGCCGCACAATCAGGCGGAGGTGCCGGTGGCTCCATTGACGTTCAAACACGAACCGGTGTGAATCGTATCCACGGCGATGCGTTTACCTTTGTTCAGAACGGAGCCTTGAATGGCACGCCGTCGTTAGGATTGAATCCGCACAAGCCGGATGAGAACCGTGTTCGCGCCGGTGTCGCGCTCGGTGGACCGATCCAACGCGACAAGACCTTCTACTATGTTGCTGCTGAACAGGAGATGGCCCGAGGAGAAGACACCAATGATCTGAACCCTTCTACGATCGGGATAATCAACTCGTCCATACGAAAGTATCCACCTCTTGGCAATCTCAGCTTGCAGTCCGGCTTCTTTCCCACAACCGATCAGGAAACGGAGCTGTCGGGGCGCATCGACCGTACGATGACGGCACGCGAGGCCATCATGCTACGGTATGCCTTCACAAATGGCCGCAACGTCAACGATGCCTTTAATACGGATGAGCTTACAGACCGGACGGCCCGCGGTTCATCCTTCGTAGCTGACAACAGCCTCAACGGGACACTCTCGTCAACACTAACTGAAAGCGTTTTGAATAAGCTGAATTTCGAGTTGGCACAGCGGCGAGCTGTGGAGCGCACAGGGCAATCTGTCGGGCCAGGCATTCTCGTTTCTGGTACGGCTCTGTTTGGTACTCCATCCTCAGGAAACGATAAACGCTTCGAGACGCACACCGAGTTTGCCGATACGGTTGCGCTGCAATTGCGTCAGCATTTTGTGCAGTTCGGCGCACGAGCCGACCACGTTGCGCTGCGAACAGAGATGCCAGACGGCTCGCAAGGATTGTTCGTCTTCGGCAACCTCGCTGCTCTTCAGAACGGCACTCCTGATTTTTTCACGCAATCGTTTGGCAACTTCAACACCAACCTGGGCGAGATCCGGTTCGCTGGGTTTGCCCAGGACCATTGGGTGGCCTTTCCATCGCTTACCCTCGACTATGGCCTCCGCTATGAGTACAACCGGCTGCCTTCGTCGTTTCCGCAGGATGCCCTCAACTTCAGCCCGCGGTTTGGTGCGGCATGGACTCCTCTAAAAACGGTCATTATTCGCAGCGGCTTCGGCATCTTTTATGATCGTTTCCAACTTTCGACCATTAATCGTATTTCCGAATTCGATGGCACGCGCGCTTCCATGCAAATTGTGGAGGATACCGATGCCGTCAATCTCTATCAGAGTGGACGCATTCCTTCCGTTCCTCTCGTCGGTGTAGCACCGAGTATATGGAAGGCTCAACCTGGTCTTCGCAATCCTTACAGTGAAGTTGCCTCTCTGAGTGTTGAGAAATCGCTGCCGTGGCAGACGACTCTCACGGGAGAGTATCAGTTTGTGCATGGTGTCCATCTTGGACGCTCGAGTAATGTCAACCTCGCTGCGCCAGTCATTCTCACAGCCTCGAATGCAGCATCCCTCGGTGTCTCTTCGCCGACATCACAGCAACTGGGGCGTCTGGTCTTTACCAAGGACCGTCTCGATGCAAGCTATGACGCTGTAAATCAGTTCGCTACATCAGCTGGCTCGTCATACAACGGGACCACGATCACGCTGAATCGTCAGTTCCAGGATGATTTGCAGATTATGGCAGGTTACACCTATTCCAAGACAATTGATGATGCAAGCTATGATCTCGAACAACCGCAGAACCCTTACGCCATTGGCGACGAACGCGCATTGTCTCTTATGGACCAACGCCACCGTTTTACATTAAGCGGCCTGTGGCTCATTGGTCCTGACTTGGGCGATCCGGCGGACGCTGTAAAGAACGCGAATCCCGGTCCAATAATGAAGGCGCTTACCGGCTTGGAATTTGCGCCAATCATCAGCATTGCGAGTGGGTTCCGTTCTAATCCAGTGACTGGTCTGGATAGCAACAGGGAACACATCTTTCCATTTGCTGTGCGACCTGATGGCTTCAATCGAAATGCTCTGGCAACCCCCGTCAACGTCGATGTCGATCTGCGCGTGCTTAAGATGGTCCCGTTGTACCAGGGGCATCTCGACGTTGTTGCAGAATCCTTTAATCTGCTAAACCACCGTAATGTGTCGCTCTTGAATACGGCATTTGGCTCAAACGCAACTCCCGCATCCGGGTTTGGCGGGCCCATCGCGACATCGACAGCGCGGAGAGTTCAGTTCTCTCTCGATTATGAGTTCTGACACGTAATAGCGTCGAAATTAAAAGAGCGTCCATGTGTTTGTAGCGTTGTATTTAGGGCAATTGCGATTGCCTGATTTGCATAGATATTCCAGAGAGTGCTTCAATATGAAGCATTGAGGAAATTATTCGCCATCACGTTGCTGGCCCTTTTGGGTCTGCCGTTTGTTCAACCGCTCCTGGCCATGACCGGCAGGAGCGAGGCGAATTTGCCTGTGTGTTGCCGCCGAAATGGAGCGCACCATTGCATCATGGGGATGGCAGAGCGTACTCAATATGCCGCTCATGATCCGCAGTTTCAGGCTCCTGGTGAGAAGTGCCCTTTTTTCCCTATCAGCATCGTCACTGTTCATAACAACATATTTGTCGCACCCACAGCGCAGGCTATCTTTGCAGGGCTTACGGCCCATCCGGCAATGGCGGCACAGACGGAGTCCAAGCTCCGTATCTCGCGTAATCGTTCGCGACAAAAGCGCGGCCCTCCTTTCCTTCTTTTAGCTATCTCCTAAACGAACGGCCGTTATTCGTCAGCTAGCCTGCGTATCTTCTGAAATACGCAGCTCGATTGTCGGCATTCGTATCGTGTGTTTCTTCGTGTCATTGCGGATAAGAGTTTTTGGTCCTTTGCATCGGTCAAAGATGCTCGCACGCGCACGTATAACGTAACGAAACTCGTTTAAGGCTAAACAAAGAGTTTTCACCAACGGGATAGATCGCAGAAAGAGAACAGACTTGCGAGGAGTTGTCAGTCAAAGGCGAAATACATGGCATGGTCAGCTGAGCGCATTGCTCCTGATCGCTAGCCTGCTTCTGCCATTTGCAGGGACTATATTCAGCTCTTCGCAAGCTGTCGATGCGACGCTTCCTGTCTGCTGCCGAACGCATGGCAAACATAGATGCGCCATGCGCATGCTGATGCATGCAGGACTCTCGAAAGATGCGTCCTCGGCGCCGCAAGCAACTGAGATTACAGAAAAATGTCCTTATTCTGCCCGCGTTACATCATGGACGCATAACACTCCGCTGTACGCTCCGCCATACGAATCAGCAGAGATTCGCATCAAAGATAAGCCCGTTTTGCTTAGAGCAACGGCCATCACATGTCCTCGCTTTATTAGTCGAGACAATCTAAAACGTGGACCGCCGTACTCCAGACTGACAGCCTAAGACACCAGTTCTTTTGGCCGCGGTGTAGTCAACCGCCATAACTCTGGAGATAATCATGTTTCGATCTGTATGTTGGATTGCTGTATTTAGCCTTGTGCTGCTCTGTGGCACTTCCGAAATTACTCGTGCACAGGAGACGCTGACGAATGCGTCTGTAACGGGACGTGTACTGGACCCAAGCGGTTCCGTTGTGGCGCATGCAAGCGTTAAAGCTGTCGCAGCCGCAACAAACCAGGCATATACCGTTGAAACCGACGGGCAGGGAAGATTTCGTCTTCCATACCTGCCCGTAGGTGAATATCGTATCGATGTTGTCGCGAGTGGTTTTGCGGAAAATGCACGGACTCTCCAACTCACAGTTGGGTCCGCCTTCGATATTACGTTTCAACTCTCAGTAGCTACCGCTTCCACTAATATCCAGGTTACGGAAGAGCCTCCAGTCATCGAAGAGAATCGAAGTCAGATTGCTCAAACCGTACTTCAACCAGAGGTGAACAATCTTCCCTATGAAGGACGAAACTATCTTGATCTTGCACTCCTGCTTCCAGGTGTCTCTCCGACAAACACAGCCAGCACGCAGACATTGGCGGAGACTTCGGAGGTAGCAGGGCAGGGCTATTCCGTTAACAGTCAGCGTAATTTTTCAAATGGGTTTGTTGTAGATGGCCTTTCGGATAATGATGACGCGGCAGGCGTGGCTGGAAATGTCTTCAGCATGGATGTCGTCAGAGAGTTTCAGGTTGTAACCTCTGGAGGACAAGCGGAGTTTGGGCGGGCTCTCGGTGGCTACTTCAATCTCGTTACGAAAAGCGGAAGCAACCAGCTCCACGGCACAGCTTATGGATTTCTTCGGAATCAGAGGCTCAATGCTGATAATGCGCTCGCCGGAAATAAACTTCCTTTGACGCAGGGACAATATGGTGCAAGCCTGTCAGGGCCTTTACGTAAGAACAAAACATTTCTATTCGGCAATTTTGAAGAGCAGCGCCTCAATACAGAGGGAATCATTACCGTAAAGCCGACCGATGCCGCAGCCATAAATGCACGTCTGCTTGCTGTAGGGTATGGTGCGCCTTCGCTGCCGGTAAGCACAGGATTAACCACTCTCTATCCCACAACCTTGCACACCGATACGTTCTTTCTTCGCGGCGACCATCGCTTCAGTCAGAAAGATCAGTTCAACATGCGCTATAGCCTTTACAAGTTAAATAGTACAAATGCTCGCGGTGTAGGCGGTTTGAATGAAACCAGCAATGGCACTTCTGTTTACGACACTAACCACACTGTAGCTGCCAGTAATATTGCTACGCTCTCTAATCGCACCTTCAATGAAACGCGAATGCAGTTTAGCTATGACAATCTGACTGCACCTCCTAACGACCAGATTGGTCCGGCGGTCACGGTATCGGGTGTATCCGTCTTTGGTCGTTCCACATCTTCACCGACAGCTCGGCTCAATTATTTGGGAGAGATCGTAGACAACGTAGTGATGCAACGCGGAGCGCACACGTTCAAAACAGGAGTCGATTTTCTTTACAACGATGACACAATCACCTATCCGCAATCGCTCCGTGGTAGCTATAGCTTTGCCTGTATCTATGACAAAGCCTCGGAGGCGCCTGCCGGTTATAGTGGACCTTTCTGCGCCAACAGTCTCTACTCAGGAAGATACAACTCACAGGGATATGCCCAGAACTTCGGTAACGATACGGTTCAACAGAACAATCCTAATCTTGGCTTTTACGCTCAAGACGAATGGAAGGCGACTCCTTCATTGACTCTCAATGCTGGGGTGCGTTATGACCTTGAATGGCTTCAGACCATCAATACTGATATGAACAATGTGTCTCCTCGTATCGGTCTGGCGTGGACCCCTTTCCGGAATCGTGGAACGGTAGTTCGAGCAAGCTATGGCTTGTTCTATGACCGTGTACCTTTGCGCCCATTGGCAAATGCACTGCTTTCGGCTGACAATACCACCGACCCTAATAACGCTCGCTTTTTTAGCTATTCATTTTCGTTCGGAGATCCGAATGCACCTGTATTTCCTGATGTAGCGACTACGCCGCCTTCCTCCGGGACAAAGCCGAACTACTCTACGATGCAGCGCGACATTCAAAATCCTTATTCGCAACAAGCCAGCCTGGAAGTTGAACAGCAGCTCTCGCAAACAAGCACACTGGCGATGAGCTACCAACACGTTCGAGGATTGCATCTCATCAGCTCCATTAATACCAATATCAACTTGGACGGCACTCGTCCCGATCCGACGCGAGGCAATGTCAAGCCATACAGTTCGGCATTTGACTCTTATTACGATGGTCTGGCTGTGTCTTACCTGCAACGGCCCGTCTCCTGGGGATCGGTTCGCCTCTCGTATACATGGTCGAAGGCCATTGATGACGTAGGCGAGTTCTTCTTCAGCTCACCTATCAACAACTTCGATCTTCGTGTGGATCGCGGCCGCTCCGACGATGACCAACGACATCGCGTGGTCTTTAATGCGGTTGTGAACTCACCCACATCCGAGGCTCACCGCTTCACGGATCACCTGACCCACGGATGGAAGCTCAGCGGCATTCTCCAATATTATTCACGCCTTCCGTTCAACATCACAACGGGAGCAAACACGAAGCAAGCGACCGCTCAACGCCCTTGCACGGCTGCCTTTAACCTGGGAGAGAATGGCGGTCTAAATCCTTGCACTGAAGCGTTACGAGGTGCGGTGATTGGTCGTAATGCCGGCGTTGGGTTCGATTTCTTTGGGCTCAATACCCGCTTGAGCCGAACCTTTGCTCTCACGGACGGGGTGAAGCTAGAGGGGATGGCAGAAGCCTTCAACGCATTAAATCATCGCAATGACATGATTCCCAATGGCACATGGGGATCACAGCCTTATCCCGCAACGCCAAACGCTACATTTGGTCGCGCCACTGCCGTCGGTGATCCGCGCAATATTCAGCTAGCAGCTCGGATCAGTTTTTAGCCGCGCAATAGCGCAGTGACTATACTCTCTGGAGGCCGCGCAGCAATGTTAGAGCCTCTGGTTAGAATCATTGAGGTGAATCCAGGAATTGCTGAATGCATGAACGGAGACCGATGAAGAAGATATCTGTTTCAGGTACAAGGCGAGAGTTCCTGTCTTCGGCGGTACTGATGACTGCTGCGTCGTTTCTGCCTTGCAAAATCGATGCGCAAGAGGTGACAGAAGGCGATAGTGGCTTGGAGGCAAAGCTAGCCAAAGATCCCATGCGCCCGCAGTTCCATCTGTTACCTGCGGCCAACTGGATGAACGATCCTAACGGGCCGATCTATTTCAACGGTCGTTATCACATGTTCTGCCAATATAATCCGCACGCTGCGGTGTGGGGAGACATGAGTTGGTATCACTCGATGAGTCCGGACATGATTCACTGGACGCATCTGCCAATTGCATTCACCCCAACGTCGAATGGCCCAGACGCCTATGGTTGCTTTTCGGGTTCTGCAATCGCTGTAGGTCATCGTGTCTACGTTGTTTATACAGGCACGGTTGAGAGCACACCCGACAAGGCCACGATTCGTGATGGTGAAAACAGAATTCAGGAATCGCAATGTCTGGCGTGGTCCGATGATCCGAGGCTAATCCAGTGGACCAAAGAGCCTGAGCCCATCGTTCCTCTTCCTCCACCAGGGATCAAGATTACCGGCTTCCGCGATCCTTCAGCATGGAAGCAGGGCGACTGGTACTACATGACAGTGGGCTCCGGCGTTGCTAACGTAGGCGGTTGTGTATTGCTATATCGTTCCAAAGATATGAAACGCTGGGAGTACATGCACCAGGTGGCAACGGGCACATGGACTGGAAAGCATACATCAAATCCATGCGACGATGGCGAGATGTGGGAGTGCCCCGAGCTGTTCGCCCTCGATGGAGGTCATGTCTTGATTTATTCCACGGAGGGAAAGGTCTTCTGGCAATCGGGAAAGCTCGATTCAGAAACCATGCTCTTCCATTCGGCGAAGACAGGGCTGCTCGATCTTGGCGCCTTCTATGCTCCGAAGTCCCAGCTCGACGCCAATGGCCAACGTATTCTCTGGGGATGGATCCCAGAGCGAAGACCGGAGGCAGAATACAAGGCTGCCGGATGGGCAGGGATGATGAGTCTACCGCGCGTGTTGCATCTTGATCAGGACTGCACTCTCAGAATGCAGATTCTTCCAGCCCTCGCTACTCTGCGATCAGCATCGCCTGTGCTGCCTGAGAATCACGGCAAGGGGATCGAATTCACGCTTCAGAAGGCCTCGGGAGAGGTATTGTGCACCGCGCTCCGAGGTGCGGAAGCGTTCGACTTTGTTATGCAAAATTCAAGCGACAAGAGTGAGCTGCTCCATGTCACTTATGATCCTCTAAAACACGCTTTTCTTGTCGACAATAAAGAAATTGTTTTGGAGCTTGGGGACGTCCCGCAGTTACATGCCTACGTCGATGGCTCGGTCATCGAAGTAATTATGAGTCAGCGCGCAGGGTATACCAAACGCTTTTACTATTCGCAGGCGATGATACCTGACATTAAAGTTCGTGTTATCGGCGGAACCCAAATAACAGCTAACGCCTGGAAGATCGATCCCATCTCGACCAATCGGCTTACGACGCCATCGTAATCGCATAAAACTTCTGTTTCCGGTCCTTCCCCTTTGGACGCTGATTAATTCATAGGTTCAGCAGCCTTGTGCCTATGTTGAATAGCCTCTAAAAAATATTTGCGTAAGGGGGTTGACAAACGAATACATTGGTCCTATATTTCACCTATTGGTTATGTAACCGAAAGGTGAAATAATCTAGCTCACGGAATAAAGAGATGAACGAATCAAATTTAGACGCGACATTCGCAGCACTGGCCGATCCAACAAGACGTGCAATCCTTGCTCGGCTTGCACTCGGCGAGACTTCGGTGACAGAGCTGGCCAAGCCGTTTGAAATGTCGATGCCTGCGATCTCCAAGCACCTCAAAGTGCTGGAGAAAGCCGGTCTCATCGACCGTGGCCGCGACGCACAAACCAGGCCGGCTCGGCTAAACCCAGCGGCGTTGAAGACCGCTGCCGCTTGGATCGATGAGTACAGAAGGTTTTGGGAAGAGAGCTTCGACCGCCTCGACGCATATCTGCAGAGACTGCAAGCGAATAAGGCAAGCGAGAAAGAGAACAAGCGCAAGACTACAGCGAAAAAGGAGAAATCGTAATGCACAACTTGCTCGAAGTATTGCCGGAGTTGCAAAAGGATGAACGAACCATCGTATCGATTCAGGGTGGTCGCGACCTGTTCAAGCGACTAACAAAAGTTCTTGCAACGAAAGGAGCAACAGCATGAGTACAGCAGCGATGACGCAGGCACAGAATGGATTGGAGCCCTTCAAGGACTATGAGCTGAAGATCACGCGCGTCTTCGATGCGCCTCGTGAGTTGGTGTGGGAGGCATGGACCGATCCTGCAATGCAGATGAAGTGGATGGGACCACGAGGGTTCACCACCATCGAGCTCGACATGCCAAAGACCCCCGGTGCGCCTTGGCGGCGAACCATGGAGGGCTTTGTGCCGGCAACCGGCGCTTTAGTGCAGTTGAAGCAGCATGGAACAGTCCGCGAAGTAAAGCCGCCGGAACTCCTGGTCTTCTCCTTTGCGTGGGACGTCCCGAGCGACGTTGGGTTGAGCAACATGGACTTTGAGGAAAACACCGTTACGGTGCGGCTGGAAGAAAAAGGCAACAAGACCGTGATGACATTCACACAAGGGCCTTTCCTGAGTTCTAGCGCATGCGACGGGCACACCGGCGGCTGGAACAGTGCATTCGATAAGTTCGCGGAGTTCCTGGCGGCTGAGCAGCCGGGACGTATACCCGACGCAAATGATGTGCCGACAGAACTGCATCTACGCCGCTTTTTTGAAGCGCCGCGCGATCTTGTATTCGCTGCCTGGACCACGCCCGAGATGCTTGCCGAGTGGTGGGCACCCAAGAGCTTTACTGTCCCACGCTGTGAGTTTGAAGGCAGAGGCGGCGGAAAGATTTATCTCGAGATGAAAGCTCCGGACGGAACCGTGTATCCCATGTCCGGCCGAGTGGTAGAGTTTTACGCGCCCTACCGTTTTCACTTTACGGCAACGCCGCTCGATAAAGATGGCAACGCGATCTTTGAAACCTGGAACTCAGTGTTCCTCGAAGAGAAGAATGGGGGAACCGAGCTGACTCTGGATGTACACGTTAGGAGCATGACGGAAGTAGCTCCAATGTATCTGAGAGGAATGAAGGAAGGCTGGAGCCAGAGCCTGGAGAAGTTGGCGCAGCTGCTGAAAAGACAGTAAGTCGGGCCGGCAACTCACAGCAGCATGAAAGATCAAGAAAAGGAGAAGATCCATGCAAATGAATGTTCACTTGAATTTTCAGGGAAATTGCGCAGAGGCATTTGATTTCTACAAGAAGATCTTCGGCGCAAAGGATGCCTTTGCCATGAAGTACGGCGAGGCACCTCAAGGAATGCCGATACCGCCTAATTGGAAAGACAAAATCATGCACACGTCGATTCCACTGGGCGATGGGCGACTGATGGGCTGCGATGCCCCACCGGATAGCTCCACACCCATCGGAGGCTTTCAAGTCTCGGTGGAGTCAAAGGACGAAGCCGAAGTGAAGCGCATCTATGAGGCTCTCAAAGAAGGTGGCAGCGTTCAGATGGCGATGGCACCTACGTTCTGGTCGTCCTTGTTCGGCATGTGTACCGACAAGTTCGGCGTAGCGTGGATGGTCGGAATGCCTGGTGTTGAGCAGGGATAACTCTGTCTTTAGAAACTTCACCGATAAAGGAAGGATGAAATTGTATGAAGCTCTACACACACCTGAACTTTGGCGGAAGATGCGAAGAAGCGTTTCTGTTTTACGAGAAACATCTTGACGCAAAGATCACCATGATGATGAAGCAGAATCAATTGCCCTCGCAAGATAAAGTGCCGCAGGGAATGGGAAATGCAGTGGTCCATGCCCGCATCGATATAGCGGGCGTGGAACTGATCGGTAACGACGTTCCGCCAAACTACTTCCAGCCTATCCGCAGCTCGTATCTGTATCTCACGCTCGACTCAACAGAGAGTGCAGACAATATCTGGAAAATCCTTGCGGATGGCGGCGAAGTCACGATGCCAATCGCAGAGACGTTTTTCGCGACACGTTTTGGACAGCTCCGCGACAAGTTCGGAGTGCTGTGGTCCATTATTCATCCAAAGCAAATGTAGAGGAGGGAAGCGATGACAGGGAATCATGCAGAAGAGAAGGCAATTCGCGGACTAATAGACGATTGGTATGCTGCGCTTGGCCGCCGCGACGCTGCAGGACTAGCAGCTGCCTATGCGGACGACGTGGCAGTGGCAAGTCTTGCGCCCCCTCTATGGGGCCATGGCAGGCAGGAATATATCAACGGTATGGCAGGATGGTTCAGTACGTTTGCTGGACCACTGAAAGGCGAACCAGAAAAACTGTCGATCGTAGCAGGCGATTCAGTTGCGTTTGTGAATGGCTTCAGTCATATCATCGGCAAGAAGAAAGACGGGACCCCGATGGATCTGCACACACGATTGACGTTGTGCTTTGAAAAGCGCGGCGGCAGATGGCTGGTCGTGGCAGAACATGCCTCCGTACCATTCGACATGCAGAGTTTTAAACCATTGATCGCGCTGAAAGAATAATCGCTATCACTGAGGCGCCTGATCAATAAGACAGGTGTCTCAGCGATAGACTGGATACATGGCCACTAGACGAGTCATGGCGCTCGATGTCGGAAAGGTACGCATAGGTGTAGCGCTCTCCGACCCATTGGGCTACACCGCGCAGCCATTGTTGACGCTCTGGCGCAAGACACGCGGCGAAGATCTTCGCAGTCTGCTGCGTCTGATTCGCAAGCATGAGGTCACCGAGATCGTGGTTGGAAATCCTCTGCACATGTCCGGCGATGTCAGCCCGTGGGCGGCAAAGGTGCATGAGTTCGCTGACGAGTTACGCAAGCGCTCGAGGCTTCCAGTTCAACTATGGGACGAGCGCCTGAGTTCCGTTGCAGCGCACGAGATTCTCAACGAAGTGGGACACGATCAGCGCGACCGCAAATATGTCATCGATCAGGTTGCAGCCGTAGTTATTCTGCGCGGCTGGATGGAAGCAAGGGAAGAGTCAGGGACGAAGCCCGAATAGGCGGATGAATTCCTAAGCCGGAGCCAGCATTCGCAGCAGAAAGAACCCCAGCACGCCGGCAAAAAAGACCAGCGCCATCTTGATTCCCGGTTCGCGATTCACTTCGGGCACCAGATCGGTCGCAGCCACATAAATAGTCACGCCAGCCGAAAGCGGCAATCCTGCGCGCACCAGCGTCGGCTCTAGATTGATGACCAAAACTCCAAGCACAGTGGTCGCTCCCAAAAATAGAGCAGAGTTCAACGCCGCCCTTCGCCCTTGTCCACCCGCCATCATCACGCTGGCGACAGTAAATCCTTCAGGCAGCTTATGCAGAAACACCGCAAAGAACAGCATCCAGCCCAACCAGTCAGATACGACGAAGCCCGATCCAATCGCCACGCCATCGAAGAACGTATGCGTTGCAAGTCCCAGCAGCACAGAGTAGCTTGTCTTCGCCGAAAGAAACTCATGGTGGTGCGTCTCTTCGCCAAAATGAAAATGCGGAACAAGCGAATGTTCCAGCAGATGCACACCGCAGTATCCCAGCAGGATCAACGCCGGTGCCCACTTCGCGTTGACGGCCATTCCTTCCGGCACCATCTCCAGCAGCGCCGCGGCCAGCATAAAGCCCGCGCCCAGCGCGACAAAATAGCGCAACGCTTTAGAGGAAGGAGACCGCTGGACCAGAAGAATTCCGCCGAGATAGTCCGCCAGCCCGGCCACTAATCCAAGTCCAAGGCTCAACCATAACTTCGACATCATGAGCGAGTAGGACGAAGCCGCATAGCGTCGCCGTCCTTTGCCGAGTCGAATGGGGTAACTTCAATTTTCATATCAGCTTGATTTTACCCGTCTCAGGCCACTGAGACTCCCGCGCCAGAAATAGCACTACGCCAAGCCCGCAAAGAAGCACAAAACCCTCAAGCCGTTCCGACAAAGTATGCAGCCGCTCGAAGTCCTGTCTCGCCGGATCCGTCATCGCTGCAACTTCAATCTGTCCGCCTGCCTGCACACGGTCTACCTCCATTGCAGGTAGAATACTGAACTGCGAGTAAGCCGTAATCGCGAGCATCACGATCGTCAAAGCCATCTCGACGGCAAATCCCGCTCGTGCCGGAACCTCAGCCCGCAGCCATAGAATTGCCGTCGACAAACAAAATACGCCGCCGCCAATCAATCCAATCCAATGCAGAATACGCAGCGTCCCTCCAACCACCAGGCCGGCCTCATGCGCGCTGGCTAGTCGCCCAAACGCAACCGGCGCAACCACAAATGCGAAGAAGGCAAGACCACCCACCCAGGCGACCATCGCCAGCATTCGCAAAGCTCTTAGAATCTTCTCAATCATTAAACGTGGTCCCGTCCGATCAATCGGCGAATCCGGTCTGGAATAGGCGGATGTGTTGAAAAGAGTTGTCCAAATCCACCGCCACCCAGCAACGGCGCCACAATAAACAGATGCGCCGTTGAAGGAGAAGCCTGCATCGGAATCCGCTTCGAATAGTCATCCAGCTTTTGCAGCGCTCGTGCCAGCGCATAGGGATTCCCCGTCACATGTGCCCCCGTAGCGTCAGCTTCATACTCACGCGACCGCGAGATCGCCAGTTGGATCAACGTAGCTGCAATCGGAGCGAGGATCAGCATGAACAGGCTGCTCAGACCTCCACTGCGTTCACGGCTATCGCGGTTGCCGCCGTAGCCACCAAACAGGGAGGCCCAATAGCCCATGCGCGCGATCATCGTAATCGCTCCGGCCAGCGTCGCAGCAATCGAGCTGGTGAGGATGTCCCGGTTCTTCACGTGGCCTAGCTCATGCGCCAGCACGCCCTCCAGCTCTTCATCGTCCAGCAGCTCCAGAATGCCGTGCGTCACCGCCACCGATGCATGTTGCGGATTCCGCCCAGTAGCAAACGCATTGGGCGATTCCGTGGGCAGCACATAGATCTTCGGCATTGGCAATCCCTGCTTCGCCGTCAACCGTTCGACTACTTCGTAGGCGCGAGGCAGTTCCGCCCGCGTCACTGGCTGCGCTCTATACATGGCAAGCGCCAGCTTGTCGGAGTAGAAGTAAGTTCCAAAGTTGAACGCGACCGACAGCACAAACGCCAGCACCAGCCCATTCTGCCCGCCGATGCGCTCTCCCACAAAAAGGAGGAACAGTGTGAGCACCACGAGTAGAAGCGTCGATTTGAACGTATTCATTGCTCAGTCCCTCATAGAACAGGCCCGTCAATCTTAGAGTTAGACGCTGTGACGGCAGGTTCGCTTCGCTGCAGCGCGCGACGCAGCACAATCTCCAGCGCCGACTTCTGCTCCGCATATTCGGCATCAGTCAGGCGCCCCTGCAACTTCTCCGTCTCGATCGCAAACAACTCTTCCTTCAACGCCACAAGGGAAGCATTCGGTCCTGCAGCAGCGGCTGGAGCAGCTCCCGCATAAGCAGGCTTGCCCGGCGTTCCCTTCAGCATGATGCCCGCACCCGCAGCCATCGCCAGCCCTAGCCCGCCCAGAATCCACCACTTGTACTTGGCCCACGGATCGTCGTTTCCGGTCGGGTCGATGGGATTTCCCAAACCGCCGCCGGGCCGCGTGTCCGCTGCTGCGGAGGATTGAGCACCCGCAGCAGGCTGCCCCGAGTCGCCGGAGGTAGCCGCGGTGTCCGTATCTCTCGGAAGCTGGCCACTGCCCGAGAGCGTAAAGTCGAGCGCCTGTGCCGGAGCCACATTGCGCGCCACATACGTCTGCGCCGTCGTCTCCTCGGTCACAGGTGAGTACGCCGTCGACGCTCCGCCTGCGAAGGTCATGCTCTTCGGCATCATGATCGCGACCGTGTCAGTAGGCAGCGTCAGGTGCGGAGCAAACTGGAAGCTCCCGCTATAAGGCAGGCTGTACGTAACCTGAAACCGCGTCTCACCCGGCCGCAGAGGGAAGACAAAAGCATAATGGTTCGGATCGCCCAGCGGCATCGGAGCGGCTTTGACCGGCATACTTCCCGGAGCCAGCGCCGCCGATCCTTCCACCACTGCTCCCGCAGGCAAATAGAACTCGAACGACCGCGGGCTGAACTGCGTCTTCGGCGGGTTCGACCCATTCTTGATGAAGAAGTTTTCGACCACATTCAGCTTCTTGCCGCTCGCATCGGTCTGGATGCGCATCACATCAGCCTCACCGGTCACCCCAGCCACCTTCGCCGCGGCGTTGTAGACCTCGACCTCGACCGACTGCGTTCCCGGAGGCGCAGGGCGAAAGTATGCTGCCTTGTCATGCGTCACGCGAACGAGATGCATTCCCTGATCAGGAACATCCAGCGTAAATCGGCCATGTGCATCGGACTTGGTCCGGGCGGCCTCCTGCATTCCCTGGGCGAGCTGGATCAGCACAACATCGTCGCCAACGGCAGGCTTGTTCGTCGTCTTGTTAATGACAGTCCCGGTGATGGACTCAGCGAAAGCAAAACCGGAAAACGCCACAAACAGCGTAGCGATTCCCGCAACACGTCGTAAGTTTTGATAGGAAAGGATCACGCGAACAGTTTACGTCAAAGTGACAACAACTGGCCGAAGCTAACGATCCAGTTCTACGCCCGGCTGCGGCGGCCAACTTCGCCGCGTGCGGTCAGTCGGTCGATTTCGGCAATCACGCGTGCCGCTTCGTCCTCAAGTCCCGTCCGCTGCTCGGCATAGTCCTGCTCAGGATACTTTCCAGCCAGATACTCGAAGTTGAGGTCGCGCAGATTGTCGTAGATGGCGTCCTTGCGCTCGCGCAGATAGTCGACGCGAGTCTTGTCCGCCTGGAAGAACGGATTCCGTTCCGGCCAGAAGATGAAGAGAAAGATTGCGACCGTCAGCACGAGACCAGCTATAGCGCCCATCAGTATTCCGTCTCCCTGCGAATGCGTTCACGCATCGCCTCTTTATCCGTATCGAAGCCGCCGGTAGCGCTTCCCGGTGGCGGGTTCAGCAGCGACCGCCGCTTCCAGAAATAAATCAAAACTCCCGTGCCCACGATGGCGAGAATAAAGACAGCGTAAGGCATGATCCACGCCACATCATCAAAGCCTCCGCGCAGCGGAGCAGCCAGCACCGTCGCTCCGTACTTCGCCGCGAACCAGCTCATGATGGATTTGTCGGAGCCGCCCCCCGCCAACTGTGCGTGCAGCTCTGCAATCATCGGTGCGGAGACGGGGCAGTTCACATGATTGCACTCGAGCAGTATCTGCCCACAGCCACACTCGCAGATCATGTCGTGGCCAAGCCGATTGAAGCGCGCACCGCCATCGGCCGCACCCAGCATCACCACGGCCAGAAAACATACCGCCAGACTCTGCATCCACCGCTTAAGCGACATGATGAACCTCGGCTTCAGCTACCGCCGCTTCTACTGCAGCCTGTGACCGCGCACTCTTCTTCAGGCTCGGCACCAGAGCCAGCAGCGTGCCCATCACCACGATGGCAACACCGATCCAGATCCAGTTCATCAGCGGATTGAGGAACACCTTAATGATGGGGCGATCCGTATCAGGATTCTTGCCCTCATAAATGACGTAAAGATCGCTCTCCAGCGTCGAGTGCAGCGCGACCATCGTCGAAGAGGTCTGGCTGGCAAGGTAGAAGCGCTTCTCCGGTGCAAGCTGCGTGATCTTCTTGCCGTGCTCATAAACATCCAGCAGAGCATACTCGGTGTCGTAGTTCGGCTTACTCTCCTGCGTGAAGCTCTGGCACACCAGCTTGTACGGCCCCATCGTCACCGAGTCGCCAAAGCTCATCTCCTGCTCATGTGCCTGGTTGAAGGCCCCACCGGCAATTCCGATAAACAACACCACGATGCCGAAATGAACCAGATAGCCGCCATAACGGCGAGTATTCCGCCGCACCAGCAGAATCGTCGAAGCAGCAAGATTCTTCCCCGTCTGCGTTCGCACGACAAAGGCCCCGCGCAAAAACTCGGAGGTAATGGCAGTAATCACACCAGCCGCAAGCGAGAACGTAATTAATGAAAAGATCGTAGCCTGCATCGCATCGCCCGCGTTCCACGGACGCACACCGGCGGCCATCAGAACAACCAGCGCAACCACAAACGCGACACCCGGCAGAATAAAGTTACGCCGGATCGACCGCAGAGAAGTGGAGCGCCAAGCCAGCAGCGGTCCGATGCCAGTAAGAAACAGAAGAAAAAGTCCAACCGGAATATTGACGCGGTTATAGAACGGCGCACTCACCGTAACCTTCGAGCCCTGTACATACTCCGACAAAATAGGGAAGAGCGTTCCCCAAAGAACCGTAAAGCAGGCCGCCAGCAACACCAGATTGTTGAACAGGAAGCTGGACTCGCGCGACACCAGCGACTCCAGCTTGTTCTCCGACTTCAGATGGTCCTTCTGCTTGAAGAACGTGAACAGGCACACAGCCAGAATGACAATAAGGAACCCATAGAACCAGTTCCCAATGTCAGACTGAGCAAAGGCATGAACCGAACTCACAATCCCCGATCGCGTAAGCAGCGTCCCCAGAATCGTCAGCATGAACGTCGAGAAGATGAGCCAGACGTTCCAGCTCTTCATCATGCCGCGCTTCTCCTGCATCATCACCGAGTGCAAAAACGCCGTGCCCGTCAACCACGGCATCAGCGAGGCATTCTCCACCGGGTCCCATCCCCAGTAGCCGCCCCAGCCGAGCACGCTATAGGCCCAGTGCGCGCCCATAAAGATGCCGCAGGTCAGAAACAGCCAGCCCACCATCGTCCATCGCCGCGTAATGTGAATCCACTTTTCACCGGGATAGCGCATCATCAACGCACCCAGCGCAAACGCAAACGGCACCGAGAATCCTACATACCCGAGATAAAGCAGTGGCGGATGCATCACCATCTCGGGATATTGCAGCAGGGGATTGAGCCCAAACCCATCCAGCGCTGTAGGCCCCGGCTGAATCGCAAATGGCGGTGCTGCAAAGTTCAACAGCAGAAGAAAGAAGACTTGTATCCCTGCAAGAATCGTCGAAGCAAATGCTGACAGCCGCACATCCACCCGATGCCGCATCCGCAGCACAAATCCATAAGCCGAGAGCAGCCACGCCCACAGCAGCAGCGAGCCCTCCTGTCCCGACCACAGCGCGGCAAACTTATAAGCCGGGTTCAGTGTTCGATTGGTGTGGTGCAGGATGTACGAGACAGAGTAGTCGTTCGTAAACGATGCCCATACCAGCGCAAATGCAGCGCAGCTCAATGCGATGAAGCTCGCGATTCCAGCGCGCCGCGCGGTTTCGCCCAGCCGTCCGGAGCCATCCTCTGCCTTGGTCGTCTTGAACCGCCAAAGGGCAAATGCGCCTGCCAGCAGCGTGTAGACACTCAACGCCAGAGCCAGCAGCAACGTAAAACTACCAAACTGAGGCATGGGGTGCGATTGCATGATGCCCCCATTCTCTCAGGGAGAAGGTTGCAACGGCAATCGACATCGTTTATCGCACAGGCTTTTCAGTAGGCTCAGGCAGGATGGGCCACAAGGCTGTCTACGCTAGCCAGCAGATTGTCAGGAGGAAGTGGCTTCAGACGGAAGAGCACATTCAGCCCCGTGTACTCGTCTTCGGCCTCTTCCAGTCCACTGATGACCAGCACAGGAAGCAGTGGCTGGGTCTGTCGAAGCTGGCTGACAAACTCCGATCCATTCATTCCAGGCATGATGTGGTCGGTGATGACCAGATCGATCGGTGCAGCAAATCCGCTGCCCTGAAACTGGTCTAGCGCCTGTTTGGGGTTGAGCACCGCAATCGCATAATACCCCGCACGCCTTAAAATTGCCTGCCGGGTGGCTACCTGCACTGCATTGTCATCGATAAGAAGAATGGTTGCGGTCATGCTGCTTCTATTGCTCCAAGGAGAAAGTCCAACAAAGTCGATCAGCCTTACTCCTTTTTGACGGAGCAAGAGAGGAAAAAAGCCAAGATGCACTGCCATTTTTATCTGGGCTGCAGTGCATTCACGGAATCGTGTCCAACTAACCCTGTGATGCGCTGCTAACTCGGCAAGTTATCCGGCGTCTCCATATTACCTTTCATCCTGCGGCAGATACGGTATATACCGAATCGTTTTAGGCCCCTCTACGCTGGACGCCGAATATCGTAACGATTTAGAGTTGCCCTGAGCGTCCAATTCAAACTCTGCTTTAAACAAGGGTTATCGTGTCCTTATCCATCATTGACTGGCTCATCATGCTGGTCTATTTCGTCTTCGTTCTGGGCATCGGCTTCGCCCTCAAGCGATACATGCGTACCAGCAACGACTTCTTCCTCGCCGGACGCTCGATTCCGGCCTGGGTCTGCGGCCTCGCCTTCATCTCCGCCAACCTCGGAGCCCAGGAAGTCATCGGCATGGGCGCATCGGGCGCCAAGTACGGCATCATCACCAGCCAGTTCTATTGGATCGGCGCGATTCCCGCCATGGTCTTCGTCGGCGTCTTCATGATGCCGTTCTACTACGGCTCGAAAGCGCGGTCGGTGCCCGAGTACCTGCGCATGCGCTTCGACGAGAAGACCCGCGCCGTCAACGCCTTCTCGTTTGCCGTCATGACCATCTTCAGCTCCGGCATCTCGATGTATGCCATGGCGCTGCTCATCCAGACCCTCGGCCTCTTCCACGGCATCATCCCCGACCAGTACGTCTTCCACGTCTCCATCATCCTGTCGGCGATCATCGTTCTCGGCTATATCTTCCTCGGCGGCCTCACCAGCGCTATCTATAACGAAGTGCTGCAGTTCTTCCTCATCGTCGCAGGCTTCGCTCCTCTGGTCTGGATCGGTCTGCGCAACGTCGGCGGATGGGAGGGCATCAAGCGCACTCTGCCAGCCAACATGACCCACTCGTGGCAGGGCATGGCGCACGCCTCCACCAACACCCTCGGCGTCGAATGGGTCGGCCTCGCCATGGGCCTCGGCTTCGTCCTCAGCTTCGGCTACTGGTGCACCGACTTCCTCGTCATCCAGCGCGCCATGGCTGCCGACTCCGAGGTCTCGGCACGCCGCGTCCCCCTCATCGCTGCCATTCCGAAGATGTTCTTCCCGTTCCTCGTCATCCTGCCCGGTCTCATCGCCATCACGGTGACCTCGCACATGGCGACGCCTCACTCTGCCGTCTTTGCCACTACGGCACCCAACGGCCACGCCCTTCCGCTCGACGAGCAGCATCCCCACGGCATCATCCCCGAGAAGATGAACGCCATCACCGGCCAGCCTGTGCTCGACACCAACGGCAACCCGGTCTATAACTACGACCTCGCCATCCCGGTCATGCTCCTCCACTTCTTCCCAACCGGAATCCTCGGCCTCGGCCTCACCGCGCTCCTCGCCAGCTTCATGTCCGGCATGGCCGGCAACGTCACTGCGTTCAACACCGTTTGGACCTACGACATCTATCAGGCCTACATCAATAAGAAGGGAACAGACGCGCACTACCTCTGGATGGGTCGCATGGCAACCATAGGCGGGGTCGTCTTATCCATTGGTGCGGCCTACGCCGTCACCAACTTCAACAACATCATGGACGCGCTGCAGCTCGTCTTCTCCATCGTCAATGCGCCGCTCTTCGCCACCTTCCTGCTCGGCATGTTCTGGAAGCGGACCACCGGTCACGGAGCCTTCACCGGCCTGCTTGCAGGCACCGGCGCCGCGCTGCTGCATCACGGCCTCACCATTCCCACCGACGCTCTCCCCGGCATGCACGGCGGTTGGATCGCCATCGTCCACCACTATCCCAGCGACATGGCGCAGAACTTCTGGACCGCCATCTTCGCCTTCTCCGTCAATCTGATCGTGACCATCGCAGTCAGCCTTGCCACCCAGCCTCGCGAAGAATCAGAACTCGTCGGCCTGGTCTACTCGCTCACGCCCAAGCCCGAAGAAGGCCACCTGAGCTGGTATCAAAAGCCCGCGACGCTGGCCATTGCCGTCCTCGCCATCCTAGTCGTCCTCAACCTCGTCTTCGCCTAGACGCTAACGAAAGGAGATCTCCATGGGACTCGACATTCGCATCCCCCTCGGCCTCATCTTCCTGGTGACAGGCGGCCTGATGAGCGTCTATGGCTTCATCACCCGCGGTAACGCCGCCATCTACGAAAAGTCGATGGGCATCAACCTGAACCTGACCTGGGGCCTCATCATGTTCTTCTTCGGCCTCGTCATGTTCATCATCGGACGCCGCAAAAAATGGCAGGACGACCCCGTCACCCCCCGTCCCTGGGAGCGCGGCGCCGGTCCGCACCACTAAAAAATCGGCCAAACCCGCGTCGTCTAGTCAGCCACCAGCGACACGTCATCTCGACCGGAGCTGGGCGGTCTCAACGCGCAGCGCAGTGGAGAGACCCCTGTATTTCGTCCTTGTCTTTGTTGTTGCTCGTTCTCTACCCCTCTGAATTTGCCGTAGCATTCCCCGGCTTACCCAACTGGCTATAACCCGGATGAACGCCTCGCGCCAGGCCCTGTTCATTCGCAATGCGCTGCAGTAGCTGAGCGAGTTGTTCGCGCTCCTCTGCATTCAATGCTCCACAGATCACATCGTTATGCTCGCGGCCTATCTTCCCGATGGCCGCGAGCGTCTCGCGGCCCTTGTCCGTGATACGCAGGGAATAGGTGCGGCGGTCGTTTCCATTGGCCTGACGAGCAACCAGCTCCAGCGCCTCCAACTCATCGATCAGCGCAACCAGACGGCTGGCATGCATCCGCAGCGTCGCCGCCAGTTGACGTTGGCTCTGGCTCTCCGCTCGATTCAGAATCCCCAAGATCCCCACATGCTGCGGGGCTAGCTTCAGTGGCATCAACTGCTCCGCAAACCGTCTCGCGGCGTGGGTGCCGAGCTGGGTAAGAAGAAAGGCTACGGAGTCATGTCCGGGCGCAACCGCTTTCATAATTTCGATTATTGCATGTAGTAATCGTTAATGATATTAACGATTACTATGGAAAACGTATTGACCAACCCGTCTTCGCGGGCGAACCGCCATCTTGGCCCTTCGCTGCTGCTTGTGGCGATCATCTATATCCTCCTGGTGATCGCCGGAATCTTCACCGGAGTTCTGCTTGCGCCGCGTTCTGCGTTCCCAATGCCCTTCCAGCCGGTACAAAATGCGGTGACTTACTTCTCGCTCTACAGCAAAGCAGCGCGATGGGCGTCGCTCATCGAGTTTGCATCCGCGATCCCCCTCGGGATTTTTACTGTGACGGTCGTAAGCCGCCTGCGCTTTCTCGGTGTGCGAGCGACCGGCGAGCTCATCGCCCTTTACGGCGGAATCACCGCCTCCGCCATGCTGATCGTGTCGGCGCTCTGCAGTTGGTCTCTCTCCACTCCCGGCATCACCGACCTGCCAGGAGCAGTCCGTTCGCTCCAGATCCTCGGTTTCGCCGCCGGCGGCCCGGGCTTCGTCGTTCCGTTCGGCCTCCTGCTCGCCGGAGTGTCGATCACCAGCGGCTTCTATCGTCTGTTGCCTCGGTGGCTTGTCATTCTCGGCATCTTCCTCGCCATAGCGTCGGAGCTGGCCATCTTTTCTCTCGTCACCTGGAAGGCCGCTTTCTTCCTTCCCATAGGCCGGTTTGTCAGCTTCATCTGGCTGATCGGAGTGGGCATCGCCATGCCAGCAGTCAGAAAGAGCAGTACCGGAACGGAATAGCACAGAAGATTTGCTAAGCCATGCATTAACCTTTCCCACGTCAGGGCTTGCAATAATAGAGGTATGAAGCGACGCGTTATTGAACAGTATGAATTCGTTCGCAAGATCGGTGCGGGCGGTAGCGGCGTCGTGTACCTTGCAAACGACACCCTCCTCCAGCGCCCTGTAGTCCTCAAGCTGCTGAAACGCGGCAACTTGACCGTGCAGCAGATGCGAACCACGCAGCTTCGCGAAGCCCGGCTGGCCTCGGCCATCGACCACCCTAACGTCTGCGCCATCTACGAGGTAGGCGAGGCGAGGGAAGAGTCCGGCGGCGAAGAAGAAGCCTACATCGTCATGCAATACATCCCCGGCAAGTCGCTCGATAAGGTTATCGGCGAAGGCCCGGCCAGCCTCCAGCTCACCCTCTCGGCAGGCATCCAGATCTCCGACGGTCTCTCCGCCGCGCACAACCTCGGCATCTTCCATCGCGACCTCAAGCCCGCCAACGTCATGCTCACCGACGGCGGCCTCATCAAAATTCTCGACTTCGGCCTCGCTCGCCGCCTCACTCCCGACAAGGCCGAGTTCGACCCCGCCGGTCCCGACAGCAAGCGCAACCCGCCCAACATGGGAGCCACCTATACCGCTCGCGGCGGCACCATCGCCTACATGGCGCCCGAGCAGTTCGTCACCGGCCAGTCCAGCGTCCAGTCCGACATCTTCGCCCTCGGCCTCATCCTCTACGAGCTCGCCACCGGACGCCATCCCTTCCACCGCCCCGACGCGCCCGACTTCCAAAGCATCCGCGCCATCCAGTACGCCGAGCCGCCATCGATCCGCACCATCGCGCCCCATCTCCCGGTCGAGCTCGAGAGCGTCATCTTCCGCTGCCTCGAAAAGCAGCCCTCCGCCCGCTTTGCCTCCTCCGCCGACGTGCGCGAGGCCCTTAAGACCATCATGATGGCCATGCAGCTCGACTCCGTCCTCCTCCACGGAGAGTCGGTCTCGCTCCTGCCCTCACAGGGCGGAAAGAACCACAACCAAAAGGAGACGCCCGAGGAAGAGAAGCGCACCACCGGCCTCCTCTCCATGCTCGCCGAACGCTTCCGCGAGTCCACCCCCGCCGAGGTCAGCACCCAGAACACCATCGTCGTTCTGCCCTTCATCAACTACGGTCCAGCCGATGTCGCGCCGCTCTACGGCTACGCCCTCGCCGACGCCATCGCCGCCCGCCTCGCGCGCATGCCGTCGCTCGTCGTCCGCCCCTCCAGCTCGCTGATGAACGTCTCCACCCAGCAGCTCGATCCGCTCAGCGTCGGCAAAAAGCTGCTCGTGCACTTCGTGCTGGCCGGCAACTTCCTCCGCTCCGACAAGGGATTCGACCTCAACTGGCAGCTCCTCGACGTCCCCAGCCAAAGCGTTCGTGCAGGTGGCTCCATCAACGTAGGCTCCTTCGATCTGGTGTCAGTGCAGTCCGAGATCTGCAATGAAGTCTTCAGCACCTTGCAGGGCTTCGGCGATCTGCAGCAACAGCCCGAAAGCCATCGCGCCACCTCGCTCTCCGAAGACGTCTCCGAAGAGTATTTGCAGGCCCGCGCCGTGCTCTCCTCCTTCATGACCCGCACCGGCAGCCGCGACGACCTCGACCGCGCCCGCACCCTCTTCGAATCCGTCGTGAACCAGAACGAGAAGTACGCTCCCGGCTGGTCAGGCCTCGGCATCACCCACCTGCAATATGCACGCAACGGACTAGGCGGCCAGATGCACGTCCTCGAAGCCCGCCGCGCCTTCGACAAAGCACTCTCACTCGATTCCGGCTCGGTCGAAGCCAATCTCTACCGCGTCTACATGCTGCTCTCCCGCGGCGAAAAAGAATCGGCCCGTCACGGCATCGAACACCTCCTCCAGACCGCAGGCAACGACTGGAACGTCCGCCTCGTCGCTGGCATGACGCTCCGCATCGACGGCATGTACGAAGAGGCGCTCGACCAGTTCAACGCCTCGCTGCGCATGAACCCATCGAACGCCGCCATGGTCTACAACCATCGCGCCCGCGTCTACCAGTACCAGAACCAGATGGAACTGGCCGCCGACGAGATCCAAAAGGGCCTCACACTTGAGCCCAAACAACCCCTCCTCCGCATCTCTCTCGGCTACCAGCAGATGCGCACCGGCGACCTTCCCCGCGCCATCGAAACCCTCGAAAACGTCATCCGCGACGAAAAATCGCTGCGCATCGTCTTTCCCACCATCGCCCTCTGCTATGTGCAACTGGGCGATCGCGAGAAAGCCGCCAGCTTTATCATCGACGAGACGCTCGCCGCCGCCGAAGCCGACAGCGAGATGGCCTATCGCCTCGCCACCTACTTTGCCGTCGAAGGCGACGAGTCCGAGGCGCTTCACTGGCTGCGCCGCGCCATCTACCTCGGCAACGAGAACTATCCCTGGTTCAGCATCAATCCCGCATGGCGCAAGCTAAGCGGCCACGCCGACTTCGAGCGCATCCTCGAAGACCTCAAGAAGAGCTATCGCCGCAACCAGAAGAACTGGAAGCGTCTGCTCGCACAGGTCAGGGACTAGATTCCGCTAAAGCCCGAAGGGCCAAACCTGTTGCACTGTCTTGTAGAGCACTTGCTCATGATCTGCTGCTGACATGAAGTCAAGGTGATCGCGAAACAGTGCAACAGCTCTGGCATACGAAAGCTGCTTCAATGAGATCGGCCAGTCGGTGCCCCACATCAGGCGTTCAGCGCCAAACCTGTCGTAGAGTCGCTTCACCTGCTCGGCAGCATCCGCGTAGGGATACGCCTGCTTCGAGAGCGACCACATGTGCGAGATCTTGACGAAGACCCTCGGGTAGCGAGCCAGCGCCAGCAACAGTTCAAGCTTCTTCGGCTCATCCAACGGCGAATCCGCCATGTGATCGATCACCACCGTCAGCTCAGGATTCTGTTCAATCAGCGAAACCAGATCGGGAAGCCGCGTCACCGGCGTCAGCACCGTCATCGGAACTTTCAACTGCGCGCATCGTCTCCACAGCGGATGCATCAGTGGACCACGAATCCAATCCCCATCGGCGGCCGCAGAAGGACTGATCCTGACCCCATCAAAGCCCTGCTCCGTAAGCTCGCTCAGATGGTCCGGTGCCACCGGATCCTCCGGATTAACCCGGCACACGCCTTTGAAATAGAGCGGATAACGCTTCAACACCGAAGCAAGATAGCTGTTGTCCCACCGATAGTCAATCACCTGAATGAGAACCGTTCGAGCGACGCCATTCGCCTTCATCAGCTCCAGCAGCATCTCCGCCGAAGCATCCTCTGGAGGAACATGCGCTCCCTCTGCAAAAGGAAACGTAGGATCGTGCTTCCACACATGCACGTGCGAATCGATCAGTATCTGTGTTTGCGTGGAAGCAAAAGAAGTCGCTGAGGGAAGCGCAGCGGTGGCAGCAATCGATGCGGCAAGAAAGCGGCGGCGGTTCATCAAATCAGGCACCAAAGAGATCAGGAGATGTACTACCACCAATTTGATGAGCCGCCGTCAAGCCTCATAGCTACTGAACCGGCACCGTAGCCACCGCGGAATAAGGAGCCGCAGCTTCACGCGGCGCAGCCACGCTGCTCACATTGTTGTTGGTCGTGGCATCGCTGTTCGTGACGTTGCTGCTCATTGCGTTATTGCTCAGCGGCTTCAGAATCATCGGCGTCGTCAGGCTGAACACCAGATTTGAATCCTTGGGCAGCGCCTCCTGCCGATCCTGCTTCAGCCAGATAATCGTGCTCGCTCCCGCGCCAATCCCCGCGCCCACAAGAGCGCCCACGCCGCCACCTACCATCGCGCCCGCCGCCGCCGCACCACCAGTCGCCACCGACATCGCCGCCAGCGTCTCCTTCGGATGGTCCTTGCGAACCAGCGTACCTTCGTTGTTCACGCTGCTGTGGTCAGTCTGGTCGGTATCGATAAGCTGTGCATGAATCACATAGTGCGAGCCATCCGGCAGCGTCACATCATGCGCCTCAAGGTGCAGCGCCGCCCGACCCGAGATGCGCCGTCCGCTGCGAACTTCGGTCACGCGCCCCTCGACCATCGATCCGATCGGCAGAATCACTCGCCCATCCTTCTCGACCGGCTGCGTCAGCGAAGCCGAAAACGGCGAACCCTCCAGCGTGCTCGTCGTCGAAAGTCCCTGCGTGATGCGCGCCCGCAGCAGCGTCCCCTCGCGAATCTCGCCCTCGCGCTCCGGCACGCTGGTCACAATCCCGGCATCGGCAGCCGGCGAATCCGCCACCGCATTCGTATCCGAATCCGGAACAGTCGTCGTCACAATATTTGCATCCGGATCGAAGGCCGCCGTAGTCGGTGTATCAGCCGGTGCTGCCGCTGGCGCAGCCTCTCCAGCCGCACGATAAGGCACATACGGTCCATAGGTAATCGTATTGGTGTTCGATGAGTCCGCAGGCACAGCCGCCGAGGGCTTTGCCTCAGGCACACGCGGCGTCAGCACCGGGGTCGCCGGGGCGCTATCGTCCGTCGTGGTAATCACCGCCGGGGGAGGCGTCGAAACTCCAGTCCGCGCATCCTGCGCGATCACGGGAACGGTGACGAAAACAAGAGCGGCGGTCGCAATCGAAAGCTTCATGGCTGGTCCTCTGAACAATTTCAAGGCCTGATTTTTAGACAGGCCATTAAAGAGAAGGTTAGAGCGAATCACCGCCTGCGAGAAACAAATATGGCGAAAGGGAATCGAACCTGCTACTCCCGTCTCCACGAGGTAAACAGCTCATTTCAAGCGATTCACGCCCCATTCAGCCGGGTTCCGAAATGCTTTGCTAAAATCCAGTGAGTGAGCTCTCCCGACGCAGGATTGGTGCAGACAATCGCCGCAACTGGCGGTGCTCCCGTTCGCGTCGACCGCCGCCCCAAATTGAATGAGCGCCTGATGCATCGCGTCGTCGCCCAGCACCGCCAAAATTCAAACCATAGGAGCAACATGACCGAGATCGTCTCTATCCACGCCCGCGAAATCCTCGACTCCCGAGGAAACCCCACCGTCGAAGCCGACGTCATCCTCGATGGCGGAGCCAAGGGGCGCGCTGCAGTTCCCAGCGGAGCCTCCACCGGCGAGCACGAGGCCGTAGAACTTCGCGACGGCGACAAGGGCCACTATCTCGGCAAGGGCGTCCTCAACGCGGTCGAAAATGTGGAGTCGATCCTCGCTCCCGAGCTCACCGGCATGGACGCCAGCAACCAGCGCCTCATCGACGCCACCATGATCTCGATCGACGGCACCGAAAACAAGGGCAAGCTCGGCGCCAACGCCATCCTCGCCGTCTCCATGGCCGTCGCCCGCGCCTCAGCCGAAGCCCTCAACCTGCCCCTCTACCGCTACCTCGGCGGCGTCAACGCCTGTCTTCTGCCCACCCCGATGATGAACATCCTCAACGGCGGCTCCCACGCCGACTCCAACGTCGACTTCCAGGAGTTCATGGTCATGCCGGTCGGCGCCGAGACCTTCTCGGATGCGCTCCGCTGGGGCACCGAAGTCTTCCATACCCTCAAGGGCGTGCTCAAGAAGAAGGGCTACAACACCGCCGTCGGCGACGAAGGCGGCTTCGCTCCCAACCTCAAGTCCAACGAAGAAGCGCTCGATCTCATCCTCGAAGCCATTCAGCTCGCTGGCTACACCCCCGGCGAAGACATCTCCATCGCGCTCGACCCCGCCTCCAGCGAGTTCTACAACAAGGAGACCGGCAAGTATGTCTTCAAGAAGTCCGACAAGCGCGAGCTGACCTCCGAGCAGATGGCCGCCTACTGGCAGGACTGGGCGCAGCGTTACCCCATCGTCTCCATCGAAGACGGCCTCGCCGAAGACGACTGGCAGGGCTGGAAGCTGCTCACCGACCTGATCGGCAACCGCGTTCAGCTCGTCGGCGACGATCTCTTCGTCACCAACACCGCCCGTCTGCAGCAGGGCATCGAGCAGAAGGTCGCCAACTCCATTCTGATTAAGGTCAACCAGATCGGCACCGTCACCGAGACCCTCGAAGCCATCGAGCTGGCCCGCCGCTTCGGCTACACCAGCATCATCAGCCACCGCTCCGGCGAGACCGAAGACACCTTCATCGCCGACCTCGCGGTAGGCACCGGCGCCGGACAGATCAAGACCGGCTCCGCCAGCCGAACCGACCGCATCGCCAAGTACAACCAGCTCCTCCGCATCGAAGAAGAGCTCGGACAGTCCGCCGAATTCCTCGGCATCGAGTCCGTCAACTTCGGCGAATAGCCAAAGCAACAAATTAAAGCCGTGCCCACAGCAAAAGGGGCACGGCTTTTTTCTGCTCTCAACCCCAAATCTCAGAAGCGAGTCACGCTGAGCGCAGCGAAGAATCCCCGCAGTTGCTCTTGCAGTTGCCCCTTGCTTTTGTTCTTGCCCTGGCCTCTAGGTACGCCAAGGCTTCAGCCTTGGCCCTCTCCACCGGAGCAATAAAACGGGGCTTTAGCCCCTGGGGCATGCTTTCTCTCGTAATCGGCATGAAAATCAACCAGTGGAGAATCTGTCAAGTCGAAAATAGAATAAGCCTCCCAAAATCAATAACATAAAATTGCAAAAGAGTTATGCCCCATCTCGTATAATCGACACAGTAGGCAAAACAAGCCCGGCATATCGCCGGGCTTTCGCATTTAACCAGACTTGCCTTAGACCTCGAGAACTCAAACCATTTCTTTTGAAGACTTTAGGACTTAAGTACACCAGGGGGTATACCGCACCATAAAGCCAAAACGTCGTTTACGCATGTAAGCGGTAACTCTTGTTATCCTGACCTAAACCATGTCAAACAAACCGATCGTTCTTACCATCCTCGACGGCTGGGGCTACCGCGCCGAAACCAATGGCAACGCCATCGCGCTCGCCCGTAAACCCGTCTACGACAAGCTGTTGGCTGAATTTCCCAACACCCTCATCCGAGCCAGCGAGCACTTCGTCGGTCTGCCCGACGGCCAGATGGGCAACTCCGAGGTCGGTCACCTCAACCTCGGCGCAGGCCGCATCGTCCGCATGGACATGACGCGCATCGACACCGCTATCGCCGACGAGAGCCTCTTCCGCGACCCCGTTCTTACGAACGCTTTTAATCTCGCCGCGTCACGGCACGCCGGTCTGCACCTCTTCGGCCTGCTCTCCGACGGCGGCGTCCACTCGCATCAGCGCCATCTCTACGCGCTTCTGCGCATGGCTGCGAGACACGGCCTCACCCGCGTCTTCGTCCACGCCTTTATGGACGGTCGCGACACCATGCCCAACAGCGGCGTCGGCCATCTCGAAGCGTTGCAGCAGCAGTTCCGCGAGATCGGCGTCGGCCAACTCGCCTCTGTCTCCGGCCGCTACTACGCGATGGACCGCGACCTGCGCTGGGAAAAAGAGCTGCAAGCCTTCGACGCCATGGTCACAGGCACCGCGCAGGGCGGCAGCTATCACGACGCCGTCGCACGCGTGCGCGAGCTCTACAACAACGACATCACCGACGAGTTCATCCCGCCGTTTACGGTTGTGAATTCAAACGGAAACGCCGTCGGCCTCATCCGCGACAACGATGTCTGCGTCAACTTCAACTACCGTGCCGATCGCGCCCGTCAGATCACCCGCGTCCTCGCCCGCAACTCGGACGTTCCCGGCGGTCTCACTGCCAGCGACGCCAACGATCTGCCCAAGGCCGCAGAGCTCGACGCAGAAATTCCACGCGCCCGCGCGCCGAAAAATATCCACTACGTCTGCATGACGCAGTACGACAAAAACTTTAAGCTGCCCATCGTCATCCAGCCCGAGTCGATGGACAACCTTCTCGCCAATCTCATGGCGCAGGCCAACCTCCGCAACCTGCGCGTAGCCGAGACAGAAAAATACGCGCACGTCACCTACTTCTTCAACGGCGGAATCGAAAAGCCATTCCCCGGCGAAGACCGCGCTCTCATCCCATCGCAGAAGGTTGCAACCTACGACCTCGCGCCCGAGATGTCAGCCTCGGGCATCGCCGACGCTGTAGTCAAAGCCGTCAACGACACCGCCTTCGATGTCGTCATCGTCAACTTTGCCAACGCCGACATGGTCGGTCACTCCGGCAAGCTCGAACCCACCATTCGCGCTGTCGAGACCGTCGACACGCAACTCGGACGCATCTATCAGGCAGTCAAGCAGCGCGGCGGATCGCTCCTCGTCACCGCCGACCACGGCAACGCCGAGATGCTCATCGACCCCGCAACCGGCGGCCCGCACACGGCGCACACGACGAATCCAGTGCCGTTCATCTTAGTCAACGATGAAGCGAACACCAGCCACCACCGCATCCTCCGCCCCGGCGGAAGCCTGCGCGACATCTCACCGACGATCCTGACCTTACTCGGTCTCGAAAAACCGAAAGAGATGACTGGCGTGAACCTTAGCGATAAAAGCTAAAACAGCAGCGTGAAGGTCGTTAAACGACCTTCATGCTGCCATCCTGCATCTTGTCGAAGGCATGAATCAGCTTTCCCGTCTCGTCCATATGGCGCAGCGTCATCTTCTCCCGCGTCACTTCCAGATGGCTGAAGCCGTAGACCTTCGCAGCATAAGGTCCGCGCTGCGCCTCATCAATCTTCAACGTGTAGAGATCAGCGCCGCCTCCGCCTGACAGCACGAACGAAGTCGGATGACCATCGAACTCCAGATGCTGCATATCGTGATCATGTCCTGCGAGATACATGTGAACTTTATGCTCGCGCAGCAGCGGCTCCCAGTCGCGGGTCAATATCGGATGATCTCCATGCGGTCCGTTCGAGAAGATCGGATGATGTCCCATCACAACAAGGAATGGCGTCGTGCGCGGCTTCTTCAGCTCAGCCTCAAGCCACGTTAGCTGCTCAGCCTGTTGCTCGGGCGTCAAGGTAAAGTTTGCGCCCTTCGCCTGCTGTCCCGCAGGATGCGGCATATTGCTGTCGAGCGCGATGACCGTCATCAAAGGATTGGTCGCAGGAAAATCGAAGCGATACCAGAGCGACGGCATCGTCCAGCGCGTTCCGCCCTTGCGCGCATACTCCAGCTCGGCTGCCACTTTGCTCTCAGGCATCTTCTGATAGTCATGGTTGCCGGCAATCGCATAGGCAGGGCAATTGAAGGCGCTCTTCGGATACATGTCCTCAAACTGTGTCTTCCATCGCTCCGATGCAACGCCGCCGGGCAGCTTGCCGTACCAATTGTCGCCAAGCATCAACAGAGCATCCGTCGTCAAGCTATGCTCACGAACATACTGCTGCATTGCTCCGGCAACGCGGCTCTGTGCCGCAAAGTCCTCATAGCCCCAATCGCCAACCATTAGAAGCTGAGTCGCCGCAGCGTTGGGCTTATGAGATGGCCGTTTGGCTAAAGAAGGAAGGGAAGTAAAACCTGCAAGTGCACTAAACGCAAAACTCTGACGAAGAAATCCACGACGGCTCAGCATGATATTGGCTCCAGATACTGGATTCGCTTATATCATCGTCGTGCAAAAAGTCTGTGAATCGTCCGCTATTAGAACTCGCGCCGGCCTTCCATCGCCCGCGACATCGTTACCTCGTCCGCATACTCGATATCGCTGCCTGCCGGAACGCCAGTTGCAATCCGAGTCACCCTCACTTCAGGACGCGCTCTGTGGATCTCTCCGGCAAGATAACCTGCCGTAGCTTCACCCTCAGTCGTAGGCGAAGTCGCAAGGATCACCTCATCGACCTCGGCCAATCGAAGCAGCAGATTCGCAATCCGCAACTGCTCCGGCCCGACGCCGCCAATCGGCGAGAGCGTGCCATGCAGAATGTGGTAAACACCGCTGTAGCTGCGAGTCTTTTCGATCGTCGCGATATTGGTCGGCTCTTCCACCACGCAGATCAGCCGCTGGTCGCGCGATGTGCTCGTGCAATAGATGCACGGATCGACATCGGTAATGTTGTTGCAGATCGAACAGAGTCGCAGATGCTGCTTCAACTCGCGAATCGCCGCCGACAGCTTGTCCGCGTCCTCTGCCGAAGACCGCAGCACATGAAACGCCAGCCGCTGCGCACTCTTTGTGCCGATTCCCGGCAGCTTGCGCAGCTCTTCGATCAGCCGCGTCATCGGCTCTGCAAACTGCGCCACTAGGTCAACCCCGGTAGATTCAAACCGCCCATCATTCCGGCAACGCTGGCCTTGATCGCCTCGTCGGCACGTCGTCCAGCCTCGTTTACGGCAGCCAAGATGAGGTCTTCCAGCAATTCAAGATCGCTGCCCGCGCTGCCGATAGCGGACTGCTCGATCTTCAGTCGCAGCACTTCCTTCTTGCCGTTCATCCGAACGGTGACAACACCGCCGCCGCTCGAGGCTTCAACCACAGTCTCAGAGAGCTTGCGCTCCATCTGCTCCTGCATCTGCTTGGCCTGCCCCATCATCTCTTTCATCTTGCCCAGATCGGAAAAATCCATTAATCCCCCTCACGCAGATCGATCACGTTGCGAATCTCGGCATCGAACAGCTTCTGCGCCTGCTGTACTACCGGATGTTCCATCGCCTTGGCCTGTGCGCTGCCAGACTTCGCTGCACGAGGTTTCTTCGCTGCGGCAGACTTTGCAGCTCCCGGCAAAAGCACCAGCTTCAGCGCGCCAGCGCCAGCCTCGCGCAGCGCAGCACGAACAACCTTCTCCGCCTCTGGATTGACGACCATTGGCAGCATCGTCTTCGATAGCTCAGTCTGCACCCGCAACTCGCTGCCTTCGATGCTCCACTCAGCATCGGCCAGCGCATCCGCCGCCGATCCCTGGCTCTTCGCATTCGCCAGCGCCTCGGTCGCAACTCGCTGCAACTCCGCAGCCTCCTGCGACGATTCCGACGGCTGCGACGAAGCCATCTCAGGTGTTACTGCGGAAGCCGCAATCTCGACAGGTGCCGCTTCAACCTTTGGCGGTTCAGGCACAGCTTCGACGACAGGTTCAGGTGCAACTTCCTTCACCGAAGGAACGACTTCTTTCGCGGGAGGAGCTGCAACAGAAACAACAGCAGGCTCCAGCGGCTTGACCGCAACAGGCGCAGGCTCAACTGGCTTAGCCACAACAGGCACAGGAGCAGGAGTTGCCACAACAGGCTTCTCCGCATCGCCTCCCTCAAACCGCTTCCGACTCTTATCCACCTCGAAAGGAGAGAACGCAGGCTTCACATTCACCGGAGCAACAGGCGCACTCATCACGCGGTTCGCAACCGGACTCGGAGCCGCAACCCGCGCTTGCGCAGACGTACTCGGCGTTCGCGGCTGCGCAGCATTTCCGCCAACAGGGAACTGGCTCAACACTTCTTCGACCGGCAGCAGACGGCGCAGATGCACCAGCTTCAGCAGGCCAAGCTCAAAGTGAAAACGCTGCTCCTGCCGATAGCCCAGCTCATCGAACGTCCGCAGCATCACCTGCAAAAACCGCGTCAGTTCCTCTTCGCCGAACAGTGCAGCCGAACGTCCCGCGCGTCGTTGCTCGTCCGCCGAGATCTGCAATAGCTCGCCCGAGACTCCATTGGCGTCGGCGCCATCCGATCCAATTCCTGCGATCTTCGCAATCACGCAGTTCCGCAGATAGCGCACAAACTGCCGCGCCAGTTGTGCCGGACTATTTCCCGCATCGAGCAATTGGTTCGCAACCGTAATGACCTCGGCGCTGCGGTTTCCATCCACGGCCTCAAGAATCTTTTCAAACACCGCATTCGGAACCGTCCCCATCAGCTCGCGAATCTGCGAGGCGTCGAGCACCGGCCTTCCGTCCTGCACCGGAGCGCTGGCGATCGCCTGGTCCATGATGCTGAGTGCGTCGCGCATCGATCCGTCGCCGGCCTCAGCCAGCAGCGACAGCGCAGCTTCGTCGGCATCCACGCCTTCGCGCTGTGCAATGCCGCGCAGTTCGCCGAGAATGTCAACCAGCTTCACTGCATGAAAGCTGAAGTGCTGACACCGCGATCGCACCGTCTGCGGAATGTCCTCAGGCTGCGTCGTCGCCATCATAAAGATGATGTGCTCCGGTGGTTCCTCCAGCGTCTTCAGCAGTGCATTGAAGGCGGCATCCGTAATCTGGTGAGCTTCGTCAAGGATGTAGATCTTGTACTTGTCCCGCGCAGGCTGATACCGTGCAGCATCGCGCAACTCACGAATCTCGTCGATGCCGCGATTGGTGGCAGCGTCGATCTCGATGACATCCACTGCGTTGCCATTACGAATCTCGGTGCAGCTCTCGCATACCTCGCAAGGCTCCGCCGTCGGCCTCTGCGCGCTGCCAATCGCGTTGCGGCAGTTCAGCGCCATCGCCAGAATGCGCGCAATCGTCGTCTTGCCGATGCCGCGATGTCCGCTGAAGATGTAGCCGTGGGCGATTCGCCCCTGAGTCAGCGCGTTCATCAGCGTGACGGTCACATGGTCCTGTCCCGCAACATCCGCGAAACGCTGTGGCCGGTATTTTCTTGCAAGAACCTGATATGCCATAAATGATGAGTGCGCTCTCGTCGCCGCAGGTCTTCTCGTCTCGATTGCCGCTGGTTTATTGTATCGTCCGCAACGAGCTTACTTCTTCTTCGCTGCTCGCCTGGCTCGCCGCGCCCGGCGCTTCACTTCGTCGTCGCTGAACATCGTTCCCCGGCACTGTGCCGAGCCGCAGTAGCAGTCGGCGTCACTGTCGTCGCTGTCGCACAGGTTGTACTCGTAGGTCAGTTCTTCTCCAGCGGCGATATCACGAATCGCGACGATATAGATTCGCCCATCGAAGTCCTCCGTCTCGCAGTTCGGATCGCACGAGTGGTTGATGAACATCGCCGTGCCAAAACCGTCGATCACCGTTCCATTGTCTCCGCAACTAAACAGGTAAGTGATGAAACGGTCCTTATAGCGCTCGTCGGCGACCTCTTTGGTAAATCGCGGCCCCTCGTACTCGCAGACCTTTGATCCCTTTTTGAAGCTTCGCGTCGTGTAGCAGCCCGCCGCATGGATCGACGAAGAACGGATAATGAGACCTTTAGACATGAGTTAGAAGAATCCATCCATTGAAAAATAAGCGGCACAACCACCCGATGCTGACTATAACAAACCCTCCCGTCCTATCGTCAAAGCATCAGGAGAAGTAATCTATAAGCGTTGAGAGAAGTAATCTATTCACTGATGTCTGCGAGCACTACAACCCGATTTTTGTTGGCCGCGACGGTACTCTCTACTGCAGCCTGCCTGGCTCAAACGACCTCTGCGCCATGCCCGGCGGACCAGCCCGCCGCCAAGCCCTGCACCTCGGCACCTTCGACCCAGCAGCCTCCGGCTGCTCCCGCACCGACCCAACAGTTCCCATTCCCCGGCGAAACGAATACCCCTGCCGTTCCCGCTGCACCGAACACCCCCAATCCCTCTGCCGCCAGTCAACATCCGTTCCCGACCGGGGCTGCTCCCGATATGCCCGGCGAAGCACCTAGCAGTTCCAGCCCGGATAGCAGCTCAAGTTCGAGTTCCAGCTCCAGCAGCAGTTCAAGCAGCGGCGACACCGCCGATACTCCGGACACGCCTACGCCGCCGGTGCGTCGCAGGCTGCCCAAGGTCCAGAATCTTCAGACCCCCGACGAGCGCGTAGACGAAGACATTAATGTCGCCAAGTTCTACTACAACCGCGGCAACTACATGGCGGCCTATCTGCGCAGCAAGGATGCGGTCAAAACCGAGCCTAATTATGCCGAGACCCATTTCTCGCTCGCTCAGGCTGCGGAAAAAATGAAAAAGACGGATGAGGCCAAGGCCGAATACACCGCTTACCTTAAGCTCTCTCCCGGCGGCGACAACGCCAAGGCCGCGCAAAAGGCGCTCGAGTCACTTCACTAAATCAAAGCACCCGGAGTACAACTACGGTCTCATCGTCGAAGTGCTCGATGCCCGACTGAAAGTCCGAGACAGCCTTCAGAATCGCCTCAACCGTAGAAGCCGCCGTAGGCTCAACCTGCGACTCCAGCACCTGCCGCAGACGGTCGGTGCCAAACATCTCCCCGGCAGCGTTCTCGGCGTCGGGAATGCCGTCGGAGAAGAAGACGATCATATCGCCGGGCTGCGTCGATAGCGTGAACTCCTCGTAGGAGACGTTGGGAAACAGGCCTAGCGGAAAGCCCTCGGCCTTGATCGTCTTCACCGTCACGCCCTCCGACGTGCGCGAGACAAACACCGGCTGCACCGACCCTGCATTGGCAATCTGCAGCGTCTGGTTCGAGTCGTCCCACACCGCCATCAGCATCGTGACGTACTGCGAGGCCAGCTTGCGCTCCTGCAACTGGTCGTTCAGCGCGGCCAGCATCGCCGCAGGCGACAGGTGCTGCGGAGCCAGCGAACGCAGAATCCCGCTCACCAGCGCGGCATACAGCGCCGCCGGTGCAGCCTTGCCGCTGACATCGCCTACCGCCAGCGCGATTCGCGCAGGCATCCCCGGCGAACCGTAGTCGAGAAAATCATACACATCGCCGCCAATGGACCGCGCCGCAAGAAACTGCACCCCAATTTCCGCCCGCTCGAGCTTCGGCGGACGGGATGGCATCAGCCGTAGCTGCACCTTGCGCGCCATCTCCAGATCACGCTCCATGCGCTGTTCTTCCTCGTGGATGCGTTGGTAGAGCCGTGCGTTCGCAATCGAAATCGCCACCTGTGCAGCCAGCGTCGAGAGCGTCCGCTGATGGTCTTCGTTGTAGTAATTGACCCGTGTATGTTCGAGGTCGAGCACGCCGATGACCTGCCCCTTGTTCAGCAGCGGGACGGCCAGTTCCGAACGCGTCTCGGGGTTTTCGGCGACATAGCGCGGATCCTTTCGTGTATCGGGCGAGAGCACCGGCTCCCTCTGCTGCGCGGCAATCCCGATGATCCCTTGCCCTAGCACGATGGCGCGCTCGCGTGTGATCCGTTCCCCGTAGCGCGAAGAGAAGCGATGCTCGAACTGCTGCGTGCGCTCGTTCCACAGCAGGATGCTGAACATCTGGAAGTCGATGACGCGCTTCAGCAGCTGTCCAATCCGCTCCAGCAGATCGTCGAGGTCGAGAATGCTCGTAATCTCCCGCGAGATTTCGTTCAGCACGGTCAGCGTCTGTGCCTGCCGCGAGACCCGCGTATAAAGCCGCGCATTTTCAATCGCAATCGACATGCGCGAGGCTACCAGCTCCAGCAGCCGCTGGTGCTCCGGCGTAAAGTAGCCCAGCGTCTCCGATTCGATATCGAGCACGCCGATGACCTTGTTCTTCACCAGAAGGGGCACCGCCAGCTCCGACTTTACGTTCGGGTTCGCGCTGATGTAGTGCTCGTACTTGGATACATCGTCGACCAGAAGCGACTTTCGTTGCAGCGCTGCCTGTCCGATGATGCCGCGTCCAATCTTGATGCGCATGCGCTCCACCTCTGGAGCATGGCCGGTCTGGAAGCGCATCCAAAGCTCGTTCGTGCGGTCGTTGACCAGCAAAATGGCGAAGATGCGATAGTCAATCACAGCGCGCACAAGGTCGGCCACCCGATGCATCAGGGTGTTCAGATCTAGCGTAGAGTTCAGCGCATCTGCAATATTGTGGAGAAAGTCCACCTGCAGCGGCTCTACCCGGATGTTCGTAGGCTTGGCAACCGAAGCGCCCTCCTGGGCAGGCGGGCGGTAGTCCCCTTCAAACTGGTGCTGCGGGGCCTCGGCCGGTGCTGGCGCAGCGGGGGGAGTGGTTCGGCGCGGCTTGTCAGCGGTAGGCATGCGAAGAGGCGATGATACTACGGTGAGTGTAGGGGAGTAGAGTCACAACTTTGATGCGCGTCGTCGATTCCGATCTTCCTGCCATAGGCTTAGTGACACGAATCAACATCAGACCTTATTGTTATCCCGCTATGCGGCACTATTGGCGAGTTCAGCCACGATCTTCACGCTGGCGCTGGCGCCAATCCGCGAAGCTCCTGCCTTCAGCATAGCGGTCGCATCGGCCAGAGACCGGATGCCGCCTGAGGCCTTCACGCCGGCACGTCGCCCGGCCTGCCCGCGCAGTAAGTTGATATCGTCTACCGTCGCGCCGCCGGTTGAAAATCCGGTGCTGGTCTTCAAGAAATCGGCTCCCGCGCTCAACGCCAGCTCGGCAGCGCGCAGCTTCTCCTCAAAGCTCAACAGGCACGTCTCGAGGATCACCTTCACAATCGCTCCAGCAGCATGGGCCAGTTCAACGACGCCGCGGATGTCCTGCTTCACGGCCTCGTAGTCGGCAGACTGCCCGGACTTCAGCAATCCGATATTGAGCACCATATCTACGTCATGTGCTCCCTGCTTGATCACAAGCGCCGTCTCATCGCGCTTGGAGCTGGACAGGCTGGCACCAAGGGGAAACCCAACCACAACGCCAACCGGGATTCCCGTTCCGCTCAAAGCCGCCGACGCCAGCGAAACCCAGGTCGGGTTGACCATGGCGCAGGCGAAGCGATACTCGGCAGCCTCATTGCAGAGCTGCAGCACCTGGCTGCGGGTCGCGTCCGGCTTCAACAGCGTATGGTCGAGCACTGCGGCAAGGTTCTGCGGAGAGGAGAGGGTGTGGGCGGCAAACGCTGCCGCGTCAAACTGCTCAGGCCCGGTGGGGAGGGGTTCAGCAATAGACAAAGTGCTCAAGCATGCTCCTTCGGCAGAGGGGGGAATCTCCCCCCGCCGGCTACTTTCTATCATACCGGGCTAAGGGCTGGCTGGCTGTGCATCCGCACGAACGGCCTTCTTCAGTAAGCTGCTCTTTTCTTAGGTTCCTATCGGTCAAGGTCTGTCCTCGGTGGGTCGTTTCCTTGCCTGAATCATCCAATTTGTATGGCACATGCTCTCCAGCTTTCTGTACTGGATCAATCTCCGGTCCCTGCCGGAAGCACCACGGCACAGGCTCTCCAGAACTCCATCGAACTGGCCCGCAAAGTCGATCAGCTCGGCTATCGTCGCTTTTGGATGTCGGAGCATCACGCCATGGATACCCTTGCCTGCACAGCGCCCGAGATATTACTCGCCCGCATCGGTGCAGAGACGAAGCAGATCCGCATCGGCTCCGGCGGCATTATGCTGCCGCACTACACACCGCTCAAGGTGGCTGAAGTCTTCCGCACCTTGCATGCTCTCTATCCCGGCCGCATCGACCTCGGCATCGGCCGCGCTCCCGGCGGTGGCCCAATGGAAGCCCTCGCCCTCAAACGCGATCGCAGTACAAAGATGCTCGACGACTTTCCCGATCAGGTCAGCGAGCTGCTCGCCTTCCTCAACAACAACTTTCCTCAGCAGCACCCCTTCGCCCGCATCCGCGTCTCGCCAAACATGCCCGGCGGTCCCGATGTCTGGATGCTCGGCTCGAGCCTCTGGAGCGCCTCTGCCGCTGCCGACTTTGGCTTGCCCTACGCCTTCGCGCACTTTTTTAGCGGGGAGTCGTCCCGCGCTGCCATCGAGACTTATCAGCACCGCTTCACTCCGAGCCGCTACCGCTCCGAACCAGAGGCGATGGTTGCCGTCGGAGCCATCTGCGCCCCCACGCAGGAAGAGGCCGACTACCTCGCCTCCAGCGTCCGCCTGCTGCAATGGCGCATCCGTCAGGGCGACCGCAGCCCCGTCGCCTCTCCCGAAGCGGCCCAGCGCGAGTTAAGTCTTCTGGGAAACCCTTCAACCGAGTCCGGCGAATGGCCGCGCTACTTTGTAGGCACTCCGGAAAAGGTGAAGGCTAATCTCGAACAGATGGCAGCCGCGCTCGGCATCAACGAGATCGTGGTGAACACAATCATCTGGGACCATGCCACCCGCCTACGAAGCTACGAACTCTTGGCAGAAGTATTCGACCTCAAGGCTTCAAACAATCAAACATTTGAGTCTGAAGTAAGCGCAGTTTCCCTATAACCAGAAACTCACGTCATCTCGACCGGAGCGGAGCGCAGTGAAGAGACCCCTGTATTTCGTCTTTGTCGTTGTTCTTAGTCGTTAAAACTTCTAAACATCCCCACAACAACTAATGTCCGACAGCCTCTTCCGGAAACAGCCGAATATCTTCCACGTTGCGATAATGCTCGGCGTAATCCATCCCATACCCCACCACAAAGCGGTTCGGAATTTGGAACCCCACATAGTCCGCCTCAATCGGCACTAATCGCCGTTCCGGCTTGTCCAGGCAGGTCGCAATCTTCAGCGAGGCCGGTTTGTGCTGCAACATCATGCCGCGCAGGTAACTCAGCGTAAGTCCTGTATCAAGAATATCTTCTACAAGAATCACATGCTTTCCTTCAATAGAGTTGTCGATGTCCTTGATAAGTTTGACCGCTCCGCTGGAAACTTTAGCCCGTCCGTAGCTCGAGACAGCAACGAAATCAAAGGTATTGTCCACCTCGATAGCTCGCGCCAGGTCGGACAGGAAGATGGCCGCGCCCTTCAAGACGCCGATCAGGACGATGGACGTGCCCGCATAGTCGGCGGAGATCTGCGCGCCGATCTCGCGAACGCGCTCGGCAATCCGGGATTTGGAGAAGAGAACTTCCATTTTGGAAGCATGGGGAAACGCAGGAGAGCTGTTGGCCATACTCGTCAGGTTAGCGCGAATAGGGCATTAGGAAAAGGGTCGATATACTTGAAACAGCGAGGCGTATGTATCCCTATATCGATATTGGCCCAGTGCATCTGGGAACGTTTGGACTGCTGTTGTGGCTGGCTGCGGTTGTAGCAACAGTGGTGTTGCACAAGAACTTCGTTCGAAATCGAGTCGATGCCGATGCCTTGACGGTCGTGGCCTTTGTTGTGATCGCAGGTATTATCGGTGCTAAAAGCTGGCATGAGCTGGAAAATGTCTCCGAGCTTCGCGCAGCCATGGCGCAGGTTGTGGCTCCCGGCTGGGGTCACCCGATGGAGATTCTGGTCGATTTTCTGCACTGGTTTCAAGCTGGATTTGCATGGTTCGGCGGCCTCGTCGCCGGAATCGCCATGTTGATGTGGCAGGGCTGGGAGGCAAAGCCGGGCGGTGCAAAGAAGTGGTTTGCCGCAGTGCGAATGCTCGATTTGGCGACCCCTGCGGCGGCAATCGGCTACGGCGTAGGCCGTATCGGCTGCCTCACCTCGGGCGATGGCGACTACGGAATCAATACGACGCTGCCGTGGGGAGTTCACATGGCGAAGAATGCGCTGGTGCCTCCCACTCCGCCGAATGCGCTGGTGCAGCCGACGCCGATCTATGAGCTTTTATTCGGTCTGGCGTTGGCATGGCTGCTATGGCAGCTTGGGAAGAAGCTGCGGCCGATCGGCTGGCTGACAGGTTTGTATCTCATTTTGAGTGGGCTGGGCCGTTTTCTGGTCGAGTTTGTCCGCATCAATCCAAAGCTTTACTGGGGCATGAGCAACGCTCAGGTAGCCGCGATTGGATCGATGGTTGTGGGTGTAATCGTCATGCTCGTTGCTCGGCGCAACGCACTGAGTACGACGCCGGTCGTCGAGGTGGGTTTGTAAAGTCAGTGGATGATGGGAACGCTTTAAACTGTCATGTAACCACTAAAGTAGTATTTTACCGGTTACGCTCTTATTGATGTAACCGTTTAGGTGTAGTTTTAGCGGTTACACACTGTTATTGCGCATCGTTATGAGGTTTAAGCCGCTGAATGGGTTTGCTCATTCAGCGGCTGACCTTTTAGCCTCGCGACATCTCCTCGCGGATCGGTTCCTGTGGAGCGGCGAAGAAGAAGTTCGAGATGAGCCCGCCAATTGCGGCCCCAAGAATCGGTGCTACCCAGAACAGCCAAAGCTGGCTCGTCGCCCATCCGCCGACAAAGAGCGCGGGGCCGGTGCTGCGAGCAGGGTTGACCGAGGTGTTGGTGATGGGGATGCTGATCAGGTGGATCAGCGTCAGACACAGGCCAATCGCAATGGGAGCGAAGCCCTTGGGTGCGCGCTCGTCGGTCGAGCCGAGGATGACCAGAAGGAAGAACGCCGTGAGCACGACCTCTGCAATGAAGCAGGCGGCCAGTGAGTAGTGGTCAGGCGAGTGAGCAGCGTATCCGTTTGAGGCAAAGCCGCCGGAGAGGCTGAAGCCCTCTTTGCCGCTGGCGATGAGGTAGAGCACTCCTGAAGCCGCAATTCCGCCCAATACCTGAGCAACGACGTAGGCCCACAGATCGCCAATAGCAAAGCGCTTGCCCACCACCAGACCTACGGAGACCGCAGGGTTGAGATGGCAGCCTGAGATATGGCCGATGGCGAAGGCCATGGTCAGCAGGGTAAGGCCGAAGGCCAGCGCGACGCCGACGAAGCCGATGCCGAGCTGGGGATAGGCTGCCGCGACGACTGCGCTGCCGCAGCCTCCGAAGACCAGCCAGAATGTACCGAAGAACTCTGCTGCTGCGCGTTTCGAGAGTGGCATGTTCCGATACCTCGCTTTAATTTGAGCGACGCGGCCCAATGTCTAAATACATGAGCCGAGGCACTTTGGAGTTCGCGGAATCGTAGCACGGTCAGGTTGCAGATGAGAAAAAATATGTCTGCCCCATAACACGGGGTTGTTTTGACCCACCTGGTCGGCGGTGCGCTGACCGCACTTATCTGAGCGCGGCCAGCTTTAGGTGCAAAGACTATTTTTTGATATTGGCAAGCTTCTTCTGGGCTTCGAGGAAGCGGCGCACGCGGTCGAGCGAGCGAGCTTTGCCGAAGACGATCATGCTTTCGAGCAGCGGAGGAGACATAGTGCTGCCAGTGATGATGGCGCGCAGCAGCATGAAGTTCTCTTTGACGGACCAGCCTTTTTCTTCGCCTAGTTTTTTGAGCGCCGGCTCCATGGCTTCGTGCGTCCAGTCGGTCGCTTCGAGGACGGTGAGTTGTTCGGCGGCGAAGGCAACGGTCTCTTCGAGGGTGCGCTTCTTGGGCAGGAAGACCTCTTGCGTGGGCAGGATGTCGTCGCGGAAGAAGAAGCTGGTGAGGTCGCCGAACTGCCCGAGGGTCTCGATGCGGGTCTGGACGAGGGCGGAGATGTCGCGGAGATATTGATCGGAGAGAACAGTTTGGCGGAGGGCAGCGAAGAAGCTCTCCGGCGTGAGGGCGCGGAGATACTCGCTGTTGAGCCACCGGAGCTTGGTGAGATCGAAGACGGGGCCGCCCAGGCGGATGTTAGGGACCTCGAAGCGCGCAATCATATCGTCGAGCGAAAAGATTTCGTTTTCTTTGGCTCCGTTGACGATCTCGATGGGGGAAGGAGAAGGCATGCCGCCGCCCATGAGGCCGAGGAAGTTGATCATGGCTTCGGGGAGGAATCCGGCTTGACGGTAGTAGATGAGCGAGACGGGATTTTTGCGCTTGGAGATTTTCGACTTGTCGATGTTGCGCAAGAGCGGCATGTGCCAGAAGCGCGGTAGCTGCCAGCCGAAGGCCTTGTAGAGCAGGACGTGCTTGGGTGTGGAAGAGATCCACTCTTCGGCGCGGATGACGTCGGTGATCTGCATGAGGTGATCGTCGACGACGTTGGCGAGGTGGTAGGTGGGGAAGCCGTCGGACTTCATCAGCACCTGGTCGTCGATGGTGGAGTGATCGAAGGTAATGTCGCCGCGCAGTTCGTCGCGGAAGGTAGTCGCGCCTTCGGTGGGGACGGCCATGCGAATGACGAATGGCTTGTTGGCGGCTAGGTTTGCTTCGATTTGCTCTTTGGGCAGATGGCGGCAGGTGCCGGGGTAGCGGGGCGGGAGCTTCGCGGCGATCTGCTGCTTGCGTACAGCGTCTAGTTCTTCTGCGGTGCAGAAGCAGCGGTAGGCGGTGCCGTTGGCGAGCAGGAGGTCGGCGTGCTGGCGATAGATTTCGGTGCGTTCGGACTGGCGATAGGGGCCATAGGGGCCGCCGACGTCGGGGCCTTCGTCCCAGCCGAGGCCGAGCCAGCGGAGGGTGTCGAAGATCATCTGCTCGGAGGTGGGCACGAAGCGGGTGCGGTCGGTGTCTTCGATGCGGAGGACGAACTTGCCGCCGCGCTGGCGGGCGTAGATGAAGTTCAGCAGGCCGATGTAGGCGGTGCCGACGTGGGGGTCGCCGGTGGGGCTAGGAGCGATGCGGACGCGGATAGGGGCTTCTGTGCTGGTCGTAGTCATGATAAGGGCTAAACTTCGATGCTAGCAGAGCGAGGGCTATGAGTGGGAACGGCGCTGTCTGCACAGGAATAGAGATAATGGCTCGATGGCGAAATTAGATTGGAGTGACGGGGCGTTGGCCGAGGGATTGCGATGCTATCGCGCGGAGGAGTTCTTTCTCGCGCATGAGCACTGGGAGGGCGTGTGGCTCAAGGCAACCGAACCCGAAAAGACCTTTCTGCAAGCGCTGATTCAGACGACGGCTGCGTTTCATCATCTACAGCGTGGGAACAGGAAGGGTGCAGCATCGCTATTGCGTGCGGCGTTGCGACGGTTGGAACCGTATGGGACTTCTTTTGGGGGAGTCGGGGTTGGCGCGCTTCGCGAAGAGATTTGTGCGTGGCTGCAAGTGTTGGAGCAGGAGGATGTATCGCTGCGGCTTGCGTACCCGGCGATTGTGTTGGAACTGGATTGAAGCGGTTCTCCTCCGGATGTAGTTTTGGCGGTTCGAGCAAGAGGCAGGTTTCCTTCGAGAATGACAAACAAAGGGAAGCCACATCTGAGAGGAGATGGCTAGAGAAGAAGCAGAGCTTGAACGCTGCCTCTTCTGCGCGTGCGAAGTGCAATGCTCGTTTTATGCTCCCAGGGCTATGAGGGACTCTTTAATGGTGGGAGTCCGTCCGGCTTCAACATCGTAACGGCGGATCTGGTGAAACTTTGAGAGCACGGTGTTGGCTTTCGCGAGTGCTTCGATGCGCTCGGTGTATTGCTCCAGTTTTGCGCCGGGAATGGCGAAGAGGGCGACATCGCTGGTAAGAACATCGAGATAGGCGCGAGCTCCGCAGCATCCGAGGCTGAGTGCAGCGCGGCCTGTGTTGATCACCTGCGGCACAACGGCGCAGGCAGGGCGTCCCATGGCCGGTGCGATCTGGTTCTCCACCTGCTGTGTTGCCTCGGTCAGAACAAGCGACTGGTTGGCGTCGACGAAGAGCAGCACAACATCGGGTGGCAGCGGGGTTTCGGTGAGCGGAGTGTAAACGATAAATTTTGATCGCGACTGAAGGACAGGGATCAATGCAAGATCTTCTTTACGTACATAGCCAAGCTCGCCCAGAACTTTGAGTGTGTCTCCGAGGTCGATCTGCTGCCGTTGCGACGGTTGCAGATTGTGCGTGTACACACCGATGGAGCACATCTCATGATCGGCAGCGGAGGTTGCAAACGATGCAGTAGCGGCGTCTTCCCAGAAGCGGCAGCCGGCGGAGACCCGTCCAGCGTGGCCGCTGAGACCGTTCGGAACGGTGTCTGTGAAGCTGATCGCTACCGGCGGTTGGCGAAGATTTAAGGATTCGGAGAGGGTTGCGGCTAGGTTTGCGTAGGTGGTTTCCATGATCTTCCTTGTTGGGCGAATGGGATTTTGATGGTGCGGGTAAGGAAAGACAAATACAGGGGTCTCTCCACTCCGCTTCGCTTCGGTCGAGATGACGTACGTCGGGGGGAGAGATAATGCTCGGTCGAGATGACGTGCATTTGTGGTTAGGCTTTGGGTGCCGGCTTTGCTTTGAATCCCATGCTGGCGATGTAGCTCTTGAGCGAGTCTTCAGAGACTTCTTTGGGGTCGTACTTGATGACTACATTTTCATCGGGATAGCTAGCCTTGACCCATGCCACTCCTTTTTCCTGCTTTAGTAGCGTCTCCAGACCGACGGCGCAGGTGATGCAGGTGTATCCGCTGACGTGATAGGTGACGGTCTCTTTCTCTCCCGTTTCAATTGCTGCAATCGTTGCGAGACTGCCTGTGCCGAGCGTGATGAGCTGGATAAATTTTCGACGGATCATTTTGCATTCTCCTGGTTTGCGTCTAGCGTGCCACTCCGCTGCCTGCCTGGTACTTCCATGCTGTCTCAATGCTTGCGTGGTCAGAGAAGCGTGTGTCTGTGTATTGATTGAAGTCGAGTTTCTTTTTCAGGATTCCGGTCTCCATCATGAGATCGCGAACCATATCGAAGTCGGCCTTGCGCGGCGCGAGCGGACTGTAGGTGACTCGGTCCATCGGCTTGGTGAGCGCCCAACGCAGCAGCGCGGGCTTCTGGTTGTAGTAGAAGCGTCCAACAAAGTCGGCGGCATCGTCGCGCTCCGGCTTGCCTTTGTCGAGCCAAAGTCCCGATCTCGCAATGCCATCGACGAGGGTTTGAACAGCATCCGGGCGAGTGTCGATCAAGTCTTGCCTCACGACGAGAATGCAGGACATGTAGTCGGGCCAATAATCGCGCGCCTGAAAGAGGACACGGCCATAGCCCGCCATCTCGGCTTGCGAGGGGAAGGGCTCGCCCATCGAAAATGCGTCGATCGCGCCAGCGGCAAGCGCACCAGAGACATCGGGAGGAGCCATCTCGACCATCTTGATATCGCCGGGCTTCATGCCGTTGACCTTCATCGCGCGGAAGAGGATAAGGCGCTCGTCGGAGAAGCGGCTGGGAATCGCAACGGTCTTTCCTTTTAGATCGGCAACGCTGTGGATGGGGCCATTCTTCTTGACGACCACAGCGCTGCCATAGCGGTGTCCGAGGTAAACCACCTTGATGGGTACGCCCTGGGCGACGAGCGCGATCGCCATGGGCGCGACGATAAATGCTGCCTGTACCTTGTTCGAGATCAACGCTTCTTTAATCTCAGGGAAGCCCTGAAACATACGCGGCAGGAAGATCTCTCCGTTCTCCGAGTACTTTGAGATGTAGTCGGTTACGGGGCAGGTGAGCTGGCAGGTGACAGGGAGATAAGCGACGGTGATCTTCCGTTGTGACGCTGGGCGGTAGTCGTTGAGGACGGCGGCCCAATTTACGTTGAGATAGCCGTGGAGTGCGGAGATGAGAACGAGCCATCCGATGGCGCATAGGAGGATTTTGGTTTTAAGCTTCATTGCGGAATCCCCAGCGAACGGATTTTATCTTTTCGAGCCGACGGAAGCCTAAATCCAAGGCCAGTCCAATGACACCGATCAGAAGCATGGCCGCGACGACCAGGTCGTAGCGCTTGCCGGAGTTGCGAGAGTCGATGACGAGATAGCCGAGGCCGGAGTCGACGGCGATCATCTCGGCAGCAACCACTACCAGCCACGCAATGCCGAGAGCGATACGAAGGCCGACGATGATCTGCGGAAGAGCGGCAGGGAAGACCACCTGCCTGAGTAGTTGCTGCGGAGAGAGGCCAAAGTTGCGTCCGGCGCGCCGGTATACCGAGGGCACGTTGGATACGCCGTCGATACAGGCAACGACGATGGGGAAGAAGGCACCGAGGAAGATGAGGAAGATGGCAGCGTCATCGCCAACACCGAAGAAGATGATGGCCACGGGAATCCATGCAATGGGACTGATGGGGCGAAGAATCTGCATGACGGGATTGACCACATAGTCGGCTGCCGGATACCAGCCAAGCACGAGACCGAGTGGGATTCCGAGTGCAGTGGCCGCACCGAAGCCGATGGCTACGCGGCGTAGAGAGTCAGAGATGTCGCCCCAGAGAACATGCTCTCGCAGCAGCTCGGCCATACCGCGTTCTACTTCGAGGGGAGATGGGAAGATGCGCGTCGCTGTCCAGACGATGCAGTAATGCCACGCTGCGAGTAGCAGCGCACTTACAAGCAGCGGCCAGAAAAACTTCTCCCACCTTTTCGGCTCGGCAAGTGTACTCATACCTTGTGCGCCAGTCCGATCTGCTTGAAGATGCCGTCGCGGAGCTCGAGATAACGAGGCGAGCTGATGTCGCGGGGGTGGGGAATGTCGATGGTGACGATCTGCTGAATCGTGGCAGGACGAGCGCTCATGACGACGACGCGATCTGCAAGCTGGACGGCCTCGTCGATATCGTGAGTGACGAAGACAATGGTCTTGCGCTCCGCCTCCCATATGCGGAGCAGCTCACCGCGCATGATCAGGCGCGTGATCGAGTCCAGAGCGCCAAAGGGCTCGTCCAGAAAGAGCATGTCGGGATTTACCGCCAGGGCACGAGCAACTTCAAGGCGCTGTTTCATGCCGCCCGAAAGCTCAGGAGGGTAGGTCTTTTCGAAGCCTTCCAATCCGACCATCTTGATGTAGTGCGCGATTCGCTGCTCGCGTTCCTGCCGCGACAGCTTGAACAAGCCAAAGCCTATATTGCCTTCTACCGTGAGCCACGGAAAGACGCCGCGCTCCTGAAACACGAAGATGCGGCGCGGATCAGGGCCTTTGACTACTTCGCCATCGACGGTGACTGCTCCGCTGGTCGGCGAGAGAAAGCCGGCCATGGTATTCAGCAAGGTGGATTTGCCGCAGCCTGAAGGACCGAGCAGGCATACAAATTCTCCATCGCCTACGTCGAGGTTGATGTCTTCAAGAACCCGCGTGGTCTTGCCATCGCGATGGAAGACCATATTGATGTGCTCGGCGCGCAGCTTCGTCTTGGTCTGCAAGGCTGGATTGATCGCAACTGTTTCCATGGATGCCACTATTAATCTAATCCTCCGAATAGCTCCAGCGAGACGACTTAATGTTTTCAAGCGAACGTATTCCCATGTCGAGCAGGAGGCCGATGATGCCAATCAAGACCATTCCGGCGACAACGAGATCGTAGCGGTTACCGGCGTTGCGGGCATCGACGATGAGAAAGCCCAGACCGGAGTTTACGGCGATCATCTCCGCTGCCACGACAACCAGCCACGCGATGCCCAGTGTGATCCGCAAGCCCACGATCAACTGCGGCGTGACGGCGGGGTACAAGACGCGGCGGATAAGCTCGAAGGAACTGAGACCAAAGTTGCGCCCCGCATTGATATAAACGGTCGGAACGCTTCGCACGGCATTGATGGCCGTCAGCAACAGGGGAAGAAAGCAGCCAAGGAAGATAAGAAATATAGCTGCGAGATCGCCGACGCCGAACCAGAGAATCGCGATGGGAATCCAGGCAAGCGGCGATATGGGGCGTAGAAGCTGGATGATGGGGTTGAACGCCATCTCGGCGCGGCGATACCAGCCGATGGCGAGGCCAAGCGGAACAGCTATGACGACTGCCAGCACGAAACCCCAGGTCACGCGAAACAGCGATGCGACGATGTATTTGAAGAGCACCCCATGCCGCACCAGATCTGCAATGCCGCCGACAACGCCCCAGGGCCCCGGCAGCAGATGGACGGAGCTTCGGCTGATCGCAATCTGCCATGCCGCAAGCAGAACGGCGATAAAAAGAATCGGACGAAGCCGAACGCGCAGGTTCACAGGCTATAACCTTTGCAGGCTTCGACGCTGTTGCATGTGCACATCTCGAAACCTCCCATGGTGGTTTGAATCCTTAGCTCCGCCTGGCAAGCAGGGCATCCATCAGGAGTCACTCTGCGATGGAAAACCGCCTGAACGGTCAATAACTTTATACAGTCTGTCGGAGTGACCTCTAAATATTAGCCTTGGAGGCCTTCTTCTTTATCCACCTTAAGGTTGAGATTGTGGCCAACCTTAAGGCTGGCTGACGCAGAGAAGAGTTCTCTATCGTCAGGTGAAAGAAGTACAGTTTTAAACTTGAGTCCGGTTATGGATAAACTTTGGGCTTGAATGCTATATGTTCAGTACAGCCTCCAAAATTGAAGACCCCATGCGAACCCTTGTACCTGACGATGCCGTGATGAATGACCGGCATGTACCAATGTATCGATGCCGTAGATTTGTGGCCGCCATTCTGGCCGCCGGTGTGTTTTTTGTCGCCGGGTGCCACTCCGGCGGAAGGTTGCCCAGCGAGTCCTCGCAGACGTACGCCGACTTTGTTTCGAGCTTTTATGTCGGGCTGGCTGCTTTACAGGTTGGAGACGATGTCCGCGCTGACAGTAGTCTCGGGCAAGCTACAAAACTTGTTCCCGGTGAGCCTGCTGCATGGGCCAACTGGGGAATACTGGCGCTGCGTCAGAGAAGCTTCGATGCCGCAGCAGCAAGGCTCGACCGGGCACGCACGCTCGCTCCTAAAGACGATCGCATCTATTATCTGCTCGGCCTGCTGGATAGCAACCGCGGCGATTCGACCAAGGCGATTGCAGACCTGCACACGGCCATCAAGCTGAATCCGGCGAATCTGCGCGCAACCTATCAACTTGCTTCCGAGGTGGAGCGCCAGGGTGCTGCGACAAGCGAAAGTGACTTTGAAGATCTGATCAAGCAGATACTCGTTGCCGATCCCAACAATCTTGCTGCGCTCGTAGACCTTAGCCGCATATCCGCTAAACGCGGCGACTCTGCCACGCTGCACACGGCGATCGATAAGATCGCTGCGCAATCCGCTTCATGGCCGGCTGACGTAAGGCAGCAACTGGCTGCCTTGCAGGCGGCGGCGTCCGGACCTGATCCAAAGACCGCAGCGACACGCTCAATTTTTTTGAGAAATGTGCTGATGCAGGTTCCGGAGTTTCGCCAGAGCCTGTCCGCAATCAAGCCGCAGCCGGGCGAAGAGGCCGAGCCTTTCGCACATTTTCTGAGACTGCCTTCGCCAACGTTTAAGCCTGCTGCTGCGGATGAGGGGATGACGTTCGTCCCCCAACCATTGACGAAGATACCGCAGGATGTTTGGAGTTGGATTGGAGCGGTCTCTCTGAATGGCACAGGCACACCTGCGGTTGCGGTAGCCAACGCTCACCAGGTCCGTCTGTCGACGGGTGCTGCATTTGCTTTTCCCGGAGGAAAGTCTGAGGTGAAGCCCAGCCCGGTGGGAGTTCTTCCGGTTGACTTCAACTACGATTTCAAAACCGATCTTGTCCTGGCCGGCGCTGGCGGGCTTCGCTTCATGCGGCAGGATAATCCCCAGACCTTTGCAGATGTTACCGCGCAGACGAAGCTGCCTCGCGCGATAACAGAGGGAAGTTACACCGGCGCATGGGCCGTAGATATTGAAGCCGATGGAGATCTGGATATTGTTGTGGGCGCGCCGTCAGGATTGCCGCTCGTCCTTCGCAACAACGGGGATGGAACGTTTCTTGCAATTCATCCCTTTATCGGCATCTCAGGCATTCGCCAGTTTGTATGGGCTGACCTCAATGGCGACGGCAATCCCGATGCCACGCTGATCGACGGTGCGGGACAACTGCATGTCTTCCTCAATGAGCGTTTGGGCAAGTTTCGCGAGGAATCTGTGCCGGCAGAGTTTTCAGCCGTAAGCGCGATAGCCGCTGCCGATGTGAATCGCGAAGGCGCGTTAGGGCTGCTTGCAGTCCGCCAGAATGGCATGATCGCCAGCCTTGCAAGATCGAACGATGGTCATGGTTGGGCAGTGTCGGAGGTTACGACTGTTCCAAACGCGGCCGATTATCTTGCGGGAGATGTTCGGCTGCGCGTCGCCGATCTCGATAACAATGGCGCCTTCGATCTTTTGCTCTCGCCGATTGCATCCGCGCATAGTCCGTTGATCTGGCTGCAAGGATCGGATGGAAAATTTCAGATGATGAGTAAGCCATCCGCAGCAGGGCTGGTCTTTGGTGCGGCTGATTTGGATGGAAACGGCAGGCTGGACCTGCTCGAGCTTTCGCCGGATGGGCATGCTGTTGAAGCGGTCAATCAAGGTACAAAGCAATATCACTGGCAGACCATTCGGCCTCGCGCACATCAGGCCACGGGTGATCAACGCATCAATTCGTTTGGCATCGGTGGCGAGATTGAGATTCGCTCCGGGTTGATGGTTCAGCGACAGGAGATCTCAGGCCCGGAGCTGCATTTTGGATTGGGCGAGCAGAAGGGGGTCGATGTAGCGCGGATTGTTTGGCCGAATGGATCGGTTCGCGCCGAGTTTGCACTCAAGGCTGATCAGGAATTTGTTGCGGAGCAGCGATTGAAAGGTTCCTGTCCGTTCCTCTTTGCTTACAACGGCAAAGACATGGAGTTCGTGAAGGACTCCGTACCATGGGGATCGGCGATTGGATTACGCATCAATTCGCTGGGAAGCGCTCGCATCGAAGCAACAGAGGAGTGGTACAAGATAGGTCGCGATCAGTTAGTGCCGAAAGATGGATTTTACGATCTGCGCGTCACCGGCGAGCTTTGGGAGACCTACTATTACGACTATCTCGCACTGATGACCGTAGACCATCCTGCAGGTACAGAGATATTTGCCGACGAGCGCTTTGCAGTGCCGCCGGTGAAGCTGGCCATCACTGCGGTTGCAACGCCTCAGCCAATCGCTCGCGCGGTCGACGACAACGGAGAAGATGTCACGGCGATTCTACGATCGCTCGACGGAAAGTATCTCGACAACTTTGGCCGGGGACAGTATCAGGGAGTAACTCGCGATCATTATGTAGAGATCGACCTGGGAGACAAGGCCCCCACGACAGGCCCTCTCTGGCTGATCGCCAAAGGCTGGCTGCATCCTGCCGACTCATCGCTGAATGTCGCCATGAGCCAGGGGCAGCATGAACATCCCAAGCCTCTCAGCCTTGAGGTGCCGGATGGTCATGGCGGCTGGAAGGTGGCAAGGCCGAACCTTGGATTTCCAGCAGGTCGCAAGAAGATTTGTCTGATCAACCTGACAAACGTCTTTGTTCCTGGAACACCACGACGCGTTCGACTCAGTACAAATCTGGAGATCTATTGGGATTCCATCGAGTGGGCCAAAGGACTGCCGGATACGCCTCTGAAGATCGAGCGTCTGGCACCCAGCATGGCGGACCTGCATTATCGCGGCTACTCTACCATTCATCAGGCAAATGCATCTTCGCCGGAGATTCCCGATTACAACCATCTGATGTCCACAACGCAGATATGGCGCGATCTTGCGGGCTACTACACACGCTATGGCGACGTCAGGCCATTGTTGTCCGGCATCGATGATCGCTACGTCATCATGAACGCGGGCGACGAGATGTCGTTACGTTTTGCCGCGCCTGCAGCGCCACCGAAGGGGTGGGTGCGGGATTATGTGATCGCAGGCGATGGCTGGATCAAAGATGGCGACTACAACTCTACGAACTCGCAGACTGTATTGCCTTATCCCTATCACGCGAAGAGGGAATACGATGCGCCTCCGGGAAGTCTGGAGGACGATTGGGAGTATAGACACCACAAGGAGGATTGGCAGGTCTATCAGACGCGCTATGTTACTCCAAGGATATTTGAAGAAGCTTTGAGAAGTGAGGCAGGGAAATGAAGCGAATCCCTATTGCGAGGATTCTGGTCAGTATTTTTTTTGTTGCGTTGCTTGTGACGCCTGTTGTGCTTAGAAAGATGTCGGGTTCCCGAGCCGCTTCCCCGGTTAAGGTTGATACGAAAGCCGCGCTGGCAAATCATGGATTCTATTTCACCGAGGTATCGCATCAGGCTGGTATCGACTTCGTGCACCAAGGGCCTACGCTCGACCCGAAGCTTGCGCCAATCATGCCGGAGGTCGCCTCGATGGGCGCCTCTGTCTCCATCGTCGACTTCGACCGCGACGGATGGCCCGATATCTATGTAACGAACAGTGCAGAGGGCAGCAAGAACCATCTGTATCGCAACATGCATGACGGCACCTTCAAAGATGTCGCAGAGCAAATGGGGATTGCCGATGTCAATCAGCCCGGCACCGGTGTTTCGATGGGCGCAATATGGGGCGACTACGACAACGATGGTTACGAAGATCTCTATCTGATTAAGTGGGGCCGCCCCGAACTGTTTCATAACGATCAGGGGCACGGCTTCACCCGCGTAAGCGAAAAAGCAGGGCTGCCGCCATGGATCAACGCGAATACAGCGGTCTGGTTCGACTACGACGGAGACGGCCTGCTCGATCTCTTCGTTGGTGGCTACTATCCCGAAGATGTTGATCTCTGGCACTTGAAATCGACCAAGATGATGCCGGACAGCTTCGAGTATGCCAACAATGGCGGCCGAAAATATCTCTTCCATAATCTCGGGAATGGGAAGTTTGAAGAGGTAAGCGCAAAGGTCGGAATCAATAGTCGCCGTTGGGCTTTAGCAGCGGCTGCCGCCGATCTGCGTGGGACAGGGCATCCGGATCTTTTTGTCGCGAACGATTATGGCGTGTCGGAGCTTTATCTCAACGATGGCAAGCGCTTCCATGAGGCAGGTGAGCAGACGGGCGTAGGCTTTGCGCCAAAGAGCGGTATGAACGTGGCCTTCGGCGACATTTTCAATCAGGGGCGATATGCCGTATACGTTTCGAATATCTCAGAGGACGGCGTGCTGATTCAGGGAAATAACCTGTGGGTTCCCAAGGAGGGCACAAGCGGTAAGAATATTCAGTTTGAGAATCTCGCTCGCGATATGGGTGTCGAACTGGGTGGGTGGAGCTTTGGCGCGCAGTTTGGAGATTTGAATAACGACGGAACGCTGGACCTCTACCTTACTAACGGCTATGTATCGCTCGATCGCAAAAAGAGCTACTGGTATGACTTCACGAAGATCTCCGGCGGAAACTCGACGATTATTGGAGATGCCAAAAACTGGCCCGCGATGGATGGAAGAAGCCTGTCCGGCTATCAGCAAAAGCACGTCTGGCTCAATGACGGCTCGGGCAAATTTGTCGATGTTGCACAAGCAGTCGGGGTAACCGACACCTACGATGGCCGCTCCGTTGCGCTCGTCGACCTGTGGAACCGCGGTGTGCTCGATGCGGTCGTCGCAAATCAGCGTGGCCCGCTGCTCATCTACAAGAACACCGTAGCCCCGGGAGTAGATTGGATCGAGTTTCAATTAAAAGGAACAAAGAGCAATCGCAGTGCGATTGGCGCACAAGTTACCTTGTCATGGAATGGGCAGGAGCAGATTCAAGAAGTTTCTGGAGGTAGCGGCTTCGCCGCACAAAATGATCGACGGCTGCACTTTGGGTTAGGCAAGAATCCGCGTATCGACAAAGCAATCATTCACTGGCCTTCCGGAAAAGTGCAGACTCTTCTCAATCTTATGCCGGATAAACTCTATAAGATCGAGGAGCCGAAATGAGTCAGCTAGCGACGACGATGCCGGTACCGCCAAATAACGGCGCACAATCGAAGCGGGTCTTTAGCCTCGATAACCGCTTTATGCCCCCGCTGTTTATTACGCTCATTCTTCTGGTGGGCAATGTTTCGTTCGGCATTCTTGAGAGCTACCAAAAGACGCTGCTGTCAATTGCCACCAGCATCGTGGTGGAACTGGTCCTTGGCCGCATCTTTCTGCACAAGTGGCCACACCTTGCCAGCGCTTATATTACGGGCATCAGTGTCGGCATCCTGATTCGCTCCCCATTCTTCTGGCCATACGCACTTTGCAGCGCGCTCGCGATTACATCGAAGTATGTTCTGCGTATCAACGGACGGCACATCTGGAATCCGTCTAACTTTGGCATCTCTGCGATGGTTTTTTTAGCTGCTGAGTCGGTTGCTACTCTGAGCATTCAGTGGGGAAATAACCTGGGCGCGATGCTCGTGATCTGGCTTCTGGGATCAGTGATCATCTGGAGGCTTCGACGTTTTCATATCTGCGCCACCTATGTTCTTTCCTTTATTGCCTTAGCTTTTCTTCGCACCTGGATTACAGGAGATCCGCTGCTGTCTGAGATATCTCCTATCACCGGGCCGGAGTATCAACTCTTCATCTTCTTCATGATTACCGATCCGAAGACTACTGTGCGCTCGAAAAAATGGCAGTGCGTTGTCGCCTGTGCCGTGGCTGTGGTTGAGATGGTCCTGCGACTTGACCAGAGCGTCTACGCTCCGTTTTACGCACTCTTTATCGTAGGTCCGATAGCTCTGCTCATTGAGATGGCGTTGTCTCGTAAAAATATCTCCACACCGAATTTAGTAAAGGAAGCATCTTAATGAGATTACGGTTCCAGCTTGCTTATTGCCCTTTACTGATTGCACTTCTAGCAATCTCAGGCTGCAAACAGCATCAGCCTGTTACGCCGTCACAGGAAGCAAGTTCGTCAGCGAGTCAGCACACAACGGCTGAGTCTACTCTTACGAGGAACGCAGAGCCTGTCCCTGCACGGCCTTCCGGCCCTATTCGCTTTACCGATGTAACCGATCAGGCTGGAATCCACTTTCGCCACAACAGCGGAGCGTTTGGGAAGAAGTATCTTCCTGAAACAATGGGGAGCGGAGTTTGCGTTCTCGATTACGACAATGATGGCTGGCAGGATATCTTGTTTGTGAATTCCATGGACTGGCCGGGACACCACTCGGCGAACGATTATCCAGCCCTCTATCACAACAATGGAAATGGAACCTTCACTGACGTAACGCGCCAGGCAGGGCTTGCCGTCAAGATGTATGGGTTGGGCTGCGCCGTCGGTGACTATGATAACGATGGCTACGACGACATCTATATTACGGCTCTCGATGGCAATCATCTTTTTCACAATCTGGGGAATGGAAAGTTCAGCGATGTCACGGCCAGAGCGGGTGTAAAGAATCCTGGCTTTGCCACCAGCGCAGTATGGTTTGATTACGATAACGATGGCAAGCTCGATCTTCTGGTGCTGCATTATGTCGATTGGTCCATCGCCACAGATCAGTTCTGCTCGCTGGATGGAAAAAACAAGTCCTACTGCACCCCGGAGGCATACAAAGGGCAGAGCGCAACGCTTTATCACAATAAGGGAAATGGCGTATTCGAAGATGTAACGAAGAAGGCTGGTCTATTTGATCCCACGAGCAAGTCACTTGGAGTTGCATTGTTGGATTATGACAATGATGGCTGGCTCGATCTGTTTGTAACGAATGACACACAGCCGAATAAGCTTTATCACAATAATCACGACGGGACGTTTACAGACACTGCCTTCTCAGCAGGCGTAGCTTTCAGCGATGCTGGAAAGGCGCGTGCTGGCATGGGAACGGATGCTGCCGATTATGATGCCTCCGGTCGGCAGAGTCTTGTCATCGGAAACTTTACGAATGAGAGTATGGCTCTCTACCATAACGACGGTTCCGGTTTATTTTCCGATCACGCGACAGATTCGGACATCGCGACCGCCTCTGCCAAATCGCTGACATTCAGTACATTTTTCTTCGACTATGATCTGGATGGTTGGCCTGACATCTTTGCGCTGAACGGACATGTCGCCGACGATGTGAGTGTGACACAACCGACGCTGCATTATGCAGAGTCGCCACTGCTCTTCAGAAATAAAGGGAAGGGACATTTTGAAAATGTCACAGATAAGGTTGGGTCAGCCCTGCACCAACCCATTGTAGGGCGCGGAGCCGCGTACCTTGACTTCGATAATGATGGTGATCTCGATCTGGTCATTACCACCAACAATGGGCCGGCGAAGCTTTTTCGGAATGACAACGGCAATCAGAATGACATGTTGCGGGTGCGGACAATTGGCATACGCTCGAATCGAGATGGAATAGGTGCCAAAGTTACTGTCAAAACAGACAAAGGAACGCGCCTCTTTGAGATGGTCAAATCAGGCTCCAGCTATCTTTCGCAGAGCGAGATGCCGTTGACCTTTGGCTTAGGAAAACCGGAACCCGGAAAGTTAGTTGAGCTTGATATTGTCTGGCCGTCAGGGAAAAAGGAGTCTATCTCAAATATCAAGCCAAATCAGACCATCACTCTAAAAGAGGGAAGTGGGATGATTTCAGCGGTGCCGATAAAACTATCTCAACCATAGGCGAAGTTAACGATTGCTATGACTGGTAGAAACCACAGCTCTGCAGCAAATGGATAACATCTTCGCGTGTCGCATCTACCTTATGTGCTGACCTGATGAGATCGTCTGCATCGACAGGGTACCAGTTACGACGCTGACGATTGCAAAGACCGGCGACATCAATCGGATCTATCGTTTGTAAAACATCTTCAATGAAGCGATCAGATTCCTGCTGTGTGTTTAAATGATGTGCGCGCTCCAATAAGCCGCGACATGCAGGGCCGAAACTCGGATGGTCGTGAAGTAAAAACGATTGCGCCAACTGTGGCTTCTTTAGCCTGAACGCTGTTTCGGAGTAGCTGGCTGCGGCAAAGTAAAGCAACGATAGCGCAGTAAAGGCCGGAAAGTTATCCATGTTGGCGTAGAGACTTGAGATCAACCTGGCCGTTGCGAGAAGCTCTCCCCTGGTCTGGCTGGCGTAACCTTGAAGACTGCTTTGGAAGCGCGGCGTATCCCAATCGTTTTCAAGGATGCCCGCTAATCTCCGGACGCCTAAGAGTGTAAGCGGAAACCCTGTCGAAAGCAGTGGATCGATGAATCCTGCTGCTGATGGAAGTAGCGCCCATCTTTCCCCATGAATAGCTTCGCTCAAGAAAGAGAGCTGCTTGATATGCGTGAAAGGGCGTACTGCTTTCGCATGAAGAAACTGCTCACGAAGTGCAGGTATCGATTGAATCAGCTCTTTCCAAGCGGTTTCTCCGTCTGCGAGCCGTAGACGCGAGAAGGTCTTGTCAGTGGCAGCGACTCCCGCACTGGTTATTCCATTCTTAAATTGGAGAACCCATATCCATCCACCGTCGAAGACATGATGAACGGCTGCATCGTCGATTGGATAGGGAGGCGTGCCTGAGGTCGAATGTTTATCGTCAAGACGCCCTACGTTTGTAAAGTGATTGAACAGCGCCTGCGTAGCAGGATAGTTCGGCAAAGAGCTCTCTGGCAGATGCAATGCGCGATGGAGCAATCCGCGAGGGCCGGTAGCATCTACTACGAATCTCGCACGAAAAGTAACACTTTGTTCTCCCCTCGTGCCGCCTAGCGTTACCAGATCGCCGTCGTCGAGAAAAGTATCCAGCTTAGTCTCATCACAATATTCGACGCCGGCATGCTGTGCTTCCTTGACGAACATATCGTCGAAGTCCGCGCGAAACCAATGTGTATCTGCAATGGAATCGTGCGGGCTGGCGGCTACGAGGAGCTGTCTTTGATTGTCTGGATCGGGAGTGTGAGGATGTCCGAGCTGATGATGGTAGAAAGTAAAGCCGCGCTTTTTTCCGCAGCCAATCTCCGGATATTGTTCCTGCCATGTGCCCCACTTAGTGAGCGGCCTGATCCGCTGAAGATCATAGCGCGTCGCAATATCTTCGAGGAGCAGGTTTGAAAGTGGGGTCGAGGATTCTCCAATGGCAAAACGAGGATGCTTGCCTCTCTCTAATAACACGACAGAGTGTCCTAATCTGCGTGCGATCATGGCAATCAGAGAGCCCGCAAAGCCAGATCCTACTACTGCAATGTCATAGGTGCGACTCAACTGTTCCCCTTGCACTGTGGGCACTCGATTCTGTCTGTCACAGATTGTTGAAGATTCATCTTCCTTAGCCGCTCCATGCGTAATGGATAGCATGAGCACTTGCTCGGAGCAGAATGTAGGTCCCAGAGATCAACAAAGACGCGCCCGCGCCCAAGTCTCAAACCATAGCTTGCTGCTGCCTCCACGACGTTCAGCTTCGGCGGAGAAAACTCACCTAATTGGATTAGCGTTTCCATCGCGCCATTTCCGGGTCTTGTTGGAATCAGCGTAACTGCAGTTGCTCCACAATCAAAAGCAAAGTCCAGGGAGCGCTCTGCCCAATAGAGCGCCTCGTGCGCTCTCATAAAAGGTGGTTGGACAAGAATAAATACGCGAAGATCAATCCCATTCGATTGCAGATACTGCGATGCGTCAGAGAATTGATTCAGCGTGATGCGCTTATTCAGTAGGGTCAATATCTTCGGATGAGACGTTTCAAGTCCCATGGCAACTTCCAGCTTGTTGGAGAGCAGATCGCGAAACTGGAGACATGTTTGATTAATAAGTGATGGATGGCTTTCAACAATTGTTCTATCGAACGAATTCGCTTGAGCCGCAATTGCAGGATAGTCTTCGATAGGAATTGCACCGCGATCAAAGAAGCTGCCGCTGTTGTAGAGCTTGATCTGACGCGCAGGCGGCAGTCGCGCCAGCGCATAGTCAATTTGTTGTGGGATGGCACCCACCGGAACCTTTTCCGTTAGCGTGTTACGCCAGAGGTCACACATCACGCATCGCCAGGGGCATTCGCGGTTGGTTAAAAATACAGTAGCCACCGGCACTACTTCTTTTGCCGCGGAGTACTCCTCTTCAACTAAGAATGCATAAGGCTGACGGTAATCCAGATCTTCGCGTGCCGGACGTCGAGCGAGAATCCATTGATCTCGCTCGACGTCGCTAGTTGGGTAAGAGGACATCGGCGGCTTCACAGATAGATCGACAGAAATTGCTTTCGATACTCGGCTTCACGAAAGGGCAGCTTTCGGCGCAAAGCATCTTCAGGCAGTGCTCCATGCTGGAAGCGTCGTTTCGGAAAGGCAGGCATCTGCAAACCGGTTAGCGCTGCTACTCCCTTAGATACAATCTCGCCCTTCAGTTCATAGAGTTTTTCAACGCTATAGTCTGTCAACTTAATAAAAGGAATTGCCTCGGCCACAGCGACGACATTTGGCCTGGTAAAAGGGCTGAAGCCGTTGAACCCATAGTGATGAGACGGCGCATAGGTGCGAGTGTACGAGCGGCTCAACCCTCCACTATAAGTCAACGAGTGTTTAATCTTTCCTACTCCCCAACCTTCCTGGTAGAGCATCTGATTATTGATGACACTCCGAATTGTTAGCTCGGGATTCTCTTCGATGGGGTAGTCTTTCAAGTTCTCGTCGCCACCATCGCCATCCACCAGATAACGCCACTCGGGATAGCGCTCCCGAATACCTCTGCATAGCGCGAGCGCCATCGTTGCCGATTCGATATCAAGCGGCTTGTAATCTTCAACGATGCGGATCGTCTCCTGTGCATCGAGTGTAGAAGCATCGACCTCGATCGGTTCGAGAAAGAGGCTCAGCCCTACAGCATCGAGAAAAGCGCGTGCCTGCTGCACATCAGGACCATTACCCAGGTCCAGCACAAATGCCTTGAGCCGGCTCAAATTCATGCCGAGCTTTTTCATAACGTGGTAGGTCGTGATGAACACGCTACCGCTATCGATTCCACCGGAAAAGCAGACCCCGATGGGCTCATCGGTAGGAACACGGCTAAGCCACTGCGAGATCTCTTCCGCCAGAGACGCGATGTATCGCTGCCCAATCTGGTCGAGATCGGGTGGCAGCGGATCTAGTTCTACTTGTGGAGAGAAGAATCGCGTATAAACAGGATCGGGATCGGGACAGCCTACCAGTTGTATCTCGACGACATAATGAGCCGGCACCATCCTGGTATAGCTGGGATGAAACTGCTCATGAAGCCCTTCGCTTTTGAGCCAGTTGTAAATGGCATCGATGCGGGCAGCAACGATCAAAACAGGCCCTTCCTGTCGCTTTGCAAGAAAATATCGCATCGGCCGATCGAGAGATCTGGCCATCTTGACCGTCTTTCCCGATCTTGCGAGCAAAGCGAACGAACCGGCAATCTCTCGCATTGCATCGGCTGGACTCTCCAGTAGCAACTGCCTCGCTTCTTCGGTTGTCAGATTGTAGATCTGGTTGGCTTCCGGCTCTGTCAGATCGACAACTCTTTCGATGTATTGATGCACAGTTCTTCCTCGTCAGGGCGTTTGTTTGAGACCAGTTTACGCCCTTCTGAAGGGGGCGCAACGGCTGGCAAAAGATACTCCGCGCCGCTCTCCGTCTGATCTTTAGCCTTCGTCGTTGATTCCTATATCAGCCTGGGCCTTGTGTTCTACAATGTGCGGTGACCATGTTCAATAAAACTCTTCCTTCCGGGCGCAACTTCCTGCGCATTCTTTGTGGGCGTACGTGTATCGCGGGCCTTGTGCTGTTTGGCCTGTCTACTGTTACGGTGCGACCCGGATGGGCCGAAGATCAGCCGAACAAGTTGGTCGCGGCTGCCCAGCTAAACAACGTCGGTGTCGCTTTGATGGGGCAGCAGTTCACCGAGAAAGCGCTTCAAAAATTTGATGAGGCGCACCAAAGCGATCCGGCTTCTGTGATTCCAATGCTGAACCAGGGCATTGCGTTGCTCTACCTGCGAAAGCTGCCCGAAGCGGAAGCGGCATTGAAGCAGGCGACTGTTGTCGATCCTAAAAATGTTCGCGTTTGGTATTGCCTCGGATTGACTCACCTGGCCGAGAGCAAGTCCGAGCTTGCAGTCGATGACTTCAAGCAAGCGATCAAACTTGACCCCACGGAAGCAGACAGCCACTACTACTTAGGCTCCCTCTATCGCAGCCTCAAAGACTACGATCAGGCGATCCAGGAGTTTGAAGAGGCTCTCCGTCTGAATCCGCTGCACGCCTCGGCGCAGTTTGGATTGGCCAGTGCTTTACAGCGTTCCGGCAAGATTGCCGAAGCCCGCGAGCATCTGAAGCGCTTCCAGGTCATTACGCAAACCAAGGTCGGCACGCCGCTCGCTGTTACCTATAGTGAGCAGGGCGATTATGCGACAGTGCAGAACATGCGCGTTGCTGAGCAACCAGTCGGGCCAATGATCCCAGTCAGCTTCGTCCAGTCTGCTGGAACCGGTGATTCATCTTCCGCGCCATCCTCGGGCAAGCAGGAGGGTGGCGGCGCTTGCATCCTGAATATCGAAGGCACAAACCAAAAAGATATCGTCGTCATGGGTGACGGCGACTCCGCCATTCATGTTTATAAGAGCCTTCAAAACGGCACACTCGAAGAGATTCCAGCGCAGACGACAGGCCTGATCGCCAGCGGCCACGCAATCGCCTGTGCCGTTGGGGATTACGACAGCGACGGAAAGCCCGATCTCGCGGTAGCGTTGAGCGATCGAGTCATCCTCTTTCATAACCTGGGGAATGGGAAGTTTGCAGATACGACAAAGGCGGTTGGCATTCAGCAACTGAATCGCCCTGCCGGATTGACGTTTGTCGATTTCGATCACGATGGCGATGTGGACCTTTTAATTACAGGCTCTCCTCTCAGTGCAACGTCAGGGCCGAACGTCCTTTGGCGCAATAACGGAAACTCGACGTTTACCGAGTGGACTGGACCTGCTGGGCTTGCTGGCGAAGGGCACACCACGGGCGTTACCATCTCCGATCTGAACAATGATCGTGCGATTGATCTGATTGTCACCGGCGATAGCAGCTCGCCAACGATCTTTGAGAATAAGCGCGAAGGCCCCTTCAAGTCCGCACCTCTTTACAAAGAAACCGGCATTGCTCCTACGCGCGGTGTCTCAGTCTTCGATTTCAACAAAGACGGTTGGATGGACGTTGCCCTTACGCATGCGGGCGCTCCCGGCGTCAGCCTTTGGCGCAACGTGGAAGGCAAGAGCTTCGAGCGCGTGCCATTGCCACTTGCGGACGTAAAAGGCGCATGGGGGCTCACTCCGATTGATATCGACAACGATGGCTGGATCGATCTGGCGGCAATCGTGGAAACATCCAATGGCCCCGAACTCCGTATCTGGCGCAACCGTGGCGCGCAGGGCTTTGAAGATGTAAGCCACGCGGTAGGCGCTGATCACCTCAAGCTGCACAACCCTCGTTCTGTCATTGCAGCGGATATCGACGGAGATGGCGCAGCGGATCTCATCGTCACGCAACTCGGCGCACCTCCGGTTGTGCTGCACAACATGGGCGGAAACCGCAATCACTCCTTGCGTCTGACGCTGGCAGGTCTCGCCGACAACAAAACTGCAATCGGAACCAAGGTAGAAATCTTCTCGAACGGCAGATCGCAAAAATTTGAGATCCCCGGCAGCTCAGGCTATCTAAGCCAGGGTGCGACTGAGATCATCGCGGGCCTCGGACAAGCGACTCAGGCTGATGTCGTTCGCCTGTTGTGGCCCACAGGCGTTCCGCAGGACGAACTGGACGTCACCGCCAGCAAGCCTGTGACGCTCACAGAGCTCGACCGCCGCGGAAGCTCATGCCCCGTGCTCTTCGCATGGGACGGCAGCAAATATCAGTTCGTCTCCGACGTCATCGGCGCTGGAGTCATCGGCCACTGGATCTCGCCTACCGCGACCAATCAGGCCGATGCTGACGAGTGGATCAAGGTAGATGGCAGCCAGCTCAAAAAGCGCGATGGCCTCTTCAGCCTCCGGTTCGGAGAGCCGATGGAAGAGATCAACTTCATCGATCAGCTACGCCTCGTCGCAATCGACCATCCCGAAGGCACGGAGGTCTATCCCGACGAGCGCTTCCTCGATGAGCGTCCCTTCGCCTCAGGCAAAACTGTCGTAGCCTCCCCGTCAACACGCCTGCCTGTTGCAGCGTGGGACGACCAAGGCCACGACGTCCTTCCGCTCCTCGCCAAACGCGATCACAACTATGTTCGCGGCTTCACCAACCTGAGCTACGCTGGCTATGCGAACATGCACACGCTCACTCTCGACGTAGGCGCGTGGACGCCGCAAAACCCGCTTCGTCTCTTCATGAGCGGCTACATCGAATACTTCAGCGCCAGCTCGATGTACGCCGCGTGGCAAGCAGGGCTCAAACCCATCTCGCCATTCGTAGAAGCGCAGATGCCGGACGGAAGCTGGAAGCGCATCATCGACGATATGGGCTTCCCCGCAGGGCTTCCCAGAACCATCGTGGTTGATCTCACTGGAAAGCTTCCCGTCGGCACACGCCGCATTCGCATCACAACTAACCTTCAGATCTACTGGGACCAGATACAGATCGACAATGGCCCGGACGAAGCGAGAAGCGCGAGACAGATCGAGCTGCCTTTGTCGACAGCTCATCTGGAGTTCCGCGGCTATCCGCAGCAGGTCGAGGGCAAGACTCCCGGCGACCTCACCTATCGCTACGACCACATCAGCGCGACTGGCCCATTCCAGTGGCAGCGCGGAAGCTACACGAAGTACGGCAACGTCACTCCGCTGCTCAACAAGGTCGACAATCAGTACGTCATCTTCGGCAGTGGCGAAGAGATCGACGCCGAGTTCAGCGCTGCGCCGCTGCCTCCGCTGCCCGCGCATTGGAAGCGTGACTACTTCTTCTACGCAAACGGCTTCGTCAAGGACATGGACTTCTACGAGGCATTGCCATTTACCGTGGCGCAGATGCCGTTCCATCAGATGACGACCTATCCCTATCCGGCCAGTGAGCATTACCCGGAGAGTCCCAGCTCGCTGAAATATCTTCTGAACTGGAACGATCGCTTCGAATCGGGCAAGCGCACCCAGCTCTACCAGTTCAATTACGTGCCCACGATCTCGCAGCCGATCGTTGCCCAACCCTAAAGGAAGGGGCGGTATTCGCTCTTGCGGCCGCCTCTTCTGAACCACTCAGGTATTCTGGTTTTTCAAGCACGTAAGGAGCATGAGACCCACATGGCAAAGTTGACGATCGTATTCGGCATCCTGCTGATTATTATTGGAGTTACCGGATTTGTCTCTACCGGCAGCGCGCATCCCACGGCACTTATTCCTGCAGGCGCCGGCATCCTGTTCATTATCTTCGGAGCGCTCGCCAGCAGTGATGATGCAAAGAAGCGCATGCTCTGGATGCACGTCTCGGTCACCATAGCCCTGCTCCTGTTCCTCAGCCTTATCAAAGCCGATATCGATGTCATCCGTCTCAGCCGCGGCGTCTCTTTTCCTTATCCCGCTGCCGTGATCGAAAAGTCGGCGACCTCGCTCCTCAGCCTGCTCTACGTGCTGTTCTGCGTACGGTCATTTATTAACGCGCGACGCCAAAGAAGCCTGAATCCCGGGGCATAAGCTTTCCATCTAACAGGCGTAAACTCTAGCTGGTACTGGCTGAGTTCTGCGTATCCTCTATGCCTTCTTACGGTCCATCCAAATACGGCGGCGGAATGAAGGCCGTTGACCGCCCATCCCGTGGAACAGGCCGCGCCGTAGCGGCAGATCTTAGCGCGGCGCGGCCCAAGCCGACGCTGAAAAAGGTACTGCCCGAGGTCTGGCAGCTGATCAAGCCGCGCCGCGTACTGCTCGGCGGCAGCTTCCTGCTCATGGTCATCAACCGCTCCAGCGGCCTGATCCTGCCCGCCTCGACGAAGTACCTCATCGACAACGTGATGGGCAAGCACCCCATCAAATCGCCTGTCATCGCGCGCTTCGTCGAAGCTCATCACCTGAACCTGCTGCCGCTGATCGTCAGCATCGTTGTCCTCGCCACCATCATTCAGGGCATTACCTCTTACTCGCTCACGCAGCTTCTGTCGAAAGAAGGCCAGCGCCTTATCGCCGAGCTGCGCATGAAGGTGCAGGCGCACATCGGTCGGCTCCCGGTTGCCTTCTACGATGAAAACCGGACGGGAACCCTCGTCGCCCGCATCATGACCGACGTTGAAGGTGTACGCAACCTTATCGGTACCGGCGTAGTCGATTTCGTCGGCGGCGTGCTCACCGCGATCTTCGCGTTCTGCTTCCTCATCTTCCTCAGCGTTCAGATGACGCTGGTCACCTTCGTCATCCTGCTGGTCTTCGGCCTCATCCTGCAACGCGCCTTCAAAACCATCCGTCCCATCTTCCGCGAGCGCGCCAAGATCAACTCCGAGGTTACCGGACGCCTGACGGAATCCCTGGGCGGCGTGCGCGTGGTCAAGGGCTATCACGCTGAAGACAGCGAGGCCAACGTCTTTGCCGCCGGAGCGAACCGGCTGCTGCAGAACGTCATCTCCTCGCTCACCGCGCAGTCGCTCATGTCGCTTGCCTCGACCGCTGTGCTCGGCGTCGTCGGCGCACTGGTGATGTACCTTGGCGCTCATCAGGTGGTTGCTGGACACCTGACGACCGGCGGATACGTGACCTATGTCATGTTTCTCGCGTTCATGATCGCGCCGATCGTCCAACTGGTCTCAATCGGGACGCAGCTTACGGAGGCTGTCGCCGGGCTCGACCGCACCAACGAGATCCTCGGAGAGAAACAGGAAGACTCCGAGCCGGTGCGGACACACAGCCTGCCTGTTATCACAGGTGACATCGCTTTTCGTAATGTCACCTTCGCCTACGAAGAGGGCAAGCCGGTGCTGCATGGCATCAGCTTCGAGTCGAAGCCGGGAACAGTCACCGCGCTGGTCGGCTCGTCAGGCTCGGGCAAGTCGACGATCATCTCGCTGATCTGCGGCTTTCATAATGCGACGACGGGTGAGATCCTGGTCGATGGCCTCGACCTCTCTACCGTGCGCCTCAGCAGTTATCGAGAGCAGCTTGGCGTTGTGTTGCAGGAGACATTTCTCTTCGACGGCAGCATCCGCGAGAATATCCTCTTCAGCCGTCCCAACGCCACCGAAGAGCAGTTGATGGAAGCCTGCCGCATCGCCCGGGTCGATGAGTTTGCCGAGCGCTTTCCAGAGCAGTACGACACTATCGTCGGCGAGCGCGGCGTGAAGCTGTCAGGCGGCCAGCGGCAACGTCTCTCCATTGCCCGCGCCATCCTTGCCGATCCTCGCATCCTCATCCTCGATGAGGCGACCAGCTCGCTCGACTCGGAGTCAGAGGCCATGATTCAGAACGGCCTCAACTTCCTGATGCAGGGAAGGACGACCTTTGTGATTGCTCACCGACTTTCAACGATTCGCCGCGCCGACCAGATTCTCGTAGTCGAGCAGGGCTTGATCGTCGAGCGCGGCACCCATGAGGAGCTTTACCAGATGGGCGGCCGCTACTACGACCTCTACACTCGCCAGCATGGCCTTGAGACCAATTTGTTTCTTGCGCCGGGCGAGGGTGACGTTGTGCCGGAGGAAGTCGTCAAAAGATAGAATGGCCTCATGATCGTCGATATACAGGACGCAGGGGCAGTTGCTGAGGTCGAAGAGCTTATGGCTCGTTTTGGGCTATCTGCGGAAGCAGTTATTGAGAGGGTGATTTTAGAGGCTGGCTGCTGGATGCCTATGGAGACATTGGCAGATACTTATTGGCAAAACAAAAGGAAAGCTGATTCGGTGGATAACGATATCCCGTCTTGGCACAGGTTAGTCAAGAAGCTTCCTATTTTCACTAAAAATTGGGATTTGAAAATCATTAATGACCCTCCACATTTTGAACTGACTCACATATCCGGATTTACAGTGTCGTTGAGCGTTTATGATCGTTGGGCAGCACTATGGGAGAAGGCGCCTGGTTTGATTTTTTACTTATCCAAGTTGCGTTGCGGGCCAACTACATATGCTCCTCCAGGATTTTCAAAAACTCCCAGTCAACGCCAATCGCTGATAACTCAGGCTCGGAAGATAGTCGTGGAAATTGATCCCTTGAGCATCATGATCGGTCGGGAGAAGGATATTGTCTGTGAGTACATCGCAGCCAATCCAACAAATTGCCCGGATATTGTGCCTGAAGCCTAAGAATCTGTCTAAAAACTGAAGGTCAATCCTGATATTTACTGATTGGAAACAAGCAACAGCGAAATACAGGGGTCTCTCCACTCCGCCACGCGATAAAACTGCGCGGCTCCGGTCGAGATGACGTGCTTTATCGAGTTTTTAGACAGTTTCTAAGTGATGCCCAATTGCGTCAGTAGAAAGGCGTAGTCGAAGGCTATCTCTTTGAGGTAGTCGTAACGGCCGGAGGCTCCGCCGTGGCCTGCGTCCATGTTGATGTGCAGGAGCAGGGGGGTGTCGTTGGTTTTGAGGGTGCGGAGGCGAGCTACGTATTTGGCGGGCTCCCAGTACATGACCTGCGAGTCGTTGAGGCTGGTTTTGACCAGCATGGCGGGGTAGGCTGCGGCCTTGAGGTTGTCGTAGGGCGAATAGGAGCTCATGTAGGCGAAGGCCTCGGGCTCGTTGGGGTTGCCCCACTCTTCGTACTCGGCGACGGTGAGGGGAAGACTGGCGTCGAGCATGGTGTTCATCACGTCGACGAAGGGAACGTGCGAGAGCACGACGTGGAAGAGGTCGGGGCGCTGGTTGACGACGGCTCCCATGAGCAGGCCGCCGGCGCTGCCGCCCTCGATGGCGACGCGGTCTTTGGCGCCGTAGCCCTGGGCGACGAGCTGCTCGGTGACGGCGATGAAGTCGGTGAAGGTGTTTTGCTTGACCATCATCTTTCCGGCATCATGCCATGGGTCGCCCATCTCGCCGCCGCCGCGGATATGGGCGTAGGCCATGACGACTCCGCGGTCGAGCAGCGAGAGGCGTGAGGGACTGAAGCCGATGGGCAGGGGATAGCCGTAGGAGCCGTAGCCGTAGATGTAGAGCGGGCTGGTGCCGTCGCGGTTGAAGGCGTCGCGGCGGTAGACGAGGGAGACTGGAACCTTGACGCCGTCCTTTGCTTCGATCCAGAGGCGCTCGGAGGCGTAGCGGGTGGAGTCGAAGCCGCCGGGGACTTCCTGCTGCTTGAGCAGGGTAGATTTGCCGGAGGCGACGTCGTAGTCGTAGACGGACGCGGGAGAGACCAGCGATTGGTAGCTGTAGCGGAAGGCGTCGGTGACGAACTCGCGGTTGATGTGTGACTGTGCGGTATAGGCGGGTTCGGGGAAGCTGATCTTTTCGGCGTTGCCGAGGTTGCTGTCCGGAGTGAAGCGGATGACTTCGATGGCGGTGAGGCCAAGTTCTCTTCTTGAACTTACGCAGAATGAGTCGAATACGTCGAAATCTTCAAGCGGAGCATTCTTGTCTTCGGGGATCAGTTCGGTCCATGATTCGCGGTCGCCATCATCGACGGGGGTGGTGACGACGCGGAAGTTTTTGCCGGTGTCGTTGGTGCGGATGTAGAAGAGGCCGTTGCGGTGGTCGACGTAGTACTCCTGCTCGTCGACGCGGGGGGCGATGACGAGGAAGACGCCGCCGGGGGTGTCGGCGGAGAGGTAGCTGCACTCGTTGGTGGTGTGGCTGCCGGATTCCATGAGCAGGTACTTGCCGTCGCGGGTCTTGCCGACGCCGAGGTTGAAGCGCTCGTCCTTCTCTTCGTAGATGAGGGCGTCGTCTTCGGTTGGGTCGCCGAGGCGGTGGCGATAGAGCTTGTCCTGACGCTTGGTGACCTCGTCCTCGGTGGTGTAGAAGAGCGTGTGCGAGTCGGCGGCCCAGACGAGGGAGCCGACGCGCTCGGCGGTGTCGGGTAGGTCGGTGCCGGTTTTGAGGTCGCGGATGTGCAGGGTGTACTGGCGGAAGCCGGTGTTGTCGGTGGAGTAGGCGAGCTTCATGCCGTCGGGGCTGACGCTCATTCCGCCCAGTGACATGAAGGGCTGGCCTTCGGCAAGCTTGTTGACGTCGAGCAGGATCTCTTCGGGCTGGGTCGCGTCGAAGGTTGTGGACGTGGCGAGCTTGCGGCAGTGGATGGGGTACTGGCTGCCTTCAACGGTGCGCGTGTAGTAGAACCAGCCGCGATGGCGATAAGGGACGGACTCGTCGGTCTCCTTAATGTGCGAGAGCATCTCGGCGTATAACCGCGCCTGCAATTCCGTAGTAGGCGCCATGACGGAGAGCGTATATTGGTTCTCCGCTTGGAGGTGAGCAAGAACCTCTGGTGAGTCTTTGTCGCGCATCCAGCGGTAATTGTCTTCGAGCGTATGGCCGTGCAGCGTTGTAGGCGTAGGTTCCTGGCGGGCAGTTGGCGGCGTGATGATGCTTTCGGTCATTCAATGAACTCCAGCCGACAGGATACCGCGTTAGACCATTTGAGAGAGGCAACCCTAACCCCAACCAGTACACCAAACCAGAAAGAAAAGGCGGCACGAGAACGACTAACAGATGTCCGCCGGAGGGCTAAAGCAATGAACTTTAAACCAGTGCGTATCATCCTGCTGTGTATGGCGACGACGCTGTTTCCGGTGACACTCTTTGGCCAACGAGAGCCGGGAACCCTGCCGGAGGAGATTGCGACGCAGTCGGCTCCATCGAGCGAGCCAGCGCCGGGACCCGGACAGCAGCAGACGCCGAGGCCGTCGATGCAGGACTCGATTGGCAGCAGTGGACAGACTGCGCAGGCGACCAAGGACAAGATGTTCGTTCGCAAGGCGGTTGAGGGGGGGCTGGCACAGGTGCAGTTTGGTCAGTTGGCCGAGCAGAAGGGAAGCAGCGATGACGTAAAATCGCTTGGCCGGCAGATGGTCGAGGACCACACGACGTTGAACAAGAGTCTGGAGAGCGTGGCCGATTCGATGGGGATCATGCTGCCGAAGCACATCAATAAAGACGATCAGGTGGAGCTGGACAAGCTCAACGGCTTATCGGGTGATGCCTTCGATACGGAATATCTGACGATGATGGTGAAGGGCCATCATCACGATCTGAGGGAGTTTCGTGTGGAAGCGGAAGGAACCCAGGACCCGGCGCTGCGAGAGGCTGTGGTGAAGGGGGCGAAGACGATTCATGAACATCTGGTGATGGTGGACCAGATGGCGAAGAGCAAAGGGATCGAGGTTCCGCATCGGCATCATGAGAGCGGGGCGGAACAACCTCCGCCGCCCACGCAGTGATGAAGATGAGCAAAAGAAAAGGGCGCCGGGAGCGCCCTTTTCTTTTGCTCTGTGATGCTAACGGGCAAGGCGTAGAATAGAGCTTCGATGAAGCGCATTTCGCGATGGCTGGCAATCGTTGTTCTGGTTCTTTCGCCAGTCGGTTTTCTGGCGGCGGAGACCGTAGCGTCGTTACCTGCGCCTACTGGCTATGTCAACGATTTTGCCGGTGTGCTGTCTCCGGGGACGGTGCAGAGCGTGGATGCGCTGTGCACGCAGGTCGATCGCCAGGCACATGCCCAGATCGCAGTGGTCACGATCAAGACGATTGATGGCGATCAGTCGATCGAAGAGTTCGCTACAGCCCTTGAGGACAAGTGGAAGGTAGGCGCGAAGGGAACTGACCGCGGCGTTCTGATGCTGCTGGTCATGCAGCCGCGGCGTGGGCGCATTGAGGTTGGCTATGGGCTGGAGGGCATCCTCAACGACGCCAAGGTGGGTGATATAGGCCGGGCGATGGCTCCGTACTCTCGGCAGGGAGATTACAACCGCGCGGTCGCGTTGGGTGTGGGGCAACTTGCACAGATTATTGCGACCGATGCGGGCGTTACCCTGATGCAGCCGATGCAGCGACAGCAGTACCGTCAGCAGCCGCAGCCTGTGCCCGTGCATCTGAGTCTGTGGCAGGTGGTGATCGGTGGGCTCGGTGTTCTGTTTGTGCTGTTCATCCTGATCAGGACAGGGAACGTTGGGCTGATCTTTTTTCTGCTGGGAAGCCTGATGGGTGGCGGTGGAGGTAGAGGTGGCGGAGACGACGACCGGGGCGGTGGTGGAGGAGGCTTCGGCGGCTTTGGCGGTGGAAGCTCCGGCGGCGGAGGTGCGAGTGGAGATTTTTGAGGGTGCCCGATGTAGGGATTAGTTCAACGTCAATGGAGTGAGAAGGGCAGAGACATCCGGCAGTGATACAGTACAGCCGGAGATACCTGCCGAGAGGATCGAAACCAGACGAAGGAGATTGAGGGACGAATGAAATCTTTATGGGTTGGACTTGGAATTCTGGGAGTTATTGTTCTCATACTGCTGTTTGGATTTGGCAGCTATGTGAGCACGAAAAATACTTTAGTGCAGAAGAATGAGGCCATCAACCAGGCCTATTCGCAGGTGAATGTGGTGCAGCAGCGCCGCCTTGACCTGATTCCGAACCTGGTTGCTTCGGTGAAGGGTTATGTCAGCGAAGAATCGACCGTGCTGACTAACATCGCCAATGCTCGCGCGGCCATTACGAGCGCTCCGGACCGTGCGAGCAGCATTGCAGCCAACTCGAAGCTCGACGTTGCGCTGGGGCCGTTCTTCAGGCTGCAGGAGCAGTATCCCAACCTGAAGGGCAACGAGCAGTTCACACGGCTCACGGATGAACTGGCAGGAACGGAGAACAGGATCGCCGTCGAACGCAGCCGGTATAACCGTGCGCTCGAAGAGTACAACGTCTATGTTCGCCAGTTTCCCAACAGCATCTGGGCAAACTTTGCAGGCTTTCACTACAGGGATGAATACTTCAAGGGGAACCCGGAGAACAGCACCGCTCCGAAGGTCGATTTCTCGAAGTAGAGTGTTTGGGCAATAGAAAAGGCCGTCGCTTTGGCGACGGCCTTTTTGTGTAGAACGATACTTATTTGGTGAAGGAAGAGATTGCGGAGGCCTCATCATCCTTGACGTCGAAGACGGTGTAGAGCTTGGTGATCTGAAGGAGGTCGTGCACCTTCTTGGTGAGATTGAGCAGCTTCAACTCGCCGCCTGCGTTCTTCACCGTGGTAAAGGCGCTGACCAGCTCGCCGATTCCCGAGCTATCGATGTAGTTGACCTCGGCAAGGTTGAGCAGGATCTTATTCGAGCCTTTGGCGAGCACATCGCGAACTGCGTCGCGAATGGTAATGCTGCCTTCGCCGAGTGTAATCCGGCCGCTGAGATCCAAAATGGTGACGCCGTCGACCTGGCGAGTCTGTACTTTCATGCTCATGAGTAATCGTCTCCTTAGTTCCCCGGCTGAGCGGGTCTGCGATGTTTAATCAGTGTCAGTTCCGTGCCGGGATGTAGCTGGCGAAAGTGTACCTCATCCATGAATGCCTTGATAAGGAAGATGCCGCGACCGGATCCGCGAAGAATATTTTCCGGTGCCAGCGGGTCGGGAATGCTGTCCGGATCGAGCCCGGGGCCCTGATCGGCGACGCGAATGATGAGTGCGTCGGAGGTCGTTTCGAAGGAAGCGGTGATGTGCTTATTGGGATCGTAGGCGTTGCCGTGGAGGACGGCGTTGACTGCTGCCTCGCGAACCGCCATCGCTACGTGCGTTGCGGTGTCCTCATCGAAGCCGGCGCGTTGCGCGGTTTGTTCGGCTGTCAACTCGACCTTATTCACGCTGTCGAGGGAAGAGTCGAGAGTGAAGCTGACGCGGCTTGTGGTGGAATCGGCCAATGCTATCCCTGTGAACCCCTCGTCTCGGTCATCGGCTACAGATGAGAGCGATGATGGCAGTGTGCTTGTGGTTGGGCCGAATGTCAAGGATGCCGGGTTCTTGGGCTTTTCCAAATTCTTCCTCCCCTCGATACGGGACACGCGGTTTCGACGGCGATGCTTCCGGTCTTTTCGCGGCCCGGCTCGTTCAGGTGAGCTACTATGCGGATAAGAGGAGTATACGGACAGGGTGGGCTATCCCCCTCGCTTTTCGCACAATTTTATTGGATGCAGATTTTCGTCTGGGGGCTTTGAGTGGGTTGAAGACCGCATTGGCTTGATTGGGAAGATTGAGCGACGACAAAATGCAGGGGGGCTCCACTACGCTTGCACCCCGTCTTCGCTTCGGTCGAGATGACGTATGTTTGTGGAGGCGACCTTTGATTGGGATGATGTTGTTTCTGACAGCATCCAAGTAGGAAACCCGGAAGCCTGCTTGCGGTTGAACGATGTAAAGTCTGGTATTACAACAGTTACGATTGCTTATGACGAAGCTGAACAAACGAACGAGCGTCTCGGCGCTGATGGGCGCGAGTGTGGTGGACGACCAGGGAGCCTTGTACGGCCGCGTGCGCGAGTTCGTCGTCGCCCCGGAGATTGCGACCTCGCAGGTTCACGGACTTGTGCTGAAGCGACCCGATGCCAGACGGGGAGATCAGCCTTCGCTGGTGCTCATCACCGATCTGAAGCTGACACCTCGCAATGAAATGCAACTTCGCGAAGGAGTTTTGCCCGCTGCGCTGCGAGAGGACGAGAGCCAGTTGATGCTGGAGCGCGATCTGCTTGATCAGCAGATCATCGATGTTCATGGGCGCAAGGTCGTCCGCGTCAATGACGTCGATCTGCTCTGGGAGTCGAGCCACGAGAATGGCTCGGAGCTATCGCTGCGCATCGTTGAGGTTGAGGTTGGCCTGCGTGGCGCGATTCGCCGCCTCTTGAAGGGGCTGCCCTCTGCTGCTGCGGAACGTATCGCAGCGCGCTTCAATCCCAGCCTGATCCCGTGGGATTTTGTCGACCTGATCGACCGCGATCCTGCGCGCAGGGTCAAGCTCAAGATCGAGCAGAACCGTCTCTCGCAGATGCACCCCTCCGATATCGCGGACATTCTCGAAGAACTTGCGCCTGCTGAGCGCCAGGCGTTGTTTATTAGCCTGAATGAAGAGATCGCCGCTGAGGCTCTGGAAGAGGTAAAGCCGAAGATGCAGCAGGCGCTGATCGAGTCGCTCGATTCGGGCCAGATTGCCGACATCGTCGAGGAGATGGACCCTGGAGCTGCCGCCGATCTGCTCTCTGAGCTGCCGGAAGAGAAGTCTGAAGAGATTCTCGGCGAGATGGAGCCGGAGGAGAGGCAGGAGGTCGAGGAGCTTCTGGAGTTTTCAGGAGACTCGGCTGCCGGGCGCATGACGACCGACTATATTGCCTTGCCCGCGACAGCGCGGCTGGCGGACGCGATTGCTGCGTTGCGCGAGTTCGAAGGCGACATCGAGATTGTTACCGACATCTATCTTCTGGATGAAGAGGGAAGGATTGCCAGTCTGATCTCCGTGGTCCAATTGCTGCTGGCAGCGCCGGATGCGCTGTTAACCGAGTTGCCGCAGGGCCATGTGGTCGCCTGCGATATCGACGCAAATGGCCGCAAGGTGGCCGAGCTATTTGATAAGTACAATCTGCGCTCGCTGCCTGTGCTGGATAGTGAAAAACGGCTGGTGGGGGTTGTTCACGCCGAGCAGGTGATCGCGCTGTTGCGTGCGAACCACTAAAATTAAACAAAGCCAACGATCAGGAAGACTCCGTTTTCGATGAAGATTCTCTATGCCGCCGGCCTGAGCCCAAACGATACCTCGCTCTATCGCCTCTGGGCGCTGAATCGGCTGGGTCACGAAGTCATTCCGATTAATACCTATGACTACCAGTACGCCAATGATTTTGCGCGCAAGGTGTTTTTTCGCCTTGCCACCGGGCCGATGGTGACTAAGCTGAACCGCGATCTGCTGAAGATCGCTGCCGCAGAAAAGCCCGACCTGCTATGGACGGACAAGCTGCTCTCGATGCGCCCCAAAACGCTCGACCGCATCCGTGCGATGGGCATTGCATCGGTCAGCTATATGATCGACAACCCCTTTGGGCCGCGGCAGGACCCCGGCTGGCGGCTCTACATGAAGGACATTCCGCACTATGACCTGCATGTGGTGCAGCGGGATAAAAACATCCTCGACTACCGCGAGCGCGGTGCGCGTGACGTCATCAAGATTCAGACTGCATATGAGCCTACGGTTCAGTATCCGCCGCCTGACGACTGGTCGGATGCGAACCGCAACCGCGAGGTCTCGTTTGTCGGAACGCCGTACGACAACCGTGCCGAGACGCTCGACCGGTTATCGAAGCTGAACGAGTTTCAGGTGGTGATCTCGGGCAACGATCGGCAATGGAGGCGGGCGCTGGGCGAGGAACCGTTCCATCGCCTCTACCGCGAGGGCGAGCTCTACCGGCAGCAGTACCGCGAGGCCATCTGGCGCTCGAAGATCAATCTCAGCTTTATTACGCACTCGAACCTGGACGAGTTCGTGCACAAGAGCTTCGAGATCGCAGGGTGCGGCGGCTTTCTGCTGGCCGAGAGGTCGGAGGGGCACCTGCAACGCTTCCGTGAAGACGAGGAGGCGGTCTTTTTCTCGTCGTACGATGAGCTGCTGGAGAAGATTCGCCGCTATCTGCCGGACGAAGCTGCTCGGCAGCGGATCGCCGCAGCGGGGCAGAGACGTGCGTTGCGCGATGGCTACCATAACGATCGCCAGATGGAGCTGATTGTCGAGCGCGCACAGGGCGTTGTTAATCGTTTGCGTACTAATCGAGCCTGATGGTCGGATTTATCCGGCCTTTGATTTAGCCTGAGAAGACGATTGAAGTTGTGCGCCGCGGGTGGATACTCCTGGGCGGTTGGTAAGCCTTACGATCAGTAACAGTCAATTAGCTGGGCAATTAATAAAAGGTGGGGGCAGGCATGACATCCTGGCGCAGATGGAGAACGAGCCTCATCCTCTTTTTGGCTGTGCTCGGTCCGGGCTTCATCACCGCGAACGTCGATAACGATGCGGGCGGCATTCTCACCTATTCGCAGTCAGGCGCGCAGTTCGGCTACACGCTGCTGTGGACGATGATTCCGATTACGCTTGCGCTAATCATCGTGCAGGAGATGTGCGCGCGCATGGGCGTGGTGACGGGCAAGGGACTCAGCGACCTGATCCGCGAAGAGTTCGGCCTGCGCATGACCTTCCTGATGCTGGTCCTGCTGGTTGTAGTCAACTTCGGCAATGTGATCGCGGAGTTCTCCGGCATTGCGGGCAGCATGCAGCTCTTCCATATCAGCAAGTACGTCAGCGTTCCGGCGTGTGCTTTTCTGGTTTGGATTCTTGTGATCAAAGGCGACTACAAGAGCGTCGAAAAAGTCTTTCTCATCGCCAGCGTCTTCTACATCGCGTATATTGCGGCCGGTGTTCTCAGCGGCCCGGACTGGCATCTCGCGCTGGTTGAGACGGTGAAGCTGCCCACTCGCGGCGTATGGCACGACAAGCTGTATGTCTACATGACGGTCGGCATTATCGGCACCACGATCAGTCCATGGATGCAGTTCTATTTGCAGTCCACGATTGTTGAGAAGGGAATCAATGTACGCCAGTACAAGGCCTCGCGGCTGGACGTGATCGTTGGCTCCTTCTTTACCGACCTTGTGGCGTGGTTCATCGTCGTGGCCTGCGCGGCGACTTTGTTCGCGCATGGTATCCGCAATATCGTCGATCCTGCCGATGCTGCTGGAGCGATGAAGCCGCTGGCCGGCCAGTATGCGTTTATCCTGTTTGCCGCGGGGCTCTTCAACGCATCGTTGTTTGCGGCGTCGATCCTTCCGCTTTCGACTGCTTATACGGTGTGCGAAGGGCTTGGGCTGGAGAGTGGGCTGGATAAGAGCTTCAAGGATGCTCGTTTCTTTTATGGGTTCTACACGCTGCTACTGGCGGGCGGCGCAGCCATTGTCCTGATACCGAACTTTCCATTGGTTAAATTCAGCATTCTGTCGCAGGTACTGAACGGCGTTCTGCTGCCCATTGTGCTGATCTTCATGCTGCGGCTGATCAACAAGCATGAGCTGATGGGAACGTATACAAACAGCCGCTGGTTCAATGCCATGGCGTGGCTTACTACCGTCATCGTGATTGTGCTGTCCGGGGTGATGGTCTGGAACGGCTTTCACTCGTAATTGCTAAAGAACAGGCAAGAGCGGTCTCTCTACTGCGCCGCGCGATGACGCTGCGCAGCTTCGGTTGAGATGACGGAGCCTGGTGATTAGCTGACGTTAGACGAGCTTAGTGGGCGGGGTCGTCCTCGGTCAGCTTTTCGGTAGCTTTGGACATCTTGGCGGTACGCTCTAGCTTGTCCCAGTTGAAGGGCTTGCCGTCGATGGCGCGCTTGATGGTTTTGAACAATACGACCGAAAAGACCTGCCTGTAGGTGAAGCGCTGAATCCAGATATGGAAGAGCAGCCAGCCATCGCCCTTGCTCGCCGGATGTCTTCGTTCGAGCGCGAAAGCGAGCGCGGAGGTAACGAAATCGATCATCAGGAAGGCGAGGAAGAAGATGATCAGCTTGTCGAGGCTGGCCGATGACGTGGTGATGGGGTGGAAGTGCTTGTCGACGTAGTAGCTCAGTATGCCGACGACGAACATCAAATCAATAAGGGGCGAGACCAGCGGCAGCAGAATCTGGAAGATCAGCGTATTTGGGAGCGCGAAGAAGCCCAGCGCCTTGTGCTTGGTGAATGCGCTGCGGTGCTTCCAGATGGCCTGAAGGATGCCGAAGGACCAGCGGAAGCGCTGGCGCATCAGCCCATTCACTGTCACCGGTGCTTCGGTAAATGCCAACGACGCATCCTCATAGATGGAGGAGTAACCCTGTTCGAGGATGTTCATGGTGAGGTCGGCATCCTCGGCTACGGTGTTGGAGTGATAGCCGCCGCCTGCCTTGACGATGGAGGTGCGCCAGGCTCCGATGGCTCCGGGGACGACTGTGACCACGTCGAAAAGATCGAGGGCGCGACGCTCGAAGTTCTGGCTGGTGATGTACTCGAGCGCCTGCCAACGGGTCCAGAGGTTGACCTTGTTGCCCACCTTGGCGTTGCCCGCGACAGCGCCGACCTTGGGGTTCGCGAAGTTCGGAACCAGCCTGGCGATAGCATCGTGAGCGATGACCGTATCAGCGTCGATGCCGACATAGATCTCTTCTTCGATGTAAGGCAGCGCGAAGTTGAGAGCCTCGGCCTTGCCGGCGTTGGGTTTGGTCATCACGGTAAGGCGACCAGAGGAGATGTCGGCAGCGTAGGCCGCGCGCGCCGTGTCGAAGGTCTTGTCGGTAGAGCCGTCGTCGACCACGATGATGCGCAGGTTCTTGTAGGTGGACATCATGACGGAACGAATGGTCCGCACGATGACCTTCTCTTCGTTGTAGGCAGGGATGACGACAGCAACCCTGGGTTGATAGCCAGGCGTCGCGTAGTTTTTGCGCTTGCGCAGGCGGTCGATGACGGCGCAGATACCCATGATGATGAGTCTTGCGCTCATGAGGATGTCGCCGATGAAGAAGACGCCCACGATGAAGTTGTTGAAGAAGCCAACAAAGAAGAAGGTGACCGAGTCGGCGCGCGCCAGCCAGCGCTGGTGCGGCGTAAGCGGAGGCATGACTTCAGCGCGGGTTTTGCCGATCAGGTCGGAGACGTTGACGATCTTGTAGCCGTGGGCACGCAGGGCTTCGATGAGAACAGGCAGCGCGGCGATGGTTGCGGAACGGTCTCCGCCGCCATCATGCAACAGGATGACGGAGCCTTTAGTCCAGGTACGGACGTTCATGTCCGCAATCTGCTGAAAGACGCTGTCGACGATCTCCTGTGGAGATTTGCGCGGGTGCTCGTCCCAGTCGTTGGTATCGATCTTGTTGCCGAGAATGACGTAGCCCATGTGTTGAATGCGGTCTACGGGAGCGGCCTGGTCGTTGGTGTCGGGCTCCTGATCGATGGAGTAGGGAGGACGGAAGTAGAGAGGCTGTACGCCGAGTTTGGAGGCGAAGAGCCGCTCGGTGAGGTTCAGTTGCAGGTCAACCTGCGCGTTGGAGATATCGCTGATATCGGGATGGGTGAAGGTGTGATTGCCGATCTCGTGGCCTTCCCGATAGACGCGCTGCATGACGCCGACGTTGTTTTCAGCGACCTCGCCGATCATCAGGAAGGTGGCATGCACGTTGTAACGCTTCAGGATGTCGAGGATCTTCGGCGTCCACTCCGGGTCGGGGCCGTCGTCGAAGGTGAGCGCGACTTCTTTGGGATGGTAGCCGTACTGCTGCACCGTGTATGAGAGCGGCAGAGAGTCCATCGTCTCGTCGACGATCGAACGGTAGTTCAATGGAATGGAGGCGTCATCGTCGAGAGTCATGGTGCGATGACCATCCTGCGGCTTGCGTGTGATGCGCAGAATGTCGCCGTCACCTTCGGTATCGACGTCGTAGCCAGGCTCAACCGTGGCAAGGTCCTTCAGCGGATCGCCTTTGGTCGGGTTGTCCCATATCTTCCAGAGCGAGTTGTCTTCAGATCCCAGTCGCCACAGGGCAAAGGTCTCGAGGCCAAGGGCGCGTGCGGCGCGCATCTCGTTTAGAACTGTGACTGCGTCGAGAAACCAGACTTGATGACGGACGTGAGCGTCTTCGTCGTCGTAGGCGAAGTGGGCGTTGAGAGAGTTGTCGTCCAGCTCGACGTCGGAGCCGGAGTCGTACGCCTCCTGCCATGCCTCCTGCGTGGATAGATTCTCTGAAGTGAGCACCTTTGGCGGTGGGGGCTTCTTGTGTGATTTGTGCTTGTCCGTCTCTGCCGGTGGCATGGACATGGACCAGTCGTAGCCGTAGCTGCCGATGGCGCAGATGATTTTTTCTTTGGGGACGATCTTGAGGACGTTCTTCAGATTGTCGATGAACCAGCCCTGCGGAGCGATGGGGCCGGGGCCGCTGTCGGTCTGGTGCTGGTCGTAGTTCATCAGCAGCAGGCCGTCGGAGTGGTCGGCGATGTACTTCAGATTGAAGTCGTCGTCTCCCACGGGAGTGTTCACGTAGAGGCGGAGATGGTGCTGCTGGAAGTCGCTGTAGATTGCGGCGATCAGAGCGTTGTAGCCGGGCTGTGCGTCGGACGGAATCTCCTCGAAGTCGAGCGAAAGACCGTGATAGTTCGGATTGGCCTCGAAGAAGGTGTCGAGCTGCTTCAGGAAGTTTGCGCGTGCCGTTGCGTCTTCGAGAAAGTCTCCGATGGAGGGGAGAAAGATGCCCTTAACGGGATCGTAGTTATTGACGAGAGGGAAGACTTCGGTGTCGACGTGGTTCGCCGCAATGGTGCGTGCGACCTTGAACTCCTGATCGACAGGGTGAACACCGCCGTCATCGACGACGCGGAAGGGGCGGTTGTCGATGGAAAACGAGGTCAGGTTACCTTCAGGCGTTACAACGTGGAGCCACTCAGGAAAAAGGAGATCGACCTGCTTGATGTGCTGCTTCAGCGAAGAGTAGCTGGCTGGGTCCCACTCCACGTAGTAGGCGGCGCGAAGCCCTTCGCCCGAGTTCAACGTAACGTCGGAGGGTTTGAGATCGGTCTTGCGGTGCGCCGAACGGCGCAACTTTGCGACCGGTTTTGCGACCGGCTTGCGCGGAGTCGTCAGCGTCCGATAGTTGCGCTTCCGCACCTGGAACGAGAGCTCCGGCAGCGGTTTGGTGCGTATCAGGTTGATCAGAAATACAGCGATCAGCAGGATGCCGAGCAGGGCAAGGACATCGAAGACTCGACGCAGCCTCTTCCAGCGTTTACGTTGCGGATCGTAGAAGATTTGCTTGGTCATTGAGGAGGGGTTGCGGCGTGAGCGGCTGTATCAATCGTATGCAGTGTGTCGGTTAGAGTCAATGTGGAAGCAAGGGAGGGCATCATCCAAAGTATGATGCACATACATGACTTGGAGACGAATACAGCTAGGGTTGTGGGTGGCTTTGCCGCTGGCGCTGGGGCTTGCCCTGCGACTATGGTTTATCGCGCACCTGGCTCGGATCGACGGCGATACGCTGCTGTATGGCGATATCGCTAAAAACTGGCTGGAACATGGCGTCTATGGATTCACGCGTACAGGGATTGCTCCGCGTCCAACGTTGATTCGGCTTCCGGGCTATCCGCTGTTCCTGGCGGCGTGCTTTCGCGTCTTCGGCATTGAGCACTATACGGCAGTCATGGTCGTGCAGAGTGCGATCGACCTGTTCACCTGCCTGGTGATCGCCGCGCTGGCTGGGCGCCTGTTCGGGCGGCGTGCGGCGATGGTTGCGTTGTGGCTGGCTGCGTTGTGTCCGTTCACAGCGAACTATGTTGCCGCTCCTCTGACGGAGACGTTGAGCCTGGCTTGTATTGCGATTGCATTTTACGGATTGGAGCGGTGGCGAACGACTTCGCTCGGGCTGAACCGATGGCTATGGGCGATCACCTGCGCGCTTGCCTATGCGGTGCTGTTGCGCCCGGAGCAGGGGCTGCTCGCCGTCGCCGTGTTGGCTGCAATGTTTTGGATGGCCTCCCGTAGTCGCAACTGGGTGCGTTCGCTATGGCCCGTGGCGGTGGTTGCTGTGTGCATGGTGCTTCCGCTGGTGCCGTGGGCGGTGCGAAATTGGCGAACATTTCATGTGATTCAGCCGCTCGCTCCTCGGTATGCCACTGATCCCGGCGAGCTGGTGCCGTTGGGGTTTCAGCGATGGTATCGGAGCTGGGGCATCGACTTTGCCTCGACCGAAGACGTGTACTGGAACTATGACGGCGCGGAGATCGATATCAGCGATGTGCCCTCGCGTGCCTTTGATTCCGAGGAGCAGTATAAGCAGACCGATGCGCTGCTGAACGATTACAACCAGACCGACAACGCTACCGCTTCAATCGACGCACGGTTTGGAGAGATTGCCGCCCAGCGCATGCAGGACGACCCGCTTCGTTACTATGTCGCGCTGCCGGTGGCGCGATTGTTGAACATGGCGTTTCGGCCACGGACGGAGATGATGCCGATTCCGCTGTACTGGTGGCACTGGGACCATCCGCGGAAGAGCTGGTTTGCAGCGGGATATGCCGGGCTGAATCTTGTCTATTTTGTGCTGGGAGGCGTGGGCTTCTGGCTGTGGCGAAGGCGGGGATGGGACGCAAACCCCGACCTGGCGTGGGCGATGATGGGATTTGTGCTACTGCGTTGCTGTGTGTTGCTGACGCTCGACAACTCGGAGCCGCGGTATACGCTGGAGTTCTTTCCTGTGCTGATCATTTGGGCAGCGTTGATCGCTGCTCGGCCTAACGACGATCGACTGTCGTCTTCTTGTCGGTCTTGAGCGCGAAGGGCTTGGTGTTGACGCTCTGGTTGTAGCGAATATTGGTGAAGTAGGTGGTGCGCTGATCTTCGGACGGCATGAAGAACTGCTGCTTCAGGGAGACGGCGCGCGTGGGATCGACCCAGATAATGATGTGGCTGACCATGTTGCGGACGTTGGGGTCTTTCGAGACGAGGTCGAGCTTGGTGGTCGTCACCATCTTGCTGCCGTCATTGATGGGCTCGGTGCCGAGGTCGGTGATGTTCCACGCCTTGGCGAGGTCGGTACCGCTGCCGCCGAAGCCGAGCGTGAGAAAGCTCTCGTACTGTGCCTGATTGTTTCCGGCGCTCAGAATGGTGAGGTGGTCCGAACCGGGATCGAAGAGTTGCAGGCTGCCGTTCTTGTATTCGATAAATTTGGCCGAGGGAGGCTTGATCTGTGCGCCCATCTGCAGGCTCGAACCGTTTTTGAGGAAGTAGATGGTGCCGTTCTGCGTCGTGGTCTCTTTCACGACACGCTCGTAGATGTCCCAACGGAAGTCGGCCTCTGCGGATTTAAATCGGGTGCTCGCCTGGTCCATCTGATGGAGAACGGTGTTCAAGTCGGCTGGCTTCGGCTGGGCGAATGAAGAGAGAGGCGTGATCAGGAGTGCGGCGGCAGCGATGAGAAACGTTGTAGCAACACGGCGGAAAGGCGTCATTCGTTAATTGCTCCCGGTCATTAGATGGTTCGTCGTGGGATTGGGATAGCTCGCGGCGGCTTTTGACGCGCGCTAGCGGAGTGCCCAGGCGTTGTAGGCCGTGATCTTCCCTTTGGCGTCGCGAATGGGCTCGAAACGCTGGAGGGTGACGTGGCCGGAGATCGGCTCGATCACGTTGAGGATGGCGGCCTGACGCTCGCTGTCGGTGGTTGCGCCTTCGAGGTCCTGGGCGCGAATCTGGTAGACGAAGATCTTTCCGGCCTCGGTGATGCCTGCCTCTTTCACCACGACTTCGCTGGGGTCGAGCGTGAGGGTTTCGACCGGCTTGGCCTTGAAGTCGATGAAGCGCGGCCCGACAAAGAGGAAGAGCAGGATCAGCGTCACCATGACGTCGTAGTGGAAGCTGCCGCGCTCGTAGGTCCAGAAGAGATAGCTGCGAAGGAGTTTGATCATCGTGTCAGCTCCTGCCTTGCTGCTTGCCGATGACTGTATCACCGTTCATGTACGGGACGAGCGCATCGGGCACGCGAATGGTGCCGTCGGCTTGCTGATAGTTCTCGAGAATGGCGAGGTAGGTGCGTCCTACGGCGAGGCCGCTGCCGTTGAGGGTGTGCAGGAACTCGCTCTTCTTCGCGCCGGTGGGACGATATCTGATATTGGCACGTCTCGCCTGAAATGCCTCGAAGTTGGAGCAAGAAGATATTTCGCGGTAGAGGTTTTGTCCGGGGAGCCAGACCTCGAGGTCGTAGGTCTTGGCCGAGGAGAAGCCCATGTCGCCGGTGCAGAGCAGCATGCGGCGATAGGGGAGACCTAGTTTTTCAAGGACGGTCTCGGCATGGCGGGTGAGGCGTTCGTGCTCTTCGTTCGAGTCTTCAGGCTTGGCGAACTTGACCAGCTCGACCTTCTGGAACTGGTGCTGACGGATCATGCCGCGAACGTCTTTGCCGTAGCTGCCGGCCTCGCTGCGGAAGCAGGGGGTGTAAGCGCAGTACGAGATGGGGAGTTGGGACTCGTCGAGGGTCTCGTCGCGGAAGAGATTGGTGACGGGGACTTCGGCGGTGGGGATGAGCCAGTGGTCGCTCTCCTGAAAGACGCCGGGCTCGTACGCGCCCTTGTCGTCGCAGTGGAAGAGGTCTTCGGCGAACTTTGGGAGCTGGCCGGTGCCGAAGAGCGACTTGGAGTTGACCATGTAGGGCGGCAGGACTTCGGTGTAGCCGTGCTCGCGGGTGTGCAGGTCGAGCATGAAGTTGGCGAGGGCGCGTTCGAGGCGCGCTCCCTGACCGAAGTGGACGACGAAGCGCGAGCCGGAGATCTTGGCGGCACGGTTGAAGTCGAGGATGCCGAGAGCCTCGCCCAGCTCCCAATGCGGCTTGGCGGTGAAGTCGAACTTCGGCTGCTCGCCCCAGGTCTTTTCGACGCGGTTGTCGTGCTCGGACTTGCCGACGGGTACGTCGTCCTGCGGCAGGTTGGGCAGGGTCTGCATCATCTCGCGCAGGCGCTCGTCGGCTGCGGCTGCGGTGGCTTCGAGTGACTCGACTTCGGTCTTGAGGGTTCGCGTTTGCTCGGTCTGAGCGGTGGCGTCGGAGCCTGCCTTACGGAGGGCAGCGATCTCTGTGGTGAGTTTGTTGCGTTCTGCCTTCAGCGTTTCGACGCGGGTGATGGCGTCGCGGCGCTGCTGGTCTACTTCGGCAAAATTGCCAAGCGCGGCAGACGGGTCCATGCCCCGTGCGCGCAGTTTTTCCTCCACAAGGGGCAAGTTCGCCCGCATAAACCCTAGATCGATCATTTGAAGACTATTTTAGCGTCTCTCGGTGTGAATGCGGATTTTGAGGAGGGATGGAAAGGAAATACGATTAGGCTTAGAACAGACAGACCAAATACATGGGTTTCTCCACTCCGTCGCGCGATGAGGCTGCGCGGCTCCGGTCGAAATGACGTATTAGGAGTTAGATGAGTACATCGACACATCATAAAGGCCCGGATATGCGGGTGAGCATCGCCGGGGTGGAGCTGAGCTCGCCGGTAATTGCGGCCAGTGGGACGTTTGGCTATGGCATCGAGTTCGAAGAGATTGTCTCGCTGGAGCGTATCGGCGCGTTTGTGACCAAGGGGCTTTCGCGGGAGCCGATGGCAGGTAATGCCGCTCCCCGGATCATCGAGACTGCGGCGGGGATGATCAACGCCATTGGCCTGCAGAATATGGGGGTTCGCCCGTTTGTTGCGGAGAAGCTACCCAAGCTGCGCAAGCTGGCCGGTGCGGTGGTGATCGCGAATGTCTTCGGCTTCACCATTGAAGATTGCCTCGAGGTCATCGGCGCTTTGAACGATGCCGAGGGCATTGCCATGTATGAGTTGAATGCGAGCTGTCCGAATACGAGCCACGGCGGGATGGTGTTTGGCACCGATCCGGCGCTGCTGCATGAGCTGACGGTGCGATGCAAGGCGGCGTCGAAGCGGCCCCTGATGGTGAAGCTGTCGCCGAATGTGACCAACATCGGACAGATGGCGAAGGTGGCAGAGGATGGCGGAGCGGATGCCGTCTCGCTGGTAAACACCTTCGTCTCGCTGGCGATTGATGTGAAGACGCGGAGGCCGAAGATCGCCAATGTGACCGGCGGGCTTTCGGGACCGGCGATCAAGCCGATTGCGGTGCGGATGGTGCACGAGGTTTCGCGGGCGGTGAAGATTCCTGTCGTCGGCATGGGCGGGATTGTGCGGGCAGAGGATGCCGTGGAGTTTATGCTGGCCGGGGCGACGGCGGTTCAGGTGGGGACGGCGAGCTATGCCGATCCGCGAGCCGTGGAAAATATTGCCAATGGGTTGAAGCGCTGGTGCGCATCGCATGGGCTGGCGCAGGTTTCGTCGCTGACGGGCGGTTTACTGCTCTAGCTTCTCTTCAGCGGCTGTAGTGCTCCATCGTCTATGAGTTCCGCCGGTCGGCTCGCCGGGAGTTGGTAGGATGTTGCTGGCTGCTCATCCTTTCGCTGGGCAGAATTGAACAGACCGGAGCAATGGACCATGCAGAATAAACTCAATCGGCGCAGCTTTCTCAGAAATGTCGGGGCGAGTGCAATCGCTGCCACAGCAGTGGAAGCTCTCGGGACTCCATCCGCCGATGCGTTGCCAATAGCCTCAGCAAAGCCAGCCCGCCTCTTCTCCGGTTGTTGTGCCTACACCTACCGCAATGCGTTTAAGAATGGCTTTACGCTTGAGGAATTCATCGAGAAGGCGGTCGATCTTCGCCTCGATGCGATTGATATGACGGTCTACTATATGAAGTCCACCGACCCAGGCTATATAGAGAATCTTCGCTGGCTGGCGTACAAACATGCTGTCGCCTTTTCCGGTGCGGCTTGCGGTGTCAGCATGGTGGCGGCTGACCCTGCCAAACGCGCTGATGCTCTTGTCCAGATTAAAAAGTGGATCGACGTGACCGACCGTCTCGGTGCCTCTCATCTTCGCATCTTCGCCGGTCCTCTTCCTGCGGGAACCTCGTTGCCCGATGCCACGACATGGGTGGTTGAGATTATGAAGGCTGCCAGCGACTACTCCGGCAGCAAAGGCATCATGGTCGGACTCGAAGATCACTATGGAGTCTCCCAGAGCGCGAAGGTCTGCCTTGAGGTGATGCATCGTGTGAACTCGCCCTATGCGGGGATCAATCTGGACATCACCCACTTCGACAAGAAAGACGGAGATCCCTACGAGCAGATCGCCTCCTGCATTCCTTATGCCACCAATACCCACATTCGCACCAAGTTCGACGATGGAACGTCCATCGACATGGATCGGGTCTGGAAGCTGTTTGCGGATGCGGGCTTCAAGGGCTATATGTCCTATGAAGGCGAGGAGATGGACACCCCCGGAATTCCTCCGGCGATTGCCGAGATCGAGCGCCTCTGCCGGAAATATTCAAGCGTATAGGCGACTGGCCACAGTTTCGCTGGGGCATGTGTTTGTCGGGAGATTGTGGATAGAATAAAGGGAATAATGACTTCCACTCATTCTGCCCCGAACGCTCCGCTGGTTGATCTTCGCCCTGTTCGCCGCGCTCTTCTGTCTGTCACGGACAAGACCGGCCTTATCGATTTTGCCCGTGCGCTTGCCTCATTCAATGTAGACCTTGTATCGACCGGAGGGACGGCCCGCGCGCTGCGTGAGGCTGGTTTGCCGGTGCGCGATATCAGTGATCTGACCGGGTTTCCGGAGATGCTGGATGGCCGCGTGAAGACGCTGCACCCCAAGGTGCATGGCGGCATTCTGCACATCCGCGGCAATGCCGAGCACGAGGCCTCGGTTGCGGAACATGCGATTGAGCCGATCGATATGGTGGTGGTGAACCTGTATGCCTTCGAGAAGACCTCGCAGAAGCCGGGCGTGGCGTTTGCCGATGTGATCGAGAACATCGACATCGGCGGTCCTTCGATGGTGCGGTCGGCGGCGAAGAACTTCAGCGACGTGGCGATTGTGACCTCGGCAGACGATTACGGTGCGCTGACGGAAGAGTTGAAGGCGAACAAGGGTAGCCTGAGCCGCGCTACTCGCTGGCGGCTGGCGAAACAGGCGTTTGCGGTGACGGCGGCTTACGATGCGGGGATTGCTACGGCGCTCGAGAGCATCGAGGAGCCGAGTGGGGCGGCGGTGTTTTCGAAGGAACTGCCGCAGACGATCCGGTTGATCGAGCCGCTGGCGAAGACGCTTCGCTACGGAGAGAATCCGCATCAGAAGGCCGCGCTGTATGTCGATGGCAGCGGCAAGGGAGTGGCCGGAGCGGAGCAGTTGCAGGGCAAGGAGCTTAGCTACAACAACCTCGTCGATCTCGATGCGTGCTGGGACATCGTCAGCGAGTTCGATGAGACGGCGGTGGCGATCATCAAGCACACCAACCCGTGTGGAGCTTCGACCGGAGCAACGGTGCTGGAGGCTTACAAACGGGCGCTTGAGGCCGATCCGGTTTCGGCGTTCGGCGGCGTGATTGGCATCAATCGCGAGGTGGATGCGGAGGCCGCAGAAGAGATTGCCAAACTGTTTGTCGAGGCGATTGTTGCGCCTTCGTTTACTGCCGGAGCGCTGGAGAAGTTTGCGGCGAAGAAGAACCTGCGGTTGGTGAAGATCTCTCCGGTAGACACGACCCGGATGCTCAAGCAGGTCTCGGGTGGGTTGTTGGTGCAGGATGCTGATCGGTTGAAGGTCAGCGAGGCCGAACTGAAGATGGTGACCGAGCGGAAGCCTACGGCGGAAGAGTTGCGGGCGCTGCTGTTTGCATGGAGCATCTGCAAATATGTGAAGTCGAATGCGATCGTCTATGCGCGTTTTGCCGATGGGCATGGCCAGACGGTCGGCATTGGTGCCGGACAGATGAGCCGTGTGGATGCGGCAAAGTTCGGCGCGATGAAGGCGGTGCTCCCGCTGGCGGAAACTGTCGCTGCCTCAGACGCGTTTTTCCCGTTTGCTGACGGCCTGGAAGTGGTTGCCAATGCCGGGGCAACGGCGGTGATTCAGCCAGGCGGCTCGGTGCGGGATGCCGAAGTGATTGAGGCAGCCAATCGGCTGGGAGTAGCGATGGCGTTTACCGGCGTCCGGCACTTCCGGCATGGATGATCGGCGGACGGATATAATCAGCGCCAGCGTCGCAAACGGTACGATCTGGCGCTGCATCCAATCGCCAGGGAGAGCCGTCTAACCACTGTCTTTCGTCTCGCAAGGATTCGGTCCAGCGTTTGCCAGTCCAGAAAGTTACATGACATGACCTTGTTTTTGCGTGCTTCGTCTCTTCGCCAGATCCGCCTTCTGCCGGCGGCTGCGTTCCTGTTTGCCGCGCAATCCATGTTTGCTGCGGCTCCTGCTGCCACGACGACTACAGCTCCCGTACCTGACCGGGCCTCTTCCTACTATCACTATGGCTTGGCGCATCTCTATGAAGATATGGCCGTTAGCGCTGGCCGATCCGATTATGCGACGCAGGCGGTGGAAGAGTACAAGCTGGCGCTGAACGCCGATCCCAACTCTCAACAGTTGCAGGATGGTCTGGCTGACCTCTACTTCAAGATCGGGCGAATTCGCGAGGCGGTAAGTACAGCGCAGGACCGGCTTGCCAAGGACCCGAATGATGTACAGGCACATGAGCTGCTGGGCAAGGTTTATCTGCGGTCGCTCGGCGATATGCAGACACCGCAGTCGGGCCAGATTCTGAAGCTCGCCATCGCGGAGTACGAAAAGCTGGCGCAGTTGAAGCCCAAGGACATCGAGACGCATCTTCTACTCGGCCAGCTATATGGCCTGAACCACGATTCGATCAAGGCCGAGGCACAGTTCAAGGAAGCGCAAAAGGTCGACGCTAACTCGGAAGAGGTGGCGCTGAATATGGCGCGGCTCTACAGCGATGAGGGAGATGCCAAGCGTGCAGCCGACGTGCTAAGCGGCATCCCGGTAGATGACCGCAGTGCGCGCATCGAGTATGCTCTCGGCGCTACCTACGACCAGTTGAAGAAGCCCCACGAGGCAGCCGCGGCCTATCAGCGGGCACTCGACCTTGAGCCGGGCAATCTCGATACGGAGCGCGGCCTTGCCAACGCTTTGTTACTGGATGGGAAGCTCGATGAGGCATTGAAGATCTTCAACGAGGTCGTTGCTGCCGAGCCGCAGGATGCGCAGTCGCAGATTCATATCTCGGAGATTCAGCGCAGGCAAGGACACTACGATCAGGCGCTGGCCACACTCGAGAAGGCCAAGCCACTGGCACAGAACTCGCTTGAGCTGAGCTATAACGAGGCCCTGATCTACGACTCGTTGGGACGCTATGACGATGCCACGGGCGTGCTAACCAAGCTGGTATCCGATACCACCCACGCCGATGGAAAGTACAGCGATGGCGAGAAGGCAAACCGCGCCATCTTCCTCGATCGCCTGGGCATCATCTATCGCGAAGAGAATAAGACTGCGGAAGCGGTTGCCGCTTATAAGCAGATGGTCGATCTGGGCGGGGATTTCGCCAAGGGCGGTTATCAGGGGCAGGTCGACGCATATCGCGATGCTCACCAGTGGAAAGATGCCACCACCGCTGCCGCCGCTGCTGCCAAGGCTGCGCCTAAAGATAAAGCGACGCAGTTGATGTATGCCGGCCAGCTTGCCGATACAGGCCAGGTCGATCAGGGGATTGCGCTGGCGAAGGCGCAGCTCTCGTCGGCGGGAAATACGCCGGATGACAGAGACACCTATCTTTCCTTAACGCAGATTTATACCCGGTTGAAGCGCTGGTCGGATGCGGCTTCGGCGCTCGATAGTGCGGCAGGGCTCTCGACCAAGCCCGACGAGAAGTTGTATGTGTACTTCCTTCGCGGAGTGCTGGCCGACCGGCAGAAGCACTATGATGAGGCCGAGGCCGAGTTCCACAAGGCGCTGGCCATCGATCCGCAGAATGCGACAATCCTGAACTATCTCGGCTATATGCTTGCCGATCGCGGAGTCAAGCTGCCCGAGGCGCTGACGATGATCCAGAAAGCGGTCGAGCTCGATCCGCAGAACGGAGCGTATCTCGATTCGCTGGGATGGGTCTATTTCAAATCCGGCCAGTACGATCTGGCTGAGGTGAATCTGCGCAAGGCGATGGAGCGCATGAGCACCGACCCGACCGTTCACGATCACCTGGGCGAGGTCTACGAGAAGACGGGCAAGCTGAAGATGGCGGTCATGCAGTGGGAGCGGTCGATGACCGAGTACGCACACTCGCTGCCGGCCGATGCGGACCCCGCGGACGTTGCCAAGGTGCAGCACAAGCTGGAGAGCGCACGCGTCAAGCTGGCTAAGCTTTCGCCTGCTCCGGCAGCGGCTTCCAAGTAAGACCTGCAACTCTCTGTCTCCAGTTTTTACCGGACACAGCGGTCACTGCGGTCTTCCATTACACTCGAACCTGACCATGTCTACCAAACTGCATCGCTATGCGGTCGTCGAGCGGCCGGACGATCCACTCATGGAGCGCGTCTATCCTGCGCCGGTTCGGTCGCTGCGGACTCCATTTCAGCGCGATCGCGAGCGGATCGTGCAGTCTCGCGCTTTTCGCCGCCTTGCAGGCAAAACCCAGGTCTTCACCAGCCGGGCGTCCGATCATTTTCGCAGTCGTCTGACTCACACGATGGAAGTTGTGCAGATCGCACGGCTGTGCGCTTCGGCTCTTGGCTTGAACGAGGACCTGACAGAGACGCTGGCTTTGGTGCATGATATTGGCCATCCTCCATTCGGACATGCCGGAGAACGAGCGCTCGACCGCTGCCTTCGCGATCATGGACGCCGGTTTGACCACAATCTTCACGCTCTGCGTATCGTCGAACACTTCGAGCAGCGCTATGCAGCACATCGCGGCCTGAATCTTACGCTCGGTGTCCGCGAGGGAATTATCAAACACTCGCGCGACTACAGCGTCAGTGAGTACCCCGAGCTGGCAGAGTACATGCTGGACCAGATGCCGCCGCTCGAGGCACAGCTGATTGATCTTGCCGATGAGATCGCCTACCTGACCGCGGACCTTGATGATGGGGTCGAGTCAGGGTTGCTGGCCATCGGCCATATCCGCGAGAACGTCGAGATTCTTGCACGGTGCTACGATGCAGTTGAGAGGCAACACGCCGGGGTCGAAGAGAAGTATCTCTTCAACGAGGCGCTGCAACTGATGCAGAACACCTTGACCGATGACCTGATTGCAACAACACTGCGAAATGTTGAGGCGCTTGGCGCGGAGAGTCTTGAGGACATACGCCGATGCCCGCAGCGACTGGCCGTTTTTTCGCCACAGGCAGAGGCTGAACGCTTGCAGGAGAAGCGCTATCTCTATGACACGCTCTACACCTGCGAGGCGCTTGAAAACGAGCACGACAAGGCGGAAGAGGTGGTGACGGCGCTCTTTAATTTCTGGATCAATGATCCGGAGGAGTTGCCGCAGGGGCACTTCGAAGATATCGAAGAAGAAGGGCTGGCGCGCGTGGTCGCCGACTATATTGCGGGGATGACCGATAGCTTCATCCTGCTGCAATATGCGCTGATCAAGCGCGCGGTTCGACGATAAAGAAAAACAAGCAAGGTTCTTTCAGCTTTTACATACCTCAAGAATCGCCGCACCGAAGCGTTCGACCTTTTCCGAGCCGATGCCGCTGACGGTCTTCAGCTGAGCGATGGTCTCGGGTCGCAGCAGGACGATGCCGCGCAGAGTCGATGAGCCGAGAACAAAAAATTGGGGAAGGCCGAGCTTCTCAGCCTCGTTCTTGCGCCACTCGCGAAGCCGTTGATCGAGCTCCTGCTGCGCCGGTGTAAGCGACTCGGCTGGCTCGGCGACGACAGCGCGTGGACGCTGGAAGATCTCGGCTGGTTTTTCCGGCACGAAACTTTTACTCCTTTGCGTCGCTGGAGCGCTGGCCTTGGGCTGCGATTGAGACGAACGAGTTGGCTTCGGCTTTTCGAGAGCACCATATTCAGCAGGAACTGGCCTTGAAGTGCATATGGCGACGATTGCGGCTCCATAGCGGTCAGCCTTTTCGGGGCCGATGCCGGAGATGTTGAGAAGGTTTGGAATTGTCGTTGGGCACTCTTGCACGATGGAGGCAAGGATGCTATCGGAGAAGACGATGAAGGCCGGTTTTCCGGTCTTTGCGGCTTCGGCTTTACGCCACTCACGCAGGCGCTGGTCAAGGTCTTTTTGTGCCGGAGTGTACGAAGCGATGGCCTCGGCTTTCTCCGCCTTGCTGGAGGACTTTTTACCGCTGGTTGCGCCGCGAGCCTTTGATGGTCTCTGATTTGAGATGTCTTTGAGCAGAACGTTGAAGTCGTCGCCTTCGTCGCGTGTGCGGCCCTCGTGAGTGAGCGAGGCCCGCTTGAAGTTGATGAGCGTCCCTTCGGCGTTAGTGAAGGTATCCGCAGTGAGAGCGATGAGGCCCGCGCGAGCAAGGGCGTCAAGATAGCTGTCGAACTGCTTGCGGTCGATGCCCAGGGCAAGCTCGCTGTGTAGTTTGCCGGTGGCTTTGGCGGCTCCTCCATCGAGCGATCGAAGAATGGTGCGGAGCTGGCGCTCTTCCTGCGAGGTTGGAGGGCGATAGTTCTGCGCGGTGGCGCGCTCGGGAGAGCAGAAATCGCAGTGGCCGCAAGGGCGCAGACCGTCGGTGGTGTCGCCAAAGTGTTGGACCAGAGCAGACATGCGGCACTGCGGCGACTCGGCGAAGGCGACCATGCGATCGATCTGGCTATGGCGGAAGGCCAGTTGCGTATCGTAGCTGGCGCGCCAGTTAGTCTGGCCCGTAGAGCGTATGTTGCCGGCGATGTCGAAGGCAGCCGCTCCCTGCGAGACAAGTTTTTCGGCGGTGCGGTTGAAGCTCTCCACATCCATCTTGAGTTGTTGGCGGAGAATGTCGGGCATCTGATACTCGTCCGTGAGTACCTTGGCCACGCGAACCAGCTCTGTGGGTGCCGGGTAGTCACGTTCGAGGAAGAAGTCGTGCATCTTGCGGTCGGCGTAGGAGTGCAGCAGCACGGTGCGGCTGGGCAGACCGTCGCGACCGGCGCGGCCGATCTCCTGGTAGTAGGCCTCGACGCTGCCGGGCAGCGCGGTGTGGACGACGGTGCGGACGTCCGCCTTGTCGATTCCCATGCCGAAGGCGATGGTGGCAACGACAATCTCGAGCTTTCCTGACAGGAAGTGGCGCTGGACTCGCTCGCGCACGCTGGGTTCGAGTCCGGCATGGTACGCCGCGGCGCTTCTACCCAGCGCAGAAGCCAGCTCCTCGGCGGCCTTGCGGCTGGGCGCGTAGACGATGGCGGGCCGACTGGCTGGCAGCTTGAGCAGATCGGCAGTGAACTCCTTACGCCGCGGCTTTGACATTTCGACGACCTCGATGGCGAGGTTGTGGCGGCGAAAGCCATGGATGAAGAGAGCAGGATTTTGAAGCTGAAGTTGCGTTGCGATATCTTTCTGGACGGTAGGAGTCGCGGTAGCTGTCAGAGCGAGCACCGGCGCTGGCCTCAAAGCCGGAAGATACTCGCCAAGCGTGCGGTAGTCCGGGCGAAAGTCATGTCCCCATTGCGAGATGCAGTGAGCCTCGTCGATGGCGATGAGCGCTGGTTTCTTCTTCCGCAGCATCTCGGGGAAGCCAGGGACGCGCATTCGCTCGGGCGCGATGAAGAGAAATTGCAGCGTGCCGTCCAGATACTCGCGGCAGGCCTGTCGCGACTCGTCCCGGCTAAGGCCGGAGTGGATGCGAGCTACGCGCAGTCCCAGCGCCGAGAGCTTGGCTGCTTGGTCGTCCATCAGGGCGATCAGCGGGCTGATAACGAGTGCCGTGCCTCCGCGTGCGATGGCAGGCAGTTGATAGCAGAGGCTCTTTCCCGCGCCTGTCGGCATCACCAGAAGAACATCGCGGCCCTCAGTCGCAGCGCGGCAGACAGCCTCCTGATTGGCGCGGAAGGCAGGGAAGCCGAAGGTCCGGTGAAGAAGGGCTGCGAGGTCTGGTGATTCGGATTCCATGCGCTTGGCTATCTTCGCATATTCTTTGCCTTGCGCGTAGTGCTGGAACGGATGCCCGATGCCTGAGGCGACGATCGCTAAGCACGATCAGTGGCTGCGGGTCGTCGCAAGTTTAGCTTCGATCATGGGAATTGAGTCAGCCTGCAGTTCAGGCTCTATCGTTTTTGCTGAGATGAGAGCCTGCTGATAGTGCGTCTGGGCATCCTGATTGCGATGCAGCTTCATCAGGATATCGCCGAACGCGACCTGTACCGTGACGGAGTTGGGCGCAAACGTCGCTACCTGCTGAACAGCGGCAAGCGCTTCGTCGGGATGACCTGCCGCCAGCATATTTTGAGCCTGTTGCGTCTCAGCAAGGGCGAAGGCGAGAGGAATCTTGAAGTGGCCGTCATAGACAAACAGGCCATAATCGATCGCTGCGGTGGGGCGCAGGCTGCGGAACTGCTGATAGGGATTGAGCGCGCCTTGCCCATAGTCGATACCGGCCAGAACGCCGTCGCTTATGAGGACGGGACCGTCGATCTCCGGTGGCACATTCATGGGAAGGTTGAGCCAAACGGTATTTTCAACTGTAGGTAGACGCTTGCAGGGGATGCCGTAGTAGCTGGTGTCGACGACTCCATCGGCGAAGTACGCGAACCAGCAATTTTTGATGCCCCGACGATCGAGATATCGTTTGGCTGCTTTGAGCTGCTGGCCCCAGTCGGTGTTGGCGTCACCGAGGTACTTATGCAGCAACGACGGACCACCCCAGGCCTCGTTTGCGTAGGCCATGTATGCAGGCGCTAGACGCGCGGAGGTAACAACCTGCCACAGAAGCAGCGCTGCAATAGCGTAGCTCCATCGACGGTTTCTCTGAATGAGCCACGCAGCAGCACCAGCGAGCAGGACATAGAGAAATGGGTAGATGGGCAGGATATGTCTTTGACCGATGTTCATGGTCGAGTGCATGGCGACGGCAAAGAAGAACACAGGCGGGACGAGGAGAAAGAGAAGCTCGCGACGGTGTTTCAGACGCCCCGTTGCGATGACTGCAAACGCAGCCATCAGCAGCAGAAGAAACGGAAGGGTAGATTTGATGGCAAACGCAGCGGGGAAGTAGAGCCATGTGCCATGTCGATAGATGTGGCCGAAGAAGTAACTGGTATCTTCGAACTCTGTGATCTTAGTGTTGGCGAGGCCGAAGATATACGCCTCGGGCAGAATATGTGTGTGCGCCAACAGAGCCAGGTGATGAGCGTCCTGCGGGTTGGGAAGTTGCTTAAGATAGTCAGCGAGTGGGGGATTAATGTCGGGGCCTGCGGGACGTGCGCTATAGCGAAATCCATAGAACGACCAGAGGATGCCGAACGAGATCGCGCCCACCACGGCCAGAGCCACAATACGACGAATGAACAGCCGCCAATCGCGAGCGATGAGCCACTCCGCAAGGGCAAGCAGCAGCAACATCGGCAGAATAAGCAGTCCCGTAAACTTCGCTACCACAGCCAGGCCGGTTGCCAGCCCTACAAGCAGGAGCCTGACGGCTGTGGGTTTTTTGGCATAACGATAAGCAAGGTAGAGCGCAAGAAAGATGCAGCAGGAGATAGCCGTATCGGTTGTGACCAGCGCTCCGTGTGCCAGAAAGTTCGGATCGAAGACCAGAAAGGCCAGAGCCAGCAGGCCTGCGGCAGGGCCGAACATCTCGTAAGCTGCAAAAAAGACGCAGATCGCGAGGCCGATCATAAAGAGCGAGACAGCCATGCGCGCGCGAAAGAGTAGCTTGTCGGCGCCGTTGTGAAAGACGAAGTCCTTTCCGTCGAGAAAGGCCTCGGTCTGCTCCGAGCGCCCCTGTAGAGGCGGCACAACCAGATGCATTCGCAATAGAGGCGCCGCGGCGATCATCTTGACCAACGGTGGCACCTCAGGGTTAAGTCCGTAGTCATGCTGCTTCAAGATGTTGTAGCCGTCGAAGAGGTGGTGGGCCTCGTCCCAGGAGATGGAATTGGCGCGGCTGGTGTACGCAAGCTGGCCGACCAGCACAAGCAGCAATGCGACCGCGATACAGACGACAGTTGTTCTGCTGCGGCTCTCTACGTTTCCAGTCATTCGTGCCGGTCCTCGAACGCGAAGTTGCTCGTGCGGTTTCGCGAACAAGGATAAACGTTTGAATGGAATATTTAAGAAATAAATATGGTGGCGCAAACAGCGAGGATTACTTAAGCCTAAGGCTGGGCAATCCTCGCTGAAAACTTCCGCAGAGAATACTTTTGAGTTTTAGCGGAGACCGCCTGCGACTAACAAGGTTTCGCCGGTAATCCAACCTGAGTCAGACGAGGCCAGGAAGACTGCAACGGGTGTGATGTCATCGGGTTTGCCGATTCTGCCGAGAGGAGTTTGTGCCTCGAGCTGCTTCTGGAAATCGGTTCCGATAAATCCTGCGGAGTGAACGCCTTCGGTTTCGATCATGCCGGGATTGATGGCGTTGACGCGTATCTTTTTAGGGCCAAGCTCCTTAGCTAGAACGTGGGTGATGGAATCGACCGCTCCTTTTGTCGCCGTATAGATCGCGGAGGCTGGCGGATTTACCGCAGTAACGGTAGAGCTGATATTGATGACATTTCCACCCTCGGGACCGAAGTGCTTTGCCGCTTCCTGCGTGGCGAGGAGAAGGCCGAGCACATTGGTGTTGAATTGACGGTGAAAAATCTCCTCAGTGATTTCTTCGAGTGGTGTGAACTGGTACACACCCGCATTGTTGACCAAAATATCGAGGTGCCCAAAGGCCTTTTTCGTCTCGGCGAAGATGCGTTTAACATCAGCCGCCTTGGCCACGTCCCCTTGCACCGCGACAGCTTTGCCACCGTTTGAGGTGATTTCGGCGACGACCTTGTCCGCGCCTTCCTTGCTGGAGGCGTAGTTGACTACCACGGACGCGCCTTCCGCTGCCAGCCCCTTTGCGATGCCCGCGCCAATGCCTTTTGATGCTCCGGTTACGACTGCTACCTTGCCTGCCAGCTTGCTCATCTCTCTACGCTCCATTTATTGATATTTCGACAAACATCGAATAGATGAGGTGAGTTTGGGGAAGGATTCAGCGTGCCTGAGGAAAACTTTTCTCAGGTCACGCCATCAGCCTGTCAGGGGTAATGGGCAGGTCGCGAACGCGCTTGCCGGTAGCGTTGTAGATCGCGTTGGCGATGGCAGCCGCAGCCCCGGTGATGCCGATCTCGCCGATGCCTCTTGCTCCTAGAGGATTGAACTTGTAGTCGGGGATATTGAGACAGGTAATGTCGATCTCGTGAACGTCCGCGTTGACGGGAACGTGATAGTCCGCGAAGTTTTCGTTGACGGTGCGCCCATATTTTTTGTCGATGATGGACGCTTCGTGCAACGCCATGCTGATGCCCCAGACGACTCCGCCGCTCAGTTGGTTCAGGCCGGTCTTTTCGTTGAGCAGGGTGCCGATGTCGTAGGTGGCGACGACACGACGTACCTGCGTCATGTGCGTGTCGGCATCGACGGCAACCTCGGCGAAGACCGCTCCCCAGGAGTGCGATGTAAACGACTCACGATCTTTGGCCAGCTCGCTGGTAGCGGTCGCTTCGATGGCTGCGCCACCATTGCGGGCAAGTAAGTCGGTGATGGACTCAGGATCGCCTGCGGCGGCGGACTTGAGGAACAGCTTGCCATCTTTTGTGTCGATGTCTGCGACGTTCGCTCCGTGGAAGGGCGACTTTGCATCGGAGACGGCCAACTGCGCGAGCTTGAGCTTTGCCTGTGTCGCAGCGTCATAGACGGCCGGGCAGACGGAGGCCGCGGTCGTCGATCCACCGGAGCCGCCGGAACGCGGCAGCGTGGTGTCTCCCAGCTTGACGTCGACCAGCGAAGGGTCCATGGCCAGCGCAAGCGCCGCGGCCTGGGCGAGGATGGTGTAGGTCCCTGTGCCGATATCCTGTGTGCCGATTCCGACGAAGACTCGCCCGTTCGGCTGAATGCGAACGATGGCGGACGAGGGAGAGCGTCCAGCGCCATAGTTCGCGGTCGCCATGCCGTGCCCGATGAGTTTGTTGCCCTCGCGAAGCTGTCCGGGTTGGGCATTGCGTTTGGACCATCCGAAGCGATCTGCGGCCTGAGCATACGCCTCGCGCAGATGTTTGCTCGACCAGGGCTTGCCGCTACGAGGATCTTTTTCGGCGTAGTTGATCAGACGTAGTTGAATGGGATCGATGTTCAACTTCTCCGCCAGCTCGTCGAGCGCGATCTCTAAGGCGACACTTCCGGTAGCTTCGCCGGGAGCACGCATCCACGTACCCATCCCGAGGTTGAGCGGAACGACCAAGTGCGAGGTGGAGAGCGATTCGCTGTCGTAGAGGAGGTTAGTCTGCGCGGCGCAACTCTCGACCCAGTCGGAGATGAAGGAGGTGTAGCAGGTGGAGTCGTGCTGTTGCAGCAAGAGCTTACCGTCTGACGAAGCGGCAAGTTTGATGTGCTGGCTGGTGTTGGGGCGCGAGCCTACCGGGCCGAACATCTGTCCGCGATCGAGCACAAGCTTTACTGGGCGCTGAGCTACCTTGGCTGCCATAGCCGCAAGCAAGGTGTGCGACCAGACATAGCCTTTGCAGCCGAACCCGCCGCCGGTATAAGGGCATTCGACGTGGACATTGGCCTGAGGAATGGAGAAGGCGCGAGCCAGCCCCTGTTGAACGCCGGTGATGCCCTGGGTAGCGTCGTAGACATTGAGTTTGTCGCCGTCCCAGGCAGCGATGGTGGCATGCGGCTCCATCGGGTTGTGGTTCTGCAGCGGCGTGGAGTAGGTCTGATCGATGGTGACCGTGGCTTTGGCAAGTGCAGCGGCAGTGTCGCCACGGTGGAAGGTGCCCCCGCGTTTTGGCGGTCGAGCTTCGCTAAGCAGGCCGTCGAAGTCCAGCTTCGCCGGCTGCTCCTTGTAGGTGATGTGCAGCATGGCTGCGGCTGAGCGAGCCTCGGGCAGCGAGCGTGCAACCACTACGGCGATCGGCTGGCCACTGTAAAAGACGGTCGTATCCTGCAGCACATTGACGTTGCCAAGCTCGGCCAGCTTCGGCGCATTAAAAGGAGTGATGATGCTGTGCACGCCGGAGGCACGGCTGGCAGCGGCATCGTCGATCGAGACTACAACTCCGGCGGGAATCGTGGCTTGAACGATGTACGCATAGGCGACGTTTTTGACAGGGAACTCGGCTGCATACTTCGCGCGTCCGGTTACCTTGGCGAAGGCATCGTAGCGATGGTTGAGCTGGCGTTCCGGCCTTTGCTCCTGCTGCTGATCTTGCTGTTGCTCTGTCTGAATCCCGATCATGCCTGTGCTCCTTCCCGGCGCCCCTGCGCGGCAAGGGTAAGGGCGCGCACGATGCTCTGCTTGGCCAGTTCGATCTTGAAGGCATTGTGCTCGTAGGGTTTGGCTCCAGCCAGCGCAAGGTCGGCAGCTTTTTTGAACGCCTCGGCGTTGGCGGTCTTTCCTGCCAGCGACCTCTCGGCCTCCATAGATCGCCACGGTTTGTGCGCGACGCCGCCAAGTGCGAGTCCTGCCGACTTGATGGTGGTGCCGTCCATCTCGAGTCCGGCAGCTACAGCAACCAGGGCAAAGGCATAACTCTGACGGTCGCGGACTTTGAGGTACCAGGAGTTCGCGGCGAACTTCGGAGCAGGAAGCTCGACGGCGGTGATCAGTTCGTCGGATCTGAGGTTGGTCTCGATCTGTGGAGTCTTCCCGGGAAGGCGATGAAAATCGGCAAAGGGAATAGCACGCTTACCCTTAGGTCCCTGAACATGAACCGTTGCATCAAGAGCGGCCATGGCGACATTCATGTCGGAGGGGTTAGTGGCGATGCAATCTTCGCTTGCGCCGAGGATCGCGTGGATGCGGTTGTAGCCGTTGATGGCCGCGCAACCCGAGCCGGGATAGCGTTTATTGCAGGCCGGGAAGGTGGTGTCCATGAAGTAGAAGCAGCGGGTTCGCTGTAGCAGGTTGCCGCCGGTGGTGGCCATGTTACGAAGCTGCGGAGAGGCTCCGCTGAGCAACCCCTGCGAGAGCAAAGGATAGTTACGACGGATCAGAGCGTGATTGGCAAGATCGCTGTTGCGGACCAGCGCGCCGATGAGGACGCCGCCGCTGGCCGTGGTAGTCACCTGCGCAAGATCGAGCCGGTTGATATCGATCAGCGTCGTCGGGTGCTCGACGCCATCCTTCATCAGATCGACAAGGTTGGTGCCTCCGCCGAGAAACTTTGCGTTATGAGCAGAGACCGCGTGAATGGCTTCTTCAGGATCAGTGACGCGTTGATAGCTGAAAGGATTCATGCGCTGGCCCTCTCTGCTGCGCGAACGGCGGCGACGATGTTGGGATAGGCGGCACAGCGGCAGATGTTGCCGCTCATGCGCTCGCGAATCTCGTTGTCGGTGAGCTGCGGACTGGCGAGGTTGCCGGTCTCAAACGAGACGGTGCTGAGCGCGCCGTGCTTCTGCTCGTCGAGCAGCGCGGTGGCCGAGCAGATCTGGCCCGGCGTGCAGTAGCCGCATTGGAAGGCATCATGCTCGAGGAACGCCTGCTGCACGGCGCTGAGGTCGTCGCCGTTGGCCAGGCCCTCGATGGTGGTGATCTCGGCCCCGTCCGCGACCGCCGCAAGCGTAAGGCAGCTATTCACCCGGCGACCGTCGATCAGAACGGTACAGGCCCCGCATTGGCCGTGGTCGCATCCTTTTTTGCTGCCGGTCAGGTCGAGATGTTCGCGCAGGGCATCGAGCAGCGTGGTGCGGGTGTCCAGCGTCAGCGGTTCGGACTTGCCGTTGACCCTGAGCGTCACCGAGATCGTCTGCGGTGTGCTGGTTGCGGCCATCCGCTCCGCTTCTGCCTCGGCTATGCGTGGCATGCCGGTAATCACACCTGCGCTGAGAATGCTGGCGGCTTTGACGAAGGTGCGGCGGGAGATTTCGAGGTCGACCGATTCGGTCGCGGACTCGTTTTCGAGAAGCTCTTCTTCCTCGAGAGGGGAGCAGGGGGGGGCGCTCATAGCTATTGCCTCGCGTGCGGCTGAAATGGGCAAGAAACGATCTAAAGTAGTCGATCGAAAGGACGTCGAGAAATTGTCGGTTCGATCTTACATCGGAACGCTTGCCATCTCACGGGACTGCTGGATAGACGGAGCTACGACCGGAAAAGATGCCTGCTCCGAACAGGGGCATCATGAGTGCTCGATCGCTCCATCAGAACAGACAGAATGCTTGATTTATGGGCATAAATGCCATAGAATGAATGCAGCATCAATTTCCCTTAAACCGCCGTACGAAGAGCGGGGGATCATCTAGATATCCTGGAAGAGGTACCGAACAGATATGGCAAAGCGTCGTGGAAATCCGAACTGGGGCAAGCCTGAGCCGATCGGGCCGGTCGTGCCTACGGTTACGTCGTTCGAGCAAGTCGTTAAGGAGTTCAAACTGACTCCCGACCAATACATCCGGTCGACCAGACTGCGTGAGTGGGCTCGGCGGAACAAGAATTCGAAGTACATTCCCGAGGCGCTGTTGGAAGCGTGGGGATTTGAGATTGAGTCGACTCTGTAAAAAAAATCGAGTCGATCCTATAAGCAGTTATCTGAAGTGACGAACGCCGCCTGAAAATGGCGGCGTTTCTTTTTGCGTCGAACGTATCATGAACTGAGTCGAAAGTGTAGGAGGCTGCTATGTTTGCCGATGTTGCCGAGGCGGTTGCAGAGATACGGGCTGGGCGGATGGTCGTCGTCGTCGACGACGAGGACCGCGAAAATGAAGGCGACCTGACGCTGGCGGCAGAGTTCGTCACGCCCGAGGCCATCAACTTCATGGCCCGGTTTGGTCGCGGTCTCATCTGCCTGACGCTGACCGAGGAGCGCGCCGACTACCTGCGGCTGGGACCGATGACGCAGGAGAACACCTCGCGATTCGGCACCGCTTTCACCGAGAGCATCGAGGCGCGCGAAGGCGTCACTACAGGAATTTCTGCCGCTGACCGGGCGCATACGATTCGAGTGGCGATCAATCCTGCCTCGACCGCGCAGGACCTGGCCCGGCCCGGACACGTCTTCCCCCTACGGGCGCGAAAGGGCGGCGTTCTTGTGCGGGCGGGACAGACGGAGGCTTCGGTCGATCTGGCACGGATGGCGGGGCTGATCTCGGCTGGTGTCATCTGCGAGATCATGAACGAAGACGGAACCATGGCGCGGGTTCCTGACCTGATCAAGTTCTGCGAGTTGCACGGCCTGAAGATGATGACGGTGGCAGACCTGATTCGCTATCGTCTGCAGAACGAGCGATACATCCATCGCGTGGCCGAATCGATGCTGCCTACGGCCCACGGCGAGTTTCGCATGATTGCCTACGAGAGCGAGGTCGAGGGCGGAGAGTCGCACGTCGCGCTGGTCTACGGCGATGTAACCGGCGACGAACCGGTTACGGTGCGTGTGCATACGCACTGCCTTGCCGGCGATGTGTTTTCGACCTCGATGTGCGATTGCCAGGCAGTGGTAGAGAACTCAATGCGCATGATCGCCGAGGCCGGACGTGGTGCGTTGGTGTATCTGCACAACGGGACCAAGGGATTCGGCATCGATCGCGGAACGGTGCCCGCGCGGATCGTGCTGCATCGCGACCGCTCCCGCGACCGCAGCGACGACCGCACACAGCGGACGCTTCGCCAGGTCGGTCTCGGCGGCCAGATACTATCCGATCTGGGCATCCACAAAATTCGGTTGCTGACCAATACGCCGACGCACGTGCCTGCCTTGCAGGGGTTTGGTATCGAGATCGTCGAGCAGGTTCCGGTACCGGTCAAGGTAAAGGCTTAGGTAAATTACTGAACAGTCAGGTTCAGCGTCACCGTCTCGGTGATGCGCGGGCCTGTGACCGAAGTAGCCGTGATCTGGTACTGGTAGGTGCCTGGCGGCGTCTTGCGGAGGTTGGGGTCGGTGGAGTCGAGCGACCCCCCACTGCCGCAGCCGGTCAGCGTGATCATTGCTGTTGCAGCGAAAGCGATGATCACAAAAGTGTAGAACCTAGCGTGGGCCGGGCGCACTCTCCAGAAGAAGAATAGAGCGGCAGGCAGCAGGCCGAGCATGATGCCGGTGTGCGAAGCGCCGCCGTGGCTGACGTTCTGCGCAAGGGTGACCTGGGCCGAGGTAATCGTGTTGAGGGTGGCCGTCGTATTCTGTGCCGCACCGCTTAGCGCGATGCTCGAGGGCAGCAGGGCGCAGCTTGTGTACTGCCCCGGGGTGACCGCCGAGCAGTTCAGGATGACGGTTCCGCTGAAGCTGTTCTGTGGCGTGACGGTAAGGATGTAGTTCGCGGGGTAGCCGCTTTTGATCGTGACACTCGAGGAGGACTTGCCGTCGACCGTCAACAGGAAGCTGCCGTTCGGAACTCCGCTGCCGGTGAGCGGCACGGCAGTTGGGGAGTTGGTCGCGCTTGTAATGGTCAGCGCACCGGCGCGGGTGCCAAGCGCAGTAGGCGTAAACGAGAGTGTGACCGAGCAACTGGCTCCCGCGACGAGTGTGGTGAGAGCGCATGGGCTGATGATGGCGTAGTCGCCTGTGACCGCGAGGTGTAGCCCTGTGACGGGGGCGGTGCCGGAGTTGCTCAGAGTCAGCGTAAGCTCTGCCGAGGCCGCCAGCGCAAGGCTGCCGAAGTCAAGGCTGGCAGGGTTCGCCAGAAGGTGAGACTGCGCTCCGATGCCCGTGACCGGAACGGTCAGCGCCAGCGTCGAGAGCGAGCTGGCAACCGCGATCGCTCCGGTGCGTGTTCCGGCCTGGGTCGGCGTGAAGGCGGCTTCGAGCGTACAGCTTGTGCTGGCGGCGAGCGAGCCGCCGGAGGCTGGGCAATCGCCTGTGACGGCATAGTCGCCGGTAGCGGTAATGCTGTGAAAGATTGCCGGAGTCGCGCTTGTGTTGGTGACCTGGATGGGCATGGTCGAGGTGCTGCCGACGAGGATGCTGCCGAAGTCGAGCGAAGATGGCGAGAAGCTGAGCGAGGCCGGGGTTGCGGTGCCGATCAGGCTGATAAAGTCGAGCGTCGTACTCGCGTCCGAGGATATCTCGAGTGCGCTGGCGCGAGTGCCGGAAAGCTGTGGCGTAAAGGTGACGGTGAGCGTGCAGCTTGCTCCGGGGACAAGTGTGGCGCAGGTGCCCGTCGCGGTGAAGTCAGGCGTCGTATTGAGACCGGTGACGTGAAGGGTGAGAGTACCCGTATTTGAGAGCGTGACGGTCTGTGCAGCCGAGACGTTGCCGACGGCGGTAGAGACGAAGGCCATCGAGCTTTGCGAGACAGTATAAGCGGCCAGCGGTGCAGTGTTGTCCGGTACGGTGACGAAGATCGGTGCCGCGCTTCCGGTGAGATCGACGATGTTGGGACTGGTGAGCGCATCGCTCTCGATGACCAGAGAGCCGGTGTCGCTGTTGGAGAGCGATAAGCCGCTCCCCGCCGCCGTCTGGTTCAGTGGAGAGTAAGTAATGGTCACAGTGCAGGATTGCCCGGGTGCAAGCGCGGCAGTGCAGGTGCTTGTGCTGAGGAAGGGCCACTCGCTGGTAATGCGCCGGATGGTGATGGCGGTGGTGTTGGGATTGCTGAGCGTAAGAGTCTGGCTCAACGACTGGCCGGAGGTTACCTGACCGAAGTTGAGCAGCGTGCCGTCGCCTCCAGTGGGGGTGAGATTGCCGGTGATAGCAAGCGTCCCGGTGCCTAGTCCATAGCCTTCGATGTAACCGAGACTCGTGAGCGTAGCACTCCCGTCGGTGGGTGTGGCTTGGGCAAAGAGAGTCCCGGTGATGTCGCCGTTGGTAAGCGGAAGAAAGGTGACCGAGAAGTTGCAGCTTGCGTTGGGAGCGAGCGCGGCGCAGGGAGGCTCCGCGAGCACGACCTGTCGAGGCAGGGAGAGTGTCAGGGTAAGCGACTTCGCCGCGAGGTTGTTGATGGTGAACTGTCGGGTAACTCCGGGGCTGCCGGTAAGCTGTGGCCCAAAGTCGGCGGTAGCGGGAATGATCTGGAGGCCGGAGTCCTCGGTGGTGTAAGTTCCGGTCAGAGCGACGCTGTAGGTGGCTGCTCCGGTAAGCGAGTTGATAACTGGGATGGTCAGCGTGTCGGTTGCCGGTGCGCTCCCAGGCACGTACGCCACTGCAATGGTGCAGACGCCGCCGGGAGTGAGCGTCGTGCAGCTTGTCGTGGCGGTGAAGTTTGATGTGGCAACGGTGGGGGTAGCGATCTGGAGTGTTACTGCCCCTGTGTTTTTGAGGGTGATGGTCTGCTGTGTCGCAGTCGTGCCGGGAACGTTATTGAAGACCAGAGCATTTGGTGTGAGTGACAAGCCGGGATCGGGTACGCCGAAGCCGGTGAGCGAAGCGGTGAGGTTACCAGTGCTCGTAGGAATAGTGAGCGTTCCTCCGATCTGGCCAGTCGCGGTGGGAGCGAAGGCCGCTGCGACGAAGCAGGAAGCGGTGGGAGCAAGGGTTCCGGTGCAGGCCGCGCCTCCGGTGGGAGCGGTGTTGATGACGAAGCCTGCGCTAACGGCAGGAGCCGTGAGCGTGACGGCGGACGAAGTGAGATTAGTAAGGGTAAAGAGCGTAGGGGCCGTGGTGGAGTTGGCAGGGATGGCTCCGAAGTCATAGTTGACGGGGCTGAGAATGAGTCCGGAGAGAGGCAATCCATTGCCGGTGAGAGTAAGCGTGTAGGCGTTGCCCTGCGCGCTTGAGCGAAGAGCAACGGTTGCAGCCTGCGGGCCGGTAGTGGGCGGCGTGAACTGCAAGCCGAGCCAGCAGTTCACGCACGAACCGGTAGCGCTGGTGCTGAACGCCGAGGTAGGAGGGGTGCCGTGGCCGTAGCCGATGTCTTCGACGAGGATGGCCTTGAAGGCGGAGTTGGAGGTAACGGCAGTCAGAGCCGTGAAGGATTGCGTGATCTTGTACCACTGAACGGCGGACTGATCGGCGATCACGTTGCCGAAGTCGAGCGCGCCGTTATTGCTCGTGAGGATTGGCGTGGCGGTTCCGCTGAGGGCGACGTAGGCGGGCGTGGTGGCAGCGCCCGCGGTAACCGAGAGTAGTCCCTGGCGCGTTCCCGGCTGCGATGGCGCGAAGCTGATGACAACGTTGCAGGTGGTGTGAGCGGCTAGAGTTGTGTTGCAGCTTGTAGCCTCGGTGAAGTCTCCGGTGAGTGAGAGTGCGAGAGGGATGGGCTGGTTTCCCGTGTTGCCGACGGCGACCGTCTGCGTAGCACTGGAGACAGCGGTGACGGGGATGGCGTTGGGGAAGTTAAGGCTTGACGGTGAGACAGTGAGATTGGGATTGACGGTGGCTCCGCCCGCTCCAGGCGGCGGCAGGGTCTTGCCGGTGACCAGAACAGTCAGGCCCTGATCGAGCGAGAGTGTGATGGAGTCGTCCGATGGCGACAGCGCGGAGAGGTAATCGATCTGGATCTGGCAGACAGTGTGAGCGAGAAGCTGGGTTGGGCAGCGGTCGACGAGGGTAAAGGGCGATGCTCCTGAGAGCGCGACGGTACTGTGTGGGATAGCGACGTCTGAGTTGTTCGAGAGATAGAGATAGCGAGGAAGACGAAGGCCACCTGTGTATTGAGTGCCGAAGTCGATCTCGCTGGCGGAGAGGGCGAGAGCCGCAGCCTCGGAGTAGCCGGTGAGCCGGACGCTACCGGGGCCGATGGTCCAGTTCGATTGCAGAGGTCCGTCGGTGGTAGGGTCGCTGGATACGGTAAAGGCCACGGTGATATGGCAGGTAGCTCCGGCAGACAGCAGCTTGGCTGTGCCGTTGCTAGGGCAGTCGCTCGATTGTTCCGTGAACTGTGTGCCGGCAGAGGACGATGCGAAGGTCTGGCTCTGCGCACTCAAGTTCGTGATTGTGATGGTTCGCGTGGCTGCGGGGTTCGATGAGGTCTCGATGCCGAAGTCGAGTTCTTTGGGCGAGAAGACAATGGCGTTGGGCGTGGTGGCAGATGCAGGGAGAGATACGGTTTGCGTAGTGGCGTCATCCGCCTGTGCGGTGATCGAACCGGGACCTGAGCCGTTGAGGGCGATGCTGCACTCCGCTCCCGCAGAGAGAATGGTGGGGCAGTCGGTGGCGAGCGTGAATCCAGTTGCGGTGATCTGCAGGCCGGTCGCAGCAGCCGAACCGAGGTTGCGCAGAGTGAGGTTAGGCGAGTCGTCGACCGAGAGCGCAAGACTAGGCGCGGCAGTCGTGGGATCGATCTTGCTAAGGTAGGCTCCCGATCCGGCGCACTGACTTCCTGTGCAGATGCCTGTCGGCAGAACGGCGTTGCGGACAGTCGAAGGTAGAGCTGCCGTGGGGGAGTTGTAGAGAGGAAGATCGTAGGTCTCGCTGGCGAGCAGGCTGGAGCTTGCAGTGGGATCTACTGCCCCGGCGAAGAGAGGATGACCTGCAGCATCGGTGGCAAGCGAGGTCAGCGTGACGACAGCGTTGGCAAAGCCGGGGTTAGTCGTGGGCAGGCCGCCGAAGCGCAATGCCTGATCGATGTTATTTTGCGCCGTGACACGCAGTGCGAAGGAGTCGCCGATGTTGGAGAGTGCAGGAAGCGGGAGCAGTGGCGTGATGAGTGTTCCGCCAACCCATGCTGCGCCGTTGGGTGCAGACGCGACGACAGATTGCGTTCCCGGAGCAAGCAGCGTTGAGGATAAAACGGCACTACCGTCGAGCGGCATGCGCAACAGGGTCTGGTAAGACAGGTTGACCAGTGGCATGGCTGCGGTGGCAACTGGAAATTGGCCGAGGGCGATGGTGCCGGAGAGAAGCAGGTTCCCGGCGGTGGGATCGACGGCCAGCGAGGTGACACCGGAGCCGGGGATAAAGGTAGAGAAGAGGACGCCATCGCCCGCGGGTGTGAGCTTGCTGAGGAAACCGGAATAGGCTCCGATCATCTCGGGGACGAGTGCGTTGAGCGTAGGGTAGCCGGAAGAGGTGGTGTAACCGGCGACGTAGGCATCATCCGAGGCGTCCGCCGCGATGGCTGTGGGCGCGGTGCTGCCGTTAGCTCCGCTAAGGTAGGTGGCGTAGAGCAGGCTGGTACCGTCCGCACGGAACTTTTCGACGAAGCCGTTTTGCATGCTGTTGCTGGCGGGGTTTTGAATAAAGGCGCCGGATGTCACCGGCAGCGCGCCAAAGGTGCTGCCGGTGATGAAGACGGCATCGGCGGTGGCGGCGATGCTGGAGGCCGCCGTGCGTCCGCTGCCGGTGAAGGTGACGAAAAGCGGGTTCAGATCAGAATCGAACTTTGCGATGAACGAGTTGGTGGAGGTATCGGCGGCGTTGGGGAAGGCGACGCCAGACGTTGCTGCAAGCGAGCCGGAGCCTGTGGTTCCGGTGATGTAGATACTGCCGCTCGGATCAAGCGCCATGGCGAGGCCGATGTCGCCCTTTGCGCCCAGCTGCGCCTGTGCGAGCACGATAGTGGCGCTGGCGTCGGTTTTGAGCAGGCGAACGCCGTCTTTCTGGTCGAGAAGAAGATAGAGGTCGCCGTTGGGGGCGGATTGAACGGCGTTGAACCGGCCCTGGCTGGCCACGGAACGGAGGCCGGTGAAGAGAAGTTGCTGGGTCTGCTGCGCGTGAAGAGTTTCAGGGATGATGAAGCTGAGAACGCAGAGAATGGTGAGGCCAAAGACACAGGGGATGAGCCGTGGGGAGGGTCGTGTTTTCATCATGGTTACTTGGCTGCGGTGATTCGCTGGTTACAGCCTGCCCTTTAATATCCATGGTGCCGGGTGAGATTAGTCTTTTTCTTTAATAATTTCTAACTGTAGTAATGTGACTGTCCCAATATGGGAATAACAACGCTAGACGATGGTGGCTGTCGGAGATAAATCGAGCAGCGAATCGAGATGGCGGCGGCGCAACTCTTGTTCGAACGCCGGGTGGTCGAGGTGGTATTGGATGGCCTGCATGCCGACGGCTTCCGCGGCCTCGATGTTCTCGATCTTGTCGTCGATGAAGAGAATCTGCGATGGGTCGGTGGCGAGACCTTCGGCAGCACAGCGGTAAATGGCGGTCTCGGGTTTGGCGAGCTTTAGTGAGTGTGACCAGACGCAGTGGTCAAAGCCGCCGATCCAGTCGAACTTTGCGACGAGACCTTCGGCCATGGCGTCGCCAATGTTGGAGAGGATGCCGGTGCGGACGCCTGCGCGTTGCAGTTGCTGTGCCCACTCGACCATCGGCTGGTTAAGTCGTGACCAGAGATTGACGTCGGCGGCGATCAGCGCAGCGATCTGCTCGGGGGTAAAGGTGGTTCCAGAGCCAGCAGCCACCGCCTGCCAGTAGGTGTGCTTATTGAGCGTGTCACGGTCGTAGTCGTGGCGGTACGCCCAGTACTCGCGACGGAAATCGGCTTCGGAGAGGCCGCTGAGGTTGAGCATCTGCTGCCAGACGGCGGGGTCGGCGGACAGGGAGAGGACCTGGCCGAAGTCGAAGAGGACTGCTTTGATTGAGCTCATAGGTGAGCTCTTATTGTAGGCGATGGCCATGAATTGATTAGCATGGTGAGGTGAGCCTTCGATTTTCTGCGCGTACAGGTTGGGATGTTGGGGAGAGCAGCTTTGCTGCTGCGATTCGCGAGGCGCGGCTGGCAGGGCGGCGGCTCTATGACCTGACGATCTCGAACCCTACGGTCTGCGGATTCAGCTATGACGCTGCTGCAATTCTGTCTCCGCTGAGCGACATCGATGCTCTGACGTACGATCCTGACGCTCGGGGGATGAGGTCGTCGCGGGAGGCGGTAGACGGGTACTACCGGGGGCATGGTGCTGTGGTCGATCCCGATGCGCTGGTGCTAACCACAAGCACAAGCGAAGGGTACGGCTATCTGTTCCGGCTGCTCTGCGATGCGGGCGACGAGATACTGGTGGCGCAGCCAAGCTATCCGCTCTTTGACTTTCTCGCCGACCTTGAAGATGTGAAGCTGAGACCCTATCCGCTGTTCTATGACTACGGATGGTGGATCGATTTTGCTGAACTCGAGCGGCGCATCGGGCCGAGGACACGGGCCATCGTGGTGGTGCATCCCAATAATCCAACCGGGCATGGAACCAAAGCTGTCGAACGACGCAGGCTTGAAGCGATCTGCGCGCAGCATGGGCTGGCGCTGATTGTCGACGAGGTCTTCCTCGACTTCTCGCTGGAGCGGACGGATACGGAGGAGCTGGTCAGCTTTGCGGTGGGTTCGCATCCGGTCTTGACCTTCGTGTTAAGCGGGATGAGCAAGATCGCCGGCCTGCCACAGATGAAGGCGGCCTGGATCGCCGGGTTCGGGCCTGAGGAGGTTCGCCAGGAGGCGATGGCGCGGCTGGAGGTCATTGCCGATACGTTTCTGTCGATGAATGCTCCGGTGCAGAGGGCGCTGCCTTTGTGGCTTGCGGGACGGGAGGGAATTCAGCGGCAGATTCTGGAGCGGGTGCAAACGAATCTGGCCTGCGCTGAAGAAGCGGGGTTGGAGGTCCTGCGGGTGGAGGCTGGATGGTGTGCCATTCTGCGGCTACCGAGAGGCGGCGATGTAGCAGAGGAGCTATTACATGAGTGTGGAGTGATCGTGCATCCGGGATCGTTCTATGGAATCGCCGAGAGCGGGCGAGTGGTGGTCAGCTTGATCGGCCCTTCCGAGGATTTTGCTGCTGGAGTAAGGCAGATTGCTGGAGCCATAAATGGAACCAAGTAAGTAATTAGCTTGCAGGGCTCGCATCATGTGCTTCTCGAGAGTTCACGCTGTATCTCATTGATTTATTGGAGAAATGGATTTGAGTCTCTTTCGGTGCCAATGGTAGTTTTGGCTCCATGCCCGGGGATGACGGTTACCTCGTCAGGCAGGGTAAGCAAGGACTCGTGGATCGATTGGATGAGCTTCTGAGTATTGCCTCCGGGCAGGTCGGTGCGGCCTACGGAGCCGGCGAAGAGGGTATCCCCGGCCAGGAGTAGAGCCTGCTTGGGAAGATAGAGACAGACGCTGCCTTCGGTGTGTCCGGGGGTATGGAGGATGGAGCCGGTCAAGCCTGTGATGGAGATGGTCTGGCCGTCTTCGAGGCTGGCGTCGGGAGGGGCTACGTCAGGCGTGGCGATGCCGAGCCATCCGGCCTGGACGTCCATCATTTTGACCAGGGGCAGGTCGTTTTGGTTGTAGAGGATAGGTGCTCCGGTGAGCTGCTTGAGGCGTTGCGCTCCGGCGATATGGTCGATGTGAGCGTGGGTGACGACGATCTGCTTGACGGTAAGCTGATGCTTTTCAAGAGTGCTTACAATGCGGGAGATATTGTCGCCGGGATCGACCACGATGGCCTCATGCGAGACTTCGTCGCCAAGGATGGAGCAGTTGCACTGGAGCGGGCCTACGATGAGGATTTCGTGGATCATGGATTAAGACTAATAGTTTGTGCGGTCGATAGCGGAGTGACAGCATGAAAAAAGCGCGAGCCAATGGCCCGCGCTTTTCAAGCTTGAGGAAGCCTATTTCTTCGGAGCGGTCTGGGTGACAGGATGACCGGCGCCGGAGAGGACGGAGTGATCGCCACTCGAACGGGAGAGCATGACCGTGAGGCTGATGGAGGTGATCATGAAGAGCACAGCCGACCATGCGGTGAGCTTGGTGAGCAGCGTGGCTGCGCCGCGAGGGCCGAAAGCTGTCTGCGAACCCTGTCCGCCAAAGGCGCCTGCGAGGTCTGCCGAGCTACCCTGCTGCAGCAGAATGATGCCTACGATGAAGAACGAGACGAGGATGTGGATGACAAGGACGAAATAGAGCATCGGAGTAGCTTTGCGACCTTCTTAAGCCAGAATGTTTGGATTGGTGCGGAGGAGGGGACTTGAACCCCTATGCCTTGCGGCGCTAGCACCTCAAGCTAGTGCGTCTGCCAATTTCGCCACCTCCGCATTGTTTCTCTTACGTTGGTACGCGAGAGGTGCGGTAAGCAATCCGAGACTTAGTATAGCATCCCATTCGCAGATTTTGGTGCGCGATCTGGTTCATGCGTATGGATGTTATCGAGCCTTTTTGCTGCCTGCTGTGGAAAGAACTTTCTGGATCGTTGCTCATGAGGGTGCTGCGAACAGCGATCCAGAGGCTTTGGTTTCAGTTCAGTGAAGGAGGAAGCGAAGCTACTCCCTTACCAGAGGATTGAGAGTGGAATGCGCAAGGCTCTCCGGCGACGGCTTTGGCTTGCGCGGCTTTTTGACCGGTGGAGCGGAGCTGGGTGGGCGATGCTTGCCGTTGCCGTTGCGCCGCTTATTGGCGGCCTCGACGACACTACGCATCCAGTAGTTGCCATCGGAGTCGACCTCGACACCGTGGACCTCGCGCTCGAAGCCGGGGAAGCGCTTGCCAAACTCTTCCATGGCGAGGATGAGCCGGATGACGGGGCTGTCGGCTCCGCCAAAGCGCTCGCCGGGCATGGACATGGGAATGCCGGGAGGGTAGGGAACCAGCATGACGGCAGCGATACGGCCGGGCATGTCGGTGAAGCGTATCTTCTCGGTCTCGTTGCGCAGCAGTTTCTGATAGGTCTGCGCAGGCGTAAGCACGGGGTCGAAGTCCTCGTCGCAGGCCTCGCCGACGAGGTTGGCGAGACGAAGCTGCATCATGACGGCGTGCATCTCGTCGCTCAACTCTTTGAGGGTGACGTTGCGATAGCGGTTGGGATACTTCGCGACCAGTTCGGGCAGCGCCTCTTCGAGAGGAGCTTCGCTGTCGTAGAGGCGCTTGAACTCGAAGAGGTTTTCGAGCAGGCTGCCCCACTTGCCCTTGGAGGTTCCGACCGAGAAGAGGACGAGCACGGTGTAGTCGCCGGTGCGGGCGATCTCGACGCGGCGACTGTCGAGGAACTCGGTGAGGATAGCCGCGGGGATGCCAGATTCTGCCACCTTGCCCTGAGCATTGACGCCGGGCATAAGGATGGTGACCTTGGTCGGGTCGAGCATGCAGTACTCGTCGGCGATGTCTTCGCTCTGGAAACCGTGCCAGTCTTCGCCCGGCTTTAGCGTCCAGCAGTGCGGATCAGTGGCGAGCAGCTCGTCCGGGGCCTCTTCAAAGAGGTGTGTCTCGCCAGTCGTGGAGTCGATGACCTGCTCGGGCTGGAAGAGGCGGAAGAACCAGCCGCCTTCCTCGTCGGCGGCGCGAAGTCGGTGCGCGACCGACGACATGGCCTTGCGAAAGGTGATGGCGTCCTGAATGGTCTCGTCCATGAGCGTAGGACCGGCGGGCTCGTCCATCATTGCGGCAGCGACGTCGAGCGATGCGATCAGCGGATAGAACGGAGAGGTTGTCCCGTGCATCATGAAGGACTCGTTGAACTGGTCGAAGTCGAGCGGAGCGCGAGGGCTGAGCTTGATATGGACCATCGAGCCCATGGAGAAGGCCGCGAGCATCTTGTGCGTCGACTGCACCGAGAACAAGGTGGGCCGATCGGGCATATCATCGGGGACACCCATCGCGTAGCGGCCGCGGTAGATATCGTGGAACTTGGCGTAGGCGTACCAGGCCTCGTCGAAGTGGACGCGAGGGACGGACTTTGAGAGCTCGGTGACCACTTTATTGACGTCGTAGCAGAGGCCGTCATAGGTGGAGTTGGTGACGACGGCATAGGTCGGATTCTGATTGGGCACGCCGGTACAGAGGGGGCTCTTGTCGATGAGGCCGCGAATGAACTCGGGGCTGAAACGCTTGATGGGGACAAGTCCAATCATGCCGTAGCCGTTACGCGTGGGCTTCATATACACAGGGCGCGCGCCGGTGACGGTGAGCGAGTGACAGATGGACTTGTGACAGTTGGCATCGGCGAGGACGATGTCGTCCTGCGCGATGACACCGTGGCCCACAATTTGATTTGAGGTCGACGACCCGCCGAGGACGTAGAAGGTCCAGTCGGCGCCGAAGATACGCGCGGCGTTGCGTTCGGACTCGCCCGGAGGCCCAATGTGGTCGAGCCACGAGCCGAGTTGCGAGGTCGAGATGCCGAGGTCGGAGCGCATGATGTTCTCGCCGAAGAAGCGCTGGAACTCCATGCCGACTGGATGCTTCAGAAACGCCACGCCGCCCATGTGGCCGGGCGCGTCCCACGAGTAGGCTCCCTGATCGTTGTACTTTTTCAACTCGCGGAAGTAGGGAGGCAGAAGCTGCTCGTGGTAGCGTTCGACGGCGAAGTCGACGCGGTTCGCGATGAAGGCCGGAGTATCGCCGAAGAGGTGGATGTATTCGTGCACCTGCTTAACGACTTCGAGTGGGAGTTCGCTGACGAGGGTGCGGTCGGCGATGAGGAAGATAGGAATCTTCTTATTGCGATGACGGACAGCGCGGAGAATTTTCAGCGCGGCGCGCTCGTCGAACTGGTTGTCGCCCTCGAGGTCCCAGTCCAGCAGGATCGCGCTGTGCGATGGGTCTGAGGTGACAAGGGACAGACCATCCTCCGGCGTCGAGGTGCGGACGACCTCGTAGCCCTCTTGTTTGATGGCATCGACTAAACGTTCCATGGCCCGGTCGGAGACGGAATCGGTGCCACCCACTTCACTCGCAATCAATAAAACCCAACGACCTTCGTTCATACACCTCTCACTTCTCGTTTCAATGTTACAGGGAGTTTCCGGTGGAGATACACAAGGGGGTATCGAAGAAAATTTTGTGTACTGCAAGTGAAAATTCAGAGGGCAGCAGCAGAGACATTTTTACGCTGAACGGCGCTGATAGAGGACAAGAGCAAAACCCGCTGTCAGACTCACGCTTTGATCAAAATGGCTCGATACAGTCTTTTCATTCGCCTAGCTCTAATTTGTTGGAAGCGATTACATAATCGTAAACATTGATAAATCTTGACTTGACAAGGGTAGCTCTCGCCATCATTATGGCTATGCATTTTTTCCAAACTTTCACACACGGTCTGGAGTTTTTGCGCTCAGTCATTGATTCGTACCTAAAACAAATTAGTAAAGATAAATACGGGGCCATACATGCATAGATTCTTCCGAGGGAACAACGTAGGTGTTGTATTGGGCTGGGCAGTATTTCTTCTAACCATCTGCTGGGGAGGGGCAGGATTTGCACAGGACGTCCGCGCGACCATCGGTGGGCGCGTAACCGATCCCCAGGGGTCAGTCATTCGTGGAGCAGCGATCTCCGTCATCTCCAACGATACGAACGTGGCGCGTACTACGGTCACGAACGACAAAGGCCTGTGGCAGATTCAATTGCTACTGCCGGGCAAGTATCACTTCACGATTGCATCTCCGGGATTTCGTTCGGAAAAGCGTGTAGGCATCACGCTGCAGGCCGCCGATGTGAAGCAGTTCGACATGCAGTTGGCGGTCGGGTCTGAGGCGCAGACGGTCACGGTCACGTCGGAGACTCCGCTGATCGATACGACGGCGGCAACCTCGGGGACTGTAGTTACCCGGCGCGAGCTCGACGATCTGCCGACACAGTCTCATGTGCCGACGTTGTTTGCCACGCTGGCTCCTGGTGTTGTGCAGCGCGAGCAGGGGTCGAACGTTGCTCGTGGCTGGTCCAACGATGCGGCATCGCAGTTCACCGCAAATGGCGGCCGCAACGATACCAACTCGAATAACTTTCAACTGGACGGTATGCCCAATACTAAGACGGGCGGCGATATCGACTTTATTCCGCCGATGGACAGCGTGCAGGAGTTTCGCGTGCAGACCAATGCCTACGATGCGTCGATCGGGCGTCAGGCCGGTGCGACCATCAACATGGAGACGCGAGGCGGAGGTAAGCAGTATCACGGCGTTCTGTATGAGTACAACCAGAACAACTTTCTCAACGCCAATCTCTACCAGAACAATTTGATCGGCTTAACGACTCCGTCCGTTCACTTCAACCAGTTTGGAGGCACGTTTGGCGGACCGGTGAGGTTGCCAAAGATCTACAACGGAAGAGACCGCACGTTCTTCTTCTTTGCCTTCGACAAGACCATCAACACTAATCCGCTGCCGAGCACGCTTTCGCTGCCTACGGCGCTCGAGCGTACAGGAGATTTCAGCCAGTCCTTCACGACCCAGGTCGTCAGCGGAAACCGCGTTACCTATCCGATCAATATCTACAACCCGTTCCAGGTCGACTCGAAGGGCAACCGCAAACAGTTTGGTGGAAACGTGATTACGCCTAGTCTGCTCGATCCGGTTGCGAAAAATATCCTCGCTTACATTCCGCTGCCCAATACAGCGGGAGATGGTACGTCGACGGACTCCAATAACTTCGTCTCGCCGGCGACACGACAGGACACATATCCGGTCATTGCTGTACGCGTCGACCAGAACTGGAATAATTCGCAGCACAGCTTCGTCACTGTCAACTGGGATCATCTGTCGGAGTTCAGCGGCAACAACTTTGGCACTGTTGCCAGTGGCAGCAATCTCTTTCGCACGTCGAAGCGAGTCGGTATCGACCATGTATGGACGTTGGGGGACAGCAGAGTCCTTTCCATGCACTACACGCTTAACCGTTATGAGAGCCCTTCCTCGAGCAACGGCGCCGGTTTCGATCCAACGAAGCTAGGCTTCTCGCAGGCGTTTACTTCGCAACTTGTGAAGCCTTCGTTCCCCTACATCAAGGGAGTAGCGGGGGACTTCGGCACTACGAACGCGTCGTCATACAGCATGGACACGTATCACACCTGGGCCGCAACTCTTACCCAGATCTACAAGACACACACCTTCCGCTTCGGCGGTGAGTTCTGGATCTTGCAGAATGCCGCGGGAAATCTTGGCAACCAGGGCGAGTTTGACTTCACCAGTACATGGACGCAGCAGAACGCACTCGTCTCTGGGGGCACGGGCAACGGGAGCACCTTTGCTGCCTTCCTGCTGGGGCTGCCCTCTGGTGGTAACGTGCCTGTGAACGCGACTGCCTTCTACTCGCAGCACTACATCGCAGGCTTTTTTCAGGACGATTGGCGTCTGACGCCGAAACTGACGGTGAATCTCGGCATGCGCTGGGACCTGGAACAGCCGATCACCGAGCGTCACAATCGCCTGACGGACCGATTCGATCCGACTGTCATCAATCCTGTCAGCAACTCGGCACAGGCCTCCTACGCCAGCATTATGGCGAACAATCAATCCAACGCCGGTGTACAGATTCTTAACCAGCTTTTGCCTTCCTCTGCCTTCAAGGTCATGGGAGCGCAGTTGTTCGCAGGAGTCAACGGAACGCCGCGCACGCCGGTCGATCCGGACTATCACGAGTGGCAGCCTCGCGCCGGTTTTGCTTACAAGATCGCGCCGAATGCTGTTCTTCGCGGTGGCTTCGGACGCTTTACCCAGGCCAGTTTTGTGACCGGCGGACAGAACGGCTTCTCGCGTACGACCGCTCTGATCACATCGCAGGACAATAACCTGACGCCCTATGACACGCTCTCCAATCCATTTCATAGTGGCATTTTGCAACCGACGGGTTCTTCGCTTGGGCCGTTGACGAACCTCGGACAGGGAGTCAACTGGGACGATCCCAACCTCAACCGCATGTACTCGTGGGAGTATTCGCTGCATCTGCAACAGCAATATGGAAGCTGGCTCTTCGAGATCGGATACTCGCACAATAAGACCTACAACATTCCGTGGACGTGGAATGAAAACGAGCCCAGCTTCGCGTTGTGGAAGCAGTTGCAACAACCTGTCTTCGATGCCAACGGACGTCCCGGCGATATTCTGCCGTGGAACACGCTGCTTCCCAATCCCTTCTACCAGTTGCCGAATGTAACCGGTACGATCGCCAGCAGCAAGAACGTAACCGTCAACCAGTTGCTCAATCCCATTCCACTGTTGGGCGCGATCAACCAGAACCGACCCACGGGCAAGAACGGATACGACGCTCTGCAGACCAAGATTGAGCGCCGCTATTCAAACGGGCTCTCGTTGATTACCGCCTTTAGTTGGTCGAAGCTCTTTGAAGATACCGCGTTCCTGGGGCCTCAGATTGCAGGCCCCAAGGTTGAGCACAAGCTCGGCGGAGAAGATCGTCCCTATGTTCTCGCTCTCACCGGAATATGGGATCTTCCCTTTGGACGTGGTCGCCAGTGGGGCGGATCGCTGTCCCGCCCGTTGGATATGCTGGTCGGTGGATGGGAGATCACAGGGAATTACTCGGCCAGCTCCGGCGTTCCTGTCGTCTTTTCGACGGACTCTTTCTACAGCGGGCAGAGTGCTGCACTCACGGGCAAGCAGCGAACCCTGAAGCGCTGGTTCGATACCAGCCAGTTTGTCGCCTTTCCCAACCGGAATACCGACATCTCAACCTATCCCGCGTGGACGGGCATACAGCAGATGCCGGGTGCCGGCTACAAACCGCCTAAAGGAGATACGATCCGCAACGGCGTCTATCAAGATTTTGCCGCATATATCCGCAACTATCCGACCCGTTGGGGAAATATTCGCCAGCAGGGAGTCAGCGAACTGGTGGTTGGCCTCTATAAGAACTTTGCTATCAACTCCACTACTCGCTTTCAACTCCGTTTCGATGCGTTCAATGCTCTGAATCACCCACGCTTCGGCGCACCGGATACGAACCCCAACGACTCGAACTTCGGAGCCGTTACCCTGCAGCAGATCAACCAGGCTCGCACAGTTGAACTCGGCGGCAAGTTCTACTTCTGATAGAAGGTCATGGCTTCGGGCCGAGATAACATATCCGGCTCGGAGCTATGACGAACGATGCCGATCAGGGACAGGTACAGTCGATGCAGCCGTGCTTGGCGCAGGTACGGCAGGTCTGAATGAGCTGCTTTTTGAGTGCCTGACGAGCGCGATGAGCGCGGACGGATGCATTCGCCGGAGTGATGCCTGATTTCTTCGCGAACGAGTCAATGGAGTTCTCGGCAAGATCGACATCGCGGATGATCTCGCTGTAAGCGGGCTTGAGTGTTGCAAGGACATTGTCGATGCACTGGCAGACAATCTGCTGGGTCGTTGCATCGGGTTGCGTCTCGGTGATGAGGTCCTTGGCCCATTGCTCGAGCGCACGATCTTCGGCAGCGCGATGGCGATAGTGATCGATCACGGCGTTGCGCAGAATGCGATAGAACCAGGCGACGGCAGACTCGCCTTTGTTGAGCGTGGAAGCCTTTTCCATGGCGCGGATGTAAGCCGCCTGGATGATGTCTTCAGCAATAACACGGGAGCTGACACGGTTTTCGACGAAGCGGAGAAACTGCTTTCTTTGGTCGATAAGGCCGGCGATAACTTCGGTTTGCATGATGGAACAAGTCTTTCAGGTGCGGTGTGGATCGCTCCACACCGCACCATGATGGTTGATTAGTGAGATTACGAGCAAGGGCAGCCAGGTCCGCAGGGGCAATCCAGTCCGCAAGGGCATAGGTATGTATTCATTTCCATTCTCCTTTTTGCCGGACTGTTATGTCCGACACTGTAGCTGACGGATGAGGCTCGCAGATCTTACAGTTTTGAAGTCTGGAAGAGAAAATTAGGCTAGAAGTGACGAGTCAGGTCTGCGAAGTGCGCGAGTTCGAGAAGCTGCCGGTCTGCGGGCGGATGGTCGATATTCTCGCGTTCGAGTGCCCAGGTAAAGTCATGCGGGATGAAGATGGCGTTGAGCCCGGCAGCAAAGGCAGGGTTGATGTCAGACTTGGGACTATTGCCGATCATCCACGTGGTGCAACCTTCGCAGCCATGATGCGCCGAGAGGCTGCGATACGCCGCGTTGTGCTTTTCAGGTAGCACTTCGACGGCGCTGAAGTGCGGCGCAAGACCAGAGCGTTGAAGCTTATCGCTCTGTTCGGCATGGTCTCCCTTGGTGACGAGGATGAGACGATGGCGCGTGGCGAGCTCGGCAAGAGTCTCAGCTACGTGGGGAAGCAACTCGATCTCCTGGTCGGCGATGGATTGGGCAAAGCTGACGATGCGTGCGTGCTTGTCCGGTGTAATGGGGCGATCGGTAAGCTGCTCGAAGCAGGTGATAAGCGATTGGCGAAAGCTGTTTAAACCATAGCCGCGCGAGGCGATGGTCGCGCGTTCGACGCAGTTGAGGCGCTCGCGAACTTGTTCGGCGTTATAGATGCGATGGTCGAGATAAGAGATGAAAGAAGCGATCGCCCGCTCAAAATAGATGTTGTTCTCCCAGAGGGTATCGTCTGCGTCGATGAGCAGGGTCTGATTGGCCGGGTAGCGGGCGGGTTGGGCTTTGCGACTCACTGGGGCTGATTATAAGACCGATCTTGCGACAGGGCGAGAGTTGCATAAAGTATCGCAAACGAAGCGATCCTGCATCTCACCTATCGGATCAATAAAATGACGGAAGAGGGCTCTGTTATGAAACTGGTGCAATGCGGATGGATAGTGGGTGCAATGTTAATGTTGAGCTACGGCGCGGTGGCGCAGACCCAGGATGCAGCCCGGGAGGGGGCGCCACAAACTCAGGTCTTCCACAACTCTTCCAGCATCAATCAAGACCACAGCGTCTCCATCGCACAACGATTTACCTTCGATCAGTTCGATCCTCATCACCTCATCGCGCATAACAATCTCTACGAGTTCAATACGCCGGGCTATAACTGGGGGAACGCCGGCGGCTGGAGCGTGCAGATTGGAACTTCATCGACCGGGACCTTCAACACCCGCGGCATCGGGCAGATGAGTGTCTCCAACGCTGTGAAGCACGCTACAGGCGACTTTGCCGCGCAATATACCTATGCCTTTACGGATGGAGGTGTGACTGCTCAGTCTGACGAGGGCTTTGCGCTCGATACCCGCCAGGGCGGCGAGACCGACAAGTGGTTTCACGGAACCGCGGCCGAGGGTGCCACTGCTGGAACAACTCTCTTGCCGGTTACCTATGTCGCCGGCTCGCAATCGCAGCAGACAACTACCGACGGCGCTTACATGCTGGATATCAGCAAGGGAAAGATCTCCGGCATCGTGACCGGAGAGGAGACTCTGGTTAAGGGCACTTCGGTGCATGTTATCCCGGTCTCGGCCACACTGCCGGTATCGACTGGAATCGGAGTTGTGAATACGCCAATTCCACGGATCAAGGTTGAAAATACACCGGAGACAATTACGCTGACCGGCGTTCATCTGATTCGCGGCTCTTTTGTCACCGGCAAAGCCTGCCTCGCCGGAGGGTGGTATCCGGAGCAGGTCTTGATCACAAAGACAGAGACGGCTGCGAATGGAGTGCAGGATGTCACCATCGTCCACAAAAATCCCAATGGCACCGATGCGAATAACCCAACGTCGCTATGGCAGGGCGGACTCTGCGGACAGTATCTGAGCCTTGATCGAAATATCGCGCGCGATGGTTTCCCCACGAGCTATGAGGTTGTGGGTGCGACCGATTCGAGCCACCTGGCCTATATCTGGAACGTTAAGGGATTCACAAAACAGAATGTGCTCCGGGTGTATGAACCTCCCGTCAAGTTGAGAAACCTCTCAAGAAAGAACGGTGTCGTAACAGCAAGTTTTAGTCAGGCCAATGAACCCTACATCTTTAACCACGCCGCATCGGTTGTCATTGCAGGGGCAAGCGATCCTTCTTTAAATGGTACGGTTCATCAGCCTGCATATGATGACGACCTGAACCGCGACCTGCATTGGTCGCAGCCCGGACCGGACACAACCAGCCAGTCGGCTACGATCGACCTTCCATCTTCCTACTATGGTTTTCATCTCTATCCGGGCGCAGAGGTGCTGGGGCCAGAGGTCGCAGGCAGAGTTCCGTTGGAACCTAACTCGGTTGATTGGGCCCCCGGCGATATGATTGAGAACCCGCACAACCCTTCTTTTGAAATGGGAGCGAAGATGACAAGCGTGTATCAACACACGTTGCCCAACGGCACTAACTCCGGTGGCCAGCTATGGGCATTCATGGGGGCAGGAATTAGCGCAAATTACTATCCTTCAACGTGGAGGAATCTAAATCCTTGTCCTCTTTACATCGGATGCGGAGGAACGCTGGAGCCGATTCAGTGGAGCGTCTATGAAGGGCCGTATCGCGACCTTATTTATGCGAGGTCGGCTCCGCTGAATGCAGGAAGTCTGATCACAGTTGGATGTGACCTTAGGGGATGTAATCATCAGGCCCCTTATCAAATATTCCAGCTTCAAAATGGTGAGATGGACTATGACCCCTCCGATGGAAACTTTACGGTGCCGCAGATGTCAGCCAGCCTGTTTACGGGACATCTCAATGGGCCGCTGACGACGACGCAGATCGATCTGCAGGACCCGAGATCACCCGGCCAGGTGTTGACCATTACTAACTCCCACGGACAGGTTGTTATTAACTCACACGCTGTCGCAGGCGCACAGTCAACAGGTAGTTCAAACGCTTTAACTGTAGGGAGACCAACCGGAGGAGCGACCTCTTCCGCATCGCAGACACTTGCCACCGTGCTGCCTGGGGCTGCCAGTCGAGGTATAAGCGCGGCATGCGCTAAAGGGTACGTCTGCACCTCCGATCGTGGCCGCATTATCCTCGCCGCTGCTGCATCCGCGTCTGCGGGGACGATCGCAAGCGTACGGACTTCGTTGCCTGCGGGGACTATCTGTATCGCCACGCAAAACGGCGGCTCTACATTTTTAGGAATTGGCAGCGGAGATGAGAGTGCTCAGGGCTTTGATATTACGGCTGGAGTAGTTTGGCGTGGAGTAGTTACGATCGACTACAGTTGTCGTTAGAAGCTGGCAGGATGATTGAGGGGCGATACTTTTTAGTTTGTGCTCATATTTATGGAACCTAAACTATCCTGAGTGCGTAGGAAAGCGTAAGGAACTATAAAGATGAAAAAGGTATTCCCTCCTGCTCCAAAGCTAAGTGATGTCGCTCGTCTGGCCGGGGTAGGAAATGCGACCGTTTCGAGAGTCTTGAACGGTCACGTGCACGTCAGCGAAGAGGCAAATCGGCGCGTCAAGCAGGCGATCAGCGATCTCGGCTATAGTCCGAATCGGATCGCGCGAAGCCTCAAGGGCGCCACATCCGGAATTATAGGGATGCTTGTTCCCAGCATTTCGGACATGTTCTTTTCGCAGTGCGCCGAGGCCGTTGAGATTGTCGCTCGCAAGTATGACTCTCTGCTGATCGTGATGGCTTCTCATGACGATCCTCTGGTCGAGTTTGAGAACTTGCAGCAGTTGCTCCTTCACCAGATCGACGGGTTGATCCTGTCGTCGGCACAATCGCGCAACACGAAACTATATAAAGCACTTCGAGATGTAACGGTTCCAGTAGTCGGCCTGGACCGTCCTTTGCAGGAAGCAAACATCCCATCGGTGATCAGTGAAAACTTCGAAGGCGCAAAGGCCGCAACCAGCCATCTTATATCTCATGGTTACGACAAGGTTCTTTGCATCCATATCAAGCCGGAGTTATATCCCATTCAGGAACGACTACATGGATACACCGAGGCGATGAACGATGCCGGGCTTCAGCCGCTGCTCTATAAAGTTGAGAGCGCAGAGGATGCCGAGATGTGCCTGAAGAACCATCTCAGCTCTACTGACTCCAGGATTGCAGTCTTCGCAGCGAATAACCTTGCCGCTCGATTCACATGGGAGGCGGTCCGTACCCTGCATCTTGCTATCCCTCGGCAGGTTGCGATGGTCTGCTTCGACGACTTCGATCTGGCCGACAGCCTTACTCCGCCAATGAGCGTTGTGCAGCAGACGATTGACGACCTGGGACGCACTGCCGCAGAACTGCTCTTTCATCGCATGCGGAATGAGAGCAGGGAAGCTGCCTCGGCGCCGGTCGGCGATCCCGTTCGTTTCTCAACGCAGCTGATTATTCGAGAGTCCTGCGGCTGTCACCCGAACGGCATGTGCAAGTCCTGATCGATGCAAGGTCGCTCTATTGATTTGCGCGGATCACATCGGCCGCATGATTTTCTTCTTTAGCGTGCTCTGCCTGCAAGAGTTGTTTGAACTTTGCATCGGCCTCCGCAGCATGGGCAGAGTCTCCCAATGCCTTATAGGTTCTCGCCAGCAAGACCTGTATCGAAGGCTCGTCAGGAGCAGTCTTTTCAGCGCTGAGTAATTGAGGCAGCGCATCAGCCGCTTTACCGAGACGCAACAGTATCCTTGCTTTCTCGACACGAGCCTGGGCAAGAGCAGGACACGTCGCAAGAGCAGCATCAACCTGCTTCAAGGCATCGTCCGGCGAGGCATTCAACTCATCGAGAGAGTTTGCCAGCTTCCAATGCGCCAGGCAGTTACTCGCATCATGCTGAAGAATTGCCTCGAAGCTATCGCGTGCCTCGGCCCACTCGCCCGAGTTCCAGTAAGCATTGGCAAGATGCTCCATCGCTCCGCCATCGTTAGGAGCAACTTCGAGTGCCTTCTTATACTCGGCAATAGCTCCAGGAGTGTTCTTCATGCTCTCCATAATCTCGCCCGAAAGCTCGTGCGATAGCGGAGAGTTGGGATCGATAGCATGGACACGCTCAAAGGCCTGCTGTGAGAGTTGGAGCTGTAGTTTCCCGAGCAGATACCAGGCCTCCTGATCCTTAGGATCGCTACTGGTAAGGTGTCGAAGCTGCTGCACCGCCTCGTCGAGATTGTTCTGCTCCATCAGAGCATGCACCAGAGTAATCCGGGCAAATCTGTCATCTGGAAGCGACTTCAGCGCAGCCTCAAGAGAGCCTCTGGCCTTATCGAACGATCCCATCTGATAGTAGCTCGCGCCAAGAATAATCTCTGCCGGATGCATTGAAGGATCGATACGCAGCCCGCGCACGAGAACGGGAACCGCATCGCTGAAGCGTCCCATGTTGTAGTAAAGGCGTCCCAGGTTGTTGTAAGCCGCACCCAGCTTCGGATCAAGGCGAATGATCTTCAGGTAATCGGCAACAGCCGTATCGTTATCATTGGCTGCCTGCGCGGTGCGCGCATTCTGGTAGAGAGACTGCACTTCGGGGGAGACAGTTTGCTGCGCTGCCAGCATGGGCGCTCCACAGGTGACAAGGCTACAAGACAAGAGAAACGCAGCGATTGATTTCATAGAGGCTTCAGTATAAGTGGGCTTAGGTTGCAAAAGGAACCGGGCCGCGATGTGCCGCGACCCGGTGGTTTTGTGAAAGGGAACAGGATGCTTAGAAGGTGATTCTTCCGCTAAGCTGTCCTTGCCGCGCATTGTTCTGCTGACCGGATGGGACCAATCCATAGTTCGAAGTGTTGTCGATGTTCGAGTTTGGATTCTCGAAGTAGGTTCGATTCAATACGTTGAAGTAGTCCATTTGGAGAATGAAAGTTACTTTCTCTCCAAGTGCAAACTTCTTTCGTGCATTGATGTCTTCGTCATAGTTGCCGGGGTTTCTCAGTTCGCTATAGTTGCGAACTGCGTCTCCCAGAGTATAGGTCTTACTGGTGCTGGCAAAAGCGCCGGTGGAGAATACTTTCTGTACGCTCTGGCCATTGGCAAAAGTCAGATTATTATAGCCATTGGTCTTACGCGCTACGCCCTGCACTTCATTCGGACGATTGAAGCAACCAGAGCAGCCGAGAGGATTGTCGTTCTCCGATACACCGAAAGGTGTTCCGGTTTGATAGGAGAGAATGAAGCTGACCTGGATACCACCGAGAAGCTGGCCGGTAACTCCCTTATTGTTGACGAAGGACTTGCCAGGACCAATGGGTAATTCATAGGTTCCAGCAATCTTCGTGTTGTTGCGAATGTCATTACTTCCAACGGTCCACTCGGCTTTCTGGTTGTACTTGTTCTCCGGCAGCGACGCGAAGGTTGTAAAGCCGCTATCGACATTCGACATAGATTTCGACAACGTGTAGGAGGTTAGGAACGACAGGCCGTTCGAGAAGCGCTTTTCAGCACTGGCCTGCAGGCCGTTGTAGTTTGATGCTCCACTCAAGTCATAGTTGTTATAGACATTTGAGTACTGAGGGAACGGTGAAAGGGTATGGGCAACTGTAGCTGTTCCGCCTAGATCGGTTGCGTAGTTGGCATAAGGAGCTTTGATGCCTGCTGCGATTGCGTCAGAAGAGTTGATGTTTTCGTTCAACAGCGGACCCAGCGAAAGGATCGAAGGGTTCGGTTGGCTGAGAGGATTGAGCTGGCCATTGAGATGGACAGCGCGGTTTCCAACGTAGGCCACATTTACGAATGTGTTCCACGGCAACTGGCGCTGGACATTGATGTTCCACTGTTGAATATATGGGGCCATACCGTCCTTCTTTGGATCGAAGGCGCGGATCGTGGTTCCGATACCCAGAGCGGGGTTCAAGACACCGTTAGCTGGTGCCGGAATCGGATTATTATCCCATTCGCCGTAGCCGGTTGCATTGGTTCCTGGGCTGTTACGGTTGAAGGAGCCCTGCAGCAGATTGCCATAGCTGACGGCAACCTTGCTGGTGCCGTACTCATAGGCTCCGCCATCCAGGAAGGCTAAGCTGTAACCGCCCTGAATAACCGTCTTCTCGTTGATCATGTAAGCGAAACCCAGACGCGGACCAAAGTGCTTGTAATGAATATCGGCGTGATCGACGCCGGAGCACAGCGGGCAAGATCCAAACTGTGTCGCTTCGCCAAGCAGGTTTCCGGCTGATGGGTTCTGCTTGGTCGGATCGAGATAGACGATTTGGTTTTTGTTCTCAGTGAACGGCCGCATGATATCCCAGCGGAGTCCGACGTTGACCGTCAGCTTCGGCGTGACCTTAATATCGTCCTGAATATAGGGCGATATGGACAGGTTACGAAGCTTCAGTTCGTTTGCGAAGATGCGGTCTGTACTGTCAACTTCTCCCAGAAGGAAGCTGGCAAAAGCGCTTCCCGTAGAAGCAAATGCGCTGGTGCCATCAGGGTTCAAGGTTCCTGGAGGCGCTGCGGTTGTGTTATGGCTGAAGTTGATCTGTGCGGCGCAAGCCTGGCACTCATTGTCATCCTGATAGGTGCGACGGAACTCACCACCGATGTTGAATGTGTTACGGCCCTTGCTCCAGAGCCAGTTATTCACAATGGCAATGCCGAGCTTACGGTTGATTGACTGGACCCAACCGCTGCTGGTTCCCCAACTGGTTGGCGTGTACTGTCCGTCAAAGGTGACATTCGGAAAGACATCGCTGAGGGGATTGGCGACGACACCCGGAAAGGCGACGCCATGCTTCACATTGAACTGGTTGCCAATCTCTCCGATCCAGCCGATACCGGCGGTACCTACAAGGTGAGGCGTAACAGCGTTGGTGTAATTGAGTAGGAAGACGCTGCCGAGCGCCGGGTTGTTCTTGGCGCTTTGCAGGATATTCGTGGTCGGAACAATGGGATCATTGTCGAAGCCGGTGCTGTCATACGCGTTACGCCACTGGGCATAGTGAAGCGACTGAGTAGGCGTCAAATTATGGTCGATAACAAATCCCCAGACGTGCGCATCATTGGGAAATGCGTTGGGTGTAGCCGTCTTATTGCTGGAGAGGCCAGGACGATCTGGATCGGGAATGGATGGAAGTAGAGCGGTCGAAATAGAACTGAAGCGCCCTTGAGGAATCTTGTTGTTGGGAAAGGGAGCATGGGTTAGCGGGTCATAGATGGGGATGAGCTTACCGTTGCCGTCGACGAAGTCAGAGAAGTCGCCTGTCTTTTCTAAAGCTGTCGGAACGCTTCCAATGCTGTTGTTTGATACCGCCGTCTTTCCAAAATCAAGGGAGAAGTGGAAGAACGTGCGATCTTTGCCGTTATAGAGATGAGGGATGACAACCGGGCCTGCAACTGTGAAACCATAGTCGTTCTCGCGACCGATAGGGGTTTTGCTATTGAAGTAGCCCTTGGCGTCGAAGAACTCATTGCGATTGATGTAGAAGACATTGCCATGGAAGGCGTTGGTGCCAGATGCCATCTGATAGGTCATAGCACCCTGTGCCAAACCGTACTGTGCTGAGAAGGTGGAACGCTCGACGCGAGCCTGGTTCACCATGTCGAACGGAGGATTGAAACCGGTCTGGTAGCCTTCGGTCTCAGGCTGAGGAGCGGGAATACCATTGAAGACAACCTCGCTCTGGAAGTCCACGCCGCCGTTGATTCGTTTGGAGAAGCCGCTGCCCTGAACACCTGGTGCGAGGAAGGCGAGGCTGTCGATCTGCTTTCCGCGACCGCCACTGATCTCAAAAGGGAGAGCGTTCACAACCTCCGGTTCAACTGTGGTTCCGAGTTCGGGCTGTGTCGTGTTCAGCGAGATGAGCGGTGAGGTTACCTCAACGACCGTGTCGGAGCTGCCCGCATTGAGGGTCACATCGATGGTTTCTTCGGTACTGACCTCGACGTTGACGTCATTTTTGATCGATTTGCTAAAGCCCGCAGCGGTCACGGTAATTGTGTAGTGACCGGGGATGAGACCTCTTGTGGAATAAGTTCCAGCCGAGCCGGTGGTGGTCTTTGCGGTCTGTCCGGTGCTGATATTCGTTACGGTGACTGCTGCTCCCGGAACGACGGCGCCGCTATTGTCGGTTACGGTACCGGTTACGCCGCTCGATGCCTGCCCAAACCCTGGTTGCGTCGTCGCAAGCAGGAGGCAAAAGGTAAAGACGATCCCGGAAAGTGCAAGCTTTAAACTATTGCTCAAGAATAAGTTACAGCTTGAGCGCCGGAAGGGGGTGGTTTGTTGCATTTATGCTGCCTCCCAAAAAAGTGAAAAAACTAAGGTCTATGGCCAAATCGATCTTTAGCGCGAAAAACTGGAAACGATTCCAGTTGAGCCAATGTATCTACGTGAAAATCGAATGTCAATCAAAAGTTTGAAATTAATGTCCAGCCGGTGATTTAAATTGCGAAATTATGCTTCAAAGTGATCTTTTAAGGCACCTTTACCGGCACTGATCGAAAATTCATTGCGTCACCGGTTACGCCGGACGCGAAGATCGACTATGTCCCCGGGGGAGGTGGAGGGGAAGTTCCAAACGTCCGCAGCTACTCAAGCAGGCACGAAATTCTCCCAGAGCCACCCAGGGAAAATCCCGCGCCTGCGATCAGCCTGCCTAACCCAGACCCAGCTTGCGCATATAGTCTGCATCGACCTTCAGGGATTCCATGGGGGGCATGTCGAATCCCTCTTGTTCCACAAAGCAATGCTTCACGTGTCCAGTCTTCGCGGCAGCCTGCAGGATGGGGCGATAGTCGATGCTGCCTTGGCCCAGCTCTGCGATCACTGGCCGATTCGTATTCGAGAAGGGAGCTGAAGACTTTTTGAAGTCCTTCACGTGCAGCATTGAGATGCGCGTGGGATACCGTCGCAGGCAGGCAATCGGGTCGCCGCCTCCGACGATCACCCATCCGCAGTCCATCTCCATCGTCACCTTGGCCGGATCGGTTCTGCTCATCAACACATCGTACGGAACGACCCCATTGGTCTTGTGAAACTCCGCAATGTGGTTGTGATAGCCGAATTTAAGGCCTGCGGCGGTTACTTTTTCTCCAAACTTATTGAACTCATCCGCATTCCAGCGCCAGTCATCCAGAGTCATTTGATTGCCCCTGCTTGAGGGATCTTTGGGCGTAGGAGAAGAGCAGATGATGTACTTCACGCCCAATTCTTTGTTGAACGCAAGAATCTCGTCGAACTGCTTGTGCAGATCGCTCGAAGGATGGTGCGAGCTTACCAGGTTGAGCCCGGCATCCTGCATGGCCTGTTTCACCTCGGCAGCGCTGTGGCCAAAGTAGCCAGCCGCTTCGACCTCGCGATAGCCCAGTGCAGCAATCTGCTTCAGCGTGCCGGTATAGTCTTTCGGCAGCTGCTCGCGCACTGAGTAGAGTTGAATTGCCAGCGGCAGCCGCAGAGTCTGCGCAAACAACTCGGTGCTGTGCAGCAATGCCGAGCCTCCGATCATTGCTGCCGAGCCGGCCTTGAGAAAATCTCTTCGTGAGTGCTTCAAAATTAAACCTCTTTCTTGAATCTCAATGCGGTTGATGGAAGGGAAGTACTAAACATTTCCTTTGCGCATCTCTTCGGCAAGATGCTCTGAAGCGCGCATGGCAAGCGCCACAATGGTCATTGTCGGGTTCTGCCAACCGGAGCTGACGAAGCTTGCTCCATCCACGACAACCAGGTTTTTAATATCGTGGCTCTGGCTCCATTTATTCAGCACGCTGGTCTTCGGGTTATCGCCCATGCGGCAGGTGCCTAATTCGTGGATGCTGTAACCCGGCGGGTTGGGATCATAGTTCTTGGAGAGAACCTCGAAGCCCGCTGCCTCGGCCAGCGCGATGCTGGTATCGACGGCGTCCCGTGCCATGTTGAACTCGTTGTCGGTGTACTTCGTATCGATATGCAGCGCCGGGATGTCCCACGCATCGACAACATTTTTGTCGATGCTTACGTGGTTCTCATATCGCGCCAGCACCTCGCCCATAATTCCGGCACCGAATCCGCTGCCGTTATAGCTATCCAGCTTCTTCTGCAGGTCTTCTCCATAGGCTGCAAAGTTGCGCGGATCCATGGCTCCCATGCTGCTGTGCACATTCAAGGCATAGCCGCGGATAAAGTTCTTCTCCTTCGTATTGATGTTGCGGAAACGGGGAATCAGCGCGCTGCCGCCCATCATCTCTCGTGTGGCCTTACCATCGCGCGCCTCGGGAACGGAGCAGGTAATGCCGGCTCCGTAGATCTGATCGATGAGATAGTGACCCATCACGCCGCTCGAGTTCGCCAGCTTCGAGTTCAGCAGCAGGCGTGTGCTTTCCAGCGTTCCTGCTGCCAAAACCACCACCCTGGCCTTTACCGACATCTCGCGCCGCGAAAGCCGATCGACAAAAAGAGCTTCGTTTATCAACCCGGTGTTCTTGTCGACTCTCAGCTCGCGAACCACCACATTCGGAATGGCCCGCAGCTTGCCAGTGGCAAATGCATCAGGCAACAGCAGGTTGACCGAGCTTGCCAGTCCATCGACTCCCAGAGAGCTGCGCGCTTTGCAAACCGGAACACCCTTCTGCTTTCCCGCGTCCACAAAACGCTGCATGCACGTCGTCCACGGCGAGTTATCCGGAACGAAATTTCCGTCCGGATACTGCGGCATCCCATAGGGTCGGCCCAGCACACGAAAGATCGCCTCAACCCGCGAGTAATAGGGGGCTACATCGGCTAAACTGATCGGCCAATCGTCGCCGTAGCCATCGTGAGACTTTGCCTTGAACTCATAGTCACTCAGCCGGAACGACTGCCGCGACCAGAAGAGCGAGCGTCCGCCAAACAACCGCACGCGCACCCAGTTGTAAGGATGCTGCGCATCGTAGGTGTAAGGAACCTCTTGTTCATCCACCCAGGTGTTCGCATTAAACTCGTTCGACTGAAAGACGTGCTGCAACCTGCCGGGCTGGCTGAATCCGCGATAAGGCAACGAATACGCGGGCTTCGACTCCGTATCTTTGTGAACATCTGCAACCGGCCCTGCATTCAACATCAGGCACGAGATGCCCTTTTCCGTCAGAATTTTTGCGGCCATTCCGCCCGAGTGGCCCGATCCAATAATGAGAACGTCAACTATTTCTTCCGCCATGATCTCCCAGTTTCTCTGGATAGCGTGTTGCCGATATCCAGTCACGCAAAGTTTGTCCCTCACCATCGACGGCAAGGAGAAAGGTGCAGGTCGCTGCTAACTCGTCAGCACTAGCAATGACCTTTGTCGGCAACAGGATTGCTCAATGCTCCAGTACCTTTTCGGTGGATATCAGGCTCAATGGGATACCAATACAACCCCATGCCTTCGTTCTGATTTCCTTTGCTGTTCGCTGCCTTGCTCCACGCCTCTGAATTGATGGTTGCCGTGCGGATGTCGCTATGAGCAATATTGATGAAATGAGCGTACGGTTCGGTGGGAGGATGGTCGGTCATCCAGGTCTTCATCCACGGCTGAAGCAGTTGGTCCGCCTGCGACTTCTTCACCTCGGAGAACGGCACGCCAAAGTGCTGCTTCGCTTCGGCATCTAATCGGTCCAGGCCAGACTGATACATCTGCTGACGATCGGACGGCGAAGCTCCAATCAGAAAATCGAGAAACTCCGGTGTGCCGGCATCGGTGGCCCCCGGATAGCCTTTTAGCGGAGGCAACAGAATTTCACTCAATTTACGCAACGTCGCCAGTTGCTGATGACTGAAGAAGGTGGCATTCGTCTGGGCCACTGCGTCAGGAATAAGAGGCGCTATCGGCAGAGGCTTAACTTCCATGAGCCCGCGCATCCATGGAACTGGACCTGGGGCCGTTGGCACAGCAGGCTGGATGGAAGGAGTTACAGGCGCTGCCCCCTGTTGTCCCATCGCGGTCGTGGCCGTTGCTGATACCGCTACAAGAGCTTTGACAAAATCTCGCCGTCGTAAAGTAGTAATCGCTCTCCTCCTGGTGAAGCATATCGAGTCGCTGGGCAAGTTACGGCAGGCATGGCAGAGTGCAGCTATAAACGTTTCATCGAAGTATGTGATTTGGGTGACAGTCCAATGCCGGAATGCCGCCCGGTTGAAAAGCTTAAGAGCCTCCGCCTCGAATTGCAAGTTACACCGAATCGAGCAGCGCAATCGTCGTGACGAGAAGATAAAGCGTGTGTGCAGCCTTAAGCAGCTCGCACGATAAGTTTGGTAGCGTGTTACCGTGCCGTGAATCACCTAAAGTTGCGCCCGATAATTCGATAGGGAGACGATGAGCAGAAAAATGGACACAACTCGCAGGGCCTTTTTAGGCGGCGCAGCCTTAATCTGCGGCCAAAGCCTGACCTCACGAGCCATGAGCGCCTTTCAATATGCGGGGGCTGCAGCCTCGCAACCCATTCGCATCCACGTCGATGCCACGCGCACGATGGGCTCAATTCCATCCAGCTTTACAGGTCTCGGCTACGAGATCTCTTCCGTCTCGACCAACAATCTGCTGTCACCCGCGAACCGCACCTACGTGCAACTCGTCCGTACCTTGGGAAGAAGCGGAGTCATCCGCATCGGAGGCAATACCTCCGATTACTCCCGCTTCGACCCACAAGGCAAGCTGGTCTCAACTCCCAAAGGAAGCGTCATCAACGAAGAAAGCCTTCAGCAGTTAGGAGGTTTTCTCGATGCCACCGGTTGGCAGTTGATCTGGGGTCTCAATCTCGGCAACGGAAGCCAGCAGAATGCGATCGAAGAGGCCAAGGCAATCGTGGCGATAGCCAAAGACAAGCTCCTCGCCTTCGAGATCGGCAACGAGCCGGACCTCTTCGCGCACGAGGGACACAGGCCACATGGCTATAGCTACGAAAACTACCTCACAGATTATCGGCACTTCAAATCTGCGCTCCGTGCGGCATTGCCCGGCGTTCCGCTCGCCGGTCCCGATGCCGCTCTGGACAACGATTGGGCGCAGCGCTTCGCCAACGATGAAGGCAAGGATCTGAGCCTGCTGACACACCACTACTACCGCGGCGGCGCAGGCAATCCAGCCAGCACGCTCGACGAGCTGTTGCACAGCGATCCCAAACTGACATCGCTGCTGGCGACGCTCAAAGACATCTCCGAGCGAGCGCATCTCCCCTTCCGCCTCTGCGAGACCAACTCTTTCTCCGGCGGCGGCAAGCCCGGCGTCAGCAACACCTTCGGCTCCGCGCTCTGGACGCTAGACTACATGCTGGCCGTGGCATGGGGCGGTGGCAGCGGGGTCAACATCGAGACTGGCGTAAACCAGCTCGACTTCATCAGCTCCTACTCGCCGATCGACGACGACGGCAAGGGACACTACACCGCCGCTCCCGACTACTACGGAATGCTCGCCTTCGCCTATGCCGGCCGCGGAGAAAAGCTCGCCCTCAACTACGATTCCGGTCCAACCAACCTGACCGTCTATGCGACCGCAGAGGGCCAGCATCGCATCGCAGTCACCATCATTAATAAAGATGCCTCTCGCGACGCAGAGATCGAGCTGACCTTCCGGCAACCCCTCTCTCGAGTTACCGCCATGCGTCTCGCCGGGCCTTCACTCGAGAGCAAGCAGGGAGTCACCTTTGCCGGTGCTAACATTGCCGCTGACGGAAGCTGGCATCCGGCCAGGCTCGAACCCATCCATTTGCACGATGCCTCAGGCAAAGTTCACGTGCCCGCAGCGAGTGCCGTGGTGCTGATCGGAAGCAGGATCAAAAGCTAAGAGAATTTTGTACGATGTGCGGCCTTCGAGAATCTAAGAAAAGCTTCATTCACGCGGAGCATGATTGCAAAGTCTTGGGATCGATTGATTTTTCTTCAACAGATTGCGGATAGGAGCACCTACGCAACAGCTTCCAATCCGCTGCATTTCTCGCAGGTATCTCGGTGTCGTTTGAAATTCTCAAACCGTGCATTGAAGTTTGAGGAATTATCGGACTGAAGGGCTGACATGCAACTCCGCAAGAAATCGTGGGCCAATGTCATTCCGTCCTTGCAGACTGCAAGGTCTTCGATCTTCCATAGTTCTGCCAGGATTTCTTCTGTCATGGTCTTATCCTCTTCCATGCTTCACACAGTTATGGGTGCGGAATTCACCAGCAAACCCTGCTAGCCTCTCTGCATGACGATGATGCTCGTCCGCCCATAGGCGAATAATAGGCGAAAATAATGTGGATTACCACAGCAGATTTAATCTGGGGCACGGAATCGGCAAGAGTCCACCCAAGGGCACTTAAGAAGTGGCCCAAATGTGCCTCACAGAGTATGAGGGAAGTGTCTTTTCTGCTTGTAAGTTATTGATTTTATGGTGAGAGCGCTGGGGCTCGAACCCAGGACCAACGCCTTAAAAGGGCGATGCTCTACCAACTGAGCTACGCTCTCAAACCACACTACAAAGTTAGCACATCCGGGGCTGTTGATTTAGCGGCAGCTCTTCGCCCAGCGCCGAACCTCTTCAGGGAGCGAACTTTAGTAACCCCACAGGTGGCTAAGGTTGGATTGACTTCGCCTTGTGTCCCCCGGTAGCCTCAAGGCTACTACGGTAGGTGCGGAAACCCTCGAGGTCGCAGACGATATACCGCTACCGAATGCAGACCACGAGCAATGATGGATTTTCGCGACAAAAATCCGAACGAAGCTCCGCCGGCCAAGACTCCCAAAGAGTCGTCGCCTCAATATTCTTGGGCAAACCTGCACGGAACCAAACACCGCGACTTCTCTGCATTGCACCGTGAATCCCGAAATCCGGTCCGCCATCGCACGAATGCTCAGGAAGAGGAGCAGCAAGTGGCCGCCTCTGCAAAGACCGTCAATGCCGGCATCCCCGATACCTCAGTCTTTCGCCCCTCGCGCGAGACCGACAGCGCACCGCGCGCCGATGGAGTGGAGCGTCGCAAAGGCGTGCGCAGGGCCGAGGCAACTGTCGCGGCTGAGAGTCTGGCTACGAGAGAGAAACACGGTATCGTCGATCCTACCGAGAGACAGGCTGCTCGCGATGCTGAGTTCGATCTGCGCCGTCGACAGGCTGCCGTCTCCCAGTCTGCTCTTCGCAACGTCGAAGAGATACCGGGCGTAGGCAAGATCTATCGCGAGCCCGGATACGAGCCAGTCCCGGCAGGTGAAGCTGATGAGCCAGTCTCCGGAGTCAACGCCCTCTACAACCTCTATCCCGAAGAAGACTTTGGCCGCGAACCCGCCCCCTCGGAGCTCTCGGGTTCATTAGAGGAGTCGCTTGCTCCTTCCGCAGCCTGTCCGCCCGATGCCGCTGGCCCCGCATGGCTCTACGCGCCGCCGACGTTGCAGATTCCGGCCAAACCTCTGGGCACGCTTCCAAACTCCCCCTCGCCCTCCGTCGCCGAGACGCTGCAATACTCCCGCGAGCGGGTAGCCTCGCGATGGTTTGCACTTAAGGGCGTCTTTGAGCAGAGTGAAGAGACAGACGCCGTATCGTTGCGGCAAAAGGAGACGCGCACTCCTGTGCTTGCCGTCTACTCTCTGGCAGGCGGCGTCGGCAAGACCAGCCTGGTTGCGACCGCGGGCCGTTCTCTCTCTGCCATGGGTGAGAAGGTGCTGCTCACCGACACCACAACGCATGGCCTCTTGCCGTTTTACTTTGGTGCCAACGATCTGCAACACGACACCGTACGCACCTTCTCTCCTCCCAGCGGAAGCACCGACGCGCCCATCTATCTCGTCAGCCACGAGATGGAAGAGAAGGGAAGAGAGGAAGGCGCGCAGCAGCGCTTCATCGAAGAGGTGATCACCAACAGCCAGGGCATGCACCGCATCCTGCTCGACCTGTCGGCGGCCTCGGGCTGGGTGATTCGGCAGATGGCGCGGATGAATCTGACCGTGCTGATTCCCGTCGCTCCTGACATGAACTCCGTCATCAGCCTGGGCTTTGTCGAAAAGTTTTTCAGCGGATTAATTGACAGCGACGCGCAGCCATTGCAACCCTTTTATGTGCTGAACCAGTTCGATCCTTCTTTGCCGCTGCATCTCGATGTGCGCGAGGTCTTGCGTAAAAAGCTCGGAGACCGCCTTCTGCCCTTCGTGATTCGCCGCTCCCCTGAGGTCAGCGAAGCGCTCGCCGAAGGAATGACCGTAGTCGACTATGCTCCGGACACGCCGATCGCCGAGGACTATATCAACATCGCTACATGGCTTCGCACCATTGCGGCACCTGCGGCTTCGGGCTTCCGCAACGTTCGCTGGACTGAGCGCTAAGGCAACCGGCAGATCTTCACCGCCGCATTCGTATAAGGACAATCGAAGCCCGTTGCGGTCGCTGTTTTCAGCACAACCCAGCTCACATTCAAAGGCTTCAAGATACTGATCCTCTCCGCGTCAGACTCAGCATCCATCCGCTCCTGGACTGCCTCTCCTGCCTCCCAGGTCGTAGCCAGCGCTGGAGTGACCGAGACCTCGCCACCATCCTTGGAGTAGTCAGGCAGCGCGCTGCGCTCGGCGATGGCACGAAAGCACTGCGCGTCTTCACCGGGGCTCGTGATGTAGTGAGCATCGAGCGCAAACAGGGCCGTCTTCGGCGTGTTGTGCCTGATCCAGACAAACGCCTGCTCCCACGGATTGTGCGTCGTCATCCATGGCATCTCCACATGCGACGAATCGGGAAACGTGAGCCGCTCGGCAGAGAACATCACTCCCGACAACAAGACCAGCGCAGCCGCCCATCGCATCGGACGCCGTTGCAAGACCCGCTCCGCGAGCGCTGCGCCTACGGCAAGAATCATGACGATGTAGACGATCTGAAAGATGCGCAGCGGTTGCAGCCGCGCCACCAGGTGGGTCGCCGTCTGTTGCCGGGCAAACAGCGCTGCAATCACGACAGCCATCCCACCGCAGATCACCGCCATCCGCGCCAGAGCAACGCGTGACGCGCTACTCTCGGACGAGCCTCTGAGGCCGACATACGCAAGCAGCATCAGCGGAGCAGCCAGCCCTACTAGCTCATACCAGTGCCACGCTCCAGGAAACCAGTAGTAGCGCGTCATCTCCACCCGCACATAAAGAGCGCTCTCAGCAGGGGCCAGCACCTGCATCGCGGTAGCCACGGCAATAGCGGTGATGCACAGCGTCATCGTCCCCCAGAGGCGCACCCAGCGCAGCGGAGACAGCATGCAGCCCAGTATCAGAACACATCCAAACCCATAGGCAGCCATCAGCGGATGCATCGCCGCCGCAAAGACCAGCGCTGCTCCGCACATCATCAATCCCCGCCGGCGATCGGCCTGCACATCGCTTCGAAGAGGAAAGGCATCGAGCACGCCAACCAGCGCAAGCAGAACGCACGGAGTCGAGAGGCTCCTCGCCGTCACGTACGGGTCCATCAGCATCAGCGACGTTCCCGCAATCGGCAGCGTAATCCACAGAGCAAGCAGAGCGACTGCGCCGACACGCGCTCTCAGCGATTCATAGCATCTTGAAGCCAGCAGGTATGCCGCGAATAAGGCCATCCACACTGTCGCGAGATGCAGCAACAGAAGGACCACAGGAAGACTCAGGTGTGACCATCGAACCAGTGCAGCGACCATCGGCGCAAAGAGCGAGAACCGCAGATGCTCGGTCACAAACACCGTGCCATGAGGAAAGAGCGCCGGATCGAGCAGCCGCTCAATGCCCGCCATATAAAGTCCGCCGTCTTCGGCGTAAGGATGATAGCCGTGCACAAGCAGCACCAGCGCCGTCAGCAGGCTAACCAGCACGCAGGCAAAACGCAGCTCCGATTGGCGAACGAGTCGATGCGATAAGGAAGAAGGAACCGATACTGTTGCTGCCGTCGACAAACGGGCCTGCCTCCATTCTCTGCGGGTAATTTCTGTGCGAGTTTCTCGAACGCTGCATTACAGATTAAATAAAATCCGCCTGTCCGGGAGCTCGCCAATATTTAGGACACCAGCGGTAACAAATTGTTGTTCCACCTAAGTTCGATCACTCAGAATTCCTGTGCTTTGTAGCGATTTAGGCAGGCTGCGACGGTACAATAAAGCTGCCTATGCATACATTATTCGCGTCCTCTGCCGTTATCTTCCGTCGGGTCTCTATTACCGCATGAGCACGCAGCAGCGCGGCGGGCGCAATCTTATCAAAGTGGTCCCTGGCCTGCTCGTCAGCGCCTTCTTTCTCTGGTACACGTTCAAAGGAATCTCGTTCTCGCATATTCGTGCGCTGCGCATGGTACAGCCTGCCTGGGTTTTGGGAGTCCTCGGCTTTACGCTGGTGGGCTACACCCTTCGTTGCGTGCGCTGGGCACAGATGATGCGCTTTACCGGTGCGCGTTTCGCCGTCTGCGCCCGCGTTCTGATGACCTCGCTCGCGGCCAATAACATTCTTCCGCTGCGCATCGGCGACGTCATGCGCATCTTCACCTACGCTCCCGACCTCGGAGCCTCACCGTCATCCATCCTCAGCACCGTCATCCTCGAAAAACTTCTCGACGTCTTTGTGGTCGGCCTCATCTTCATCGCCACCATGGGCCGCGATCTACCCGCCAAAATCCGCCAGGGCGCTGACATCGCCGTCCTCATCTCCGTTGTTGGCCTGCTCGTCTTCATGTTCGTGGCCGCGCACCTTGAAGCGCCTCTGCGCCGCATCTTCGCAAAGTTGCCATCGAACAAGCTCGTCCAGAAGCTCGAACACTGGCTCCTCCTCGCGGTAGACACTCTCCGTCAGCAGGGAATCGTGGGCAACCTCCTTCTCCTCCTGCAAAGCTTTATCATCTGGTTCTGCGAGGGAATGATCTTCCTCTCCGCCATCCATCTCGTCGGCCTCGGCACCGATGCCCTCGGCCCATGGGAGGCAGTCTCCTTCGCCAATCTCTCCTACATGCTGCCCAGCTCACCCGGAGCCATCGGCACCTTTGAGTGGGCCGTAAAATCGGCGCTGACAAGCCACGGCGCACCGCAGGCCCAGGCCGCCGTCTTCGGCCTCGCCATTCACGCATGGATGCTCGTCTCCATCACCGGAGCAGGCGGGTTGATCTTCTTCATTCATCGCTTCAGAATTCATAACCACAAGCCGTTGCTCGATGAGATCGAAAGCCTCCCCAACGAGCTGCCATAGCAGCAAAGCACCGCTGTCTCGAACGAATAGCAGCGCGCAGATGCAGCATCGCATCTTCTGCTGTCGGCCTCATGCGTGGTCTTTGTAAGATTCACGTAAACTTAAGTCAGTCCAAAATCAAATATCTTCTCAGCGGTGAACCCGAAGCATGTATCGCACAATCCAACAGTCCCTGCTAAGCCGTCTCCAGGCCATCCTGCTTGCAAAGTACGACACGACCATCGCGACCCTCGCGGTGGAGCAGCCGCCGAACATCGCTCTGGGCGAGGTCGCCCTGCCTGTCGCCTTTGAGCTGGCTAAACGTCTGCGCAAGGCTCCGCGTGTCATTGCCGCAGAGCTGGCTGCAGAGTTGACCGCTGTTCTGCCTGAGCTCGAAGGTATTGCCAGCGTAGAGGTGGCAGGCGCTGGCTACCTCAATCTGCGCCTGAGTCGCGCGGCCGTAGTTAAGGAGATCGCAAGGGACAAGCACGCCGATGTCGGCGGCCCCGGCTTCCGCCTCGTCGAGCACACCAGCATCAACCCCAACAAGGCGGCCCACATCGGCCATCTGCGCAATGCGATTCTCGGCGACACCTTTCAGCGGCTGCTTCGTCCCGACAGCTACAAGCGCGGCTACGAGGTCGGTGTACAAAACTACATCGACAACACCGGCGTGCAGGTTGCCGATGTCGTCGTCGGTCTTGTGCATCTTGAAGGCAAGACGCTTGAGAGCACACGCGAGTTGCTCGACGAGCTACGCGCACGTGGCGAACGCATCGACTTCTACTGCTGGGACCTCTACGCGCGGGTCTCGCAGTGGTACACCGCCGATCCATCAGAGGCCGCCGCGCGCAAGCAGCTACGTCTCGATACGCTGCACGCGCTCGAAACCGGAGGCAACGAGACCGCGGCAATCGCCGATCTCATCTCGACCGCTGTCCTTCATCGTCATCTCGAGACGATGGAGCGGCTCAGCATTGAGTATGACTTTCTACCACGCGAGAGCGAGATCTTGCATCTCCACTTCTGGGACGCTGCGCGTGAACTAATGATCGCCAAAGGCGTTCTCTACGAAGAGACCGAGGGCAAGAACAAGGGCTGCATGGTCATGCGCCGCGCTGGTTCCGAGGTCGCCGCCGGTACTACCGATGAAGACGCTAAGGTCATCGTTCGCTCCAACGGCACCGTCACCTACGTCGGCAAGGACATCGCCTACCATCTCTGGAAGTTCGGTCTTTTGCCCGGCAAGGACTTCGGTTATGTGAAGTTTCACGAGTATCCGACGCACACCTGCTGGATCTCGACCGATGGGCCGAGCGATCCCAGCCACCCCGTCTTCGGCAAGGCAGACGCTATCTACAACGTCATCGACTCGCGGCAGAACGATCCGCAGAACAACGTCGTGCAGGCGCTGCTTGGCATGGGCTTCACCGAGGCAGCCGAGCGCTACACCCACTTTAGCTACGAGATGGTTGCACTCACGCCGCGCTGCGCCATCGAGCTCGGCTATACGATCAGCGAAGAAGACAAGGCCAAATCCTACATCGAGGTCAGCGGTCGCAAGGGCTTTGGCGTCAAGGCCGACGACCTCCTCGATCAGTTGATCGCCGCTGCGCAGGCCGAAGTCGACACCCGCCATCCTGATCTTGACGACGCCGCGCGTCGCACCATCGCCACGCAGATCGGCGTAGGCGCGCTGCGTTACTTCATGCTGCGCTTCACTCGAAATACAGTCATAGCCTTCGACTTTAAAGACGCTCTAAGCTTCGAGGGCGAGACCGGGCCATACGTTCAGTACGCTATCGTGCGCGCAGCCAACATCTTTCGCAAGGCAGAGACGACGGCAGAGGCATCGCTTGCCGCTATCGCCGATCTCGACCTCAGCTCGATCCTCGACACAGAAGAAGGGACGAGTCTGTGGGAGACCTGGCTGCTGGCCTCGAAGCTGACCCTGATGATCGAGCAGTGCATCGCAACAGCAGAACCGGCCTATCTGGCTAAGTACGCCTTCCAGCTCGCGCAGCAGTTCAACAACTTCTACCACCGCCACCACATCCTCAAAGAGACCGATGCCTCGCGCAAGGTGCTCCTGCTAGCGACCGCCGCTGTTGCTCAGCGCGAGATGACACGCGCACTGGGATACCTCGGCATCGAAGCGCCCGAGCGCATGTAACCAGTAAAAGCGCTTGTTAGTGGTTACAAGAGTTTCCATGTAACCGGATAAAGTCCTCTTTACCGGTTACATGGCCAGTTTGCTATGCCGAATAGCTTCGTACCCACTCGAGGATGGAGCGCACTCCGATGCCGGTTGGCCCCTTGGCAATCGCTGGCTTAGTCTCATCGTTCCAGGCACATCCGGCGATATCGAGATGCACCCAGGGCGTATCGCCAACGAATTCCCTCAGAAAAAGCGCCGCTGTAATGGCCCCGCCCCAGCGCGTTCCGCCGGTATTGCGAATATCTGCGATCTGGCTGTTGATCAGTTCGCGATAGTCATCGGTGCAGGGCAGTCGCCAGAACTTCTCGCCGGAGATATTCATCGCGTCTAGAAATTTCTCGCAGGTCTTGTCGTCGTTGGAGAACAGGCCTGCATTCACCATACCCAAGGCAACGACACACGCACCGGTGAGGGTGGCAGCGTCGATGAGATGCGTGCAACCCAATGTTTTGGCATAGTGCAGGCCATCGGCGAGCACGAGCCTGCCTTCCGCGTCGGTGTTGATGATCTCGATGGTCTTGCCGGACATGGCCGTCACCACATCTCCAGGCTTGAAGGCTTTGCCACCGGGCATGTTCTCGGCTGAGCAGACGACGCTAATTACCTTGACCTTAGGCTTCAACTGGGCAATGGCGCGCATTGCGCCGATCATTGCGCCTGCTCCGGCCATGTCGTACTTCATCTTTTCCATGCCGTCTGCGGGCTTGATGGAGATGCCGCCGGTATCGAACGTAATCCCCTTACCGACCAGGCCGATGACAGGTGCGTCCTTGGCCGGAGACTTTCCTTTTTCGAGCTTCGGCTCGTAGGTCATAACGATGAGTGCCGGAGGCTCGGCAGAGCCCTGTGCTACTGCCCAGAAGGCCCCCATCTTCAGTTCATGCAGCTTCTCCGTCGAAAAGACCTCGCACTTCAGGCCCATCTCCGCACACATCTCCGCGGCACGCTGGCCCAGCACGGTAGGCGTCAGCACATTGCCCGGCTCGTTGACCAGAGAGCGGGTAAAGTTCTGCGCGCCGGCAATGATGAGGCCCTCGTTGAAGCCATCCTGAATCTCGGCGCGCGTGGACTTTTCATTCTCTTTGGCGACGATCGAGAGTGTCTGCAAGGCGGTTTCTTTGCGGGTGGTCTTATAGGTGTCGTAATCGGGGTCGGCCAGCAAAGCGCCTTCGACTACGGCGCGCGACATTAAAAGGCAGGGAAGCTCGTCGAGATGCTCGTCGGAGAGAGCATGGTCTTCAGGGAAGATAATAGCGATTTGCGTCAGGCCGCGAGGCTTGGCTGCACGCACGGCCACCCCGGCACCTCTGCGCACCTCATTCACCGAGAGCGAGCCGGCTTTTCCCAATCCGACCAGCAGAAGCCGCTCCGCCTTCAGGCCGTTCGGGGCATGGAGGAGAAGCGTTTCACCAAAAGCTGCTTTAAATTCACCCGATGCGATGACCTTTGCTGCTGCGTTCGTTACCGCGTCCGAAGTTGACAGCAGGGCCGGCAAGGGATCTGCATCGATCTCCGTTGCAATATCTACGGCGAATACAGCAAGCATCGGTGTCGCAAATCCAGCCGCATCCTGAAAGAGAAGCTTCGTATCCATGAAACTATCGTAACCCGATTTTCGGCCATTGGGCGGAGACAAGATGACATCTCAGCTTGTGTCCTGAGGTACATGCGGAACAACGATAAGGGAAGGAGAATCTAGCGGCGCTGGCTTCTGGCGACGGCAGCCTTGGCTTCATTGTCGGCCTCGCGACGTCGCTCTGTCTCACGCTTGTCCCAGTCCTGCTTGCCCTTGGCGAGAGCCAGCTCGCACTTGACGCGGCCGTTGCGGAAGTAGAGACGGACAGGAATGAGGGTAAATCCTTTTTGCCGCGTCAATGCTTCGAGTTTGCGAACCTCGGTCTTGTGTAGCAACAACTTGCGAGTACGCAGTGATTCATGATTCATCGCATTGCCATGCGAGAAGGGACCGATGTGCGCATTCAGCAGAAAGCATTCGCCGTCCTTGAGCAAGCCATAGGCATCCTTCAGGTTGGCTTTACCCTCGCGGATCGACTTTACCTCGGTTCCTCGCAGGGCGACGCCCGCCTCGAACCTGTCGGAGAGGAAGTAATTGAAGCTGGCTGAACGATTAAATGCAGCATCCCTCAGGCCCGCAGCTACCGGATCGCGGTCCTTCGCCTTGACCACCGGCTTGGGCTGGTGGGCGACGGTCGGGTTGGAGAGTGAGCGAGGCATAGAACTTCTTACTTTAACATGCTCTTTATAAATGGCCTCACCTGCAGCCGTCTGTCGCGTCTAACTCTCAACACCGTCACAAACAATGAGGTCAACCGCACTGCGAATGGTATACTCACCCGAGCGCAATAGCCTGTCAGGCATAGCCTCCACAGGCAGCGTCCTTCACTCGGAACGCATGGGGGCAGGCGCATACTCCGGCAGACGCCGCACTCTTAACGGTGTAAAGGACGCAAACGGAAGCAGCATGAGTCGCGGCAAAAAATCAATCATCAAACTACCGGCTTTTGCGCTCCAGGCGTACTTGCTTCTCTTTTTGCTGGCTGGATTCCTTGCTTCCACTCCAGTGGCAGCACACGCGCAGTCAGCCAAGAAGTGGGCCAAGCGCGGACAGGACGCAGAGACACGCCAGGACTACGACACCGCCTACGAGGACTATCGCCAGGCCACGCTAAAAAACCCCAAGGACATGACCTACAAAGCTCACTTTGAGCGGATGAGGTTTCAGGCCGGGGTCAGCCACATCGACCGCGGCCGTGTTCTTCGTGCCAGCGGCGACCTCACAGGAGCGCTCAACGAGTTTCTTCGCGCCCGCGAGATCGACCCTTCGAACCAGACCGCGCAGCAGGAGATCGATCAGTTGCAGCATCCGGAATCGGGTGCTGCTGCCGTAGCTCCCACTCCGACAGCAACCCCGCAGCCTCCAACGAGGCAGTCGCAGATGCTCCAGGAGTTGAACTCCGTCGCAGGTCCGATCCAGCTCAAGCCGGTCTCGAACGATCACATCACGCTGAAGATGGTCGAGGACGTCAAGGTCATCTACCAGGCCATTGGAAAGATGGCGGGGCTGAATGTCATCTTCGATCCCGACTACGTCTCCAAGCGCATTCCGGTCGATCTCACAAACGTTACGCTCGATGATGCGCTTCGTATCGTCGGAACGATGTCCGACACGTTCTACAAGCCGGTTACCAGCAATACCATCTTCGTCGCGCAAAACAGCCGCACCAAGCGCGCGGACCTGGAAGAGCAGGCGGTCCAGACTTTCTATCTGACGAATGCAAGCCAGCAGAGCGATGCCAACGAGGTACTGACGGCGATCCGCAACCTGATGGACCCGAGCACCAAGATTAACCTTGTGCCGAGCCAGAACGCCATTGTGATGCGGGCCACGCCGGACCAGCTTCTGCTGGCGCAAAAACTGATTAACGACCTCGATCGTGCTCGCCCGGAGGTTGTGGTCGATGTCGCCATTCTCGAGGTCAACCGCGACAAGGTACGCAAACTGGGACTCGCCCTGCCGCAATCGGTCACGTTGACGCCGCAGGCCTCGCCCACTTCGAGCAGCAGCAGTAGCAGTAGTACTACCGGCACCTCAACCACCTCCAACTTCACGCTCAATTCGCTGGCTCATTTCAATTCCACCAATCTTGCAGTCGGCATCACCGGCGCCGAGCTTGACGCGCTTCTCACCGATGCTGATACCCATATCCTGCAGAACCCCAGCATTCGGGCGACGGACGGTCAGCGTGCGCAACTGAAGATTGGCCAAAGAATCCCCATCGCCACAGGCTCTTACAACGCCGGAGTCTCTACGGGCATCTCGAGCATCGGAGTCCAGACACAGTTCACCTATATCGATGTCGGTGTCAACATCGACATGACGCCCACAGTTCACTATGACGATGAGGTCAGCCTGAAGATGAAGGTTGAAGTCTCATCGCAGCAATCGTCGGTCACAATCTCGGGCGTTACTGAGCCTATTATCGGCCAGCGCATCATCGATCAGGTGATTCAGTTGAAGGAGGGGGAGCCCAGCATTCTTGCGGGCATCCTGACCAAGCAGAACAACCTGAACGTCAGTGGCACGCCGGGTATCGGCGAGCTGCCCATCTTCAAATACTTCTTCTCGTCGCGTGACCGTGAGGTGCAGCAGGATGAGATCGTCTTTCTGCTGATTCCGCATATCGTTCGCGAGTCCGTACTGAGCCGCCTGAATACCCGCGCTATCGACACTGGCACTGGCCAGGCCATCGAGCTGCGGCACGTCGATGCGGATCAGGCGGGCATGGACCTGGGCAATCCCGGCTTCGTGTCTTCGAAGCCTCCTTCAACTGGTCCTGCGACCAGCGCTGCTAATGCTGCTGAGGCCATGGTGCAGCAGATGCAGAAGCAGGCGCAGCCGTTGACGCCTCCGGCACCGACGGATGTTGTGCCGAGCGGGCCTCCGGTCAGTTTCAGCGTGGTTCCGCCAGCTTCGGCGCAGACGGTTGGCAGCACCTTCCAGGTTGCGGTCATGCTCGGCAATGGGCGCGATGTCTACTCGGTTCCGTTGCAGATGCAGTTCAATCCTAAGGTGCTTCAACTGGTCAACGTCGATACAGGAAACTTCCTTGGACGCGATGGTCAGGCTGTTGCGCTGGTGCATCGAGATGACGGAAACGGTCTGGTGACGATCTCCAGCTCGAGGCCGCCGAATGTTGCCGGCGTCAGCGGGCAGGGAAGCCTGTGCACGCTGACCTTCAAGGCAGTCGCCGCAGGAGATTCCAACCTCGCCCTCGTCAAGGTCGGGGCACGCAATAGCGCCCAGGCCAATCTTCCGGCCGTCGGTTCGCAGGCCGTGGTGCATGTGAAGTGATCGTGTGCAACAACCCGGCCGGTGCTTCGTCCAGAGTTTCGGATGAGATACGTTCGGCATCTGCGCAAGGCGAGGCTGTCTCGCGCACTAACTCACAATCGGGTCTTACGCTCGTCGAACTGATTATTACGGTGGCGATCGTTGCCATTCTTGCCTCTGCGGCGATTCCGATTGCGCGTTTTCAGGTCAAGCGGCAGAAGGAGATCGAGCTTCGCCGCGATCTGTGGGAGATGCGAGACGCCATCGATCGCTACTACGACGCAGCGAGCAAAGGCGGCATTCAGACGAAGGTCGACAGCATGAACTATCCGCCGGACCTGCAGACGCTAGTCGATGGAGTGGATATTCAGGATAAGAAAGTGAAGTTTTTGCGCCGCATTCCAGTCGATCCTATGACGAAGTCTACTGACTGGGGCCTGCGCTCGAATCAGGACGATCCAGACTCGACCTCGTTCGGCGGCCAGAACGTCTTCGATGTCTACACCAAGAGCGACGGAACTGCGCTGGACGGTACAAAATACAATACATGGTAGTGATCTCCTCATCCCGCGCATCACGCACCGCTGAGCAAGGCTTTACGCTGCTCGAGCTCATGATCGTCATGGTGATCATCGCGCTGCTGGCGGCGATTGCCATTCCTTCGTATACGAACAATATTCGCAACGCGAAGGAGGCCGTTCTTAAGGAAGACCTCCACACGATGCGCACGGCGATCGACTCGTACACGGTGGACAAGCAGAAGGCTCCGCAATCGCTGGACGATCTGGTGCAGGCAGGCTATCTGAAGTCCATGCCCAAGGACCCCTTCACTGAGCGCACGGATACCTGGGTTCCCGACGAGAGCAGCGACCTGTCGACTACCGATCAGACCGACTCCGGCATCGACGATGTTCACAGCGGCTCGCAGTTGAGCGCAGCCGACGGCACCTCGTACTCCTCCTGGTAATTTTTCCGGCAGATATTCGACGTACTCAACGCACTGCACGATCACGAGAACGTGACGGTGTAGTGCGCTCCGGCCTTTGCGAGGAAGCTGACGGTCTGGTCAGTGTTGGTGGTAAAGGGTACGTCTTTCGCCGCCTGCTTGATGGCTGCGATGCGTTGACCGTTGGGTGCGGCGAGAGTGTGGCTGCGGCTGATTGAGCAGTGAAGCGTAGCGCGCAGGGCTCGCGCATCCTTCCATTCGAGATCGACCTCGAGCCCGCCTCGAGCACGCAGACCGTGGAAGCTTCCGCTGGCCCATGCCTTCGGCAGAGCGGGCAGAAAGCGAGTTACGTTCGCAGGAGGCTGGGCCTCTGCATGTTGTCCATCGGTCGCCGATTGCCCGGCGTGAGATTGCAGCAGCATCTCGATAAGGCCGGTGGGGCCGCCAAGGTTGCCGTCGATCTGGAACGGCGAGTTCGCCTTCAGACCGCAGACGTCGAAGAGGTTGTGGCGGGTGGATTGGCGGAAGAGTTGCAGAACGTTTTCATGGGCAGCTTCTCCATCTTCGAGGCGAGCCATGCAGTTGATGATCCACGAGCGCGACCAGCCGGTGCTGCCGCCTCCGGCAGCGAGCCGCTTATCGAGCGTAGCGCGGCAGGCGCGGGCGAGCGTCGGTGTTCCGCGCAGCGTGATCTGGTCATCGGGAAAGAGCGCCCAGAGGTGAGAGATGTGGCGATGGCCGGGCTCGTAGTCGACGTAGTCTTCGGGCCACTCCTGCAAGCGGTGATCGTGCGTGATCTTGAAGGGCGGAAGTTTGGCGATAGCTGTGCGCGCTCTGCTGAGCAGCTCGCTGTCTGCGGAAGCAGAGCTGCCAAGGATCGCGGCGGATTGAAGCAGCCGCGTCAGGATGGCGCGAGTGATCTCGATGTCCATGGTCGGCCCCATGCAGAGGTTGAAGGAGCGGCCATCGGGTCGTGTGTACTTGTTCTCCGGCGAGCACGATGGGCCGGTGACGAGATAGCCCGCATAAGGCGTTCCCGCAGGCGCCGGCGTGAGGTAGTCGAGCAGGAAGAGAGCGTTCTCGCGCAGACGGGGATAAGCGCGCTCGCGAAGAAATGCCGTATCGCCGGTGTAGTCGTAGTGGTCCCACAGGTGAAGCGTAAGCCACGCCGCGCCCATGGCCCATATGCCGCCGCCGAGCGCGTCGATCGGCGAAGAGTCTCCCCACAGATCGGTATTGTGATGAACGACGAAGCCGCGCGCCTTGTAGTAGTCCTTTGCCGTTCGCGCGCCGGGAGTACGGGTCGAATCGACGAGGTCGAAGAGCGGGAAGTGCAGGTCGGAGAGATTGGCCCGCTCGGCCAACCAGTAGTTCATCTCGGTGTTGATGTTGATGGTGTACTTGCTCCCCCACGGCGGATCGACCGACTCATTCCATATGCCCTGCAGATTGGCTGCAAGCGTTCCGGGGCGGCTGCTGGAGATGAGCATGTATCGACCGAACTGGAAGTAGATCGGCACGAGATGCATATCTTCGCCGCCGTCCTTGATGCGCTGAACGCGCTGATCGGTGGGCATGGCTGCGTTCGCGTCGGGGCCGAAGCTGATCTCAGCCCGGCGGAAGAGGCGCTGGTGGTCAGCGACGTGACGGCTGCGCAGGCTGGCGTAGCTGCGGCGCGAAGCGGAGGCAAGATTTCTGCTCACCGCAGAGCGCATAGCCTGTGCGCCTGCCGAGTAGCGGAAGCTGGTGGCGCAGTCGATGAAGAGGGTCGCGCTGGTTGCATTGGCGACGGTCAGTGTCGCGTCCTTCGTGGTGATGCTGCCGCCCGTAGAGAGGGCGAGCAACTCAGAGTGAAATTTAACGCCGACCTGATGCTCCTTCACGGGCAGGCCCGGGTTGTCCTTAACCGGCAGTGCTTCGCCGTCGAGCGAGAGCCGATTAGAGGAGAGTGCCTTGGCCTCGAACGGGCTGGGGCCGGGGCGGTCAAGCCGTGCGGTGAAAGAGAGCTTGCCAGGCTTGCTTGCGGTCAGCCGCACGACGATGGCCTGATCGGGAGCGGAGCTGAAGACCTCGCGCGTATAACGCGTGTCGTTGCAGGTAAAGCTGGTGGTGACGATGGCAGTGTCGAGATTGAGCTCGAGACGGTAGTCCTCAAATTTTGCGTCCGGCGCGATGCCCGACGGCGAAAAGTCGAGATGAAGATCGCCGAGGGTTTGATAGCAGGGCATGCGCCGCGGCAGCGACATCATGTCCGAGAGCGCAAACGCTTCGGCCTCGGCGGTCTTTCCCGCAAAGAGCATCTCGCGGATGCGAGGGACAGCGGCTCCGGCCTTGGGGTTGTTGCGGTCGCGATATTCGCCGTCCCATATCGATTCTTCGTTGAGCTGGATGCGCTCGAGCGACGGCTTGCCAAAGACCATGGCGCCGAGGCGGCCGTTGCCTACGGGCAGAGCGTCGGGCCATGTCGCTGCGGGCTGATTGAAGTAAAGCTTATACGGAGTCTCGTCGTCTTTCGGTGGCCGTTCCGTAGTCAGACCCGATGCGGATCGTTGCGTCAGCGAGGCAGCCAGAGCGGCAGAGGAGATGAGAAAGTGACGACGGGTGGTGCGGTTAAGCATTCAGTGACTCCGAGAGGTTCGTGCGGCTGGCAGAGAAAAACGGGCTCGTCAGTGCTGCGCTTATTTTAGTTCGCGAACGCTCGGTTTGTGTTTTACAGGTGAATAGTATTTTTATAAATCTGTGCGGATGATCTTATAAACAGAAAAAAATGGCACGACCGAGGGATTCTCAGCCGTGCCGCTTGGTTCGTCAGTGAATCATCTACTGCGATATGTGAAGCGTGGCATTCAGCGGAGTATCGCTGGAGGAGGCCCCGGCCATCACCTTGTAGTCGCCCGGCAGCAGTTGCCATGCGTCTTTGGCGGTGTCGAAGATGGAGAGATAGAGCGGATTGAGAGGGATGCTAACCTCCTTCGATTCGCCGGGTGCGAGCTTGACTCGCTCCCATCCCGCGAGCCGCTTGTAATGCTCGTTTGCGGCAGAGGGAAGTGTGACGTAGAGCTCGCCGATCTCGGTGCCTTCGCGCGAGCCGGTGTTCTTGACGGTGAAGTGCGCGGTGCGCGTGGCGTCGTCGACGGTCAAGCCGGAGTAGGCATAGGTGGTGTACGAGAGCCCGAAGCCGAACGGGAACAGCGGCTGCCTGTGCGTCGCCTCGAACCACTTGTAGCCGACCTCGGCTCCCTCGGTGTACTTCAGATCGAAGGGACCGACTTCGTGATGGCCATCATCACCGGTCGTCTTAGCATTTGCATCGAGGCTGGGGACAGTGGGATGCGGAAGCTGATCGTCGCTCTTGGCGAAAGTGACTGAGAGCTTGCCCGAGGGGTTGACTTCGCCGAAGAGAATGTTCGCAAGCGCCTGCGCGCCACCGATGCCGGGATACCACGCCTCGACGATGCCTTTGACGTGCCCGGCCCATGGCATGGTGACCGGCCCACCCGTCTCGAGCACAACGATCGTGTTGGGATTCGCTTTGGCCACTGCTTCAACTAAAGCATCCTGATGATCAGGCAACGACAGCGTCGGCGCATCCTGCCCTTCGCGCATGGGCTGGTTGACGAAGACGATGGCGAGGCTGGAGTCCTTGGCCAGCTTTGCCGCGGCTGCATTGTCTTTGCCGTCGTTATATTGCACATTGCTCTGAGGCGACTTCTCGCGAATATAACGAAGCGGAGAGGAAGGGAAGTAGATGACCTGGCCCCATGGGGAAGGGCCGGGCTTGGGATCGATTGCGTTGCCGCCGGGAGCATCGACTTGAGCCGAGCCGCCGCCTGAAAGAACGCCGATGTCTGCGTGCGAGCCGATAATCGCAATCGAAGTAGAAGGCGAGGCCTTCAGCGGAAGGATATCGTCAGCATTCTTGAGCAGCACGATACTCTCTTCGGCGATGTGCTGCGCGTCGTCGCGGCCGCGGAAAGGATCGACGACGCTACGCACGGGAGGATTGTCGATGACGCCGGCGTCGAACATGCTGCGCAGAATGCGGTGCACCATGTCGTTAAGGCGCGTCATGGGGACCTGTCCGCCTTCGACGGCCTTCTTGAGCGGCTCGCTGAAATAGTTATCATCGCCGGGCTCGTCCTGATCGAGGCCATTGAGCGCTGCCTTTACAGTGCTGTGGGTTCCGCCCCAGTCGGAGACGACGAAGCCCTTGTAGTCGAAGTCCTTTTTCAGAACCTGGTTGAGGAGATAGTCGTTCTCGCAGGCGTGGTCGCCGTTGACGAGGTTGTACGAGCACATTACTGCCGATGGCTTCGACAGCCCAATGGCGATCTCAAACGCAAGCAAGTCGGACTCGCGCATGGAGCGCTTATCGAGCAGAACGTTCACAACGTTCCGCCCCGTCTCCTGATCGTTGAGCGCGTAATGCTTGATGTCGCTCATCACGTGTTCGGATTTGACGCCCAGCGCAAGCTCGCCGGTCATGATGCCCGCAAGCACAGGGTCTTCGCCTGCATATTCAAAGTTGCGGCCATTGCGCGGCTCGCGGGTGATGTCGAGGCCACCGCCGATCGACATATTGAAGCCCTCTGCGCGCGCCTCGCGGCCAATCACCGATCCATAGAGAAACGCAGCATCGCGGTCCCAGCTCGATGCGGCTCCAATCGTCGAGGGCAGCAGCGTAGCGTAGCGGCTTTGCAACGCGGCCATACGAATGCCCACGGCAGAGTCGGCCATGTTGATGCCGGGAATGCCGAGGCGTTCAACGCCCTCGGTGTAGCCCGCCCCAAGGTTCGAGCCGGGAGCAATATAAGAACCCGGACGCAGCACGCCCCAGCCCGTGCCATGCACCATCTGTATCTTTTCGTCGAGCGTCATCTGGCCAACGACCATGTCGGCGCGCTGATCTGGTGTAAGGGCTTTATTCATCCAGGGCATCTGCGCGAGGTCCGGATGCTTCTGAGTATGTTTCTGGGCTTGAGCCTGCTGTGGGACGAACGTTGCGATAGACAGGGCTGTGGAGAGAAACGAGATCGTTAGACCTTTAAAAAGTGCAGAAAATTCCATCGGTGCTCCTTCAATAGCTGGACGCAGCCGTCTGTCTGGGGCAGTCGCAAAACGCCAAAACGTCTCTTGCTGGGTCGCTAGAGAGTCTAAATGAACTAAATCGAATTAGCTATGGGTTTTAACGGTATAGTTCGCACTGCCTCAATGCCGAAAAGGTCGGACCTCATGCGAGGGGCGATACCTGTTGAAGAGAGGTTGCGTTGCTGGTAAGCCGATCTACTTTGCGAAGAGCTGGCCGATATCGGCGAAGGCCTTGAACTCCAACGCATTGCCCGCAGGATCGAGAAAGAACATGGTGGCCTGCTCGCCGACTTCGCCCTTGAAGCGAATGTACGGCTCGATGATGAAATCGATGCCAGTGCCGCGAAGACGCTCGGCCAGAGCCTGCCATTGTTTCATCGGAAGAACGACACCGAAGTGGGGGACGGGAACGTCGTGACCATCGACCGGATTGTGGTGCTTCTTGCGCTCGCGCGGCTCCGGCTTCAAATGCGCGACGATCTGATGGCCGAAGAGATCGAAGTCGATCCACTGCGTCGAGCTGCGGCCCTCGGGGCAGCCCAGCACTGTGCCGTAGAAGTGGCGAGCGGCATCGAGATCGTCGACGGGAAAGGCGAGATGAAATGGAGTGAGGGGCACGAGGTTCTCCTGGCACTCATCTTACGACGACGTGCCAGGAGCTGGTATTGATCGGCTAGCGTCGATAGAAGCCCTGATAGTAGCCGCGCAGGTAAGCATCGCGGAAGTGTGCGCGGTACGGGCCGAAGGGACCGAAGGACGGATTGTAGCCGGGTGTGTCGTGAAAGGCGCGCGTGCGCTTTGGATAATAGCCCATGCGGTTGTATGCATCTCTCGATCCATCGGCGACGCCCGCACGGAATCCCTGTTGTTCAGCGCTCTGTATCAGTGGAGAGGGGCCGGGATAGGGCGGCGGCGGAGGTGGAGGCCCGACGTAGGTGCGCGAGGCGCAACCGGTGGTCAGCAGACAGGCCGCGGCGATGAGTGGAAGAGCGAGACGTGCAGACGTGGAAAGCTTCATTGAGTCCTCACTTGTCGATTCGTGCAGCGTGATTGCCGCGCGTGTTCTTCTGTGAAAACGCTCAATGAAACAAAATGTTGTTCTGAAATTTTGTTTTAGCTGGCTTGTTCCTGCGGGGGAGGATTGTCGATCGGAAGGCGAACAACAAACTCGGTGTTACCGGGTTCAGAGGCGAAACGAATGACGCCGCCATTTTGTTCGACGATGCGATGAACGATTCCAAGGCCGATGCCGGTGCCGACGCCGATCGGCTTGGTTGTATAGAAGGGATCGAAGATGTGTGCCTGGCATTCGGTCGGGATGCCGCTGCCGTTGTCGCTGATGCTGATGCAGATCTCGGGACGTCCGTCATTAAGCGTTTTCTCGACCCATGTGCGCACTTTAATATGACCCTGAGGCGAAGCGGCATCGATGGCATTGTCGAGAAGGTTAGTCCAGATCTGATTGAGCCCGGAGCACTGCGCCTGAAATACGGGAAGCTCGGAGGCAAGCTCTTTTTCGACCACGATCTCTTTCTCGCGAAATTTATGGCCGAGGATGAGCAGCGTTGCATGAATGCTCTTGTTGATATCGACCTGCTGCCGTTGTCCCTTGCCTTCGTAGGCGTAAGACTTCACTGCGAGTACAAGGTCGGAGACGCGGCCGATGCTCTCTTCGATGGTCGCGACCAGTTGCATGCTCGAGACGAGAGCAGCCAGCCAGCCCAGCGCGTCAGAGAGCGTCGCATCCGGGAACTCTTCGCGCGCGCACTTTAATTCCTTGGCGTCGATGCCAATCGAGACCAGTGTCGGCGCCATCTTCCAGGCGTTCTCGATGTTGGCCTCTTCCATCCATTCGGCGAGTGCTTCTTCGGCGTCGCTCTGCTCGAGCGAGTTGAGATGCAGCGGCTGCTTGGCGGCGAGCGCATGTTCCTGCAGATCGAAGATGCACTGCTTCTGCTCGTTGCTCAGCTCGGTCTTGCTGAACTTCGCGGAGAGCTCGTGCATGCGCAATAGGTTTTCGCGAAGCTGAGAGGCAGCGCGGCGGGCTGCTGCTCCCGGATTGTTCAACTCGTGCATCAGACCGGCGGCGAGTGTGCCGAGAGAGGCCATCTTCTCCTGCTGCACCGCGATGCTCTGCAACTTCTGGATGCGCATGGCCATGTTTCCGAGGATGGCCTTGCGTACGCCGGGGCAGGAGGTCATCAGCTTCCAGAAAGCCTCTTCATCAAACTGAAGCAGCTCAGCCGCATCCTTGGCGCGAACGCTAACCAGGTTCGGCGTATTCGAGAGCAGCGGCACCTCGCCGAAGGCGGTTCCGCTGGTGATGGGAGCGAGGTTCATCTCCTTGCCTTCGGGGACCGATTGAAGCAGGCGCAGTTCGCCGTCGAGCAGAATCCAAAAATAATGAGCAACCTCACCCTGTCGCACAAGCACCTCATCTTTCTCCAGCCGGATCACCTCTGCACCTTCGAGGCAGCGTAGCTCTTCATCGGTCAGGGTTGACAGGATGGAGATGTTGCGGAGTTTGGCAAAGATTTCATCGCTGATCTTGCCGCTTGTTTTTGTCTGGACGAGTTGGGATGGATTGCTCATTATTTTCCTGGAAAGATTGCCTTTTAAAGTGTTGCAAGATACTGGTGCACGAACTGGATTGCGATCGAGCCTTCGCCAACGGCGGAAGCGCATCGTTTCACTGAGTTGTAGCGAACATCACCGGCGACAAAGATACCGGGTACGCTTGTCTCTAGCAAATAGGGTTCACGATCGAGCGTCCATGAAGAAGCCGACTTCGCCTTCAGCTCCGGACCGGCGAGGATGAATCCCTTGCTGTCGCAGGCAAGCTCCTTGGGCAGCCAGTCGGTCTTGGGTGCAGCTCCGATGAAGATGAACAGGGAGCTTGAGTGGCGCGCTTCTTCTCCCCGGGGCGTCTTCAGCATCAGGCACTCGAGATGGTCGTCTCCCGACATACCGATGACCTCGGTCTCAGTCTCGACGATGATGTTCGGCGTAGCCTTGATCTGATCGATCAGATACTTTGACATGCTCTTTTCAAGCGAGGTAGCACGCACCAGCATGTGAACCTCTGAGGCGTAGCGCGAAAAGTGCATCGCCGCCTGACCCGCCGAGTTCGCTCCGCCGACGATGTAGACGACCTCGCCCGCACAGGACATCGCCTCGGTAAGCGCCGCACCGTAATAGACGCCTGCTCCGTTGAACTGGTCGCATCCGGGGATGTCCAGCTTGCAGTATGAGACGCCCGTTGCAATCAGGCACACATGACACGTCACCTCGCGGCCGTCCTTCATCGTCACGATGTGATAGCGGTTCTCCGAGCGGATGCAGGTGACCTGCTGCAGAAGGAACTCAGCACCGAGACGTCCAGCCTGCAAAAAGGCGCGTTTCGCCAGCTCGTCGCCGCTGATGCCGGAAGGGAAGCCGAGGTAGTTTTCGATCTTGGAGCTGGAGCCGGCCTGTCCGCCGACCGCATTAGGCTCGACGATCAAGGTTCGCAGTCCTTCAGAGGCTCCGTAGACGCCAGCCGCCAGTCCAGCCGGTCCCGCTCCTACGACAACGACATCGTAGAACTCCTGCTGTGCCTGGGTGGGGATGCCGAGCTTTTGCGCCAGGTCGATTGTCGACGGCTGCACCAGTGCCGTTCCGTCGCCAAAAAGGACAACCGGCAACTTGGCATCGTCGATTCCTTTTTCCTTGAGCAGCGGCAACGCCTCAGGATGAGCGTCGGGGTTCAGCCACTGGTAGGGAATACGATTGCGCGAGAGGAAGTCGCGCACGGCATGGTCAGCGGGTGACCAGCGCATGCCCACCACCCGGATACCCTCAAACGGTGGCTTGTAGCCCTGCTTCCATGCCTCGAGCAGATCGTCCAGCACCGGGTAGAGCTTCTCTTCGGGAGGGTCCCACGGCTTGTTGAGGTAGTAGTGAATTTTTGCAGAATTAATGGCCCGAATCGCCGCCTCGGTATCGGCGTAGGCCGTCAGCAATACGCGCTTGGCATCGGGATAGAGTACGAGCGCCTGCTGGAGAAAATCGACGCCGGTCATTCCCGGCATTCTCTGGTCCGATAGGAAGAGGGCTACAGTATCCTTGCGCTCCAGAAGCTGGCGGCTGATATCGAGCGCGGCCGCGCCGGAGGCAGCACGGACGATACGGTAGCTTTGACCGTAGTGGCGGCGCAGATCCTGGACGACTGCTTCCAGTACGCTGGTGTCGTCATCGATAGCGAGCAGAATTGGCTTTGGCATACCCTAGTTATACTTCGCGCACGGGTTTTCCACATACCTGTACGTATCATTCGATTGTGGACGGTGCCCTCAGGGTTCAGAAAACGTAGGTTGTTGACGAATCAGGCACCTGCGATGAATCCTTTTGCCTCCTGAGTTGTCCGATTTATGGACATCTCCGCTCACACGGCGCACGTTGCCGATGAGGCACAATACGGGGCAATCGAACGGTTCTGCTGCTAAGGGACACCGAGGCGGAGGCCGAAGGCCGTTTTCTTTCAAGCGAACGCGGCACTTCGATCCGCTGTAGTGTGCCCGGAACAGCAGACGCTCCAGACCCCGGCAGGAGATAGAAAGAGCTCATGAATCGACTTATTCTCGCTGATAATCAAGCGATCTTCCGGGCCGGGGCGGCACGTGTGCTCGCAGTAGAGGACGATATGCGTATCGTCGCGCAGTGCGAGAACGCGGAGAAGCTGAATACTGCGATTGAGAGCTTTCGAGCGGGGATACTGTTGCTGGCTTCGAGCCTTCGTCCGGACTTTCAGACTCTATTTGCCCGAACAAAGGCATCGTGCAGCCGGGTCATCCTCGTCGCCGAGAATTCAGAGCATGTCGCCGACGAGATCGTTGTCCTCCTCGACGGCATCGTGGGCCGCAACGTCGCCGGGCCGGAGCTGGTGGATTGTGTACGCCGGGTGGCCCGCGGCCAGCGTTTTGTGCAGCTTGCCAACGTCACCACCATGCAGGGCGCCGATAGTGTAGGAACACGCGTCCGCGACCGGTTGACCCCCAAGGAGATGCAGATCGTGGCGTTGATCGTCCAGGGCTGCAAAAACAAGGAGATCGCCGCCCAGCTCGGCACCAAAGAGCAGGTCATCAAGAACTATCTGCGCGGCATCTACGACAAGACCGGCGTCTCCGACCGGCTGGAGCTGGCACTGTTCACGATTCACCACCGGGTGCTGGCCGAGGCCGCAGCCAAGGCAGGGAACCTGCTCCAGATGAAGACCGCCTGAGGCAAAACATATTCTGACAAGCCGACTTGTCGTTACCGATGACCAGATGGGCGCTCAATATGCTCCACCTTGTAGATGGGCAGAACTTCCTCTTGCTTGCGAAGTCCAAGCCCCAGCCTACCCAGGATCGTGTCAATGTTCGGTAGCTGTGTGAAGTCCACGTCTCCTGCACCATTCGGCGGTGGCGGCGGCAACCGCATCGGGCGCCATCCCTCAGTGCTCACCGTGTAGAGCCCTGTAAGCGCTGTCCTGTTGACAACCGGCAAGTCGGTCCAGTTCTCGATGTAGTGAGCGAGATCGTCCATATCGATTGCTCTGGCGTTCAGTGGATGTCCGAAGCCTATGACGAAGCTATGGCAACCGTCCGGTGCTGTATCGAAGATACAGTCAGCAAGGGTTGAGCGCTTGAGCTTTGGGCCGTTGCCGGCAACGACGAGAGCATAGACCGGCATGCTTTTGTCTTCGACTTGCATCGCAAGGTGGAACCGATCCGTAAGCACCTGACGAAACATGTCGCGGATTAGCTTCGTTGCATTTGGGTTGGAGGAACTTAATTGCTTCGCGCCAGAAGAAGCCTTAGCCACGATGTCGTATTTCTCGCTGTAAACCCAGGAAGGAAGATTGGAGAGCCGCTCAGATGGGTTGGATGGAACGTCGTAGCCTTCGTTGATCAGCGTTATCACGTTGACCGAGGTGCCTATCAGATCCCCGTTAGGAAGAACTCTTACCCGCATGCTCTGCGGTTCAACCGAAAGGGCGGGTTTCACGTCGATGGTTGCGAATGACTGTGCCTGGGTAAAGGCAGACGCTGTTACAAGTAGGCAGACCGCAAAGCGTTCGATCAGAGGCATGGCTTACTCCGTAGCTTCGGCGGCAATAGTAATCGGCGTAGGGCAACCGTGTCAGTAGCCATAGCGCTCTTTCGTAATTCGAAGAGCGGGATAAGTCTCATGCTCAACAGATGATTTCTGATGGTTTGGTGTTGTGTAGCAGCCCCGCCAGGCTGGCTAAGACATCTTTTCAGCGATGCTCTGCGCCTGCGTGAACAGCAACAGATAATCAGGGCCTCCGGCCTTGGAGTCGGTGCCGCTCATGTTGAAGCCGCCGAAGGGATGCGCCCCCACCATCGCGCCTGTGCACTTCCGGTTCAGATACAGGTTGCCGACGTGGAACTCGTTTTGCGCCCGGTCCAGGTTTGCCTGCGAGTTGGAGTAGATGGCTCCGGTCAGTCCGTACTCGGTGTTGTTGGCAATGGCGAGTGCTTCGTCGAAGCTCTGCGATCGAATGACGGCAAGCACCGGCCCGAAGATCTCTTCCTGCGCGATACGGGCGGTGGGGGCAACATCTCGAACCACAGTAGGAGCAATGTAGTATCCACCCTCGGGTGTCTCGATAGCGCCGCCGCCGTTGAGGATGGCTCCCTCGGTCTTTGCGATATCGAGATAGCCAATCACCTTTTTATAAGCCTTCTCGTTAACGACCGGGCCTGTGTAGGCGTTCTCTACCGGATTGCCGGTTTTGATGTCTGCTACCTTGGCCTGCAGACGATCGCAAAAGGTGTCATAAATGCCGGCATCGACGATCACGCGCGAGCAGGCGGAGCACTTCTGACCATTGAAGCCGAAGGCGCTTGCCACTACCCCCTGGACGGCTGCGTCGAGATCGCAATCATTATCGACGACGATCGAGTCCTTGCCGCCCATCTCGAGGATCGTGCGCTTGATGAAGTGCTGGCCGGGCTGGGTGCGGGCGGCACGCTCGTGGATCTGCAAGCCGACGGCCTTCGATCCGGTAAAGGCGATGAAGCGCGTCTGTGGATGTTCGACGAGCGCTGCGCCGAACTCCACCCTTGCGCCGGGACAGAAGTTGACGACGCCATCAGGCAAGCCAGCCTCTTCGAGCAGGCTCATAAATCGCGCAGCGATAGTAGGCGCATCCTCCGACGGCTTGAGCACCACCGTGTTGCCACAGACGATGGCCGCTGCTGTCATGCCCGCCATAATGGCGAAGGGGAAGTTCCAGGGCGGGATGACCGCGCCGACGCCGAGCGGCAGGTAGCGAAGCTGGTTGCGCTCGCCGGGAAACTGGATGGGAGTGGTCGCACCGGCGAGACGCAACGCCTCGCGTCCGTAGAACTCGAGGAAATCGATGGTCTCGCCCACATCGGCGTCGGCCTCGCCCCAGTTCTTACCCACCTCGTAGACCAGCCACGCGCAGAACTCGAACTTACGCTCGCGGATGAGTGTAGCGGCACGGAAGAGGAGCCCTGCCCGGTCGACCGGCGTCTGGCGGCTCCAGCCCTGAAAGGCACTCTGGGCGGCGTCGATCGCCAGTTGGACATGTTCCAGGCCCGCCTTCGAGTGGATGCCGACGACCTGCTTCGGCTGGGCCGGATTGCTGGAGATAATCTTGCCTTCTGTCCGTATGCGTCGCCCGCCGATGACGAGGTCGTAGCCGCGGCCGAGCTGGCTGCCCACTTCGGCCAGCGCCTCCTGCATGGCGCGGCGGTTCTCTCCCAGGGTGAAGTCCACAAACTCTTCGTTGACGAACGGGGCCTGGGCCGAACGGGCGGTAACTTCAGTGGCATCCTGTGCAGGGGCGATCATGCGGTGATTCTAGCGCGAATCGATGACTGCCGATGTTCACGCATGCGCCATCCATGTTGATGATCTGCAAAATTTGATTGAGTCACTAAACTATTGCAGCCCTCAACTATTGAGCGCTAAACCTTTTTAGAGCAGTTTGCCTTCCGACAGGTCTCGAATCAGGCCGAGGTCGGCGGCGAGAAAGTCGTATCCGGGCAAGGAGGCCAGCGACACCCAGCGCATATCGTTGAAGATACGGTTGACCATCGGCCCCTGAAACTCCTTCACCACGAAGAACTGAAGGTCGACCGCGCCGCCGTTGCGATACTTGTGTCGAACTTGGGCTACGCGCTGGCCGATCTTTGCCGAGATGCCCAGCTCCTCGTTCAGCTCGCGCACCAGGGCCTCTTCGGGGCCTTCGCCGGGTTCGATCTTGCCGCCGGGGAACTCCCACTTCAGGCTCATGGGCTGGTCGGGTTTGCGCTGGCAGATGAACACCTCGGTGCCGCCCGCGCCTTCACGCAGGATCAGCGCCGCGACCACCAGCCTCAAAGGCTTGGGGGGCGCCGTCTCAACACGTTCATCCAGCTTACGAATCGAATCTCTCACCTAAGTACAGTTTAGACTCCCACGGAGCCTAAATGCTTCGTTCGCAATATTTAGCCGGTTAGCTGGAAGGTGCCACCGAAGCCGGGTAGTAAACAGGCCAGCCTTCGGCTGTGCTGCGCTCAACCAGTGCTGGAGTCGGATTTACAGGGAAAGCCCGGCGCGCTATCGCCAGCATGGCGGCGTCGTGTACCGAATTGCCAAAGACCGCGTCCGGCTTGGTGATTCCCACGCGAGCGAGCGACGCTACCTTGCCCTCGTCGGTGGGTACATCGCAGATCGTTTCGGTCACCAGACCGTCCTTGACCGTGACGCAGGCTGCCAGTACACGGTTTGCCGGAATGTTGAAGCGGCGGACGCCCTCTTCGATGACCCAATCGCAGGTCGAGCTGACGGCCCAGATATCCACATTGCGGCGCTGTAGCTCGGTTACCAGCTCCAGCATCTCGGGGAAGATGTTCTGCTCGATCTTGCTTGCGAAGAACTTCTTTGCCGCACGGCGCATCTCGTCTTCGCGCAGGCCCTGATAGAGCTGCACCATCTCGCCGCAGATCGCGATCTCGGAGACCTCGCCGCGCTTGTAGCCGCGATACCTGCGGTCGATCCAGTCGGTCGCCTCGCGGGAGACCAGCCCGGTCTCGATGGTCCAGTTCATGAAGGACGACCCGGCATCGCCGGACCACAGCGTTCCGTCGCAGTCGAAGACGGCGACAGAGGGGGACAGCTCATAGATGGCGGCGTGAAACTCTGCGGTGGTGAGGCGGTGGGTCAATAGCGTGTTGCTTAGATTACTCAAGTGGATACTCAACTTTTCTGCGCACGAGACCGCGCACGGTTGATTCAATCATTGTGAAGTTAACCTGATTTTACAATTTGGAGCCTGTGCGGGGCGTGGGTGCCGCTCAGGGCGGCAAAAATACAGGGGTCTCTCCACTCCGCTACGCTCCGGTCGAGATGACGTGTGGCTGAGTTGGCGGAGAGGGAGGGATTCGAACCCCCGAGAACCTGATGATTAGATTGGGGGAAGTCCGTTTACGATGGTTACGCCAGCGGGAGGGTGGAAGATAAAATCCTCACCTTTTACTGGAATATTTTCTTCTATTCCGCTAAAAGAAAATGCTGTTACCGATCCGTCGAGCTCTTCGATCTGCATCTGCTCGATGGTTCCGGTTGCGGTCACGCCCAGCGTCAGCGCTTTGACTCGCTGCTCCATGCCTTTGGGGACGCCGGTGATCTTGAAATTGGAGCCATCGGGTGTGACGGTCAGGTGGTCCAGCTCTTTTTGCAGTTGGGTGTGGCCGAGCAGGAAGCGCAGGGGAGAGCGCAGGTCGTCCAGCTCTTTGGCTGGGACTCGCTGGGCCTGGGGGTCGCCCGGCGTATAGAACCAGGCGTACTTGCCGTCGAGCACGAAGACCTTGCCGACTGGCTTGTCGTAGTTCCAGCGCATGCGGCCCGGCTTTTTGAGCAACAGAGTTCCCGATTCGGTACGATCCATGCCCATGCCGGTGTAGTGCTCGGTGTAGTGAGCACGCAGGGAGCTGAGATGGTTGTAGTGATCGTCCACCTTGTGGATCAGCGCGGCGTTGTCCTGCGCGAACAGGTGCGTGGCGCAGCAGACGAACAGCGTGAGAACAGTCTTCTTCAGCATTGCTTCTTCAATACCGCTCTTACTGAATGGGCTGGGTGCAGTTGGTGCCGCCGGTGGGGTCCTGACGGATGGCGTTGTTCTCGTCGGAGCAGAAGCCGAGGTCGCCGGTCTTGCCGACTGCGTCGGGTACAGCCGTGATCTCGAACGACGTGACCATGTCCTGATTATTGATGGTCACCTTCTGGCAGTTGGTGATGGCGAAGGTGTAGCCCGCCTTGTGTCCTTCGGCGAGGTCGGGGGTAAGCAGCTGGGCTGCCTGTGCCGTGGGGGCGCCGGACTTGGGATCGCCGCCAAGGGCGGTCAGTGAACAGGAGAATCCGTTGGCAGGATAGGCGGAGTTGTATTGCAGCTCTGCCTGCCCAATGGTGCGCACGGAGTTGATCGCCGAGGTCTGGTTGCCCGTCTTCTTGAGCTTCAGGAGCTGGGGAACGGCGAGCGTCATCAGGATCAACATGATCGACATGACGATCAGCAGTTCGATCAGTGTGAAGCCTTCTTCGGCCCGTTGTGCAGTTTGTACCCGTTCCACAGCGGTCGTCTTCGCCAACAATTTCGTCATCTATTCCTCAGCTATCGTGTACCGATCTTCTCGGCCACTTAATCCAGTCTCGAACAAACTCTATCAGACCTTAGCAGGCCAAATCTTCCCGCTCGACGTTCATCTCGCCGAGGTTACCCAGCAGTGTCAGTGCAATGGACTCGGGGCGGAACAGCTCCTGCGCCAGTGCCTGGATGTCGGCGGGGGTTACGGCGTTGATCTCTCGCGTAATCTCGTCGACGCCGAAGAAACGGCCGTAGTACATCTCCTGCCTTGCAAGGTTCGCCATACGGCTGCCCGAGCTCTCGAGGCCAATCACGATATTGCCCTTCAACTGGTCCTTGGCCCGCTTCAACTCGTTGTCGCTTACAGTGTTTTCTTTCAGACGGCGCAACTCCTGCATGGTAAGCTGCAAAACCTGTTCGGTCTTGTCGACGGCGGTTCCGGCGAAGATGCAGAGCGAGCCGGTGTCGCGGAAGGGGTTCATCTCGGAGTAGATGGCATAGGCCAGTCCACGGTCTTCGCGGATGGTCTGGAAGAGGCGCGAACTCATGCCGCCGCCGAGCATGGTGTTGAGCAGATAGACTCCGTAGCGGTCGGGGTGGTTGACCGGAGGGGCGGGGACGCCGAGGCAGACCTGCACCTGCTCGAGCGACTTCTTGCGCTTGAGCGTGATGTGCGGCGTCGCCACCGGGACTGGACGACGGGGCAGGAGGCTGTCACTGCTGGCGGCCAGTGAGCTGAACTGCTGCTCGACTTGCGCGACGAAGGCGTCGTGGTCGAGGTTTCCCGCTGCCGAGAAGACCATGTTGCGCGGCGTGAAGCGGCTGGCATAGAAGTCGAAGACGATTTGCTGGTTGAAGCTTGAGACGGTCTTCTTGGTGCCGAGGATGGGGCGGCCAAGAGGGTCGTTCTTCCAGAAGTTCTGGGTAAAGACCTCGTGGACCAGATAGTCGGGGTTGTCCTCGTCCATCTTGATCTCTTCGAGGATGACGCCCTGCTCGCGAACCAGTTCCTCGGGCGTGAAGGTCGGGTGAAGCACGAGGTCAGCCAGTACATCGAGCGCCGGGGTGACGTTCTCGTCCAGCACCTTGATGTTGAAGCAGACCATCTCCTTGCTGGTAAATGCGTCCAGATTGCCGCCGATGGTGTCCACCTCGCGGGCGATCTGCTTGGCCGACCGGGAGGTCGTGCCCTTGAATACCATGTGTTCTACAAAGTGCGAGACACCGTTGACTGCGGCCTCTTCGTCGCGTGATCCGGTGCCGATCCACACCCCCATCGACACGCTGCGCAGGTGGGGCATCGCCTCCGTCAGAACGGTCAGTCCGTTGGACAAAACGGTCTTGCGGATGTTCCGTTCGGCGGCATTTCTCGTCAAGCCACTATCTTCAACCAGGGTTACAGACATGAATCTCCTTACCCTCCATTGTTTCACAGCGGGGCGGGGGATTGGTCACACCCTCCGTGCCGGAGTAAACTAGGGGAAGCCCATCAGAAGCTGTGATTTTCCTCTATGTCTAACAAAATAAACACCGTCGCCGAAGCTACTTCCCAGCCCAAACCGCTCTTCGGCCTTTCTCTTGACGAGCTTGCCAGCCTGATGGAGGCCCACGGCCAGCGGCCTTACCGTGCCGCACAATTGGCCGAGGCGCTCTACCGGCAGCGGGTAACCAGCCTGGAGGAGATCACGACACTGCCCTCGGAGTTGCGTGAGACCTTTGCGGCCGAGGGCTACGCAATTGGTCTGCCTGAGATCGTCCAGACGGCTCGGTCAGTGGATGGGACGGAGCGCTATCTTATCCGCATGGCGGACGGCGAGACTGTCGAGACGGTTTGGATGCCGGACGGCGATGGCGGCGAGCGGGGTGACGGATCTCTGGCCGCTGAAGAAGAGGAAGACGAGGAGAGGCCGGGCAATACGGCCAAGTTCCCTTATCGGCGGGCTACGATCTGCATCTCGAGTCAGGTGGGCTGTGCGGTCAACTGTCAGTTCTGCCTGACGGCGAAGCTGGGTATTCGCCGTAATCTGACGCCGGGTGAGATCGCCGGACAGGTTGCTGCGGTGCTGAATCGCCATCGGCTCGATCTTGGCAGCAGCCGGGGCAATCCTACTCCGGCGCGCATCAATCTGGTCTTTATGGGGATGGGCGAGCCGTTTTTGAACTATGCCAACTTTATGGCCGCCGTCCGGTTGCTGGTGTACATGCGCATTCCGGAGTCGCGTATGACGGTCAGCACTTCGGGGATTCTGCCGGGTATTCTTGATTTTGCCAAGGAGACAGTGCGGCCCAAGCTCGCTGTCAGCCTGAATGCGCCTAACGATGTGATTCGCGAGTCCATCATGCCGATTACGCGTAAATGGAACATTGCGGCGTTGTTTGAGGCGCTGAATACGATTCCGCTGCGTAATCGGGAGTGGATCACCTTTGAGTATGTCATGCTGGGCGGGATCAACGACTCGCTGGCCGATGCTGAGGAGCTGATTGCGCTGGTCCGCAATATGCGGTGCAAGATCAACCTGATCGTCTGGAACTCGGGACCGAACATGCCTTATCACGAGCCGTCGCAGGCAGGGGTCTATGCGTTTCAGAATAAGGTGATCGATGCGGGAATTCCGGCTTATATTCGTCGTCCTCGCGGCCGGGATATCTACGCTGCGTGCGGCCAGCTTAAGCGGACGGTGGAGTCGGACCCTGTACCCGCGCCTCTAGTAGAGATTTCGTCTGCGGCCAGTCTTCGCGGATGATGGAGAACCAGACGCTGTGGCGCTGTGAGCCGTCGGGCATGATGTAGTGGTTGCGGAAGCGGCCCTCTTCGACCGCGCCGATCTTGCGCATGGCCTTCTGCGATTGCAGATTTTCGTGGTGCGTCTTGAGCGCTACCCGGCGCAGGCCGAGCTGCTCGAAGCCGTAGGTGAGCTGGAGCAGCTTCGCTTCGGCGTTCAGGCCTGCTCCGTGAAACTCCGGAGAGAGCCAGGTGTGACCCAACTCGGCGGTTTGGTGTGCGCGGTCGAGATCGAAGAACCGTGTGCTGCCGATGACCCGGTTTTCTGACCTAAGGACCGTGACCCAGGGCAGAGTGGTTCCGGCATCGCGCAGCCGCAGGGCTTTTTCGACCCATTCGCGGAGGTCTTGAGGTGATTTAATCGAGACAGGCATGTAACGCCAGATGCGGTCGTCGAAGGCCACCTTCTCCAGACCGGGAAGATGGTCGAGCGTCATCGGCGCCAGCCTTACGCGTGTTCCTTCCAACACCGGGATATCGCTCATTGTCAGGTCTCCCTTTTAGTCTGCACAGGCCCGCAGCTCGAGCAGGCTCTCGGTGACGCGGTCGTAGTCGTGCCGGAGCACATCGCCCTCGTGGACGAAGTTTCCTGTCAGCGGCGTAACTCCCAGTGCCTTTACCCGCTCCAGATCGGCTTCGATCGGCTCTTGCCCCTCGCGTGCATACTGTTCGAGCCGGGCAACGGAGATGGGGGCGGTATTAATGAGCGCGTAGTCGAAGATCGGTGACCTGGTCGCTCCGGCATGTTGCAGAATTTTTTCGATATGCTGTGAGGCCGACAGCCCCAACGACTCGTTGGCCTGGGTCATGAGGTTGCAGACGAAGACCTTGGTAGCCGGTGAAGCCGCCAGTGCCTCGGGGATGCCGTTGACCAGCAGGTTGGGGATCAGCGAGGTATATAACGACCCCGGCCCCAATGTGATGATGTCGGCGTGGGCGATGGCCTCAAGCGTCTCCGCGAGGGGATGGGTTGTTGCCGGTTCAAGCATCAGCTCGACGATGCGGCGCTTGCTGGCGGTGATACTTGTTTCGCCGCGAACGATGGAGCCGTCGTCCATCTGCGCAGCCAGCGTGACGTTGGTGTTGGTCGCGGGGAAGATCTTGCCTCGGATCGCGAGAATCTGCGACGACATCTGGACCGCCTGCGCGAAGTCGCCGGTGATGTGCGACAGGGCAGCGACGAAGAGGTTGCCGAAGCTGTGACCCTCAAGTTCTCCCTGATCGAAACGGAAGCGGAAGAGTTGCGAGAGCAGGTGCTCGTCTTCCGAGAGAGCGACCATGCAGTTGCGGACATCGCCCGGAGGCAGCATCTTGAAGTCTTCGCGGAGGCGTCCTGAGGAACCGCCGTCGTCGGTCACCGTCACTACGGCTGAAAGTTCGCGAATGATCCAGCGCGCATCGTTGCAGGGAAATGTCGGGCCATCAACCTGCTCGGGCGTTCGTGGCCGCTTGCGGCGCTCGCGCATGGGAACGTAGCGCTTGAGTCCCCGCAGCAGAGTGGATAGTCCAGTGCCTCCACCCATGGCGACCACTCGAAGTTCTTTAGGGCTGTCCCGGTTTGTTAACTCCATGCATGACTCTCCCGCTCAACTGTATGAGAGATGATTTTAGCGGGTCGTAGTGAAAGGTGGTTAGACCTCGGGATAGAGCAGCTCGGTAAACCGAGGATCGTCGGCCATATCCTGAAAGTCCGAGTCGCCTCGCGCCTGAATGCGGTTCTTCGGATTCTGCCGGATTGCTTCGGTCAGATGTTCGAGGCAGGTGTGGGAGTCGCCGGTCATGCTGGCCAGCACGGCCAGACCATAGAAAGCATAGTCGGCCTTGTCGTCGTGCTTGAGGATGGTCTTGAACTCTTCGCGAGCATCCTCGTAGTGACCGTCGTTGAGCAGGGAGACGGCGTAGTCGTAGCGCTCCTCGTTGCTCTTGAAGCTGGTCTTGCCCTTGCTGACCTGCAACAGGCAGGCGTTGATGTACATGCGAATGCGGTCGGCCAGCTCGCCTGCGCCAGCGGCTAGCATTTTGTCGAAGGCGGCGTGGGCCTTGTCGTATTTGCCATCCTGCATCAGCCGCAATGCGGCTTCGTAATGGGCCAGCGTCTGAGCGCGCGCGGCATCGTTCTGTGCGGGGACAACGCCAGCCAGAGTTTTCGGACGTTTAGAAGATGATGATGGTGCGGGTGCAGACTTCGCTTGAGTCATTGATAATCCTGTCGCCGGATGGCGCTCCCAAGACTCCCGACGTTACGGAGAGCCAGTTCCTGCAAATAATCTTGTTTCGGTTTTATACCCACCTGCAAGCACAAGGTCAACTACCCGTTAAGGTTAGCCTGTCTTTGCTTTCCTGTCTTTGCCGGCGCCGTACATCTTTGGGTTGAGATCCGGATCGTTATACATCTTCATCTGGCGGTAGAGCTTGAACCTTCGCGTGCCGGTGAGGGACTCGGCCCATAGCGCGTCGAGGCAGCCGGCCAAGTCGGCGCGCTGCTCCTTGAGCACGGCCAGACGCGCCGCATTCTTCTGCCGGTGCGCTTCAGTTGCCGACTCTCTCCGCGTCTCTTCTTCGGTGTGATAGATCTTCAGTGCCAGGATGGAGAGGCGGTCAATCATTAATCCTGGCGTCTCCGAGTGCAGGGGTGCGTTTGGGTTCTGCTCGCCAGCCAGTGCGAGCAATATTGTGTCCATCTTCTCTACCAGATCGTTTCGCTGCTGGTTCAGGCGGTCGATCGCGTGCTTGACCGCGACGATTTCGGCATCGGAGGCGCCGGGGTCGCGGGCCTTGTCCTCTTCGTGCCACAGGTCGAAGTTGGCGCGGTGTTGCGCCTCAGCAAGTCCCATTAAGTCTTCTGACTCAATGTTTTCTTCAGTGGCATGCCAGGCCCGCGTCTTTTCGTCCTGCATCTTCGTCACTGACAAAGCATTTAAGATTGCCATATTGCTTTTTATTTCCATCCACAAAAAACTTTATCAGGCCATTCGCTGGGTTGCAGTATTTCCCTGAACCAGCAAGAGTAAAAGACAGACCATGCCATCTTCGACAAAACGGGTCCTCCTCTATCGCTTAGGCAGTTTGGGCGATACACTCGTTGCCCTCCCCGCTCTCCACCTCGTCGCGCGTGCGTTCCCCAATGCGGAACGCCGTATGTTGACCAACTTTCCGGTCAACGTTAAAGCCCCTCCTGCTGCTGCCATTCTTGAGAACAGCGGTTTGGTTCATGATTATTATCGCTACTCGATTGGCACGCGCAGCGCTCGTGAGCTGCTCTCGCTGTGGTGGCAGATTGTGCGCTGGCGCCCTGAGGTGCTGGTGTACATCGGCGGCGCGCGGGGCGTTGAGTCAGCGCGGCGCGACGAGAGGTTCTTCCGCCTCTGCGGGATTCCCAGGCTCATCGGAGTTCCCGTAACAGACGATATGCAGACGAATCTCTGGCAGGACTCCGAACAGGCGCTCGAGCCTGAAGGTGAGCGGTTGGTCCGCAACCTGGCAGAGCTTGGCGATGGGCATATTGACGATCCGGAGAGCTGGGACCTTCGGCTCTCGTCACAGGAGCAGGCCACTGCTGCTGAGGCGATTCGTCTGGCGGGAGGGCTGCCCATGATCGCGGTCAGCGTTGGCACCAAAGTTCAGTCCAAAGACTGGGGCCGTGACAACTGGCGCGCTCTTCTTGCTGAGGTAGCCTCGCACTATCCGGGACACGCTCTTACCTTGAGCGGATCGCCGCCTGAGAGTGAGGCCAGCGAGTTTGCCGCAGACGGCTGGCGAGAGGCAGGTGGAGGGCCGGTGATCAACTTGTGCGGCAAGTTGACTCCGCGTGAGAGCGCTGCCGCGTTTGCACATGCGCGTCTCTTTATCGGCCATGACAGCGGCCCGATGCATCTTGCGGCTGCGGTGCAGACTCCCTGCGTGGCTATCTTCGCGGCTCGGAATAAGCCTCGTGTCTGGTTTCCTTATGGCAAGCAACATCGTGTGGTGTATCACCGAACCGACTGCTGGGGCTGCGGTCTGGAGACCTGCACGGTCGAGCGCAAGAAGTGCATTACGTCGATCTCTGTCGAGGAGGTGCTGGCCGCAGTGAGAGCCACGCTGGGCTGATTCGGGGACCGTAGTCTTCGTCCATTCACCAGAAGATGCGATGATGGAAGATAAGGAGCCCTCCCAAAAGATATGTTGCCCGAACTCCACTCCGTCCTGAACCTTCTCGAAGGTGGTTTCAGCCAACTTAAAGTACTGGTCATCGGCGACATCATGCTGGACCGCTATATTCACGGCGATGTCGATCGTATCTCTCCTGAGGCGCCGGTTCCCGTTATCCGTCATGCCCAGCGTTATGAGCGTGCCGGCGGTGCTGCCAATGTAGCCATGAACCTGGCGGGGTTAGGTTGCCAGGCTATCCTCAGTGGTTTCTGGGGCAGCGATATGGAACAAGGCGAGCTTGCTGCCATCCTCGACCGCGCGGGCGTGGATACGGTGGGCGTAGTCTCCAGCTCGCAACCCACGATCTCGAAGACCCGTATTGTCGGACGCAACCAGCAACTGCTGCGCCTCGACATCGAGAGCCGCGATACGCCACCTGAGGTGGAGTCGAGGAGGCTTATTGATCGCGCCACCGAGCTGGTCAGCAAGGTTCACGCTGTGGTGCTTTCGGACTACGCCAAGGGTGCGCTGACCAATCAGCTCTGCGCTGCTGTTATCAACGCTGCTCGCATTGCCAAGATTCCTGTTCTGGCCGATCCGAAGACTCCGGACTTCAGTAAATATCGGGGCGCGACCACGGTATGTCCGAACCTCGGTGAACTCTCGCTTGCGACAGGCGTCTCAGCACACCAGACCGACGCCCTGCTGGCTGCAGCCCAACCGCTTATCTCTGAGAACGATTTTCAATATTTAACGGTCACGATGAGCGAGAAGGGAATCACGCTGCTTCGCCGTGACAGCAGATTTCATTCGCCGGCCCGTGCCCGTGAGGTCTTTGATGTCTCCGGTGCAGGCGATACCGTTATTGCTACTCTGGCCGCCTGCCTTGCGGGGGGGCTTCAGATTGAGACTGCCATCGAGCTTGCCAATCTGGCTGCGGGCGTCGTGGTCGGCAAGGTGGGAACGGTGCCTATCGCCCGGCACGAGTTGGTGGCCGTGCTCACGCCCAGCTCTGGGGTTACGGCTGGAGAAAAGATTCTCAGCCTCGACCATGCGAAGGTGCGCGTTGCAGAGTGGCGCGCCTCGGGGGAGACCATCGTTTTTACGAATGGCTGCTTCGATCTGCTTCACGTCGGCCACATTACCTTACTCGAAGATTGCCGCCGTTTCGGATCGAAGCTTGTGCTTGGTCTTAACGCGGATGCGTCGATTTGCCGCTTGAAAGGACCGTCGCGGCCGATCGTCGGTGAACGCGAACGTGCCCGCGTTATGGCTGCTCTTGCTGCGGTGGATGCTGTAGTTCTGTTTGAAGAAGACACGCCGCTTGAGCTGATCCGCGCTTTAAGGCCCAGTGTTCTGGTTAAAGGCGGCGACTACACCATCGAGACAGTTGTTGGCCACGAGGACGTCATCGCCGCAGGGGGACGCGTCGAGATCGTTCCCACAGTCGAAGGATTTTCTACGACAAACATCGTCAAAAAACTTACCGCGAACAACGCGCAAAATGAGGAGAACTAAACCGTGATTATTGTGACCGGCGGAGCAGGCTTTATCGGCAGCAACCTTGTACACCAACTCAATCAGATTGGCGAACGCGACATTCTGGTCGTCGACAACCTTGCTCCAGCACCTAATCTTAGTGGACCCAAGTTTCTGAATCTTGCCGGTGCCGAGTACGCGGATTACATGGACAAGAAGGAGTTTCGTGCCGCGTTGAAGGCTGGAGACTTTGAGGGAGCGAAGGTTCGCGCCATTCTGCATCAGGGTGCCTGCTCGAATACGCTCGAAGACGATGGCCGCTACATGATGGACAACAACTTTACTTACTCCAAAGAGTTGTTGCACTTCGCACTGGACAAGAAGATTCCGTTGGTCTATGCATCTACGGCGGCTGTCTATGGAGCGAGCACGGAGTTCGAGGAAGTTCCGCAGAATGAGCGGCCGCTGAATGTCTATGGCTACTCGAAGCTGGTCTTCGATAACTACCTGCGCCGCCTGATGCCTGAGATCAAGAGCACGGTTGTCGGTCTGCGTTACTTCAACGTCTATGGTCCGCGCGAACAGCATAAGGGCCGTATGGCCAGCGTCATTCATCACTTCACCCGCCAGCTTCAGGACACAGGGACGATTCGCATGTTCGAGGGATCGGGCGGTTACGGCAACGGGGAACAGCGGCGCGATTTTGTGTTTGTTAAAGATCTTGCTCGCATCAATATGTTCTTCGGCGGTCTGCTGCCTGATAGTCCGCGCAAGCCCGTACACGCTATCGTCAATGCCGGAACTGGAGAGGCGAGAACCTTTAAGGCAGTAGCGGAGGCGTTGATGCAGGTGCATGGTCCGGGGAAGATTGAGTACATTCCTTTTCCCGGAGATCTCAAGAACCGGTATCAGCACTACACGCAGGCCGATGTCGCCGGTCTTCGTTCGGCGCAGTACACGGCGCCTTTTACTTCGCTTGAAGAGGGTGTGAAGCAGACTTTTGCAGAGGAGCCTGCGCTTTAGCTTTTCGGTGTTTCATGATGATGTTTATGAAGCGCGGTAAGATAGGCAGTGTTCAGTAAGGAGCAATTTCATGAAGAAATCGAATGGATCCACGCAGACACTGAAGAGCAGGCAGGAAGCGCCGCTCGCTACTCCAACCGATCTGAAGGCAGCGGCCACAAAGGACATTTCCGCCGCAATGAACGGCATTCTGGCGGATGTATTTGCGCTCTATCTGAAGACCAAGAACTTTCATTGGCATATGAGCGGGCCGCACTTTCGCGACTATCACCTGCTGCTCGATGAGCATGGTGACCAGCTCTTTGCCATGACGGACCCTATTGCGGAGCGCGTTCGCAAGATTGGAGGAACGACGCTAAGGTCGACCGGTCACATCGCCCGACTACAGCGTATCTCCGATAATGATGCGGATTACGTTGAGCCGGAGGATATGCTCGCTGAACTGCGAGAGGACAACCTTGCCTTGACCAAGCGCCTGCGCGAGGCTCATGCAACCTGCGACGATCACGACGATGTTGCCACGGCCAGCCTGATCGAGAACTGGATCGACGAGACCGAACGGCGTACATGGTTCCTGTTTGAAGCAAGCCGCCGTGGGGATTCGACCGGCCACTAAAGAGTGGCGGCGTAGCTCGACCAGGTTGAGCTACGCCGAGCACTAATTCTCAGTGTCGCGTTGCCGGTTCTCTGCCGGCTGCTAAGTGGTGGACGACATTGAACAGGGAAGAACAGAGCCGCAGTTCTATCTGGTCGCATTCGAGCTGGCCTTTGCGTACGCGCTCTGTGTCCGAGTGCAGCCTCTCCTTCAACTGTTGATCAAGGGTAAGTGGTATGAGCAAGGGAGGCGAATCTGTTTCGACATGAAATGCGATGGTGCGCAGAAGTTCGGTACAGCGTTGCTGAACCTGAACAGCAATCTCGCTCTCGCAGGGGCACTCCGTGATGGTCTGGTGATGTATGAGGCCGGCCTTGATGAGCAGCGTGGCACGAAGCTGAGGCAGGTAATCTCTTGCACACTGTAGAAGAAGCTCGTCGGTAGGGGCTTTGGGGAAGGCCTCGAAGATAGACACATCAATCAAAGAGCGCAGCTTTCCAAAGTTGTTCATGATCGCTGAGGTCTTCTTTTCGAGAGATGCCTCTCGATATGCAGGGGCAAATGTCACCGGTTCGATCGACAGATCGGCAATCTCGCGGATGGTGACGCTGAGCAGCGGTCTGAGGGATTCGGTTGAAGTGGTGGCCCAGAGGTGATCGAAGATAAGCCACATTGCGCCGATACCCAGCACGATTCCGAGAACGGCATCGCGGGCCGCGATCAGCGTTGGGTTTAAGGAGAAACGGTTCAGGTTGACCAGCTCGTATGCAAGGACGATCTGGACACCGCAGTAAGCGATCCGCGGACTGGAGGTGGCGATCCACGCTCCGATAAAAGTTACCGATGCGAAGAGCAATGTGTAACTGAGGATGGAATCTATCTGCGGCAGGATGATGATCTGCGCGGCGAAGCCAAGGGCGCACGCGCCAAGCACTACGCCTGCGAAGCGCATCAGTTGCTTATGCCGTGCAGCACCGGTAACGGGGAGTGCGGTGAGGATGCAGGTGGCGACGGAGGCGCTGAGCCCTATCCATCCCACGCTCATGTAGAACATGTAGCAGACGATGGCGCTGAGGCCGCCACGGATTGCGAACTTGAGATGGGTGTCGCTGCTGAAGGCGTCCGAGATGAAGATTCGGCGGCGCGGCCTGTGTTGCGGACGCCTCTGCTCTTTACCAGTGCTGTCCCACATCGACTGCGAAAGGCTCTCTGCGAGGAGATCGACGGTGCGCTCGATCTCGATGAGGATCGGCGCGCTGGTCTGATATTTGCTGTCGATATCGATCCACTCGGGAATCTTGCGGTGTGAAAGGTTGTCACCGAGAAGTGAGAGATTCTGGCAGACGACGGTGCAGAGCTCTCGATCCGTAGCGGTAAGGCTGCGCTCAGTTTCGGTGAGGCTGGAGGAGAGATCGATGAGCCTGCCTGCAAGGGATACGGCGGTAGAGAGACGCTGTTGCTCTTCAAAACTGTATCCGGATTGAGCGATGAATGCTCGCAGCGTAGCTGTTCCGCGTGCGGAGTTACGGCGCAACTCGTGGATCAGCCTGCTCCAGTCTGACTCGTCGCTGATATATTGCTGCAGAACTCTTTCAGTGAGGGTGAGCCTTTGTTGAATTCCTTCGATTACGGCGTCCGGTGGATGGGTGCGTGAGAAGAGGTACTCGATTACTACAGACACAGCACAGCCGACGAGAATGACGAGCAGCGTGAACAGTGTCTGCCGGAGCCTTAGATCGGAAGAGAGCTGTTGATCCCAGATAGTGATCGCGCTTGTAAGGAAGACACCCAGCGCGAGAGCTGCCTCATAGACTCTTACAGTGCTGATGAAGTAGAAGATCGCAAAGAGACTACCCCAGACCCAGAGAAGATGGAGAAAAGGAGATCCGACGAAGAGCATTGCGCCGATCGCGACTTCAACTGTTCCCAGGGTGCATGCGCATGCGATCCAGAGAGCGGAGCGCCGTGTGGAGTGAAGGTTATCTCGCGATATGAGCAACGGATAGTATGCACCCAGCACGCCGCCCGAGATTCGGAAGACCATGATGCAGAAGGTCACGAAGGTGCAAGCCAGCACGATTCGCAAGACGAGTAACGGGCGACCGGGATAAGAGGCGAGCTCGGTCTCAAGCAGCGCCCGGAAGGACTCCAGCCACGAGGATCTGCGAGGTGCCGCGATTGCCGGAAGATCAGTGGCGGCGGTGTCGTTCATGACTTCGGCCGCATCCCCACGATGGCAACCTCGCCAACTCTCAGCCCACCCGGAGGTGGATTCGAGATTCTGACGCGCACAGGATATCGCGATGCGAGCCTCACCCAGTTGAGGGTCCTCTGAACGTCGGGAAGTCCCTGAGATAGTTTGCCTACTACGTCGGGGTCTGGTGTGACGCCGTATCCTACGCTCTCTACATAACCTTTGAGCTGCGTGTGGAGATTGGCCATGAGATAGATGTCGGCCGGAGTTCCAACTTGCAGGTGCTGAATCTGCGTCTCGCGAAAGTTGGCCAGCACCCACCAGGTTCGGGTGTCGATCAGCGTGAACAGTTGTTGTCCTATCTTGGCGTAGTCTCCTTCGGAGATGGTCATGTTGGTAACGCGTGCATCGAAGGGAGCGACGACGCTGCACTGTTCATAGTTATATTGCGCAAGGCGGACAGCGGCTGCTCTGCTCTCTCGCTGCGCGATCAGTGGAGCTAAGACGAGAACGGCTTCGGAGGATTCTTTGACCTGGGCCTCGGCCTGGGTGAGCTGCGCGATTGCCTGTTGTTTTTGGGCTGTAGTTGCGAGAAGCTTTGCCTTAGCCAAGGTGAGGGCTGAACGTGCTTGTTCAACGGCGGCGGTCTTGGCCTCGGCGAGCGATCTTGCCTTATGCACATCATCAGGCGTAACAAATTCTTTTGCCAACAACGGTTCGATGCGGTGCAGGTTACTGACGGCGTAGTCGGCATCGGCCTGCGCTTGGGTAAGAGCGGCGCTAGCCTGAGCGATGGCCGCCTCGCTTACTGCGATCTCATCGTCGGCGCGCGTTTCGTTGGCAACCGCATTCTGCCTGCTTGCATTTGAAACATCGACCGTGCTCTCTTGCGCGTTGATGCGGCGGGTCTCGTTTTCGATCTCTCCCTCAAGCCGCTTCTGCGCTGCCAGAGCGTCCTGCAAGGCATATAGGTAGGGGCGATCATCGATCTTATAAAGCAGGCTGCCTTTTTTGACGAACTCGTTATCTTTGACCGGCAGCTCCACGACCGGGCCAGCTACCAGCGGAGCCATTCCGATTACGTTTGCTACGACTTCGGCGTCGTCGGTTCGGGGATAGTTGTTGACCGCATAGATCGTCGCTGCGCCGGTGATCAGGGCACCAGCCACAATGAAACCGCTGATCAGATGTCCGCGCAGGGTGTATCTCGATGATTGTGTGTTGTCGCTCAAACAAAGACCTCGTTATCGAAAGAAGACAAGCCAAAGAAAGCAGCTCACAAAGCTGATCAGGCATGGATAAAGGAAGGGAAGCGGCCAAAGCTGATCGACGAGCTTCCAGCGCGAGAACAGATAGTGCATCAGAGTGGTGATGCCGATGGCGATAGCGCAACAGACGATCCATGCGGGGAAATACGACCCGAGGACGTTAATGGAAGGAGAGAAGGCGCATCCGCTTAGTCCCGCAACGGTTACTGAAGCGCCGAGGGCAGCGACGAATCGCTTGATTGACATGGAGAATTTACGTTCTGCGTTCTGTTGGAGGCTCACGGATGGTTGCCTTTCGGGTGGTCGGTGAGGAGGGAGCCAGTTCTGAAGGCCAGGTCCATAAATGTCTGAAGTACCTGGGTGCGAGCGGTCACATCGACGGCTCTTGCCTGTGCGAGATCACGCTCGGCAGAGAGCACGTCGAGAATGTTACGGACGCCGTCTTTGTAGGATTCGACCGATGCGTTGTATGACTCGGACGAGGCGTTGAGCAGAGAGGTCGCTGCCACTCGTTGCTGCAAGGCAGTGGTGGCGTCAGCGTAGTCTCCCCATACATGGTCGGCGATCTTATCTTCGCGCTCGCGAACCTCTTCTTCGGCAGCGGCTCGCTCGGCCTTTGCCTGCGAGATCCGGTTTTCTCGCTTTAGGCCATCAAATACGGTCCAGGTAAGGCTGAGCTTGGCGTCGTAGGTATAGGTCTTGCCGTAGGTCCCTTCGTAGCTTTCCTGTTGTCCCCAGGCGCGAAGCCAGCCTTTGGAGCCGTCGAACTCGAGTTTGGGGTAGTAAGCGGAGTGTGCGTATTTCAGCTCTGCGTCGGCAGCCTTTACATGTTCGATGTCGGACAGCAGATCGGGGCGAGTCTGGTAAGCGCTCTGGATAGCCTCTTCGACCGTTTGATTCATGGTGTCGGGAATCACAAGGTCTTTGAGCTCCTGAACCTTGAAGGGGCTGGTGGGAGACGCGGTCATGACGGTGGAAAGATCGCCGAACGCGGTCTTTTCGGCACCCAGCGTGCTTTGCAGCTCGTAATCTGCCTTGGCCGTTGCAGCACGTGCCTCAAGCAGATCGGGCAGAGTCGCCAGACCATTTGCCTTGCGATCACGGACGGCGTCTTCGACGGTCTGCGCGTCGTGCAGGTTAACTTCGGCCGCCTCGCGAAGTCCGATTGTATTGAGGAGCTTGTAGTAGGCAGACGACACTTGCTGGATGAGAACCAGCTGCTCGTTGTTGAAGCTGAGGTTGGCCGCAAGCAGTCGCGCCTTGGAGGCGTCGATCTCGTCACGCCTCGCTCCAAAGTCGACCAGCGTGTAGTTGATCTTCAATGCTGTTTCGAAGGCGCCGATATCCTGAATTACGAAAGTTTTATAGAGCAGCGGCGGGTTGAGGAAGGTGCTTCCGGCTGCTGCCGCAATAATCGTCGGGTAAAGCTCGCTTTTGGCGATGCCAACCGATGCGGCCGCAGCTCGTGCGCGCGCCCATGCGGCATGGGTGGAGGGGTTGTTTTCCTCGGCGATGTCGATCAATTGCCCAAGGGTGTATACCGTGTCGTTGTCCAAGGTCGCTTCGTGGCGATAGAGCGGGGTGGGGCCGCTTCCGAAGAGATTGTGAGTCGGTTGCCACGGAGCGTCGGGAGACAGCGGAGCATGTTGTGCGTGGAGTGGCTGGAATGCTGTAAGGATCAGCACCAGAGGTAAAAATAGTCCAGATAATCGGCTCACAGTTAGATTGTGGCAACCGATCAGGTTATTAATCTTGTATGAAATCGCTTTTTGGGGCGCTAAGTTAAATAACTGGTATCGTTTAAGTATGGCCAGTGAGCTTCAAGCGGACGGTTCCTTATCCTTGAAGTCCGATACTTCGCAGATCCTAAGTGCTTTTGAATCAGAGGTGCAACATGATCACGGCGACAGGCCGCTGATGGATGGCGACCGTGCGCGAATCTGGAGACATGCGGGTCTCGATGGGGTGGAACTTTTTCAGGGCTCGTACCAGAACTACGAGTTTGCACGACACTTTCATCGGGTTCCTGCAATCGGTGTGGTGGACCGCGGGGCGATGAGCTTCTACTGCCGAAGCGCAAATCATGTGCTCGGAAGGGGAACGGTACTGCTGTTGAATCCGGGGGAGACTCATGCTCCTTCGCCGGCAGATTCATTAGGGTGGAGCTTTCGGGTGTTCTACCTGGACAAGACGTTTCTTAAGTCGATGGCGTCGGATGCCTCGATGCAGACCCTGAGATTCAAGCAGCCTTTTGTGGAGGATCGCGAACTGGCCTCCAGCCTCTTTCGGCTTCACGTTGCACTGGAGAGAGACGGCGACAGGCTGCACTTTGAATCTCTGCTTTGCTCCATCTTTTCACGTGCGGTTGAGCGATACTCCGAGTCTGTAAATCGTGATGCTGAACCGGAGCTCGACAAAACGTCGATTGGGACGGCGCTGCAGTATATGGAAGCGAATTATAGGCAGAATCTCAGCCTGGCAGAGCTTGCCGCTCTCTCGCCGTATGGAGCTTCTCATTTTCTGAGGATGTTTAAAGAGATCGTCGGCTTGACCCCACGAGACTATCTGACGCAGTTTCGTATTGAGATGGCAACATCGCTTCTGCAGTTGGGTATGCCACTTGTCGATGTTGCCTATATGGCGGGATTCACTGACCAGAGCCACTTCACCAAGAAGTTCAAACGTGTTCTGGGAGTAACACCGGGCCAGTACATGTTCATGGCAAAGACGTCGGGAACGTCGAGGTAATCTCAGAGTTGCAGGCGGAAGACACTAGAATTGCCTTTTATCTGACAGAAGTGATCGTTATTTTTTAATACGCCAGGCAAGAATGCTGTTTTTTACAGCACTCCCGCTCATGTTGTCGGTTCCGAGAACAACTTCGAAGTGTGGGAGGCTTCCATCAGCACGTCTCAACTGTTTAAGGAATGGCAATAATTGCGAATCGTCCGATACGAAATCCAGAGCGGATTCGGTGCCTGCAATTGTTGTGCCTTCAAGGATAAGTACGTTTCCATTTCCGCTAAGGTTGGGCAAATAAGCGACAACACCATAGACGTGATGCTGATTTTCAGTGTGAATAGAATCCCATTCCCGAGGCTCATTTCCTATGGGAGTGCGGTTGATAACCGCCGACTTATCATGCAGCCGGTCATAAGAGAAAACAAAGTTCATGTCGTGCTCAAATAACAGAACCCATGGATTAGCTTCCGATGCTCCACTGAGAATGATATTGCCCTGCTTTAAATCGTTGGGCCTTAGATCGCGCGTATAGCGTGCGTCGAGCTTGCTTTTCTCTAATTGTGAGATCTGCGAGAAATACTGAATCATTTCGACGTCAATCATCGACGTATATCGCCCCTGGGCGATCTGTACTGCTTCTTTCTGAAGAGGCGTAGCTGTTGCCGGGATTGTGGTCCTATAGTTGCCGCTCAGATATTCCTCCAGAGGAACATCTCGCTTCATCATTCCTTGCCAAACCACTAAATTGCTATCGGCCAGGACAAGTGTGGTTTGCTGACCTGGAATGAACATCTGGCTCCAGAGGGGATGAGTCGCTACATGGGTTGGCGGGGCCTTCTTAAAAAAGCCAAGATCTTTTAGCGACAACAGCAAAACAACGATTGCAAGAACTGCCACCAGACTCCATGCCACGGCGGTTCCGGTTGAACGGCTTCTTGCGATGTGGGGTGACTCAACGGGTAAATCCACTGAACCTGGAATCGGCATTGGCGAAGTGGGAGGTATAGGCTCTTTGGAGGGGCGTGGCTCGAAGAAGGGGATATAGCCCCCTCGGGGAATCACAATCCTGACCGGCTCATCTATTCCTTCGCCCTCAAAGTAGAGGTCGAGCCTCTGCCGAAGACGACTAACCTGCGCCCTAACGATCCCATCATTAGCAGAATCGTAATCACGTGACCGACCGAAGACAGCTTCGCCAATATTCTGTTCGCTGAGCTCATCTGCTCTACCGTCCAGGGCGACATTGCAGACATAGAGAAGCAAGGTCGAAAGACGTTCTGCTTTTGCAAAGAGCGATGAGGCGACAACACGACTTACGAGTTCGCGACGAGGATCAGTCGCCGAAGCTCCGGGGTTAGCTGCCTCTTTTTCGACGAAGATCATTCTTTGACCATGAAGAATCTTAGTTAAGCAGTCTCATGTAAACCCCATGTAAACATGGCTGAAACAGTGCATTCACTGTATCAGATACTTCTGTATCTACTACATCTTTTGTAATTTCAAGCTGTTGCGCTCTGTATCCTGGGTGTTGCAGTGACGTTGCAGTGATTTGTTTTGATGACTGCGAATTACGGTGCTAATCCTATGCGAGCTGATATGGCAACCGGGCCGAGCTGGTCCATTTCCGGTTTTCACCAACTATGCTTTAGGAGACAGTGACGTGATCCGCAATCTTTGTTTACAGCTTTTCTTATTATTGGCAGCTTTTCCTGTTGCTTCGTTTGCACAGGCAAATGCTGTAGATGCTGCAGTAAACGGCTACGTCTTAGATCCTTCGAAAAGTGCGATCTCAGGCGCCCATAACACGCTCATCAATGTCAGCACTGGAGTTTCTCAGGAAGTGACGACCGACGGGAAGGGGTATTACCGCTTTCCGCTCGTGCCGGTAGGAGTTTACCGTCTTACTACGGTGGCTGATGGATTCCAGACAAATACGCTCCAGAATATTGTGCTCAGTGTTGGTCAGGAAGCGAGAGTGGATATCTCTTTGGCTGTAGGAAGTACCGCGCAGACGGTTGAGGTCGAGGCCGGTTCGGATATTGTAGACACTGGAACTTCAACCGTGGGCGCAGTGCTTGACCGCAAGGAGATTGAAAATCTGCCGATCCTGTCGCGCCAGGCATACAACTTCCTCCTCCTTTCGCCTGGTGTCATTGGAATGCCAACGAGTACGTTCTCGACAACTCAGTTTACCTTTGGCGGAACAGAGCGCTCTCAATGGAACCTCGATGGTCTTGATGATACCCAGCATGGAGGGAACCGACAGATCCGCCTCATCATCGTGACTCCTGAAGCGATTGCACAAACGCAGACTCTAGCCAATGGCTATTCTGCCGAATTTGGAAGGGCAGCAGGCGGACAGATCAACGTGGTTTTGAAGTCAGGGACTAACCAGTTTCACGGCTCGGCACTTGGGCAGTGGCGCCCCACCGACTTGCAAGCAATCCCCACGCTCGCTACTGTCCAGCCCGATCGTAGCTGGTATGACGAAGCCTTTACTTTGGGGGGGCCGATCATCAAAGACAGGCTCTTCTTCTTCGGGCAGTTCGAAAACAACCCTTACACCCTTCCGAATGCCATCACCATCACTCCTGCCAATGCTGCCGCACTTGGATTGCCCAGTAATGAGATTGGCACCGCACCTTTCGGAGAGACCTACCGCACCTTCGTCGGTAAAGTGGACTATACGCTGAACTCGAAGAATAGCGGTTATGTTCGCTATGCACGTTTCACCAACCATCAACCTAATAACGATAGCGGCCTTAGTATTGTAGATCGCGGCTCTCGCTACGTTGACCATCAGAACGGGGGCGGAGTTCAATTGGCTACCGTGCTATCGAGTACGCTACTCAACGAACTTCGATTTGGCACCATTCAACGCGATACTGGAGATTTTCCGGTTGTCAGCAGCTCACCTGCGGGAAGCGTCTTGATCAATATCAGCAGCGTTGCAAATATTGGTTTCAGCCCCCTGACCACCACGACTACAACCGAACGTAGTACAAGTGTGCTCGACAATCTGACCTGGACACGTGGACGTCACACCATGAAATTTGGAGTGGAGTATGACCACGAACTTTTTGCGAATCTCTCGGGAACTGCGCCTACCTTTACCTTCGGTGGACTTGCTGCGCAGAACGGACGTCCTGCTGTCAGCGCTCTTAACCAATATCTGGATACTGTCGCCGGAAAGGTAGACCCTGCAACTGGGCTGCCTTTCACATATACAAACCTTACCGCATACAGTGGTAATCCCGAAGTTCGCATTGCCTTCAACTTCATGAATGCATTTGCGCAGGACGAGATTCGTGTTACTCCCAATCTGAATATCAATGTCGGTGCACGCTATGAGGTTATCCTCTTTCCGACCTTCGATCCTCTTGCTCCTTATTCGCTTTCGCGTAGCGTACCCAATGACTACAAAGATATTGCACCGCGGCTCGGACTGACATGGTCTCCATTTGGAAACCAAAAGACGACTGTCCACGCAGCCTATGGTATGTACTACGATGTACCCGGCCTGGCAACTTTTTATAACGCGGCGCAAGTGAATGGACATCGCTTGCTGAACTATCTGGTGACAGGCAGTACGCCAGGGTCGCCCGTCTTTCCTACCGTTCCGCAGTTCACTGGCGGTGCCTTTCAGGTTCCTCCCAGCATTACTGCCTTCGATCAGAACTTTCACAATACTTACCAGCAGCAAGCCAATATGCAGGTTCAACAGGAGCTTGGAGCAAACTTTCAACTTACTATCGGCTATCAGTTCGCAGGACTGCGTCATGGACTTTACTATGCGGATACAAATTTGACTGCGACGGGCCAGACACTCGCCGATGGGCGACCGGTCTTCGCTGGCACTGCTCATCGTCCCAACGCTAGCTTTGGAGCTATTAATCTTGTTCATTCGGGAACGACGTCCAGTTTCACTGGCGGCTTTCTTACGTTGCAAAAGCGGCTTTCAAATGGTCTCGAGTTCACCGCCAACTATATGTACTCGCATGCGCTTGATGACAACATTGGAGAGGGGGGAAGCATCAGCGATCCTACCAACCTCCATCGCGACTATGGCAATGCAGACAGTGATATTCGTCATAATCTCGTTCTTCAGGGACTTTATCAACCCAAGCTGAGCGAGTCGTCCTTGCGTTGGCTCAATGGTTTTGAAATCTCCACAATTACCTACATGAACTCTGGATTTCCTATCAATGTGACGGCCGGCACAGATCTCAACAATGATGGTGTCGTCAATGATCGGCCTCTCTTTGAAAGCCGCAACAGTTTTCGCGGGCGGGGATTCTCTCAGGTAAGCGCACAGGTCAAACGCTACTTTGATATAGGTGAGCATGTTCATCTCTCCGCGTTCATCGGGGCGGAGAACCTTCTCAATACCAACAATCTGAATTGCAACACCACCACAGGATGCACCGGCGCCGTCATCAGTACGGCAAACTCAAGCGACCTGTTTCGAGAAACCGCTGCGGGTACTTCACGCAACGTACAGATCGGAGCAAGCTTGAAGTTTTAAAGAAGAGTGGAGGTCTTCGCATATTGCGGTGGCCTCCACATTCAAGATCACCGGATATCGTTTGATGGAGACCCCAGCGCCTATGTTCCTGCGCCATTTTCAGATTTTTTTCTTAGCCATTGCAGTTCTTACTCCTCATAATTTCGCGGAAGTATTTCCAGCAAAAAAGCCGCTACCGCTGCATTCTGTTATCGAGGACAAGAACTTTTACCTTCTATCGCTCTTCCAAACTAATACAGAAATCAGCAACGTATTAGCATCGGATAAAGCTCTTGAACAGCTAAATTCGATGCGACAGCAACGTCTAAAGCTGGCATTGCAGACCTGCCACCAGAATTCGGATTGTCTGTTACGGCCTCTTACGTGGGCCGATGAAGATATTCAGTCTGTCTCCATCGCACTGACCAGGATTTATCAGAGCAACCCGGATGTCAGGAAGATTATTGACCGCGAGCTGCAGGAGAGTGGAGCTTATGTGCTCTATCAACAGCGAGGAGGACAAGACCTTCTTGTAAGTGCGTGGGTGCTCTGCGCTCACGGGCTTAACGATGTGCTCGCAGTTTACGGCGAGGGAAGTCGGCCACGCTATCCGAAGATAGATTCCATATCTTTTGATACACATTCGGCTGATTTTCTGGAGCGCGTTACTTCACTTACAGAGCAGATATCTGCAGTAACGGACAAACTATTCTTTGAACCTTCTCTCACGGCTGCACTGCAGTTGCTGGCTTTGAATCATCGCGATGAGGCTGGCCGTTTTGAACCGATGCAGGAGAAGATTAATAAAGCTGCTCTTCGGTCTATCTCATCGACCCATTGGGACCGCTACGCGTTCTCAGTCATTGTGGTTCCAGGGGAAGGGCCGGAAGATCCAAATGTCGCTCTCGCCGAAGTTGGACGCAAACGGACTGCTTTGGCCGCTGAGGCATATCACGCTGGTAAAGCTCCTTTCATCCTGGTGTCAGGTGGGTATGTGCATCCATCGCAGACACATTTTGCAGAGGCAATAGAGATGAAAAAAGCACTTCTACGCGATTATCACGTTCCGGAAGAGGCAATTCTCGTAGATCCGCATGCTCGGCACACGACGACCAATATGCGCAACGCTGTACGAGAGATCTATCGATACGGTATGCCGATGAACAAACCAGCGCTTGTTGTCAGCGACCCTTCACAGATCACGTATATTCAGAGTCAATCCTTAGCAGAGCGTTGTCGGAAGGAGTTGGGCTATGTGCCGTATAAGATTGTCGCGCGGCCTTCAAATACCAGCCTTATCTTCTTGCCAAGCATCGAGTCTCTACAACAAAACCCTATGGATCCATTAGATCCATAGGACTGCGACCTTTATTGAAGTTGCTTTGAGGTTGTATGCTCTTAGGCAATCAATCTTGTCTTTGCTTAACGGGATACAACGAAGACAGAGAAGCTTCCTGGAATAGGGGTGGGACGATAGCGCAGTTCTTCGGAGACGTTTCCGGAGTTGAGGCCATATTTGGCGGTAACCAGATACGCTTTTCCATCCTTGTGATTGACGACCATCGTTCGTGCCCCGGCCTCTGTGTTAACGCTTCGCAGCACGGTATAGCGAAGCGGCGATTCGCGACGAAATATAGTGAGTGAACCCGCCGGATCAGCGAGGAAGAGCAGGTTTAGCCGGGGATCGAAATCGAGATCGCCTGCGTCCTTAGGAGCATCACCGATGGCCTTGACCTGCCCGTTTGTGGCATCGACAGCGACAAGTTTGTGATCTTCACAGGTGGTGAACAGTTCGTGGTGTTGAGCATCAATAGCAAGACCGGAGGGCCCAGTGCATGGTGTGAGAGTCCATGATGCTGTGACTTTACGCGAAACTGCGTCGATGCGCTGGATTTCACCGCGAGCAGGAAGTGCCACGAAGATTCCACCTTTGCCATCGCCTATGGCAGAACCAGGGTGACCTGCAAGAGGAATTGTCGAGACGATCTGGTTGGTCGATGTGTCGATTACTGCGACGTTGCGAGCGCGATAGCTGAAGGCAAAGATTAGCTTAGTTGCAGAGTCAAAGATGATGGCGTCAGGAATAGGATCGGTAGGAATAGACGCGATCAATTTGAAAGAAACGCGATCAAAGATGCGAACAAAGCCTGCCGTGCCGTCGGTGACATCGGTAGCGTAGCCATACCTACCGGAGTCATCAAGAGCGAGGTCACGCAGATTCGACATACCTTGAATCTCTCCCAAGGCTTTGCCGGTATCGGTATCGACGACAGAGATGCGATTTGTGCGAGGAATATAGAGCCGATGGGCTGCAGGATCTATAGCGAGAAAGCCCCATCCGCCCTTGCCACCGATGTTCCATTGATCTTGAATGTGAAAGCTGTGAGGAGTGGTGGGGGTAGTTGCACTTGAAGGAGCTACTACTGTAGCCACAATGAAGAGGATTCCGACGAGTGTTGAGGCGGAGCGAACGATGCGCATACAGGCGTTCCTTTGTATTCTTCGACCTAAGTAAAAAGTATTGTTACTGCGGTTGGAGTGATCCTAAAATGCGCTTCGACGGCCAATGATTATTGGCCGTCGAAGCGATTCACAAAATTTAATCATGCTTAGCGGTTGTGAGAGAAACTGAAGTCGTCCATGAGGTCGCCGATAGCTGGGCTATTGGTCGGCACATACGGATTGCTCTCTCTCTGGATCGGATTCGGCAGATTGTCACGGCTACGGCTGCTGATAGTTGGAAGATCCCAGTTCTTCTCGATGAACTTCATGAGAGATACATGATCACCATATTCGTGGGATACATGACCTCCTTCGGAGTACTTCGAGACGACAATGAGAGGAATACGAGTGCCATCACCGAAGAAGTCAACGGGCTGAATGTATCCCGAGTCGTAGTATCCGCCGCCTTCATCTTCAGTGATGAATATAGCGGTGTTGTCCCACAGTTTAGGATTGGCCTTGACCTGATCGATGATCTTTTTTGTAAAGCCTTCGAACAGATCGAGTTTGGATGATGCCGGATGCCCGTCATTGAAGCCGCTGGGCTTGACGATGGAGACAGGCGGCAGATTGCCGGTGTCAATGTCCTCATAGAGTTCAGTTGTGTCCGCGATATATTGTTGGCGGGCAGCCTGAGTACCCATAAACTGTGTCTGATATTGGAAGGGATTACAGATGTTGCAGTACTCGTCGAAGGTGTTGGATTCGGTGGGATCGGTAACGTAGAGGTCCCAATCTTCGCCGAAGTATTTGAAGGGAACATGGTGAGCCACGAGGTCATCGCCGATGCTCTTCTGGCTGGTGGGCGGGATCGTATAAGGAGAGAGCTGCGAGGCGAGAGTTCCGTCTCCGTTGTAGCCGGGGTTGTAATTGTTTACCAGGTAGTAGTCGCCCTTCACACAGTTTGTTTTGATGGGACGCTGAAGGGATTGGAGATAGTTGGTAACGGCGGGCACTCCCGGCTGGCTGATGTCGCCGCAGTTTACGTAGCTGCCGCCTGAATAGCCATCCTGATCGTAGTAGTCATTGGTGGATGTCTGCGGGTTGGGGTTTTCAATCTGGTTGGTCGGGGGACGTACGGCCACTCCATGAGGATTGGTATAGAAGATGGCATCACCAAAACCAAACATGATGTGGTTGGCGCCTGTGCCTCCCATGACGGACTGATGAAAGTTGTCGCTGATGGTGTACTTATCTGCGAGTTCCTTGAAATAAGGAGCATCGCCCTGCGCCATGTTGTAGAAGCCCATTGATGTGGCACCTTCGCCGGTGGTGGTGTCGTCGAAGTTGCTAGGCTGCGGATTACCATTGCTGCCCGTACCGACCGAGACCTCAACCCAAGGGAACAGATCGTTCTGGCAACCGCTGGGATTGTCGAAGGTGGCGTAGTCGGCATTGCAGTCGGTCTGCTGCCACATCTGGAAGAAGCGATGCACGGGGCTGTTGGTGTAGGCGTCGTACGGCATCTTCGGCCCGCTGAGTTGGTAGACGCCTTCGCGCAGATAAGTGGCGTTGGAGATGCGTGTATCGATTTGTCCCGCGGGAATGCCAGTCGCTCCTGTGAGTAGGAACCGGTCATAAGCTTTGGCGAGACCATGGTCGGCAAGTTTTGCGACCTTCAGCGTGGTGAAAGGAGCTGGGCCTGCGACGGTAGGAGCTTCCGGCCCGCCTGCGAGTACGGCTGGGAGGACGCCATAGATGCTCTTGGATTGGGGGCTATTGGTGTAGGTTCCACTGCCTGCGGTGGTGCTGTCCAGCGCCGAGAACTGCGCAGAGAGAGCATAATTCGGGCCGGGCTTACCGTTTGCTCTGATGATGCCCTTTGAGAGCAGGTTAGATACGGTTTCACCTTCACGGGGCGTATAAGTGGCGAAGACATGATCGAAGGTGCGGTTTTCACCGATGATAACAATGACGTGCTTAATAGGCGTCGTCGTGTGTGGCTCAGAATTCTGGGCGTAAGCGGATTGTGGCATTGCCGCAAACACTTGCAGCGCAATCAACATCATCGCGCCACACTTCAATGTCCCGTTAGGGGCGTTGATTTTACGTTTTGATTTCACGGTGTAACCTCCGAAAATACTGAGGCGACGGCAGCATCCGTTGGGGATGCATCCTCGGTGGTGTAACCGTAGAGCCAGCGGCTCCAGAAATGCGTCAATGAAAAATGAAATGATGAATAATTGTGCTTACGTTCCAGACGGCGATCCGTCTGCGAAGGCTCGCTTGCTCCGCTCGCATTCGGAACCTGCTTGAGTGCAGAGCGGTCTTTTGAGCCAAAGCACGGAAATTCTTTAGATAACGACTTTATATGGTCGCATCATCTCGTTGTCTTCGTGTTCGAGAATGTGGCAGTGCCATACGTAAACAAGTTCTTCCCCCGGCGTAGTGGGTGCTCCCTGCGGTAGATCAAAGCGTTGGATCACTCGCGTGACGAAGCCCGGGTAGGACTTGATGGTGTCCTTATGTGCTGGCCGCTCATTACTTTCGGGGGCCATGGGCTTGCCGGTGAAGACAATTTTGCCAGTCTGCTGGTAGGTCTGAACATCGAAGGGCTGCCGATTTAAGACCTGAAACTGCACGAGATGAATATGTAAAGGATGCACGTCGCCGGTAATGTTGACGAAGGACCAGATTTCAGTGCTTCCGGCTTTGGGATCTTCGGTGATAGGGTCGTGCCAACGCGCATCGCCGAGCAGGCCGATGATAACGTAGCCGTCGGACGGACGCTCTTTTTCGGAGACAAGCAGCATGCGCTCGCGCGTAGCGTAAGTGGGTTCGAGGGCTTCAAAGGGAACGAGAGTGTCTGGCACAGTGCTTGTGTCTTTACCTGAGAGCGGCTTCGTTACTTTAAATAACATTACGTCTTCTGCTACATACTGGCCTCCCATCGTGTAGGGAGCCGGGGCGTCGTTGACGAGAGAGAAATACTTTCCTTTGAAGTTTGAGAAATCAATGACAATGTCGAAACGCTCGGCCGGTCCGATGAGCAGATAGCGTAGCTCGAGCGGAGTTGGAAGTAGGCCGCCATCGGTGCCGATTTGCTGGAAGGAGGGTACGTCGTCAAAGGAGTCATCGAGGGACTTACCGGCGCCGTCTGTATTGAATAGTCGTAGATGATAGAAACGGGAGTTGGCGGCGTTGAGGATACGGAACCGATACTTGCGCGGTTCGACCTCGAGAAACGGCATGACCATGCCATTGACGCAGTTCATGTCGCCATAGAACTCCTGTATCCATAGAGGATGTTCTCTAGGACCGTTAACCACCGTTGGATAGTAGAGAGAGCCGTCACGATGGAAGAGTCGGTCCTGCAACATGAGTGGCACTTCGTATTCGCCGCTGGGAAGATTTAATGTTCGCTCGGCCTCGTCGCGGATGAGATAAAAGCCGGCCAGGCCTGCGTAAATGTTGAGCCGGGTGATACCCATACAATGGTCGTGATACCACAGTGCCGTGGAGGATTGGCCATTTGGGTAAAAAGAGGGACGCGGATTGAATTTGGGGCCGTGCTCTCCGTTAGCCGTAAACCAGGCTTCAGGGAAGCCGTCGTCATCAGGTAGAACGCAGGCTCCATGGATATGCGCGACATTGCGAACCTCCGGAATAGAAGACTCAGCTCCGTGGATGGAATGGTCGACACGGAAGAGATGCCTGGTGGGTAGCTTGCTCGTCCAGTTAATACTGAGAGCCTGACCGCTTTGCACTTCAATGGTAGGCCCCGGCCAGGAACCGTTATACCCCCAGAGTGTAGTTGGCGGCAGGTCGCGATGTACTCGCTGACGAAACTGGCGCATTTCGATGTCGATGATCTTGTTCGAACTGCCGATTGCGCTGATGAGTGAAGGTATAGGCAGAGGATCTACGTAACGCGCAAGTTTTACTCCGCTTCTTACTTGCGGAGGAGAAGCCATGGTCTGGCCGATTGCCGACGCGTGTTTGCTGAGCGCAAGCCCTGCTGAGGTGTAGAGCCCGTGGCTAAGCAGTCGACGTCTGCTTATTGGCATAGGTCATAGCCAGAGACGATGAATAGTGAAGGGAATTGCATCCGTTGGTTTGCAGATATTTAGCTAAGTGCTGCTTCACTAACACTAGCTAAGGTTTGTTACGGGACGATGACTGGACGACCGCCTTCGTTGAGAGCTACATATCTTTCTACAGGACTATTTGGGCGAGGAAGCCAGCTTAATCGCGATAACTTTAACGCCGGAGTTCACAGCATTGTGTTTTGTCAATGGCTCTTGCAAGCAGCCTCTGCTATGGAAACATCGAGCAATACTTATGACGAGCGTGATTAGTCCAATCCATCTTTACGGACGAAGTAATTGCCCCTTGCGGAGACGCAGAGGCACTCACTGCTGCTATCTATAAGGGGATTCATGATAAATATTTAAAAATGGTGGAGGCGGCGGGAGTCGAACCCGCGTCCGAAAAAACTTCCAACAGAGAGCTTTCATGCTTTTTCCGGTTCATCTTTGTCTCGTCATCGGCGCTTAGAACGGACGAAGATGCGACGACGACCAGCCTGATTGATCTCGTCCGACCCGCTCAGGCGGAGCAGGGAAGACCAGCCTACTGTGCGACGATCGGTACAGGCCCGTAGGCGAAGCTTGAGCGATCGGCTACTTAGTTAATTAAGCAGCAAGCGCGAATTGAGGTTCGGCACTTATAGTTTTGTGAGCGATTACGGGTGTCCACACCCCGGCATGCCTCTCTGCCACAAGCAATCCCGTCGAAGCCGTGACGCCCCCATCTTGGAGCTGGCACCAACATTGCATTGGAGCGCTGCAAAGAACTATATCCAGTATACGCCTTATAGTCCGTGTCTCCCCGCAACCTAATGGCCCCTATTTACAGCCAGAATCAAAGACTTGACGCTTTAATTTCGATTATAGTAAATAGTTTCAATGAAGAAACAATCCTGCCTCCAAGCCGTATTCCTGTTTGCCTTTGTCGCGGTCTTCCTTCTTGCTGGTTCGATAGCGCTGGCGCAGGTTACGCAGATACCAGTAGAGCCGGGCTCGCCCACGGATCCCGCAGTTCATGCCAAGCTTGGGTTGCCGATGCCTGCCAATCCTCATCTGCCGACGCTCTTTATCGTCGGCGATTCTACGGTTCGTAACGGCCACGGCGATGGTGCTCATGGGCAGTGGGGGTGGGGAGAGCCGATCGTTTGCTTCTTCGACACGTTGAAGATTAATGTCGTTAATCGTGCGATCGGCGGTCGCAGTAGCCGTACTTATATTACCGAGGGACATTGGGCCGATACGCTTGCATTGATGAAGCCCGGCGACATCGTTCTCTTTCAGTTTGGACACAACGATTCGGGACCGCTGGACGATACCGCTCGCGCTCGCGGAACTATTCCAGGTGTTGGCAATGAGAGTAGAGAGATCGAAAATCCGATTCTCAAGCGGCATGAGACTGTACACACCTATGGTTGGTATATGCGCCAGTATGTGACTGATACTCTTGCAAAAGGAGCCATTCCGATTGTCTGCTCTCCGATTCCACGTAAGCTATGGAAGGATGGCAAGGTCATTCGTAACTCCGATAACTACGGTGGATGGGCGAAGCAGGTCGCTGAACAGCAACATGTGGCATTCATTGATCTGAATGCGATTATTGCGCGCCACTACGACGAGCTTGGCGAACAGAAAGTAGAGCCCTTGTTCGCTGATCCGCATACGCATACCAGTTGGGCAGGTGCGGTACTGAATGCCCAGTGCGTTGTGGCTGGATTGAAGGCTCTGCCTCATGACCCACTAGCAGCCTATTTTTCGGCCAAGGGAAAAGCTGTTGTTCCAGATGCGGGTAGCTAAACGATCCTGCTGGTTAGTCTTTTGCTTGAATAGCCCAAGGCCTGGCACGAATGCCGGGCTTTGAGGTTTTGTAGCGGCTTTATGACTGGCATGCAAGGTCGAGACTATAGCTATCGGTGCAACGACATTTGCGGATTATTGTTACCTCGATCTCTGAAAATCCCCTGATAATGAAGACTAAAGATGATTGAGAGCTAAATCCTTCAGCGAGACTAAGGAGCGTTTCAACCTGTGATGTTCTCGTATGGGACCCATGACCGAACGTATCGATTCGACGATCTTAGGACGTTGCTTGCGAAGGCCAGCCCTTTACGCTCGGGTGATGTCTTAGCGGGAATTGCTGCGGAGTCTGAGATTGAGAGAGTTGCGGCAAGATACGCTTTAGCAGACGTGCCTCTGACTCATTTTCTGAATGAGGCTGTGATCCCTTACGAAAACGATGATGTAACGCGGCTCATTATCGATACTCACGATGATTCGGCATTTTCGCCAGTTCGACATCTCACGGTCGGCCAGTTGCGCGAATGGATACTCAGCGATGAATGCGATAGTGAAACATTAGCAAATGTAGCGCGGGGTCTAACCCCGGAGATGGTAGCTGCCGTCTCCAAGCTTATGCGGAACCAGGATCTGATTCTGGCGGCGGGTAAGTGCAGGGTAGTCACGCGCTTTCGCAACACGATTGGATTGCCGGGACGCATGTCGGTTCGTCTGCAACCGAATCACCCAACTGACAATATTCAGGGTATTCTGGCCTCAACTATCGATGGATTACTGTACGGCTGCGGCGATGCAGTGATTGGCATCAATCCTGCAAGCGACAGCATTGCAACAACGATCGATCTTTTGCGTGCGCTAGATCACTTTAGGCAACGCTTCAATGCGCCGTTACAGATCTGTGTGCTAACGCATATCACCAATACGATGCGTGCAATCGAGGCTGAGGCTCCAGTTGATCTGGTTTTTCAATCCATCGCTGGAACGCAAAAGGCAAATGAGAGCTTTGGCGTCACGCTTGACTTATTGCGAGAGGCGCACGAAGCCGCGCGCTCGCTCAAGCGAGGCACTGTCGGACAGAATTGTATGTACTTCGAGACCGGGCAGGGAAGTGCGCTCTCTGCGGATGCTCATTTCGGTGTTGATCAGCAAACATGCGAAGCTCGCGCCTATGCTGTAGCACGGCAATACTCGCCGTTGCTCGTCAATACGGTGGTTGGATTCATTGGCCCGGAGTATCTTTTCGACAGCAAACAGATTATTCGGGCCGGACTCGAGGATCACTTTTGCGGCAAACTACTGGGCCTGCCCATGGGATGTGACGTCTGTTATACCAATCATGCTGAGGCTGACCAAGACGATACGGACACATTGCTGACGCTGCTTGGGGTAGCTGGAGTGAACTTCATCATGGGGGTTCCCGGTGCGGATGACATCATGCTCAATTATCAGAGCACGTCCTTTCACGATGCTTTATACCTGCGCAAGGTGTTGGGATTAAAACGCGCTCCTGAGTTTGAGTTGTGGTTGCATCAGATGGAAATCACAGATGAGGTGGGAATGCTGATGCCGCCGCAGCAAGCATTGAGTGCACTACTCCCCGGCGGGCTTCTCGCCATTGGTGACCTATGAGCAAATCATTTGCCCCGCCCGACCCCTGGCAAACATTATCGCGATTTACAGAAGCACATGTTGGCCTGGGAAGAGTTGGATCGAGTCTGCCGACAGAGGTATTGCTGAGCTTCAGCATGGCTCACGCGCGCGCGAAAGACGTTATCTATGCTCCATTTCAAGCGGATGTGTTGACATTGGAACTCACCGATGCTGGATTTCTATCGCGCAAAGTGTGGAGTCAGGCAAGGAATCGTACGGAATATCTTCATCGTCCCGATCTTGGACGCAGACTTGCAGCCGAATGTATTGAGAACTTACATCCGCTATCGCATTCAGCAAGAAGACTTACCATTGTCATTGCCGACGGACTCTCATCACTTGCCGCCAAGGAGCATTCACTTGTACTGCTAAAGATATTGCAACCTCAACTTGTCGAATGGGAGTTAGATGAGATTATGCTGGCCACGCAGGCGCGTGTGGCTTTGGGTGATGAGATAGGTGCGATTCGCGGAGCTGAGGCGGTAGTCATCCTGATTGGAGAAAGACCAGGATTAACCGCAGTAGATAGCCTTGGCGCCTATCTCACCTATAAGCCGTATGTTGGACGCTCGGATGCAGAACGGAATTGCATTTCGAATATTCGTCTATCTGGGCTCTCTTATGAAGAGGCTGCCTTTAGGCTTGTCTATCTGCTTCGCGAAGCACGAGCGCTGGGCAACACAGGAGTCCGTTTAAAAGATGACAGTACATTTGCACAATCGAAAGTTGTAGATCAATTGAAAGCAAATAACGCGGCTTGTATTTGACAAAACCATAACCATGCGGTTATGGTTTTGAAAGTGAAACCGGCCAATACCAATCATGTGTTTCGAGCTCTTGCCGATCCAACGCGTAGAGCCATCTTCGAGGAGCTGACTCGGCAAGGCGAGCAAACAGTCCACGCGCTAACGCACTATGCGGGCATATCGCAACCTGCTGTTTCCAAGCACCTGACCGTGTTGAAGCGGGCAAAGCTGGTGCGACACCGCCGCGAGGGACGTGAAACACACTATTGCGCGCAGCTCAATGCGCTGGCACCCATGGTGGATTGGCTTAATCTCTACGGTGCCTTCTGGCGCGATCGGTTTGACCGTCTCGAAGCTCTTTTAGAAAGGATGGATCCATGAGCAACTCAACAGAGAGTCCTCGTACGCTTGTAATGGAGAGAGTATTTCCACACCCACCAACGAAACTGTGGCGTGCGCTTACAGAGAGTCCGCTTCTTGCGCAGTGGATGATGAGCAACGACTTTGAGCCCGTGGTTGGGCGAAAGTTCCAGTTTCGGGCTGATCCTATGCCGAATTGGAATGGCATCGTCGACGGAGAGGTACTCGTTATTGATCCGTTGCAACGTCTGTCGTATAGCTGGGGTGTTGGTGGAAGCGAAGGTGTCGGCGGCCTGCAATGGGTGGTCCTCTGGACGTTGACTCCAGCGGAGGGTGGCACGCACGTACGCATGGAGCAGTCAGGCTTCGGTCCCGAGCAACAGGCAAATTACCAGGGTGCGAAGTACGGCTGGCAAAAATTCTTCGACGGATTGGAGCGGGTGCTCGACGGTGGTGCAGTATGAAGGAACCCAGAGGAATGATCGTCGGCTTCTGGATCTCTACAGTATTGTTTGCGCTCCAAATGAGCTTTACAGCCTATGCGCAGTTGCGTCTTCCTGAGGTGGCTACGGCCTTTGCCCACCTCGGGTTTCCTGCCTATTTCCGAATAGAACTCTCCTGGGTAAAATTGGCAGGCGTAGCCGTACTGCTCGTCCCCATGGTTCCTGCGCGACTCAAGGAATGGGCCTATGCGGGCTTCGCCATCACGCTCGTCTCGGCTCTGGTCGCTCATCTCTCTGTCGGCGATGGGGTGAATGCATGGGGTTGGGCTGCAGGGACTGGGGTTCTCTGGGGCATGTCGTATTTCTTCTGGCGACGCCTGCAAGCCTCGCCGGCACTGCTGTAGAAACGGAGTGCCTGACATTGCGAAGTTTGCAGGTTTCGAAAAAGCGCAGCTAAATTAGGTGCGAGAACTGGAGTTTATCTATGAAGAAGACTATTCCGGCAGAATCTGCTTCTGTACTCATCGATGCGAAGATCAAAGAACTTAACGATTGGCGCGGAAAGACACTCGCAAAGGTACGAGCAATCATACATGCCGCCGATCCTGAGATCGTCGAGGAGTGGAAGTGGATGGGAACTCCCATCTTTTCTCATGGCGGTATTATCTGCACAGGAGAGACATATAAAAGTGTCGTCAAGATGACGTTTGCTAAAGGAGCTTCGTTGGAGGATCCTTCAGGTCTATTCAACTCCAGCCTCGAAGGCAATGTCAGACGCGCCATCGACATTCGCGAAAGCGACAAGATCGATGAGGTGGCCTTGAAACAGCTCATTCGAGATGCCGTAGCACTTAATCTCGAAGGCAAGAGTAAACCTAAGTTTCGGCAGGCAAGTACTAAACGGATTGACTAGCTTCCTCTCAGGTTGTGTTTACATGAGTTGCGAATTGCGTTTTGAATCGCCAATCGTATCTGCAAAGTATTCGGACGATCCTTTTTTACTTTTATGCGTTTTATTTATTAATAAAAGAATGGCGTGTTTTGCAGATGCAATGGCGTCTTTTGCATGGAAATCTATTTATCAAGCGACTAATGTATGGGAATGTTCAACGCTAAAGCCTACTCCGCTTCCAGTGCGACATCCCCGCTTGCACCTACCGTGATCGCCCGGCGCGATCCCAACGAAAATGACGTTCAGATCGAAATTCTATTCTGTGGAATCTGTCACTCAGATTTGCACTATGTCCGCAATGAGTGGAGCGATGTACTTCCCACTGTCTATCCCTGTGTTCCCGGTCACGAGATCGTTGGACGTATCACGAAGGTTGGCTCAGCCGTTACGAAGTTTAAGGTCGACGATCTTGCCGGGGTAGGTTGCCTGGTAGATTCTGATGGTACCTGCCCCTCATGCCAGGCTGGCTTGGAGCAGTTTTGTCCGAATCAGACACTCACCTACGGTTTTCCGGACAAGCACATCGGCGGAGTGACCTACGGCGGTTATTCCGACAGCATAGTTGTGAACCAGCGTTTCGTTGTTAGCATCCCATCCAATCTCAATCTTGCCGCTGCGGCGCCACTTCTCTGTGCAGGAATCACGACCTATTCTCCGATGCGTCACTGGGGCGTCACAGCAGGGAAGAAGGTTGGTATCGTCGGCCTTGGCGGGTTAGGTCACATGGGTGTCAAGTTTGCTCGTGCACTGGGTGCCCACACAGTAGTTTTTACAACATCAGTTAGCAAGATTGATGATGCGCTGCGTCTAGGCGCAGATGAGGTTGTTCTCTCCCGGGATGCCAATGAGATGCAGAAACATGCGGGTAGCTTCGACTTTATTCTCGATGCTGTCTCAGCCGATCATGACATCAATGCCTACATTAACTTACTAGCTCGCGACGGCAATATGACCTTGGTTGGCGCGCCAGAGAAGCCGTTGAGCCTAAGCTCTTTTGGTCTCATCTTCGGACGTCGTAGCGTATCAGGGTCACCAATTGGCGGTCTTCCTGAAACTCAGGAGATGCTGAATTTTTGCGGCGAGCATAACATTACATCGGACGTGGAAGTCATTGCTATTCAACAAATCAACGAAGCTTACGAGAGACTGCTGAAGTCTGATGTGAAATATCGCTTCTCCATCGACATGGTATCTCTTAAGTCTGAGTAAGTATGGTTAAGCACTTTCGAGTTGCGGTTGGTCTTCACGCCAGATTGGAAGAAGAGGGAGTTCAAGTCTCGGCGGTCCTGCGTAGAGCTGGACTGCCGCAGAATCTTTTTGACCAAACTCGCATTCTTGTCTCAACAGAGGAGATGTTTGCGCTTTGGCAGGCTATCAGACAAGTAAGCAACGATCCGGCCATCGGTCTTAAGTTAGGAACCGAGACAAAGACCGAGCGGTTTCATCCAATGGGTATCGCCGCCTTATCGACGGAAAACTTCGGCGCAGCTGTTCAGCATATGGCTCGTTATAAGAAGCTATCTGCCCCGGAGGAGATTCTGTACAGGACCGAGGGCGGGGAATGGACCATTCAGTTTAGCTGGACGTTAGCCGTAGAGGCCGAGCCACAGACACTCATTGAACACTGTTTTGCCTGGGTGCTTACCATTGCGCGTCATGGTAGTGGAACACGCATTTCACCGCTGAGAGTGGAATTTGTACAGCCACGCTCTCATCTGAAGCTCTTAGAACGGCACTTTGGTTGTTCGGTGATTGATGGGCAGCCTCGAAATGCTATGGTGTTCCGAGAGAGTGATGCGGCACTCCCATTCGTAACGCGGAACATAGAATTGCTAGATATGCTTGCTCCACAGTTCGAGCAGGATCTCGAACAATACACTAGCGACGAAGATAGTTTCCTCGAGCTTGTGCGAAATACAATTCAGCAGAAGCTTACTGGCCATCGTCCGACGATTGAGGGCGTTTCGAGTGATCTGCACATAAGTTCACGTACACTGCAACGCCGATTACAGGAGTTAGGTTCAAGCTTCCAACAAATCCTTGACGAAGCACGTCATCAGATGGCGCGATACTATCTTAGAAACTCCGCCCTTGAACTGAATGAGGCAGCTTATTTACTCGGATATGAGGATGCAAACTCCTTCACTCGTGCATTCCGAGGTTGGGAAGGCGTACCGCCTGGCCTCTGGCGCGAAGCTCAGCGAGCACTAACCATTAATTAGCAATTATATAAATGACACATACTACTTTTTCAACTGATTAAGTGCCTGCAAAAAGACCATCGCAAAAGTCCATACTAAAACTGCCGTGATTAGCGCAAAGCCAAACCAGAAGAGCGTCCGTATAGGCCGACTTCCGAATCGCTTTTTTCGAGGGTAACAAGTCTTCGACATCAATCGCTCAAATTCAAATACGTGTCTCTAATGCGGAGTAGAGCTAATTCTGGAATTCAGTCTCTACAGCAGGAAGGACATCATTCTCGTTAGCGATCCAGACATAGAGTGTAGGCAAGAGGAATACGCTCATCACCAGACTGGCTACCAATCCTCCGACAATCACAATGGCAAATGGGCGTTGTGAGTCTGAGCCAATCCCGTGTGACAGTGCAGCTGGCAAGAGACCAAGCGTTGCTACAAGCATTGTGATCATGATCGGACGCAGGCGCAGAACAGCCCCTTCTATGGCTGATTCCTCAGTTGCATTACCACGCGCACGTAGCTGGTTGATGTATTCCAGCATAATTACACCTGTTTGCACTGATACACCAAACAAAGCCAGCAATCCGACATCGGAAGAAACGCTGAAGTTTGTATGTGTGACCAGAAGCGCTGCTAGTCCGCCGATGCTGGCCAAAGCAACATTGGCCATAATGAGTATTGCCCACTTGAAAGACTTGAACATCGTATAGAGGATTAGGAAGATGATCAGCACAGTAACGGGAAGTACTACTGCAAATCGACGGTTGGCCCGCTTCTGGCTCTCATACTCCCCCGCCCAATCGAAGTGATATCCAGGTGGCAGCTTTACGTCTCTGTTTACATGCGCAATAGCTTCTTCTACTGTGCTGCCCAGGTCGCGTCCGCGCACACTGTACTTGATTGCCACATAGCGCTGACCGCCCTCACGGTAAATTTCTTCTGCTCCGTCATCGGTAGCTGCATTTGTAAGTTGCGCAAGAGATACACGTTCACCTGATGGAGAAAGTAACCGGATATTTTCAATGGCTTCTCTCGTGTCTCGATATTCTTTCTGGTAACGCAATGTGACATCGTAACGTGCATCGCCCTTCAATACCTGAGTGAGCGCGCCGCCTCCAACCGCTGTCTGGATTGCATCCTGGACATCTGCAACGTTGATGCCCCAACGTGCCGCAGCATCGCGGTTTACGGTGAAATTTAGGTTGGGTTGGCCAATAATGCGGAAGAGCCCAAGATCCTGCACTCCCTTTACCTGGCTCATGACGTCAACTACTTGATTGCCTTTTGCCTCTAGCGTTTTCAAATCGTCGCCGTAAATTTTTACTGCAAGCTCGCCCTTTACTCCACTGACAGCCTCTTCCATGTTGTCAGAAATCGGTTGCGAGAAGTTCCAGATCACTCCAGGTATCTTCTCCAATTGTTCATTCATCGCGGCAATCAACGCATCTTTATTTTGGTGAAAGACCGGGCGCCATTCTTCTTTCTGTTTTAGATCCACAAAATATTCGGTATTGAAGAAGCCGGTTGTGTCGGTGCCGTCGTCTGGACGGCCAACCTGGCTTACCACTTGTGTAACTTCTGGAAAGGAAGCCATGATGATACGAGCCCTATTGGTCAGGTCTACACCCTCGGTTGGGCCAGTACTTGGAGCGAGCGTTCCACGAATCCACAGTGCTCCTTCATCAAGATGAGGTAGAAACTCGGAGCCGATTGCGCCACCAAAGGCGAGGAAAGCAGCAATGAGGAGAGCGACTACTGCAACTCCTACTGTGAAGATGCGGCGTTTGATGGCCCACTTTACCGCCGGACGATACCTAACGGTAAGCCACGTCATTACCGGGTTGGCCCACTCTTTAGCGCCGCGCTGAAAGAAAAAATCCGCCAGCACTGGGGCTATGAGCATAGAAAAAGTAAGCGCCCCAAGCAGAGCAAAGGCAACTGTCCAGGCCATGGGTTTGAAGAGACGTCCTTCTACGGCCTGTAGTGTAAAAATTGGAAGATAGGCAGTGATAATAATGGCAATCGCATAGAAGACGGGGCGTTGCACTTCATGTGCAGCATCTCGGATTTTGTCTCTTGGACTGCGGTAATCCGTTCCATTATGGCTGAGGTGACGGATGATGTTTTCTATCATGACCACAGCGCCATCAACTACCATTCCAAAATCGAGTGCGCCAAGAGAGAGGAGATTTGCCGGAATATGCCGCAAATCGAGACAAATCGAAGCGAACAGCAGAGAAAAAGGGATCGTAAGTGCAACGATAAAAGCGCCGCGAGCATTGCCAAGAAATAAAAACAGGATGATCGCTACAAGAATGATGCCGTGCGCCATGTTGTGCAATACAGTATGTGTTGTGTAATGCACTAGATCAGATCGATCTAGAAATGGAACAATCTTCACTCCCTTGGGAAGAATATGATCGTTCAACTCGTCTGTCATCTTGTGAATGGATTGGAGAACCGGATCAGCATCGTCTCCTTTCTGTAGAAGAACGACACCTTCTACAACGTCATCGTTATCGACGACTTTGCCATCTACACGTCGAATGGCCTTTCCAATCTGTCCCAGGCGAATCTTAGATCCTTGGGTAACGGTCGCAATGTCTTTAATTCGCAGTGGTGTCCCGTTCTGCGTTTTTATGACCGTGTTCGCAATGTCTTGAATATTTGTGAAGAGGCCAACGGCGCGTACATTGATCTGCTGGCTTCCTTCTTCGATGAAGCTACCTCCAGCATTCACATTATTATTTGCTAGTTGCTGCTCTACCTGACTAATGCTTAGTCCATAGGAGATAAGCTTGTCAGGGTCGAGTCGTACCTGATATTCCTTTGTTGTTCCGCCGAAGCTTGAAACATCAACGACACCTGGAACATTCTTGTATGCTTTCTCCAAAGTCCAGTCTTCAAGGGATTTCAATTCCATTAGGTCATATGATGGATTTTTGCTTTCCAACGTATACCAGTAAATCTGGCCAACAGGACTATAGTCAGTTCCCATCTGCGGCTGCAGACCAGCAGGTAGAGTAACCTGCGACAATCGCTCAAGCACGTGCTCGCGGTTCCAGTCATTCGTTGAATCATCATCGAAGACCATCGTGATGCTGGAAAGGCCAGCTAGCGACGCCGAGCGAAGATGTTGCATGTGCGGAATACCCGCCATCGCTATTTCGATCGGAATCGTGACCTGCTGCTCTACCTCTTCCGAAGCTCGTCCAGGCCATTGGGTAATAACTTGCACATAATTGTTTGCAACGTCTGGATACGCCTCAATAGGCAGGTTGCGAAACGAAAGAATACCCCAGCAGAACAGCAGAATGGCGCCGCCGAGCACAATCCATCGGTTCCTGAGCGCAAAATCAACCAGTGCACGAATCATTTACTGCTCCACAGTGCTATTCAGCGAAAGGGCATTGCTGACGACTTGTTGACCCACGCTGACGCCTGAGACGATTTCCTGTTGATCCTTTGGCAACATCTTGCCTACGGTAACTTCTACGCGTTGGAAATGATTGGCTCCCGCAGGAATAAAGACCCAATCCCGATCGTGGAGATGCAGGATCGCATCTGCCGGGATTGCAGCTCGTTGCTCTAGGTGCTTGCCATGGAAGTTAGCTGTAACAAACATTCCGATATTCATGAATCCAGGATTATGCACCTGAAGACGTACCTGAGCAGTCCGAAGATTAGGATCAAGGATTGGGCTGATATTGCTGATCGTTCCGGTAAGAACCTTATCGGGATAAGCATTGAAATGGATATCTGCCTTCTGTCCCAGGTGAATAGAAGGAATGTCATTCTCATAAACATTGCAGATCACCCATACATCGGAGAGATTGGCAATGGTAAAAGCCGTAGATGAGCCTGAATAGGTGACCCCTGCGGCTGCTGCGTCTGTCACGTTCTGCGTAACGACAACACCGGATATCGGTGCATAGACATTAACAATATTGCTCGGATGATTTTTATCAATGCCCAGCGTCTGCAATTGCTGCTCTGCTGCTTTTAAGTCGGTCGCGGCATCCTGCTCTGTATTTTGTGCCTGTTCAAGCTGACTTTGCGGAATTGCGCCATGCTGATAAAGAAGTTCTGCACGCTTCAGCTGTGTAGCCGCCAGGCGTTCATCATTGACTGATTTGAGGTATGTATCGAATGCTCCAGCAACGTCGTTGCTCTGCACCCGCATGAGCAACTGTCCTTTCTTTACCGTATCTCCGAGTCGTACGCGAATATCAACGACCCTGCCTGAGGCGAGCGATATGACAGGAAGCATTTTGTCGACATCAGGATTAACAGTGCCTGTCACATTCAGATCAGAGGCAGCCTCGTATGGAACGGATGCCACCAGTGGAAATTGCTCCGGATGATCGACAGCAACTACGTTTGAGTCTGAAACGTGAATTACCTGTGTTGGTGGAGGTGCACCAGTTGCAGAAACAGACTTCTTCTCGCATGCGGTCAGCATAAGACAAATCATGCAGCCGACAGCTGTAAGTATTAGCTTGTGCATTATTGGATCACCTCTTTGCCGACAGCAAGATTCAACTGACTCGCGGCTGATAAATAGGAACCAACCAGTTGCAGATAAGCCAACTGGACATTGCGGTAGTCGCTTTGCGCATTTAGAAAATCAAGCAAAGAAGCTCCACCATGCTGATATGAAAAAGTGATCGTGTCGCGGACTCGTACGGCTTGTTCCAGGTATTGAGTTTTATAGGGACGCAATAGGTTAAGAGTGCCACCCAACTGTGCATAAGCTGAGTCAACATCGGCAAACACCTGTGCTTGTGCTGCAGTTACACTCTCTTGGCTTCGTCCGATTTCCAGTTGTGTTCGCTGTTTTTCTCCCTGGTTGCGGTCAAAGATGCGCAATGGGATACTCACATTGAAACCTATGTAAGGATCAAGAGGCGGATTACTTCCTGAATCAATTGAAAATGTGGGATCAGTCGAACCATTCGCCACTGCCAGTTTGTGGTTTGTGTTTGCTTGCTGCACTGCTTCGAGTGCAGCCTTCAGGTCGGGCCGATTATCAAGTGCAGTCTGATGAAAGTCATTGAGTGGTTGCAGTAAATCAGAAAAATCAAACGATCCCTGAATATCGAACTGTTCCACTGGTGTTTTATCGTTGAGCAACTGAAGCAGTTGGATTTTTGATGTTCGTAGATTTACCTCTGCCGCCTCGAGATCGGACTGATATTGCACGCGCTGCAGCTCAATTCGATCCAGATCCACTTGGGCAAGGTCTCCCGCCTTGAATCGGTCACGGCTGATATCAATAATGTGATCGTAGTAATCCAGTTCCTGATGAGCGAGTTGCAGTACCGCTTTTGCCTGAAGCGTCTGAATGAATGCGGATCTTAAATTAAAGAGTAAGTTGCGCTCTAAATCAGAATGTTGTGAGTCTGAGATCTTAGTGCCTTCTTGTGCACTTTCCAGTCGGAGTTCCCGTTTATGGTCACGTTCATGAAGATAACTAATTGAACCGCTCACAAGGGCCGATGCAAAGGGCCTATAGTATGGATCCTTGGTAAAGGGATAAAGTTGATCGGCTGTGAGGGATACGCTGGGATTTGGGCGGAGGTTGGCGGTGACTTCGTTGGCCTTCATTTCCTCAACGTTGATAGTATCCGCTTTTAGTGTAGGATTTTCCGTCTCAAACCTAGCTTTGGCTTGCGCCCAGGTTAGGTCGGTCTGGGCATGGAGCGGTACGCTGATAAGCATGACCCCAATCAGAGCAACGGTACAGGATGAAGCAATAGTAAAAAATGATTTTCTGATACTCATGCAGTAATATGCTTAGGCTTAGGCTATAAAGAAGACATAAGGATGAGATGAAAATCATGGCTCTTTAAGTCTGTAGAGCCATTGAATAACATCGAGTGACCAAGTAACAGAAAACCTTCTATGTCAGAGCTTAGCTGCATAGACGTTCGCAATGACCCTATCTATCGGGGCTCATTAGGCTATCTTTTGGCCAAATCGACGGCGATACAATTTCTTTTATGTCTATATCGACTTTTCAGTAAATTGCCGATACACATATTTCGCCCATCCACGTAAACCGCGCTCGCCGAGCTGGTTCTCCTGTTCGCTAATCCACTCACGAACAGGCACATGAAATCCTGTCTTTGGGCGATGAATTAGCGATTGGGGTAAAGCGCGGGGCAAGCATGTTGCCATATCCAGTTTATTCGGAGGATATTCACTAAAACGCAATGCCCCCAGTTGTTTGATTAAGGAAATGTCTACAAAGGGTACCCTGACCTCTACGGAATTCGCCATGCTTGCCCAATCAGCGTCGCGCAATAGTTGGCTGCGCATATAAAGGCTTGTCTCCAGCGCAGAGATCTTCAGAAACTCTTGAAGCGCACGAGGCTGAATCTTCTCCATGGGTTCAAGCAGTCGTTCCATCTGATCAAGAGAAGCGAGCTTACGCCATCCTTCTCGAACCAGATCTGCATCCATGAACTCTGGCAACTCCCATGGCATAAATAAACTGCGTCTGAGAAGATATGCTCCTGGAATGCTGCCACCATACTCCAGTAAGCTTGCATATTTAGGCGAGCTGAAACGTCTCAAGGCTTTAGCACTGAACTTGCGTAGTGCACGTCCCAGCATACTAACTGGAGGAAGAAATTTTAATGCATGTACCGTACGGGGTATCTGCTGAAAGCTTGGATAGCCACCAAAAAGCTCATCTCCGCCAAGGCCGCTTAGCGCTACTTTGTAGCCACACTCTTTTGCCAACAAGCTGATGAGGTATATATTGATCCCATCGATTGTGGGTTGATCCATATTTGCAAACAAGTGTTCGCGGCGGCCCAAAAACGCCTCGCGATTTATGTAGCGGTATGTATGTCCGATGCCATATTCCTTTGCGACCAGGGCCGCAAGAGGTATCTCATCCATCGTCGTGCCGCGCAATTGATCAAACCCCAGCGTGAGCGTGTGAACTTCATTGGAATGGATTTCAGAGGCTAACGATGTAATTACACTTGAATCCAGACCTGCTGATTGGAAGATCGCAACAGGGACATCTGATTTCAAATGATCGACAATGCTTTCCCTCAGCAAAGAATGCAATCTCTCTTGCATTTCTTCTCTATTTGAAGGAATGGTGCTCCTATCAAACTCTGCCATGGTAGCGATGGGTTGAGCAAAAGATTTAATTTCGGGACGCCCACCGTATCGCACACGCAACCAATTGCCGGCAGGTAAGGCACGAATACCTTTATAGAGGGTATAGGGCTCCGGAACTGATCCCCATACAAAAAAACCTACATGACCAGCTGCTTCGATCGATCGGTCGACATGCGGATCAACGAGTATTCCTTTCACTTGTGATGAGAAAGAAATGCTCTTGCCATTGTCAGCATAGTAGAGTGGCTTGATACCCAAAGGATCACGAGCCAATATGAGCTCTTCCTCTAGGGCATCCCAGATTGCAAAGGCATACATACCGCGCAGACGCTCGAACATCGACAGGCCATACTCGGCATACATTCCCAGTAGAACTTCTGTGTCGCCTGTCGATATTATTCTTCGCCCGCGGTCAATCAGATCGTTTCGTAGTGCCTCAAAGTTATAAATCTCCCCGTTAAAGACGATGGTGTAGCGATCGGTCTGGTCATGCATTGGTTGCGCTGCATTATCACTCAAATCGAGAATTGCTAGCCGTGTATGAGCAAATCCGACGCAGCCATTTCGTGTTAGCCAGGTTCCTGCACCATCTGGTCCACGGTGTGCTAATGCCTGGCACATCTTTTGTAAAAGTTCTGGAGAGATCGAATTTCCCTGGGTATATAAAAATTTTCCAGCAATGCCACACATATTTCACAATCTCCTTGACTGAGAAAGTAAGAGTTGTATCCAGAACTTCTCTTAGTCATTTCTCGCAACAAGTTTTAATATCTGCACGAACGGTGACTCTAATATAAGAAGCAGAAGAGGAATAAGGTCTCGAGAGTTGTGCAATGAAAATTTCCAATTACGACATACATAACGTAGATCCATCGTGCATGAGTGTGGCGTACGATCCGAACGTGATAAGTAAATTCGGAACGCTGAACGGCAATTTTAATTGGCTTATAGCACAAAATAATACTCTGCCCCATCTGATGATGGAGGCTATCTTTTGGCCAATCTGAAGTTGGAAATGAAACTTAGGATACGGCAAGTTATATTACTTTAGTAATTTAATGGACGATAACCTTAATATGCCTATCGATCCGGATGAGGATTTGAAAAGGGTTACACTGCTCCAAAGGGCGCAATATGTCTTCCTCTTCATTTCAAGGCAACAAAAAAATCGTCATCTTTCGCGCTGCAATATTGATCCTCGTTGTTGCGCTCATTGACTGGCGTACAAGTAATGAACTTCCACTAGGTTTTCTTTATTTGCTACCTATGCTTGTGGTCGGGAGGGCGCTGGATCCTTGGCAGATTGCTATCGTCGCGGCCCTTTGCACATTTCTCACCGAAGCATTTGATGCATTTATCTGGAATTTAAAGAACGGTATTACTCGAGATATCCTTTACTTTTTTGCATTTCTTTGTACAGGTCTTTTCGTTTGCGAAATCAACCGAAGCCGTCGTAGAGCTATCGAAAATCTGCATGAAATCGAGATTGAGAGGGATGCGCGTCGTGATGCGGAAGAGCAACTTAAGGCATTGATAGAAAGCAGCCCCGCTGCCATTATTACCGCAGATTCAGTTGGCTGCATCCTTATGGCGAATGAGGCAGCCTATAGAATGCTCGCATTGCAACCCGACACTCTTCATGGAAAGTTGATTCATCATTACTTTCCTTCTTTGGTTAACGTATCTAGACAGGAACCAACGCCGCGTCTCTTCCGCACAGTGATGCAATCGAGAGGTCAACGAGATGACGGAGAGGTATTTTTAGCAGAGATTTGCTTTTCTACTTATCGAACAAATAGTGGGACGCGTCTTGCGGCCATGATTCTCGACACGTCAGAGGAACTCCGTACTCGTGAAGAAACAAGTTTGCACCAGATGTTAGCAGGATCTCGGATCGCAGCAGCAGCAGTCTCTCATGAAGTTCGCAATGTGTCTGGTGCCATCGCAGTTGTACATCAAAACCTCGAGCGTAGCGGATTGCTCTCTCAAAATAAAGACTTTGAAGCATTGGGAAGTTTGTTGAATACATTGGAGCGTATAGCAAGTGTAGATTTGCGGCAATATACAGACCAAACAGCAGAGACTGATCTGACTTCCGTCTTAGATGACATGAGGATTGTGGTAACACCTGCGCTCAAGGAAGCAGGAATTGAAGGGCGATGGCAGATTCCTTCTGAACTACCCGTTGTGTGGGCAGACCAGCAGAATTTAATGCAGGTTTTTCTAAATCTAACCACAAACAGTATTAGAGCTCTCGCCGGAAAAAGCGAAAAGATTCTGTCTGTCACTGCTAAAGTTAGTAATCAGTGTGTGTTGATTGAGTTTAGCGATAATGCGGGCGGTGTAGATCATCCCGATCAGTTATTTCATCCATTTCAACGAAGAGCGCAAGTGACAGGTCTTGGTTTATTTTTATCGCGAGCTTTTATGCGTGCCTCCAGAGGAGAACTACGATATAAACCACTCTCCGGAGGCACATGTTTTATCGTCGAAATGCCAATTGCAGAGCAACCAAAGAGCTTCGTATGAGTATTCCAACTTGCATTTTGCTTGTCGACGATCATGGCTTATTTCGTGAAAGCCTTGTCAGGTTGCTCGAATCTGAACCAGACTTTCGTGTTGTGTCCCATTGTGCCACCATATCCGCGACAATGGATGTTTTGCAGCATAACCCAATCGATCTTGTTCTACTGGACTATGATCTTGGCGAAGAGCGGGGAGTTGATCTATTGCAACAGCTTCATGCTTGCAAAGGCTCAGCAAGAGTCTTGATGGTAACGGCAGGGATGAGTGACCGTATTACTCTGGACGTAATCAATGCTGGTATTGCTGGGATTATTTACAAGCATAGTAGCCCTACTCAATTGGTCGAGGCTATTCGAAAGATATCGCGTGGTGAGATGTGGTTCGACAGCAGCATCGTTAGCTCGCTTCTTGTTGCAAAAGTAAAGAATCAGGAAGTAGAGACTAGAAATACACGTCCTCTCACTTCGCGTCAGCAAGATGTTCTCTCGAGCATACTCAATGGCCTGACAAATAAGGAAATTGCATGGAACCTAAAAGCTTCAGAGAGTTCTGTCAAGGCTGTTATTCAGGAGTTGTTCCACAAGGCCGGGGTAAGGACGCGCAGTCAATTGGTCAGGATTGCCATTGAGAAGCACGCCACCGACTGGCTAGGTAATGATAACAAATAACTTTTGAGATACTCGACTCCTCCATTTGTACGCATATCTTTATGAGTTCTTTATGCTCCGAAGATTACACTTTTTATGTAGTTGATTGTGTCAGCCGTGACTGTTATGAGCTTTCGATCAATAGCTGGCAAATGGGATTTACGACAGCGAGTTCTTGTTATCATCGGCCAGATTGCAGGTGGCACTCTGGCGATTGCTTTACTGACAGTTGCATCATTTTCCTTGCATTTTGAGCTCTCGAGTGCGGGATATTTATACCTACTGATTATCGTGTTGATTGCTTTGGCGTGGGGCTTTTGGCAGGCTACAGTGATTTCGTTCGTAGCCGTTCTTTGCTTGAATTATTTCTTTACGCAACCAATATTTTCGTTTTATATCGCAAATACACAAGATTGGATTGCATTTGGGGTGTTTGAGGTATCCGCCTTGATTGTAAGCAGTCAATCTGCACGCAATACACTGCATATGCGGGAGAACTTTCTGCAGCAGCAAAGCATAGAAAGGCTATACGAGTTAAGCCGAGGTACTCTACTCCTAAATTTGCATCAAACTCCAGGACCGCAGATTGTGCAACTCATACAACATATCTTCAATCTGGAGGCTGTTGCACTTTATGATCCTTTACTTGGACGTGTGGACAAGGCCGGCGATTGTAGTGAAACAGAAGAGCACCTTGCACGAGGAGCATATTTGCAGGATTTGAGTTACGATGATCGATTGACCCAGACTTCACAACGTTCGCTCCGACTGAGAGGACGGCCAACTGGGGGATTGGCTCTAAGAGGAAATATAACTCCTGCTATCGCTAATGCACTTACATCACTTACAGCCATCGCACTAGAGCGGTACAGATCATTTGAAAGAGAGTCGCATGCCAAGGCGGCACATCAGAGCGAAGAGTTGCGCGCTGCCGTTTTGGATGCGCTTGCGCATGCGTTCAAAACTCCGCTGACGACGATACGAACAGCTAGCTCAGGACTGTTAGAGATCGGCAGCCTGAATGGAACAGAATATGAGCTTGCTCAACTCATCGATCAACAATCTATTCAATTAAATACGCTGGTTACACGCTTGTTGCGTACGGCACGATTGGATGAGGGAAAATTTCAGGCGCGAAAGGAAGAAGTAGATGTTGCGTCTGTAATTGATTCTGCGTTGCGCGAGCAGGCCGATAGAATATTAAGCCATCCGGTTGAAGTGGATATGAAAGATTCCTTACTGAAAGTCCAAGGTGACTTTAGCCTGATGGCAACTATTATTTCCCAATTTTTGGATAATGCAGCTAAATACTCTATCTCCGGATCAAAGATAGACATTGCAGCTGCAAGACGGCACTCAGAGATTCTTATTTCAGTTCACAATGAGGGACCGGCTATCTCGATGACAGATCGTGAAAAAATATTTGAGCGTTTTTACCGCTGTTCTGGCTCAAAGGAAGTTGTACCGGGAACGGGAATTGGTTTATCTATCGCAAAGAAGGCAGCCAATGCACAACATGGGCATGTCTGGGTGATCAGTGGCGAAGATATAGAGACTACATTTTTTTTATCATTACCACAAGCCGGGGGATAAGATGTTGAATTTTGAAGATAATAAAATCCTGATTGTCGATGACGAATCCTCGATCCGTCAGGCATTGCAAGCTACCTTATCTAGTCTGGGCTTTACGGTGATTACTGCCGGCCGTGAGGAAGAAGCATTGGCACTGATACGAATGACCCAATTTGCTGCCGCGCTCCTGGACATTAACATGCCAGGAATGAGCGGAATCGATACCTGTCGACTAATGCGCCGCGCTGCTCCAAGGCTTTCAATTCTTATGTTAACTGTCCGTGACCGCGAAGAAGATAAAATTGAAGCATTGGATGCGGGAGCAGATGATTTTGTGACGAAGCCATTTCATGTGGGTGAACTAAGCGCTCGGTTGCGAGCCGCAGTGCGCCGGTCATTGATTACAGAGAATAATAAAAACGCAGTGATTCATATTGGAGAAATTGTGCTGCATCCGGAACGTCGCATTGTTACAAAGGCAGGCCAAGTGCTTCAGCTAACACCAAAAGAGTTCGATCTGCTGCACTATCTCATGCAGAACGCAGGCTTACCTGTTCGCCATGCGAAGTTACTTACTTCGGTGTGGGGTACTGAATATGGCAACGAATTGGAGTATCTACGTACATTTGTATGCCAGATACGGAAGAAGCTGGAAGATGACCCTTCGAATCCATTCTATCTTCTAACCGAGCCTCACCTTGGTTATAGATTTTCGGATTCATTTGAAACAGAGGAGCAGAGTTCGCAGGAACAGTGATCGCGTTTTCCTCCACCCAAGCCCTTCAAGCCATTCTGCATTGCATTGATTGCCACGCGTAACTTGAGTGCCTCATTTACTGTCTTGGCATCTGCATTATTCTTCGAGTGCAACTCCGCTTCTTCATCGATGTTTGCAGCCAGGATTCTTTCAAATGTAATTCGCTGGTGCTCGCGATAGCAGCTTATAGCTATATCGTGATTCATCTCTTCCTCTCACCAAGTTGCTATTTATATCGATACAAGCATCTCTGCGAGCGCATTAAGATTGCATAAAGATTTCTATTTATAGCCACTGTAATTCATTGCCGAGAACAGTGGTGTGTGCACTGGCCATGTTATCGCCTGCCAATTAGCGGGGTTTCTCCCTATGCCTCCCTTATTTAACTTCAATTCAAGTGTGATTAGGGAGGAATTCGAAATGAGTAATACAGTACGGCCCGTACTTGTGCTGGGAGTGGTTTTGGGGTTCTCTGTGTTATTGCGTGCACAATCAATTGTGCCGCTGACAGGGCATACGTTAAGCCGACATGAGTTGAAAAAATATATTGTCGCGGCACATACGCCAGAACAGAATAGCGCTCTCGCACTCTATTTTCACCAACAACAGCGATCCTTTAGCGCGAAAGCAGCTGACGAGAAATCAGAGTGGGAGCGTCGGAGACAAGTCTCAGTTAGCGTGGGAGTGAAATATCCTGCTCCCGCAGACTCCGCTCATAACCTCTACGACTATTACGCATATGAAGCTAACCAAATGCTACATCGTGCGACTCAGTACGAGCTGAAGTCAAAACAGGTGCAAGTTAGCCAACCAGGTAAGCTCTAAAAGCTTGGCTGGCAGAGAGCTCAATGCTGTTATTTACTGAAGCCTTTTATAAACTCAATCTTTATAAAACTTCTATAGGTTCCTTATGTCTTCCTAATGCAGGGAGAATTTCCATATCTGTATGGATTACGAACATCGGTTGAGAAGCAACAATTCTTGCAAAAGATAAGAGTGCCGTATTTTTTCAACTTGATTTTCAGTAGATGAAAGGCCACATAAATGCATTTTTGCATGAATTATATTACAAAGATTTTTACCTTTTTCGTATTGATTTTTATTTTCACTACTTCATCCGCACTAGCGAAGATCAGTTCGCAGGAGTCGGCATCTCCTGACAATTCTAGTGTTGACAGGGCCCACGGGGTTATCATCGCACCTGAAAACCTATCCTTGTTCAGTGCGAAGGTCTCGTCGACTGTAGCCTCGACGGATTCGGCGTCAAACACTTATATTTTGCTTCAGGATGCTTCCAGCTCAACGACGGCTGCGCCAGCTCCCGCAACTCCAACTACTCCCCCTGATAATGGATTTTTTCACCGCCTGGGACGAGCTTATGTATCGGATTGGGCCGGAAATGGTCCAGTTACCATCACGAAGGAGCCGCGTCGCGGAACCCCAGCTCCGATTTTTTCACCTCCGTACCCCGGTACGGACTGGCCAATTGGCGGAACTCCGCTCATAGGTGTGCCCGACGGTCAAACCTATCCTCTGATGCAAGCCATCAATGAGAACAAGTCAAAATCAAAAATCTATGGATGGATTGAGATTGGAGCGAATGGCTCGACGAATAATAAGACCAATGCTTCAAAGGGAATTCCATCAAACTTTCCCTCGGCTTACGACGAGTATGCTAATACTGTTCAGTTAGACCAAGCGGCACTCTACTTTGAAAAAATCCCTAACACGGCACAGAAAGAACATTTTGATTGGGGTTACAGGCTAACTTTGCTGTACGGCGTTGACTATCGCTTCACTACGGCCAAGGGCATGTTGAGTCAGCAGTTATTACTCAAAAATAATCAGTATGGATTCGATCCGGTAATGGCATACTACGATTTCTATTTTCCTCATGTTGGAGAGGGGATGGATGTTCGCGTTGGCCGCTACATCTCGTTGCCTGACATTGAGGCACAGTTAGCTCCAAACAACTACACCTACTCGCACTCTATCTTGTATACCTTCGACTGCTATACGCAGACGGGCGTAAATGTAACCGTCAAGGCTTCTAGCCACTGGACGGTACAGGGCGGCCTCTCCCCCGGCTGCGACGTGATGCCCTGGACTACCGATGCCAAGGTGACCGGAAACTTCTGCGCAACCTTTACCTGGTCCAATGGTGGAAACGCTCTGAATACCTGTGCCAATAGTATCAATGATGGTAAGTATGCCTATAACAATTTAGCCGCATACTATGAGACCTGGTATCACCGCATCAACGCCAGATGGCATACCGATACCGAGTTCTGGTATCAGTACATGAAAGCTACGCCTAATATGTATTGGTACAATGGAATAGATCCGGCTACAGGAATCCAATATGCTCCAACAGCAAGAACGCCTTGGCCTGAAACTACTTTTCAGCGCCCTGGACAGGGCGCGGTCAACCTAAACTTCGGCGCTGTTTGTCAGGATCCGCGTCTTCCTGCGGCGAAACAATCGGCACGCTGCTATGCTCCGGATGTAGCGATTACCAACTACCTTGAGCATAACTTCTGGCATAACCAGGCGTCGCTAAACATCCGCAACGAATATGTGGATGACATCAAGGGGCAACGTACCGGCACGCCAGCCAAATACGAAGAGCATATGGTTGGGTTTGACTTCTGGGCCGGTTCTACCATTACTTTCCGCCCTGAGGTCAGCTACACTCATGCCTATACGAAGTACGGCGTTACGGCTCTGAATATCTCTCCTGGAGCTTCGATCGCTAATCTTCAGAGTGTCTCTCAAGGAAACCCTCCAAATCCTCTAGGCCTAGGGAAGAATCAGGCGCTTACGCTGGCTGCCGATCTGATTTGGCACTTCTAGGGTAGAACTGCTCCAGATGAGGTGTATCGGTTTGGAGCGATCCAAGCCGATACACCTTTAAATCGCTTTTAGATCACGAAGTAATGTACTTGCCTTCGGCGGTATTGTTATTTCGTTCCGATAGCAATCCCATGCTAAGAAAAATAGAGCCTAATACAAGATGATAGATATGATCTCCCGTATGTAGAAGCATTGGCCCGATAGGCCAGGCTCTATTTATAGTTGGGTCACCAAACAGCATGCCAAGAATAGCCAGTGCAAGATAGAAAATTCCAGATCCTATGCAGAAGCGGCCGGCTACTTTCGTCCTCATAAAGCTAACAGCTAGCGCTAACGTTCCCCAAATGAGCAGCATTAGATTGTGATACTTGTTCATCTGAGTGCCGCTAACGATTGCTAGGACCGCCATGAAGACAGACAATCCGCCAAACAAGCGACATGCAATCTTTGCGCTGTCGCTCGCTCTTTTCATCCGTCTGTAGTTCTGGATAGTTGCTGCAAGCCCTGCGATGTCCGTAAACAGAAGTGCGGTAATTTGTAGTAACGTGCCGACAAAGATGCCAGCGGCAAATTTACCGACTGAACCGGGATGGGTCAGCCGCAGAACTCCCGCAGGCATACGCGCAAACCAGCCGGAAGTCACTAATAACGCGATCAGCGCTCCGATCAGAGGCGTCCACCACCAGCGGGTTCCTATCGTAACAATCGCCGCCACGGCAATAAATACCACAGGCCCTGGAGGAAATTTGGGATAGGCAGGATCGCCTGAGAACCACTGTATCCATATTGCAACCGCAGAACTGATGAGCCCTGCAATCGTCAACGTCGTCAAAACGGTAAACTTTGCTTTCATCGCATGCTCCATACCTGCCTCATTGACACCCTCTTTCTTGCTCGCGTTTCATTTCAGCATTGCGGCAACAGGCGTGCAGTAAAGATTGGTGAAGCAATCTCAAGATTTGTAAAGAGATCACAATCCGTTCAGCTGAGTAGTAGGGAAGTAGGGAACATCAAATGAACCGAGAAGAAAAAGGGTCACGAAATAGTTGCTCCTGCCGAGGAACGTGGTTCTCGCAGGCAGCACGGCGATTTTCGTAAAAGTCGTTTTCTTAAATTATTTATAGGTGTTGAATTTTTACGTTGCCGAGCACTCAGGCTTAGAATCTTCACGGAGCGATTGCTCAACGTAAGTTATTGATTCTAAAGTGGCGGAGACAGGGATTCATATAACGCCACTAAGCAATTTAGTTTCATCTACTTACTGCTTTGATGTTTGAGGAATACCCCCGAAAATACCCCCCCCGTAGGCAAAACAGGTTCGTCTTTTAGATTGGCGGCTGGATTTCCCCAGCTTTGACGGCGCGGGTGAGGAAATTGGGTGTCACATCGTCCACAGCTTGTTCGACGTACTCCTGCCATTTCATCTTTGAGCGCAACTGGCTTGAACTGTCGAGATAGTTCGCTATAGCGTCCCCAATTTCTTCCAGTTTCTTCTTGCGGTCATTGCGACGTTTGTTTCCCACAAGCGCATTGCTCTTGCAGGTCTTGGAGCAATACACCGTCTGACGGCCTTTTTGCTGCTTGATAAACCAACGACAGCATTGCTTGCATGGCGCATTCAAACGTAGCCGCTCAGGGTTGAGCAACAACTGAATGAAATAGACCGACACAATATCGGCATCTTTGCCGGGAACCGGAAGCATTTGCGCCCCACCTTCAGCAACGAACGTCAATCGGCCTTCCCAAGTTGATGCAATCTGCCAGAAGTTCGGGTCTGTTGCGCGACGGTGCATCTTCCTAATGTCCGGGCCTGATTCCAGCCACCGGGTCACAAGATCGACAAGCCTATTGTGGGCAGTCTCGTCCACCTGTGTGCTTGCCTGTGAGCCGTCGTTTAGAACGTCTGCAATTCCTTGCAGCGTTAGCAAGCTCACTTCATCTTGATAGCCCTTCGCCGTCTTCATAAAAATAGTGTAATCCAGTTTTATATATTTTAGATTACTGATTATTTGGCGGATTACAAAATTCGACCCATACTCGCCTTCATGTCCAAGGGATTTCAGTTGGACATCAGGAGGAAATATGGGCGAAACACTGTTGAGGTTGCCGGATGTGATGGGTCGTACAGGACTATCCCGGTCTGCTGTCTATGCGTCAGAAGGTTTTCCAAAGCCGGTGAAGATCGGTGGCCGCGCCGTTGCGTGGCTTCAATCAGAGGTCGAAGCATGGATTGCCGAGACTATCAGAACAAACCGTAGCGAGAGCAGCGCGGCATGAGAACGCTGACGTTCTCCCTTCTGCTAGTGCTGGCTTGGGCTTGCATTGCGGCTTACTAACCACCCAAACAACACACAAGTTCAAACAAGAGTGCATCGCATGTTCCCCTTTGGCATCGACAAACCCAATTCGTTCGACTCAAGCAACGACTCCATAACAACGGAACCGACGCAGGAGTTAGAGCCAGCGAGTGATGTGGTTGAACACCCAAAACTTCCACCCGGATTGCTTGGATGGATTGCACAGTTCATCTACAACTCTGCCTACAAGCCCATTCCGATAGTCGCGTTGGCTGCTGCAATGGCTTACATGGCTGCTATTTTCGGGCGCAGTTACAACGTATTCAACACTGGCTTGAATTTGTATATAGCACTGCTTGCTCCAACAGGAACTGGCAAGGAAGGTGCAACAAGCGGAATACACCGCATCAATGAAGCAGTGCGTGAACAAGTTCCGTCGTTGGATTGCATAGGTCCAAATTTTGCATCACCACAAGCAGCCAATCGTTATATGGCAAAGAATTCGCAATGCGTTCTTAGCATCGTGCCTGAAATTGGACATTACTTTCAGAGGCTCAACGCAAAGAATGCGAGTGCTAACGACAAGGGAATGAAACAGTTTCAGCTAGCTGCTTATAACAAGTCTGGTTACGGGGAGATTCTTTCCGGTTCCGTATTCGCTGACGGCACGAAAGACTTTCCAGCTATTCAACGGCCTGCATACAGCATGTTTGGGGAATCGACTCAAGAGGAGTATTTCAAAGCCTTCACTGAAGCAAGCATCTCTGAAGGCACCATGTCGCGCATTTTGAATCTTGAATATTCAGGCCCGCGACCACCATCGAACCACAACGCTACGACACGCCCGCATCCAGACCTTGTAAACAAACTCTCTGAAGCTACTGCTCACTCGAAGTTTATTGAAGGTCGCAACGAAGTTATCAGAGTTGGCTTTGCCGATGATTTTGCTAATCAATTCCAGCGGGATTATGAAAACGATTGTGACAGACAGATCAACAACGCCAGCAATGAAATAACAAAACAACTCTATAACCGCGCCCACATGCAGTTGTTGAGACTAGCAGCCCTTGTTGCGGTCGGCGTGAATTACATCCAGCCGATGATAACTGTTGAGCATTTGGAGTGGGCCAAGAGCATTGTTGATGCAAGTCTCAAAACAACAATCAGCCGCTTTGAATCCGGCAAAGTTGGCGATATTAGTCCGCACATAATTCAGCATGAACAGCTATTGAACTGCTTGAGGCAGTATCTCAAAAAGGAATGGCAATCATCGTATGTGCGCAACTACGGCATCACGCAAGATCACAAGAATCAGCGCGTCATTACTTATCGCTACATAAAAACCATGTTGCACCGGCAACCAGCGTTCCGTAATGCCCACAATCCAAAACAAGCCTTGGACAACATGATTCAGGAGTTTGTAAGCAGCGCATATTTGATTGAAGTGAGAGACCGCGGAATGGAAAAGTATCGCGGCAATTCTGTAGGCAAGATGTGGCTTGTCAACAACGTTGGTTGAGTTGGTAGAGGGTCTGCTATGCAAGTCGAGTCATATCAATGCGTTGGTAGGTTGGTGCGGTTGGTAGGAAATATGACTGTAAAGACTCCTCAGAGAAGTGCAAACCCTCTTCTCTACCAACTCTACCAACTTACCAACTGACACATAAACATGAAGATAACTTACCAATTATTTATCAATTGACACCAACTCAAAATCGACTTACTTACTAGCAGGATTTTTATGAACAACTACGCAGCAACAACAGTGAAACGGCAACGTTGTGTGTACCGCAATCTGTGGGCAACAGTGTTGACCGATTCTTTCACGGATGCAATTCACGGCGACAAAGCAAGCATGTTGTGGTTCACAGCAAAAGGCGGTATGTTCTCAACTCTTTGCATGTTGCTTGATTTACCTGAACAGAAAATCCGCGAAGTAGTGTTGAAAGGACAAACAAAAAAATGAATAAGCAAGATTACGAGAACGCTGCACTTGAACTGCAACGCTCAATGCAAAGCAAGTTCACAGGCGATGTGAGAACCAATTTCATACTCATTGAATATCTAGGCCGGTTTGCCTGTGACTATGTGAAGGGCAAATACCCATACGCAATTCCGATGTTCGTAACCAACAGAGCGGGCAAGCGCACCCATGTAGGCATCTACGACAATGGCGGCATCGAGCTTACAGAAAAGCAAAACTTTTCACGCGAACAACGCAGGCCGCAACTCTTAGGCCCGCTGGTTGAGTATCACAACAGTTCTGAATATGTGGTGTGGCGTGAGACGGCACGGACGATCATCAAAGCAAACCCGCATGAATCGCCTGAATCGTGCTCATCGTTAGCCGCATTCATGATGATGGAACGCATTGCTAAAGGGGCTGGCCCACAAGCGTTGGAATGGACAACGTTGAACAGCAACTTCATGCAGTAAGCGGAAAAATCAGAGACCCCGAAGATGTGGGCAAGGCTAACCCTCACGGCGCAGCCTAGACAGGCAGGACGGGCCATCCAGACGCAAATGCGGGGCACTTCACAGCAAGGATAGATTGACCATGAATCAAATCGGCAGACATACCGGTAAACGCAAGCAGTGGAACCGCGCTGTTGAAGCGTTGCTGCTGACCACAACAAGCCGCGATGCTGCCAAGGCTGCTGGCATTAGTGAAACAACGCTGTATCGCTATCTCAACGATGGTTCGTTCAGAGCTATGTACAACGAAGCAAAACGCCGGATGTTAGACGGCACAATCAACAAGCTTCGTCTTGCAAGTTCGGGTGCGGTTGATGTGTTGGAAGCAATTGCGCATGACCCTGCTTCTCCACAGTCTGCGCGTGTTGCAGCCGCAAAGACTCTGTTAGAGATGGCCGTTCGTTGTGGAGCTATTGAAGAAATTGAACAACGCCTTTTGGAGTTGGAAGCAAGCAACGCCAAAGTGATTGAGGGGGTGCGAAGTGAACAAGACGGCCTTGCTACGCCGGATAGCGAAGTTGGAGAAAGCAACTGGCGTGGACGTGAAGTTGACAATGCCGGATGGAACGGTGCGCATGATGCGGCAACAGACAATGTTTGAAACGTTCGCAGATTCTGTAGTTGGAACGACAACACCTGAGACGGCAATCATGCTGGCTTCGATTGCCGATAATTCAGGAACGAAATTAGCAGCACTACTAAAAGCAGTAATGCAGTGAGGAGAAAACAACAATGAACGACCAAGAGCGCCTTCGTCAGCTTGTCATGGGTTCCGCGAGACAAGCAGCTAACCATCCAAGTGTGGGCACAGCAGTAAACCTTCAGGGCCGTGCTGAAGACATTGACCCGATGCGCTATTTCACAACGCAGGATTACAACGGGCGTGTGCTGCCTCAAGAGAAATACAAACCAGTGAAGCCACTGCCGCCAGTAGGTGTTTTCGGCAAGCTGTTCCGCTAACCATCAATTCAAATCAACGGAGGGAAAACCATGAGCACATTTGCAGAAGTCATACAAGAGGAATACGACTTTGATTTTGCCGTTCTACACAAGGCAGGCGAACATCAGCTTGCAGCAGAGATTCATAACGTTGCGCAGCGGTGGGCAGTAGTCAAACAGAAGTACAAACAAGGCTATATCGCAGACCTTGAAGAGAGATATGACGCAGCCGTAATTCATGCAAGAGAAATTCAGGCCAACTTTGAGGCAATCAAGCAATCAACGTTTCGGGCACGTCAGCAGATGGTTGAGGCTGAGAATGAAGTACGGAACACCGCTACTGTTTTGCAGCAGCTTCGCTATGCCAGCAATTCAAACAAGAGTTTGAAAACTAGAGCAGAGACGGCAGAGCAAGAAAAGCAGCTTCGGACAGCAGAGCAGATTGCCCACAATGTCGCTTATGCTCATGGGGCTGCGCAACAAAACTACAACAACGCTTGCCGCATGGAAGAAGAAGCATACACTGCTGTTGCTAAAGCGCAAGCCACTGCAAAGAGCCTTCAGGCAGAATTGGATGTGCTTTCAGGCAAGCAGCGCGTTCAGGGTCAGGGTGGATTTTATCTTTCGTAGGCCGAAAAGAAATCCCCCATTCTTTGATCGTCTGGGTTAGAGTGCCCCTGAACCCTCTGGTTTTCCTTCCATGCTGATGCCAAGCCCCTAGCAATAGGGGCTTTTCTTTGTCTTGAATGGTGGACTTCAATTGTTACCTGTACCACAATGACCGTAGTGGTATACGTAACAGTGAGGTTGAAAATGAAATTCATCGGTTATTACCGCGTCAGTACCGTCAAACAGGGTGTTTCAGGTCTTGGCCTAGAGGCACAAAAAGAGACCGTGCGCGGGTACTTGAATAGCGTCCCTCGTTGGAAAATGGTTGATGAGGTTGTTGAAGTCGAAAGCGGCAAGCGCAATGACCGCCCGGAACTTGCGAGAGCACTAGCACTCTGCCGTGTGCACCGTGCAACGCTCATTGTTGCGAAACTTGACCGTCTCGCCCGCAATGCTCACTTCGTTACAGGCTTGATGGAAAGCGGCGTTGACTTCGTCGTTGTTGACTGCCCACACTTCAACAAACTCACCATTACCATTCTTGCGGCGGTTGCTGAAGCTGAAGCGAAAGCCATCTCCGAACGTACCAAGGTCGCTCTACAGGCTGCTAAGGCGCGAGGGGTGAGGCTTGGGGGCAACAGAGGCCGTCTGAGCGCGTCTGTGAGCCTTGCAGGGGCAAAGGCGAGTGCTCAGATGAGGCAGGGCCGGGCAAGAGTGTGGGCATCAGATGTGTTGCCGGTCATTCGCTCAATACAAGCCGATGGTGCAAGATCGCTCAGAGCCGTTGCAGCCGAACTGAATGAAAAGGGTGTTCCCAGCCCCAGCAGTGGAGTGTGGCACGGCAACAGTGTTAGGCGTGTTCTGGCTCAAACACCAAGCATGTAGTGGTACGTTTCACTCGTCTGCATCTCTAAACTTGCGACCATTACGTTTTGCAGGAGCGCGGAGTTGTAAGGATTCTTGAACAGCGGCACTCACAGGCTCAATGACACGAGTAATCTTTCGCGCTGTTGATAGTTTTCCGTTCTTCATATATTGAGTCGTTACCAGTTCGACTCGGTATAGGTCACCTTCGTAGAAGCCTATTTCTCGTGAATGAACACGGCCTTTGAACACAGGGTCTTCCATATCGACCTGATATTTTTTATTCCCGTCAGACACAGACCACTTTCCCTCAACGAAAGCTGGCTTCAAAATCTGAACGATAAGTTCTTGTGGGCCACCCGCTGAACTTTTGTTATCCGATAACATCGGCATTTCAACATCGGGAACGTCAGGAAAATCCTGTTGCTGGAGGTCAGCAATCTCTTCTGAATCACGTTTTATACGAATTTTGCTGTCGGGCCGTTTCAGTGGAATTGCAACCTTCGCTGCTGCCGACAATACTTTAGGGCTTTGATAAAGCTGGCTGGTAGCTTGATCTACCGTAATGTTTACGTTGTTGCCGGTGTTGTAAATGAAAAGCTTTTTGCTTTCATCGTATTCAGTTCGCTCAGGCTTTTTGCCGCCCAATCGGCCTAAGAGCTTGAACAAACCTTCAACAGCAACATCTGCAACTTTGTCCTTGGCCTTTTCAATTGCCTTTCCCATTACCTGACCAACCAATTGGTCAGCGCCGAGAACATACATTGCTGGTATCAAGGCAGCACTTGGGTCTGTCAGGAATTGATGAATATGTATAAGCACTTCAAATGAGCCTTCTTTGAAGTCAGCTTTTACATTGGTTTCTACCGTCGTTTGTGAACCGTTTAGTGTGGCATTGGCGGCTTCAAACAATTCACCCATTGCTACGAGGGCGGGGCCGAGTGCCGCTACACTCATTTCACCGTCACGTATTTCTTCGCCGTCGTATATAAGACTGAAGATTTCGCTTGCCAAACGTACCCTTTCCTAACCAAGAATCGAAGGCTTGATGAATACATAAAACAGGGATACAGCAATGGATCAGTTTCACGGAATCATACAGCATGTTGGCTCTGCCTGCGGCTGTACCAGCAACAACCGCTACGCAACCCTTTCATGCAGCGGAATCACTTTGACTTCACGCATCGTTCTTTCCAAGTAGTCTGCCCACTCCTGCATCATCTTCGCTCTTGGCTCTAAATAGAGGGCGTGATTGTAGGCAGCACTAACGGCGTTGCGTGGCGCGTGAGCAAGCTGCAATTCAATGTGTGCATGGTCGTAGCCTTGCTCATGCAAGATGGTTGACGCTAGCCCACGAAACCCATGCCCCGTCATCCGGCCTTTGTAGCCCATTCTTTCAAGTGCTTTCAGGATGGTGTTGTTACTCATTGGTTTTTTAGGGTTGCGGTCGCCGGGGAAGAGCAATTCACTTTTCCCGTTCAGTTCGCGCAACATCGCCAGCACTTCCAATGCTTGTTTAGCCAGCGGAACAATGTGGGGAGTCCGCATCTTCATGCGTTCTGCTGGAATGTCCCAACGGCCAGCTTCAAGATCAAACTCTGACCACTTCGCCTCAATCAGTTCGGTTGTCCGCACAAACGTCATTGCAAGCAGCTTCATTGCAAGACGTGTTACTGGAGTGCCTTGATAAATCTCAATCCGCTTGAGCAGCGTTGAAAGCTCTCTTTGGTCGATGCGGGCGTAGTTCTGTTTCGGAACGGATTTCAGAATATCGCGTGGCTTGATGTCTGTTGCAGGGTTGCGTGTTGCCATGCCGTGAGCGATAGCGTAACGGAACACTTGGCCGGTTGTCTCAAGAGCGCGTTTTGCAATGTCGTAGGCTTCGCGTTGTTCGATGACCTTGACCATCTTTACAACGTCGGGTGCTTTGATTTCCTCAATAGGGAACGCGCCCAAGTGCGGCAGAATGTCAGCATCCATCCGGCGTGTCACCTGTAGAACGTGACGTGAGCTTTTCCCACATTGCCAGTGTTTCAACCATTGAGCGGCAACCTTAGCAAAAGAGCTTTCGCTGGCGATGCGTTCCTCCGTCTTGTCAGCCTTGCGCCGCGCCATCGGGTCGATACCAGCGGCCAGCAACTTGCGGGCGTCCTGATGGAGTTCTCTGGCCTTCGCAAGTCCCACATCCGGGTACTTACCGTAGGAGATCAGCTTTTCTTTGCCCTCAAAACGGTAGCCCCAACGCCACAGCTTCCCACCCGCCGGTGTTACCCACAAGTACAGCCCTTCACCGTCGCTCATACTGTAGGCTTTCTCCGCCGCCTTTGCCTTCTTGATTGCTGTGTCTGACAGTGCCATGTGCCCTGAACCCCCGCTTTCTGAAAATACCCCCTGCTTTGAGAGAAGGATACCCCCTGAAATACCCCCTCGCAAGCGTGGCTTCAGCAGGACGCGCTCAGACGTCTAGGGACGTAAAAACTGAAAAACCTCAGTGTTTACTGAGGTTTGAGCGACTTTACTGGATTTTCTTGGATGTCTTTGGAAGGGTTTGTGGCGGAGAGACAGGGATTCGAACCCTGGATACCTTGCGGTATACACGCTTTCCAAGCGTTAAAGACGTTAGCCTTGTATAATCAATAACTTATAGGTTGTTTCTCCTGAAAATATCTACGCATTGGGAGGAACCTATGAATCGCTTTGAGTTGTTTATTCGGGAACGCCGCTATTTGCTTAACGTCTCGGAACACACAGTGTCTTGGTATACATGCGCTCTTAAGTGGCTACCCTCGGAATCGCCCACACAAGACCAATTGAAAGACGTTGTGATGAGGATGCGCGAAAAGGGACTCAAGGAAACCGGCTGTAACGCAGCTATTCGAGCAATCAACGCCTACTTACATTGGAGCACCGGAGCCGAGAGAAAATGTGGAGCCGGATGTATTCACCCTCGCATACGCCCACTCAAAGAGCCTCAAGTTATTTTGCCCACCTTTACAGATGAGCAAGTCAAACGGCTTATCGCGTGGAAGCCTGGGGCGAAGCATTTCTATGAGCGCCGTCTTCATCTCCTCGTGTTGGTATTGTTCGATCTAGGCTGCCGTATTAGCGAGGCATTGACACTTCGCGTATCTGACATCAACCTCGACGATCTTCTAGCAACATTGAACGGGAAGGGAAGAAAGCAGCGGATTGTCCCATTTTCTTTTGTGCTGCGGAAAGCTCTCCATCGATTCATTGCTGACTTCAATCTCAAGGCGGATGCTTTCGTTTTCGCTACGACAGATGGCGTCCAGATGAGTCGCGTGGTTGCCATGCGAGAGGTGAAGGCGTTATGCGAGCAATTAGGTTTCGCGGCCCCACGTAGAACCCTCCATAGCTTCCGGCACCTCTTCGCAATTAACTATCTTCGTCGCGGTGGCAGTCTCTTTCACTTACAGAAGACGCTAGGACATAGTTCGCTTGAGATGACCCGGCGTTATGCCAACCTCGTTACAGCGGATTTGCAGGCCGTGTATGAAAGAGTGAGTCTGCTGTCGAAATAGCGCCATACGGAACTGCCGCTAGGGTTCCACCATCGTTTTTCACCGGCTCGCCCACGGGCATTTATGCGCGATTGCGGGCCGGTTTAATCGGCTATGGTTGGGTGGTCGAAATCTTGACCATGAAGCACTAAAAGCCCTCTGCAGCTCAGAAACTCTTCTAGACGAAAATAAATTTCAAATACCATATATTATTTCCATTTTTTGTAAATTAACTGCGTATCGGAATTTGGGGGTTGCAGAGGGCTTTTTAGGGTCATTGCTCAAGATTTGACCCACCCCCGGTGTAACGTTGTTCATTATCAGTTACAAATCCGCTAGGGAGTACGTGCATGTCAGATGACCTCACCAAAAGGGGTATTCAAGATAAGGTTCGCATCAACGTCAATGAACCGTGGGAAGTAGAGCAATGGTGCAAGAAGTTTAAGGTGACGCCCGCACGACTTAGGGGTGCGGTAAAAGCCGTAGGTGTCTCTGTGAAGAAGGTCGAAGCGTATTTGAAGGAACGTTGGAGTTAGCTCGGCGACCTATGCCCGCAATTACTTAGTAATTTTTATCGTTGATAAAAAGTCCAAAACCTATCCCCTGTCATTCTGTACGACGACCTCCAAGGGAGTCGGACGGAAGGACGGGAGGATGGGGGCTGGGTGGTGTCTGCTATCTCCTATCTCTTATATGACCCAATGAACAGACAGACATTCCCGGCTAATCACACTTATGTTTCAGCACCCAATCCTTGCCGCGTCGAATACCGTTCTCCTTAAGCAGTCTCACTAGATTGCGAGCCGACATCGTTGGGTTTTCGCGCATGATCTTTACAGCACGTCCATCCTTACCGTCGGCGTTGGCTTGTCCTCCGGTTCCCTTGGCAACATTAGGGTCTTGAAACAGCCAACGACGCCGTTTTATCCAGCTTTCGCCTCTCTCGTTTTTGCCTCCTTCAGACAACAACCACAACCACAACGCATAGACGGAAAGCTGCGGGTTAGCCGCGATGACGAGCCAAGGATAACCGGCCCGCCCTCTATAGTCGCGGATGTCGAGGACGTAATTGACTTCGCGGGACTGTCGTTTCCCGCTAGGGCTGTCAAACTCCAGCGCTCCCGTCGGTTTCCGTGTATCCACGGCTAGTCCTCGTTTCTCGGGTGAATATCGGCTCTCTTATTGACCCCGGCGACGCCGACGACATGCGGCTGCGTCGGTCTCCATCCCTGCTCTAACGACTTACCATCCGCCCATCGCAACCGGCGCGCATAGCCTTTGGTGCGCTTCTTTGGCGCGGGTTCAAGCTCCGTGCCGAAGACCTTATCGGCGACCGACCCGCGAACCTCTGCCCGCCCGTTAAACTCGGGATGCAATATAGCTATTGCCCGTCCGTAAAACGGCGCGGTGTGATCATTCATCAAATAGGTGTCGGCGGGGCCGCTCTTTAGTTCGAGCTTCCATCGGGCGTACTGCCAAAGGCTGTGATACGAGAACGCCTCGAAGCCCTGCTCAATGCGGAGCCGAATTTCGGAAACCAGGAAGTCTAAAACCTCCGGGTGCTGTCGGTGGAATTGGTGAAACCGCCGCAGCTCGTGATGGTCACGGGACCGCGCTACAAGCTCGTCAATAGCGTCAATCATTTATTCATCCTCCTTACCGATTTCTCAAAGTGCTTTTGCAGTACGGCGCTGTGCTTCTCAAGGGCATCGCCCATACCTTTACCGTCTATTGCCTGGACGTTGTAAGTGGGGCGTACATGAATGTGCGTTACAGATTGACCGCCCATCGAGCCGTTGCGGACCATGTTGCGAAGGCCGTCCATAACGCCACCGGGGACGACACCTTCGCCCGGTTCGAGCATGGCCGGAACAACGTCACCTCTGCCAACACCAGGGACCATATCCGTACCGGAGTTGTACGCCATAACCGCCGAAAACGCACCGGCAGCGAGAACGGGACCCATGACGATGTTTGCAGGGAAGGGCAGCGACGACCCGGCGAGATACATTTTCCGAGCGGCTGCGGCGGCTTCGCGTTCTCTCGTCATATCGAGCGCCATGAGGTCCTTGAGGGAGTTTTGAATCATTCCCTCGGCCACTTGGCTGCCAATACTATTCATCATGGACGCGAAGGTCTGATGTCCCATGAGCACGCTAGTCAAGCCCTTAGCGATGCTGCTCTCGAACTGGCTGTAAGCAGAAAGAACGGTTTGATTGCGGGCAATCGTCGCTTTGTCCTGAATTGCCGTGATCTCGTTTTCGTGCTGCTGCGTGAGTTGTTTTTGCTTGTTCTGCAACTCGATTAGCTTTGTTTCGTAATCCTTGCCGTTTTTGTTGAGTGCCGCGATTTCCTTGTTGCCTGCATCGAGCTGGATTTTATAAAGGGCATTAGCCTGTTGTGTCGCCTCTGCTACCTCTTTCGCATCCGTCATGTGCCGTGCGGAATCGATTACCGCTTGCTGCTCTTTCAATGCAGCTAGCCCGAGCTGCGCCATTTTCATATCGCTCGCAGCGGCAAGCTGTGCGGCCTTGGCTTTGTCGTCGGCCTCAGACTGTGCCATCTCGCGGATGGTCTCGACACGCTGATTAGCCAACGCCCGATAGCTGTCCTCGGCTTTGAGGTTATGCGCGGCTTCCTCGGCGATGGCGGCGTCGATGGCTGCGAGCCGAGCCACAGAGCCTTGCTGTGTGGCGTTGATCTTCTCTCGCTCGGAGCCTTCCATTGCTCGTATGGCTTGCGCCGCTTGCTGCGCCTGCGACTGCGCCGTTAGTGTCGCAATCTGCGAGTCGTGTTGCTGTTGCAGTTCGAGCGCTTTGTCGTTGAGCGCCTTGAGTTGGTTGGTGTAATCCTTTGAGGATTTATCGAGGGCTGCAATCTGCGCCGCGTTCCCGGCGAGCTGGACGGCAAGCTCTCGGTTAGAGAAATCAATCTCCGATTCGAGGCGCTGTTGTATCGAAGCATGACTGATTTCGAGCCTCGCCGCCGCGACCGCCCGGTCAGACGCGACAACCATCTCACCCATGCGGAGCTGCGAGGCTGCGGCCTCTTTCGCGCCCTCGGCGGCTTGGCGTGCGGCGTCGTTGCCGGTCGTCCGTTTGGCGTTGTCGGCCTCGATGCCCTTGAGCGTGCTTACTTTCTGTTCAATGTTGAGCTGCGCGTTTAAGGCGTCCACGAGCGTTTGTTGCGCGGCGATTTCCTTTTCCGTGCTGCTGACGCCCGCTGCTCGTAATGTCGCCAACGCCGCATACTGCTTTGTGTAATCGACCGACGGGCCAATCATCCCGCCGCCCGTGCGACTGTTGTTGTAGGCGTGCTGCGCTTCGAGGACTTTTTGGGCGCTGTCGCGGGTTCCCTTGAGTAAGTCGGCGGCTTCGCCTTGCTTGCCTTGTGCGAGGAGCGATTCGTACTGCGATTGGAACTGCGTCAGTGCGTGCTGTGCGCCTGCCGAGCCGATGCCGAACGTATACCAATTTCCTTTGAGGTCTCCGAAGACGGTATCGGCAGCTTTGGCGACGGTCTCGAAGGAATGCAGCAACTCGGAAAAGCTCTGCTTGTCGATGAGCTGCAATTCCTTGCTCAGCGCGCCGAGGTGATCGTTCCGCAATTCGTCGGTCTTCTGCTCGGCGGAAAGGATTTTTTCGTCCAGGCCGTTGTATGTTTCGTTGATCGTTGTCCCGAACTTCATCTGCTCTTGCGTGAGCTGCTGTTGCGATTCTTTCCATTCTTTTATCTTCGAGGCGACCTCGACGGCGATACCGGCCACGGCAGCGATACCGCCGATGGTGACGGCGAACGGCAACGCGGCCATGACGACGGCGGAGTCTTTGAACTCCCGAATCAAGTCCGCCATCGCTGCGGCATGGTTGCCCCGGATGGTGTTGTCGATGAGACCAAGACCGGCGCGGACATTCGTAACACTCCCGGCCATGTTTGACGCCATATCGCTTGCGGAGTCGCTTATGTCGTTGAATGAGCCGCGAGCGTTCTTTGCGGCCTCGGCTAATCCGCTTGTAAACGTCGCGGTTTTTGCTTGTAAATCTACACTTAAAACCCACACCGGAGAAGCCATGCTTACCTCGCTTTGTAAAACGCATTTGTAAACGGTTTGTAAAAGAACCCGGCTCCGGGGCACCTCCCCGGATATGCCCCGGAGCCAGGAAAGGAAAGCCAGTTATCCGCTCATGGTTCGAAATAGGCGACAGCGAATCGCCTCGCGGGGGCCATGAGCGTCCCGACTGGCGCGGGTGCAATCTTCCCCCGCAATCTGAATGTTTGCCCGGTGCTCCCCGCACCGGGACTTTGTTAGCTGGCTGCGATGGTGATGGCCTGGATTGCCTCGGAACGACGGACGCGGCCATCGGTGCGACGGTAGGCCAAGAGCACGAGCTGCCCGCTTACTGCCTTGATCTGGTCAAGGAATTTAATCGAGATGCCCGCGCCGCCACGGTCGCCGATGATGTATCCGGCGTTGAAGTCGCCGAACAATACCGGAGTCGCGGAGGCTGCCATTGTGGGCATACTTGCGGAGTAGTTCACCGGGTAGCCGTGCAAATAATCCTGCCCGCCTGACCGCGTGAATACTGGCTCGAAAAGATTTGCCTGCTTCTGTGCCTTACGAAGCGCAACGCCCGTGCTGCGTGCCATGAGGAAAGATGCTCCCGAGTGATACGCAGCGTTAAGCGATGCTTGCACGTCGTAAGTCGCGTCGAGAAGGTCAGAGCCGGTGTTTGCAACTCCTGTTACGCCTGTGCCGGTGTTGCCGATGAGTCCCTGTGGCTCGCCCGTTCCTGTGCCGTTGATAAACTGGCTTTCCTCGAACATCTGAAGAGAGAGGACCAAGTCATCGACGACGAACGCCTGGAACTGTGCGACATCCTGTAGCAGTTCCCAACTCGCTGAGGTCTGACGGCCCACCATAAACGAGGTGAGTTCAAACTGGCTTATCGTGGGGTCACTGTCGGTGAAGGTGTTAGTCGATGCGCCCGACTCCGATTTGATCGCAGCCGTTCCGAAGGTGGCTTTGACTGGAACCTTGAGGTCGTTCGTTGTTGGGATAACCCGAGCGATACGACGCACGGCCATCTCCTGAGGCGCAAGGGGAACCACTTGCCCGTCTGTGATTGTAGGGACAGCGAAGCCGCCCGCAACGTTGGAACCTTCATAGAGGGCCGCTTCCATCTTCTTTCCACCTGATCGAATCCAAGTACTGTAAGCATTGTTGTAATCCTCTGCAAACGCCTGGATGGGTATTTCCATTGGGTTATTGCCGATGGGCGCGGACGACTGCCTCTGAGCGCTGGAGCGTCCCGGAGTCAGTAAGTCGAGGCCGGACGGGAACGTCGTGCGAATCGTGCTCCGTGATTCGCGCTCGGCGATCTCAGCTTCGAGCTTGCCCGCTTTGGTGAGGTTCTCCCGAACTTGCGCCGTCTCTTGAGGTGACAAAGCACGTCCCGCAAGAGCCGCGCTCTGAATGATGTTGTCAGCCGCGTCAGATGCCTCGGCGCGTTGTTTCTTAATTTCAATGATGTTCATGTATTGCATCCTGTTTAACGTCCGGGGGACGATATGTAATGCGTTGCTGCGTCGTGCATTGCTGCGTTCCTCGCCTCTCATACGTGCGACATGCACGCGGCTAGCTAGGCAGACCCGAACCTTTCTATTCGGGCAGCGCTTTTGTAAACTTTTCCCTGCTTACGCGAACCGTGTCGATGGCTCGGCGGTGGGGGTTACGTTGCGGTAATAGTCGCCGGGACGCTGCAAGCTGTCCACGAGGCCGAGACGCAATGCGTCGTTCGACGAAAACAATCGGCCTTCACCGAATCTCTGCGCCTTGGCTTCGCTCGAAGCGCGGACACCTCGACCGGCTGTGACTGCGGCGATGAAGTCGTTGTGTGTTGTTTCGATACGCTGTTGCATATCTGCCTTCGCCGCATCCGATAGCGGCTTGAACGGAGACCATTCCGTTTTGTAGTCGCCGGAATACAGCTCCGTGACTTTCACGCCTTGGTCGTCCAGCATCTTCGAGATGTCCGCGTGCATAAGCCGAACACCGACAGAGCCGACTTCGCCGGACGGTGTGAGAACGATGTTCGACGCTTGCGATGTCAACCAATAAGCCGCCGACGCAGCGACGCCCTCGACCATCGCGTGAATAGGTTTAATCTGTGCAATTTGGGACAACACGGCTGCGGTTTCGGGCAGTCCTGTTACTTGGCCACCGGGTGAATCGACGGCGAGGATGATGTGCTTAATTTCAGGGTCTTTCGCTGCCCGCTCTGCAGCTCTTGTGATGTTGTCGTAGCTTGAGCCGTACCAGCTGGGGCCGTCTTTGGTAAGAACACCCTGCACCGGGATGACGGCGATTTTGTTGCCCTTTGACCCGGTTACGGTTGGGTTGGAAGCCTCCCGCCCATTTTCTTTAGCGGCTTGGAGTAGAGCCTGCATGGGATAATCCGCACGTATCGCCCAAAGTGGCGACCGCATTAAAACTTCGAGATATGAGTGCGTCGGGTGCATCGTGTGTGTCGTTTCCATCAGCATTCCTTTGCAAAGCGGAGTTTTACGTCGTTTAGTCCGGTTTAGTGGGCGTGAGTGCGGATACCCGCGATGTATTCCCGGTGAGCCGCTCCAACAGCGAACGCGACATGCTCCGGGAGCGGGTACTGCATCGCTATTTCGGGGATGCCCAGTAGCAATCCGCACGCTGCTGCAAAGTGCAGACCTCGGGCTTGAAAACCTGCGATAACCTCGGGGTTGATGTCGTCGAGGGCGATCATTTCGATTTGCGCGTGTTGGTCGTCTGTCATGACGGCCACGGGATACTCCGTGTATGCGGCCAGGACTTCTAGCTGGTCGTACACCGTTATGCCTCCTTACCGGCGCGGGACTTAGACTCGACACGAGGGGCAGGGAAGCCGCCGTCCAAGATAGCTTTAGCCAAAAGAGTCTCAGGGATGTGAGGCTTTCGGTTTTGGGCGAGAGCGCGGAGCGAAGAACGTACAGAGGCGGGTGAAAGGTCGATGATTTTGCAAGACATGGAGGTCTCCTTTTTGGGTTAGGGACGCAACCTTGCTTGTAAAATGAAACAAGCCGGTTGGTTCGTTTAGTCGCGGGTCGATTTGGCTATCCGGCGTAGTTGGTCCTGGCAGACCTTCTACGCCATCTGTTTTGCTAGTATCTAATGCTTCATTCCTAGCAATCTTGCACCTTCATACTGATTGGTTGCCGCTTTCCGCAAGACTGCAATTCCATTCACACTAAGTCCGGTGAATAGATACGGGAAGGTGACATCTTGTTTCGTTTGCTCGTCGTGCTGTTTAAAGAGCATCCCGAGGGCGAGAACGTCATCGCGTCCCAAAATATCGAAGGCCGCCGCGCGAATTTCGTCGAGTGATCTACTCTCGTCATCTAGCAAAATGAAGTGCGGAAGTTCTGGATTCGCGGCCTCAATGTATACGATTGCGGCGTCCACATGGTGCGGATTGAGCTTTGCGGCAATCATTTCACTTCGGAATTTATTGACGGCGTCGGCGGCCCGCTGCCAAACCACCGTTCGATGTAACGGAAGCGATTCGCCCGCTTTGGGTGGGCGGCCCAAGCGAAAGTTGCGCCGAACTTGAGCCGCTGGACTCATGGACTTCTCCATCTTTTTGATACCGGCTTGTAGATTTTTCTTACCGGCTTGCGTCGTATACGGTGTCATGCTGCCTCCTGACAAAATCGAGTATCCGGGAAAACCGATTCAATGTCAATCTATTTATTCAATAAAACCGATTTATTTTATGGGCAGAGAATGGACGCCATAACCCGGCGTCTAAAATGGCCTTAGTAAAGTGCATATAAACTGCACATTCAAAGTGACTTAGGTTGACTATAACGAGCTTTTAGTCCAAGCTGCAACGATGAAAAAGAAATATGAGATGGAATATCAAGCCGAATGCCCAAAGTGCCAAGTGACCTATTCAGACGAGGTTTTGTGGAAGGTTTGCCCGGTTTGCGTCACAGAGCTAAAGCAGATCAGTGTCAGACGATGCGACCCCGTTCCAAAAACTACTGCGTGGACGGACCCAAGAGTTTACACCGTCGATGAAGTCGCTAAGATGACTGGCTTTCACCGGAACACCGTGACGAAGCTATTCGAGAACGAACCCGGCGTTATCATCCTTGAACGACCAACCACGATGAATAAGCAACGCTACAGGACTATACGCATTCCACATTTTGTATACGAGCGGGTCGTCCTAAGAAAATTGAGCGTTAGATAAGTGTCAGGCAAACGCTTTATTGCCGCTATCATTCACTAGAGAAAGTAGGGAATGGATGCCGACCTGGACAATTTTCATTGGAATCGCTGCCTTTGTTGTTCCACTATCCGAACGCTTTTACACAAGGTTTTATCCAGAACCCGAGACGCAAAAACGCCATCTGAAAACGGCTGCAAGATGGATTATCGACTCCACATCAGTTATTGCGTCGGTATGGGTACTTATCTCTATATTCCGCGAACCCATGCCTTCCACCGGGCAGCAAGTCGCTAGTATTGCGTTCAAGGCAAGTTTGGGAGTTGGTGCTCTTATGTTCATTGCGAGCGCACATCTGCTCAGGGCGCTACTTTACGTCGTCCGAGAGCATATTCAAGTATCCAAGAAGCAAGAGGAATACATATCTGACCTGCTCGATACTGTTGCGGCGCATGAACGAGCTTTGTCAGGCATCGTTATGTCAATCGCCTTCACGGAAGAACAACGGGCAATCGTTGCGACGGCATTTCTCGATTCAAACAAGGATCAAAGACACAACGCAAGCGGGCAGTAATTTTTACGAATCTGAGTACGCACGCTTAGGATGTTATAGAATTTTACCGGGAGAACCAACCCACGTAAGTCATTGATTCTAAAGTGGCGGAGAGACAGGGATTCGAACCCTGGATACCTTGCGGTATACACGCTTTCCAAGCGTGCGCCTTCAGCCACTCGGCCATCTCTCCGCGATTGAGCTACCTTTCTGAAGGTAACACAATTGTGCCCATGATGGATGCCTTGGAAGGTCGTGTTAGGGCGCCTGCGTCTCAACAGTCTCCCTTAGCGATTGCGTCGAGGCCAGATCTACAGGAATACCGTGCATCAAGTAGCCACGAAGCGTCGAAGGATCTTTCCAGTTAATCTGCCAGCCATGATCGATCGCGAGCAGGATGTATTGGCCGGGTAGCACATCATCCAGCTCGAAGCTGCCGTCCGTGTTCGTCTGGTCAAGTCGTACGATCTTGAAGTTGTCCGGTTCTCCCAGGGTCGCTGGAATCAGAAGCACCATGGCTCCGATCGAGGGCTTGCCCTGCATCATTGCGGTGCCGGTAAGCGTAGACCTTCCATCAGCGATGTGTAGGGTAAGTATTGAAGCGCCGCTGGGCACCGTGACAAACCGCCCGTTGGCCTGGGCTGACTGAGCTGTAATCCCTGTGAGGTAAAGGTTGGCTTTGCCTTCGAGTACGACCTCGTAGCGTCCTGGTGGAATCTCAATCGTACGATTAGGCGCACGTTGCCTGCGTTGTAAAAACGAGCCGGAGAGAAAATAAGCGCCGGCATTATCGCGCGCAACGTTGTGCCCATCTTCCGGATTAATGAAGTTGACCCTTACGGAATCAACGTCAGCTCCTGCAAGACCGTCGAGATGAACCGTGACGCTGGCCATGCTCGGCGCGGCGCTCATATCTAACGTCTGAGCGGCACCCTCAGACAGGTTGACGATTGCGGGCTTGACGGTCTGTCCCGGTCCTTGCAGTCTCACCTCGTATTCGCCGGGAGCAAGCCCGCCAATATCGATGGTGCCCTGTGGGTCGATATGCATGGAAACCGGGACGAAGTTATCTTCGCCAGCGGAGATTCGCTCGACCATCGGATAAGTTGGCATCCTCCGTCCATTTGCATCTACGCTCGTCTCGGGCACGATATGCAGATGCACGGACGGAACAGGGATAAGCTGAAAGTCCGCCTGCCGGAGATCTCCAGCATGAAGCTCCAGCGTCTCGGCTTGAGTGGGATCACTGGTGCCGGGATACCATGTGAGTGGATACGTCACATCCAGCGCGGGGTCCACCTGATGTTGACCTGATTCGGTATTGATGGGGCCTTGCTGTGCGGCGATGGCGTACCACGCTTGTGCCTGTACCCTGATACGGTAGTCGCCTGGCTGCAGGCCATCGAACTCGTACGAGCCGCGGTCGTCAGTTGATGCGCTGGCGTGGGTACGTTCCGCCGCTGGAGCCGAGTCCGGTTCCGGTGGGTTTAGTTCTAATAGCGAAACCTGGGCGTTGCGAACAGCTTCGCCGGCCTCATCGAGAACAGTCCCTGTAATGACAGCTTCAGGCGAGAGTTGAAAGCGAAGGTCGATCACAGGAGAAGCTGCTGTCAGGACAACACCGCTCGAATAAAGTTGATGCTCGTCATAGGCCTGTGTGACATATCCGCGGGCGCTGCCGACGATCCGCCACATTCCGGCTGAAGGTAACGCGATGGAAAATCGGCCATGTTCATCTGTATCAAATGTCCCAAGCGAAGAAGGGAATTGACGTCCTGCTGTATGTGCTCCTTGAGGAACGAGCGTGGCAGTCAGATGGCTATGCGGAACAGGAGCTCCATCAATACTACTGACGACGATACCTGTAATGCGATACGAAGGCGGTGTCTTGACCTGTGCTCCAGCAAGCAGCCCGCTCGCAGCAAATGCAAAGGTCAGAATCTTAAGCAGGGAAGTTAGCCTCATGGAGTCATCTCCTCCTCGGAGACTGCATCCAGATCAAGCGTAGGTTTCTCCCCGGCATTTAGAGTGATAGAGCGAACGTGTGTGATAAAAGGCGTAAGCGTCGCCGCATCTGTATAGTCGACAGGATGGACCTGCTCAAACGCGATGGCCTGGTAGCTTCCTGGCGGCAAATGGGTATAACTATAGATACCCTGATTATTGCTGTGTGCGGAAAAGACCGTTACCGCGCTGGGTGTTGTCGGAATCAGATAGACCCAACAGGGTGCTTGAATACCTGACAGCTTACAGGTTCCTTGAAGACTCGATGTCTGATCGCTTACGGTGACTCGAATTGGCGTACCGCCCGAACCGGGGCCGACTACAAGCTCTTGCTGCAGAAGATCAGAAGTGCCGTAATTTATCGACTTGATATACCAGGCACCCTGATCGTTACGCGCACGCAGTCGATAGCTTCCAGACGATGCCGTAAAACTCATGTTGCCTCCACGCTGCGCAGTTAGCGGGATAGAGAAAGAGAAGTTGTCGGGATCAGACTGGCTATCTTCAAGGGTCAGCCCAAACTGCATCAGGCTAGGTTGCGGATTATCAGACGTTGCGGTCCCATCTACCTGGAACTCAACCGGAAGCATAGGCACGGGTTCAAGGTGAAAGACGACGCCTGAGACATCATGGTCGGCCACTGTCACGGTTGTCTGCCCCTCGACGATCCCATCGGGCGATCTCGAACTGGCGATCAGGGTATAGGTTCCACTGGGAAGCTCCATCTTGACGACTCCTCCGTCTTCGCCATGCGAAGAGTGGATAGGCAGAGAGATAGTGCCACCGTTACTCGAACGCGCAATGATCCTTGGGAAGCCGCGGCCCTCGGCCAAGTCAAAGGTCGCAGTAACGGTGTAGGAACGACTGGTAGCCGGGTGAAGATCGTAGTGCTGTTCTTCGCCACTTCGAATATGAATAAAATCTAAAGCATTAGATGAATTTTCAGATGGAAGTATCACTGGCAAAACAGCTTCATTCGTATCATTGACTCGCGGAAGGTACATTGTGACCAGCTTGTAGTCTCCAGAGGGTACCGGTAATCGAAATCGGCCATGCAAATCGGTTTGGGTCTGGGCAACCGGTATCCAGGTATGGCTGGAGCCATTGAACGTGCTTCTTCTGGCGCTGACCAGTATATGGCTCAGAGGATTGCCGTCGGGCTCTGTCACCGTTCCGGTAAAGAGAGCCTCAGGATAGAGTCGCAGTACCTGAGGGGTGGCAGCATTGCTCGCCTGTAGATAGACACCAGACGAAGCGCCAGGTGCGATACCGCTATAGAACCCGGGCTTGTTTGCCATCAGGAAGCCATTCGTATCAGTGACTTGGTCGAACTCAAATTTTCCGTCATAGGTGGTAAGCATTGCCCAGTTGCCGAAACGCACAAGGGCACGGGCGATCGGCTGGCCGGAGCTCGCATTGACGACTCGTCCTGAGATTGTGATGGGACCAGTCGAATCCGATCCGGCCTGAGCGCTCATCTGTGTCTGAGACAGCGCAAGGGGCGATGCTCCAAGGAGGCAAAGCACGAGAGCGCAGTGCCGAAGATGACATTGAATCCAGACTGGTAGCACGGAGTCTCTCATGGGCTCAGCAATGAGACTATTCGATCTGGAATTTGTGAGACATAGATGTACCCTGAGCCAATATTAAAACCCAGCATATATGCAGGGAAGCTCACAGAGACTACCATCATAGCCAGACGGACAACCAGAATAATTGCCATACTTTACAAGAAATAGCTCTAATTTTAGATACGACAATAATGTCCGATAACACATATTATGTATATTGAAGTCATAAACTAAACCTGCCCTGCTAGACAGTCGCTCGATGAGCTGCGGCTCCATCGCATCTAGAACTCGGATTGATTAGATTGCTCGCCGCGGAAGCACCCAGTTCTTCCGAACAAAGTGGCAGGTGTATCCATTGGGAATGCGCTCCAGATAATCCTGGTGCTCCGGTTCTGCCTCCCAGAAGGCTCCGGCTGGAACTACCTCGGTGACCATCTTACCTGGCCATAGCCCGGACGCATTGACGTCGGCGATGGTCTCTTCAGCGATCTTCTTCTGTTCGGCGGTCGTATAAAAGATCGCCGAGCGATAGCTCGTCCCTATGTCGTTTCCTTGACGGTTCAAGGTCGTCGGGTCGTGAATCTGAAAGAAGAACTCCAGAAGCCGTCGGTAAGTGAGCTTCTCGGGATCGAAGACTATTTCAATGGCTTCGGCATGACGATCATGATTACGATAGGTCGCATTGAGAACGTCGCCACCGGTATATCCAACGCGGGTAGAGATAACGCCCGGGTATCGCCGGAGCAGGTCCTGCATCCCCCAGAAACAGCCACCGGCGAGGATTGCACGTTCATTGGAGGATGCCATGATCGTTACTTCCCTTTCTGTGGCTCAAACAGGTTGAGATAGTTGCCATAGCCTTCGCTCTCAAGCTCATCAAGAGGAATGAAGCGCAGCGAGGCAGAGTTGATGCAGTATCGTAAGCCGCCGGCGTCTCTCGGGCCATCATCGAAGACGTGTCCCAGGTGGCTATCGCCATGACTCGAACGTACCTCTGTCCGGTTCATGCCGTGGCTTCCATCAGGGCGTTCGTCTACATTTGCAGGATCAACCGGCTTGGTGAAGCTCGGCCAACCGCAGTTGCTATGAAATTTATCGAGCGACGAGAACAACGGTTCGCCCGACACAATATCGACATAGAGCCCGGGCTCATCATGATCCCAGTAGGCATTCTCAAAGGGGCGTTCTGTTCCGTTCTTCTGGGTGACTCTGAACTCTTCAGGAGAAAGCCGGGAGACGGCCTCGGCGGTCTTCGCATAATTTGGCATTGACGCTCCCTCACAGTGAGCCTTCAACCAAGTCTACAGCGAAGCCGTCTGCCGATTATTTAGAGATGGTAGATAACGACGCGCTTCAATCGCGAAAGATCTCTGCTGTAAGCAGAATCATCGTGGCTCGATGTCCCTTGTCAGAAAAAAAGGCCTCTTCTGATAACGATTACTCATAGATTTTTCTTCCATTGTTATCGATGTTTTCCATCCTAATTCATCCGGATAAACATCTCATCGTCCAAATATGCTACTTGTTGGACCAATTATTTAACCGCTTTAACTTATCCTGCTTCTTCATTTAATGCTTGACGAAGCCCACGCCTCATCTCTAGAGTGCTCGAGACACAAAATTAGATCTAAATAGTGAGACCAGATTCGATCAACAGATGCGTGACTCCCTTTAGGGTAAACATTTACCTGAACCGATAGACGAAACCGAAATTCGACTCATACGGAAGGTGATTTCATGAAGCACGTACGTTTTCTTTCTCTTTTTGCAGGTCTAATGATGATCTTGCTCTGCATGCCCTTTGCGAATGCTCAGGAGAACGCAACTCTCAACGGCACAGCGACAGATCCTTCTGGTGCTGTCGTCCCCAACGCCTCTGTAAAGCTGGTCAACGCTGAAACCAACGAATCTCACACCACCGTCACGAATGGATCGGGAATATTCAACTTTACCGGTCTCGGCATCGGCCACTACACCCTCACCGTAACTGCTTCCGGATTTCAAGTCTCTTCGACCAGCGGCATCGTGCTGAACGTAGCGCAGACTCTGCAGGAGAATGTCGTGCTCTCTGTCGGCAGCTCACAGCAGACCGTCTCCGTCGAGGCGAATGCCCTGCGAGTTCAAACTGAGACCAGCGAGGTGAGCAACCTCATCTCGGGTAGCCAGGTCTCCGAGTTGGCGACCAATGGCCGCAACATCACTGCACTGGCCGTGCTCGGCACCGGTGTCTCCAATAATCTTCCCGACTATAACGGCGTCAATGCTCTGACCGCCGGCAACGGCATCAGCTTCAACGGAACGCGCCCCAGCCATAACATTTATCTTGTCGACGGTGGGGAGATCTACGACCGCGGCTGCGGCGGCTGCTTCAGCATTCTCGTCTCTCAGGATGCCATCTCTCAATTTCAGACGCTGAACAGCAACTACAGCCCTGACTACGGTATTGGATCGGGCGGCCAGATTCTGATGGTACTGAAGTCTGGAGCCCAAAGGTTTCATGGTGGTATCTGGGAGTTCAATCGCAACGATGCCTTCGATGCGAACAACTACATCACCAAGCTGAATGGAAGCCCCAAGCCGGAGCTGCGAGTAAACATCTTCGGCGGCAACATCGGCGGTCCTCTCTTTATTCCCCACCTCTATAACCAACACCGCGACAGAACCTTCTTTTTCTTCAACGAAGAGGGCCGCCGCGAGATTCGTGGCAGTGCGCCAACTCGAACAACGACAATTCCTGCTTCGGACTTCCCCACTGCCGGCCAGGCACTCGTCTATACACCGCCCTCCAGCGGTACGGTTCCTGTTGTTCCGGTGACGAATGATCCCGCCAAGCTAGCGCTCTATAGCGCTGATCATCTAACTCCGGGAAGCCCGTTCCCTAACAACACAATTCCCGCCAACCTGCTCGATCCCAATGCCGTCCTATTCATGGGCACGGGTGCATTTCCCAAACCCAACTCACCGGATGGAACGAATACATTCGTTGCGTCGATCAGCGCTCCAACGTATGTGCGAGAAGATCTGGTCCGCATCGATCATGCCATCAACTCAAAGCTTCAGTTGATGGGTCACTATATTCACGACGCCAACACCCAAACCAAATATCCTCCTCTTTGGAGCAACGACTCCTATCCCACAGTAGGCAGCGTGATGAACAATCCGGCTTGGGCTGCCGTGGTCAAGTTAACACAGACCATCTCTCCCAATCTGTTGAACGAGACCGCTTTCAACTTCGATGGCAACAAGCTTACCTTTACCCCTGTTGGAACATTTGCTCAACCAACAGGATGGAACGCGGGCAGCTTCTTCACAGGAAATAATGCACTGAATCGACTCCCCGAGATTGATCTTGGTGCCCCATACGGCACAACCTGGAGCTCGCAGTACTTCCCATGGAAGAACGCCGCGATGGACTACCAGACTCGCGATGACCTGTCCTGGTCGCACGGAGCGCACAACTTCAAGTTCGGCTTCTCATACATGCACTTCATCAAAAATCAGCAGCTTCAGTTCAATACACAGGGAACATATGGCTTCACTGCCGGCTCTTACTCTGGCGATTCTTATGTGAACTTTCTGTTGGGCTTTGCCAACTCATACACACAGCTTCAGGCTCTCAACACACCGCACTGGGTAAACAATACCTACTCCTTCTATGTCTTGGATAACTGGAAGCCACTCAGAAGGTTGGCTCTCAACCTTGGCATTCGCTATGACGCGTTGCCACATGCATTTGAGCGAAACAACCGCTTCGCTAACTTTGTGCCGTCGGACTACAACACCTCTTACGGAAATCCCTTCAATGCCGATGGGAGTACTCTCAACCCCTCGAATCCCGGCTTCAGCCAACCGGCTGGAGCTCCTGCGCCGTTCTACCTCAATGGTGTCCAGATCGCTGGAGTTAACGGCTTCCCGCGTGGCGCAGTCAAAAATCCCTACAACACGGTTCAGCCGCGTCTAGGCTTCGCCTACGATATAACCGGCAATGGCAAAACAGTAATTCGCGGAGGTATTGGTATCTTCTTCGAGCGAATTCAGGGCAACGATGTCTACAACGCTGGCGGCAATCCACCCTTCTCTTATCAGCCTGCCGCAAATAACGTGTACTTCTCCAGTCCTACGAAGAGTAATCAAACCGGTCAGGCTGCGGCTGCAGCCATCTTCCCGGCAAGCCTTACAAACCTAGCCTACAACTATCCTGCTCCCGGAGTTGCCATGTACAGTCTCGGCGTGCAGCGAGAGGTCGCTCCTTCTATCGTAGGCGTACTGCAATATGTGGGCACATCTGGCTGGCATCAGAACGACGACCGGGCCATCAACACTCTTCCTTTGAATACCAGTCTGTCCATACGACAGGCAGTTGCAGGTGGCACGGTCTCCCCTAACCAGTACAGGCAATACCTGGGTTACGCTGGCATCACGCAGGAAGAGCAAACAACCAATGCCAACTACAACTCGCTTCAGGCTGGGCTTCGTGTAGAAAATCGGCGTGGCTTCACCGTGCAGGTCTCCTATACATGGTCGCATGAGATCGATCTCGCAAACTCCGACCTCACTACACTCTCGAATCCCTTCAACCCAACCTACGATCGCGCCTCAGGATCGCTGGACGAGCGTCATATCTTCAGCACGAACTACATCTACACCGTTCCTTTCTTCAAGAACGGCAATCTCCTTGAACGACAGGCTCTGAGCGGCTGGCAGATCTCCGGCATCACCATCGCGAATACCGGAACGCCGGTCTCCGTAGGCTATGGAACCGATACGATTGGTCTCGGAGGCGGTACCACCAACCGTGCCAACCGAGTTGTAGGTGTATCTACGAGCGGTCCTAAGACGCAAAAGAAGTACTTCAATACTGCAGCGTTCATGGCACCCATTGCGGCATGGGCTACTGGCTCTCCTGGCGGAGTCAATGCAGGCTTTGGAACCTCCGGAAAGGATGCGGTCGTTGGCCCAGGTCGCTTCAACACCAACTTTACGCTCTTCAAATCATTTCCTCTCATTGGAGAGGCGCTTAGGCTCCAGATTCGCGCTGACGTCTTCAATGCCTTCAACCATACCCAGTTTCAGAATTTGGATAGCGGCTTTACCGATAGCAACTTCGGTCAGGCCACCTCAGCCTGGGATGCGCGAAGCTTCCAGTTTGGTGGAAAATTACTCTTCTAACCCGCTGCGCTCTGAGGTGCGGAAGAGCACCTCAGAGCGCAATTTTTATTTAATGCAAAGTCCAGTCTTTTCGACATATTCCACTGATCCAGCGAATATCGAGACTTGGCCGGACTTACTCGTCTCGCAGTAGAACTGCTGGAATATACCAAATGCCAGCAATAACTTTTCAATGATGCAAATAGCAAAGACACGTTATTACTGCGCTGATGAAGGCCGGCCTTCGCTTCCAGTTACTTTCTGAATCAACGACTCTGTCGTCTGGTTATGCAGCTCTTTCGTCTTCAGAAACTCCTGATTGGCCTTTTGCTTTTCGCCCTGAGCCATGTAAACGCGTCCTAGCCTGTAATGAGCATCCGGCTCCTTAGGATCGAGCTCTTCAGCACGAATAAGGGCTTTGATCGCATCCCGATTCTTCTTCTGATTGGCATACACAATTCCAAGGTCTAAATAAGCGAGTCGGATATTGTTTTGTAATTGGATAGCTTTGACCAACAAAGCTTCAGCCGCCGTATCATCATTGCTACGTATTTTGATATCAGCCAGATAGGTTAAAGCCTGAGCATTCTCCGCATTATTCTTCAACTCAAGCTCAAATTGCGGCTCAGCGTGCTCATAGTCATGAGCCGCGTAGTAGAGATAACCAAGCTCAAAGTGAACGTTCGGCTCTGCAGGAGCAATGTGAGCTGCGGTCTCTAATTCCGTGATTGCCTCAGAATGTTTATTCAAGCTGTCCAGTGCCTGTCCAAGCAGCATATGGGCTTGCACAGAGTCAGGATTCGCACTCAAAATAGCTTTGTACTCCGCCATCGCGCAGGTATATTGCGCGCTCCACAGGCAACTCTGCGCTAACACCGTATGTAACTCGATATTGGACGGATCAGAGGAACTCGAGGTCTGTAGATACGGTACGGCCTTCGCATAGTCATGTAAGCCAAAGTAACTCATCCCAAGTAACAACCCACTACGGTTATCCTGTGGGTCTTCTGCCTCGGCAGCCATCAATGGCTTAATCGCTGCGGTGAAGTGTCCTTGCTTGAACTCAGAAAGTCCAAGGTTGAACGAGATTCCCTTTAACTTTGGATTAAGTGCCAACGCTCGCTTGTATTCGGTAGTCGCTTCTTGTAGGTTGCCCTGCTGTGCAAGAACAACTCCCAGCCCCGAGTGCACCTCTGCGCTCGTCGGATGTGTTCGAGCCAACTCGCGCCACGCTAACTCGGCATCGTGCAGATGTCCAGCCTGGGTTAGTTCGACCGCACGTTTGAACTCGTCCTGCTGTGCATGTGCCGTTAGAGGTAAGGAAACAGCCAGAAGCGTTGCTCCAAGCAAGAGCGCGGCAAATCTATCCAGACTAAGATGAGCCCTCTTTTTTCGTCGGTCTCGAAGACATCTTAGAAATAACTCTTCCATGAATGGGCGAATCCTATCTTTGGTTATAGATGAGAATAGCCCCGAATGAATCATCCATCAACGATCGAAAGTGGACGGATGATTCGTCTCGGCTCTTATTTTGGAAGCTCGACCGTCCCATGAATGCTGAAGGTTGCCTCTGACTTATGCATTGTCTCCATCGGCTGTGCAGATCCCACGCTCAGCTTGTATTCACCGGCAAGAATAGAGCGCTGTCCTTTATCGTCGACACTCGAAAGCGAACGCGGGCTTAGCTCCAAAGAGACCTGGCGGCTTTCGCCGGCTTTCAGACGAACTCTCTGGAATCCAACCAACGATCGTTCGGGGCCACCGACCTGTGGTGTTTTGAGATATGCTTCGATGACCTCATCGCCCGCCCTTGCGCTGGTATTCGTCACGCTGACGGTAGCAGTCAGCGGCTGTCCTGCGGCTACGGAAGAAGACGATAACTTCACCGCTCCATAGCGGAAGTTAGAGTAGCTCAAGCCATAGCCAAATCCCCAAAGCGGCTTGCCGGTAAAGTAGCGATAGGTCCGATTCTTCATGGAGTAGTCGGTAAAGGCTGGCAGGTCATCTGTACTTGCATAGAAGGTGACTGGCAGGCGACCAGCTGGATTATTCTCGCCTGCCAGTGTGCGCGCAATTGCCGTGCCTCCATCGACTCCTGGATACCATGCCTGCAGAATCGCCGCAGCATGTTCTTTTGCCCAGGATAGAGCCAGCGCACTTCCGCTCAGTGAGACGACGATCACCGGTTTTCCTGTCGCAGCCACAGCTTCGAGCATCTGCTTCTGCGATTCAGGAAGATCAATACTGGTACGGTCTCCACCATCGAAGCCCTTAATCTTGATGGGCATCTCTTCGCCTTCCAGTTGTGGCGAAAGCCCGACAAAGGCAAGCACAACGTCAGATGCCTTTGCCGCGGCAACCGCTTCATCTACCTGAACCTGAGCAGGAGTCTCCCACTTGAGCACAGCGCTTCCTCCGGCCTGATCGCCAGAATGGCTATATTCAAGCTGGAAGTCATGCGGCCTCGTGTCGTCGAAGGTGACTTCGATTCGCGCCGGGCGAGAGCCGGTCATCACCGGAGGTGCCGTCGGTGACGCTCCCTTGGCCACAGTGAACGCTCCCATGTTCAGCTTGCCGCCATCAAGACTTCCTTCCGAGAGCACCTTGCCATCGAGCATGAATCGGTACGACTCTTTTGGCGAGTAGGGAAAGTTCGACCCACCCTCAAAGATGAACGTGTACTTCCCTGCTGCCGGTGCGCTCATCTTGCCGCTCCAGCGAACAGAGTAGTTGTGAGTATGAATCTCTGGATTCGGCATGGCATCGCGCCAGTCGGACTGAACCTCAGGCTCTGTGCTCACTGCAACCGGCTTTCCTGTCCAGTCAGTGGTGGCGAAGTATTCGGTGCGCAGTCCAGGGCCAAAGACCGTTCGCGGCACCGGCACTCCAACTCCGTCTGCCAACATGGAGCCCTGCGCATAGTGGATCTTCGCTTCAGGAAATTGTTTGGCAACACCATCAAGCGGAGAGACTGGGTGCAGCGCCACGCCGTTGTAATTTCCCTCCAAGGAAGCCAACAGGTCAGCGGTCGGCCCAACCACAGCGATATTCTTCACCGTCGGCCGCAAGGGCAGGATGCCGTTGTTCTTTAACAACACCATCGACTCTTCTGCAGCCTTCAAGGCAGCCTGGCGATGTTGCTCGGAGGCGTCATCGGAAAACGGTATCTTGTCGTAGGGATTCGATCCCGGCATGCCAAACATGCCAAGCTCAAAACGCCCCGTGTACAGGCGCTCTGCTGAACGTGTCAAAAGATCTTCAGAAACTACGCCTTTGCGAACAGCGTCGGCAAGCGTATTAAATCCCGGCGACCATATGCTGCACGACAAGTCAGTACCCGCTTCGATAGAGATGGCTGCGGAGTGCATAATGTCCGGTGCATTGTGATGCCCATGCGTGACGTCGACGATGGCAGCACAGTCCGATACAACAAAGCCCTTGAAACCCCACGCTCCGCGCAGATGGTCTTGCAGCAGCATCTTGTTGGCGCATGCAGCGGTGCCATCAATAGCGTTGTAAGCGCACATCACCGACTTCACATGGCCGTCCACAACCAGCGAGCGGAACGCAGCCAGATAAGTCTCTTCCAGATCGCGCGGGCTGACATCGACATTGAAGACATGCCGCAGCGACTCCGGCCCGCTGTGCACCGCAAAATGTTTGGCTGTGGCAATTGCAACCGGATGCGCAGGATCGTCCCCCTGCACCCCCTCGACAAATGCGTCGCCCATGCGACTGGTCAAAAACGGATCTTCGCCGTACGTCTCTTGTCCGCGTCCCCAACGCGGGTCGCGAAAAATATTGATATTCGGCGACCAGAAGGTCAGCCCATAGAAGATGCGATGGTTGCCCTCGCGCTGCGCCTCGTTGTATTTGGCGCGTCCTTCAATCGAGATGACGCTCCCCATCGCATGTACCATCGAAGGGTCCCATGTCGCCGCCATGCCAATTGCCTGCGGAAATACGGTGGCAAATCCCGAGTTCGCCACTCCATGTAAGGCCTCACTCCACGTCTGATAGTCCGGTATTCCCAGCCGCGGGATCGCCGTCGCCCAATCTTCCAGCTGCGAAGCCTTTTCATCAAGCGTCATCTTCGAGACCACATCGTGGGCGCGCACAGCCGCCGGCAACGACGGATCGAGGTAAGCGGGAGGCTTCGATTGAGCAAAAGTAGACGCGGATACAAGTGCAAGAACAGCAATACTAAATCGTTTCATTATGGCTCCAGGTGTCTGGGGAAGCATACATCAAGAAGGTCCCGAAACGCCTTAAAAATCGACTCCGGAAAACGTTACCCTAAAATCCCTGCAATCTTTCGTCTCCCTCGCTTTGGTACTATCGATTTAGTCCTCCTCCCGAGCCCTCATGCGAATTGTTCAGGCTGTCTTTGGCGTCTTTCATCACTTCGAACTCGCGCGCGAACTCGAGCGGCGTGGCCATCTCGAAGTCATCTATTCCACCTGGCCCTGGGCTCGGCTCAAACGCGAGGGCCTCGATCATGCCAAAGTAAAGACTTTTCCCTGGTTCCACACCACGGAGATGCTCATGCTGCGCGCCCGCATCGATTCGACCTGGCTGCGCGATCAACTGGGCTATACCAATGCGCTTGCCTTCGACGAGTGGACATACAAACGCATCCCTCCCTGTGACGCCTTCATCGCCCTCTCCGGTGCTGGACTCAAGACGGGACGGCTCGTTCAGCAGCGCGGCGGCAAGTTTATCTGCGATCGCGGCTCATCGCACCAGCGCTATCAGGAGCAGCTCGTCGCTGACGAATATCGCCGCTGGGGTGTCGATCGCCCCATCTCTGACATCCGCGACACCATTCGCGAAGAGAAGATCTACGAGATGGCGGACCTCATCACCGTTCCCTCACGCTTTGCTGCTCGTTCTTTTGTTGAAAGCGGTGTCCCTGTCGATAAGCTTCGAGTCATCCCCTACGGTGTGCGGCTTGAACGCTTCACTCGCACCGGCGAACCGCCAGCCGACCACTTTCAGGTTCTCTTCGCCGGCTCCGTCGGCCTGCGCAAAGGAGTTCCCTATCTACTCGAAGCCTTTGCGAAGTTGCGTCACCCGGCAAAGCGTCTTCGCATCGTGGGAGCGCTCCATCCTGACCTCAAGACCGTACTTAATCGTCTGCCACAGGAGAACGTGGAGTTTCTGGGTTCTGTCAAACAGGAGACGCTGGCCCAGTACATGAGCACCAGCCATGTCATGGTTCTTCCTAGTCTCGAAGAAGGTCTCGCTCTGGTTCAGGGCCAGGCCCTCGCTTGCGGCTGTCCTGTTCTCTGCTCCACCAACACCGGTGGCGAAGACCTCTTCACCGATGGCGTCGAAGGCTTCATCGTTCCCATACGCGACGTCACTGCTCTCACCGAGAGGATGCAGCAGTTGGCCGATGATCCGGCATTGCAGACAAGAATGAGTGAAGCTGCTCTTCGGCGCGTTCGGAGTCTTGGTGGTTGGAAAGACTACGGCGATCAGTGGGAGACTGTTCTCAGCAACCTTATCGCTGACCGCTCTGTTTGATTAACTCTGGCTACCGCCGCCGACAAAATGGACGACTTCCAGTCGATCGTCGGCCGTAACACTCGTCTGTGCCCACGCGCTCCGTGGAACAATCACGCCATTGTGCTCGACCGCGACGCGATCTCCCTTTAGCCCGAGTTCTACGACGACAAGATCAAGGCTTACAGGTTGGGAGAGAGTATCGAAGGTGCGGGGCTGACCGTTGAGAACAAGCGTAAGAGGCATCGTTCTTTAAAGGTAGCAAAAGATTCAACCTGCTCTAATGGGCATGCACCTTTGCCAGCACCCATGCCTTTAGACGTCGACCCACCGGAACGATCTCTTCACACTCGGAGAAGACGCATCGATTCAACCGCATCAGAATCTCCAGGGCTTCCGCATCGGCCTTGGTAGAAGGCTCATCGATCAACGCCATCCGCGAATCCATCAGGTACTCGATGGCGCGCCCCAGCTTTTCAAGCGCCTGTCCCTGTGTCTGAGTGGGTCTCCTGCGAATGATCCGCTTGGTTGCTTCGGCGTCATGCAAGACGTCGGTGCGTGTCATTCGGGCAGCATCAGGAAATGGTGCAGTCAGTGCCATGCCAATCAAGTCCTCCGTCAGAATCTTTATCGGCATCGCTGTTCGCGACTTTAGCCTAAGATTCCAACAGCAGGTGGATTGTCATCCTTTGATGGCACGAGGGTCAACTAAAATAACATACTGCAACAGTTTGCATGTTCCCAAAATGGCACCTGCCAACCTTCACCCTAAGGTTTGGTCACCTTCAGACCAGTGACCGTGCCTTCGGTGTTATGGGCAAAGCGGATCCCGTAGACGCCGTCGGTCGACTTCAGCTTCCCTGCCGTCACCAGCTCGGACTTGTCATAGCTGGCAACCACTGTGCCGTTGATGGCGCACTCCACCTTGCTACCCTTCACCGAAAGCGCGATCGTCTGCGTTACCGGCTGCCCCACCCCTGCAGCCTTGTGCACCGCATCTGACGGCGCACCTCGTCCATTCATCTGAAACGACGCGGGCCCGAACCCTCGCACGATGAAAGTTCCGTTGCCATAAGCAGCGCAGTAAAGGTCGCTCTGCTGATCGGTGCCCATATCGTTGCCGGCGATAAAAACACCATATGGATGCGGGTGCGTGTTCAGGTTCATGTACTTCGGCTCGTTAAACGTGGCGCTTACCGTATAGTCACCCGATGCCGTGTCTGCGGGATTCCAATACGTCACCGCTGGCCCGGTGGTCACATGCAATACACCGCCATCCTCTGAGAGCTTCGCATCCTTAATCGTCTTTCCCGCTTTGGCCGCGTTGGCGTCAATCTGTCCTGTCCATCCGGCCGCCGAAATACCGCCATCGGCAACCGAACGCGAAGAATCTCCCTGTGCCTGTGCACCCACAAAAGCCGGAACGAGAAGAGCGAAAGCTGCAACAAATAAAGAAGCATGGGCGAGACGCATAGAGGAGATTCCTTTCAAAGTAGAAGTCATCGGCAACTCGAAATTATAGGAGGTTTCCCTCTCAACGAGATAACGATCCCGTCAACAATCACACCAGTGGCCAAAGATGATTCAATGGCCCATGCCCATGCCCCAGTCCGGGAGCGGTTCGAATCGCCTCGGCGACATAGATCTTTGCTCCCACCGCTGCCTCATAAGCGCTCTTGCCCAGAACCAGTCCGCTCAGCAGCGCACTCGAAAGCGCACAGCCCGTCCCATGGGTCGAGGTCGAATCGACGCGCACTCCCGGCAGCCACCATGTCCCGCCCTCCGCAGTGAGCAGAAAATCATCCGGCGGCTTCATGTGCCCCCCGGTCGCAAAGACGCTCAAGTTGCCGAACTCTTGCTGTAATCCCCGCGCTGCTCCGGGCAGGTCCCCACGCTCCTTTACCCGTCTTCCCGTCAATATCTCCAGCTCATCTATATTAGGAGTCACCCAGTCGACCAGCGGTAATAACCTCTCCCGCATAGTTCTAACTCCATCTTCTTCAAGTAGTTCCCTTCCCGAGCTGGACTTGAGCACAGGATCCAGCACCACGGGAACCCGGTCCCCTCTGTCCTTTATCTCACTCAAAAAGTCGGCCACTGCGGCAACGGTCTCCTCCGTCGCCAGCATCCCAATTTTGATACCGGCAGCAGGCAGGTCGCCATGCAGGCAGTGGAGCGTAGCACGCACCGTCTCAGGGCGGATTGGATGCGCTGCCAGTACTTCAACCGTCGACTGTACCGTCAAGCTGGTGATGCACGAAGTGCCAAAAAGGCCGTGCGCCGCAAACACCATCAGGTCTGCCGACACTCCGGCGCCCGAGGAAGGATCGAACCCGGCAATCGTCAGTACGGTACGCATTTTGGAGGGGAAAACCAAAAAAGAGCCTTTTTTAGCAACTTTGTCAAAAAAAATACAGAATATGGCCAAAATGCCTAAAAGTGGGTAAATCGAGCATTAAAAGCCCCTAATTCGGGCGATTAGCGGCCTGACCCATTTCATATTTCTTTAGCACAAACGTTTGGATCCTGCAAGCAGCTTTGCCACTTAAATGGCTCCTGGCGTTTGACTTAGCTGATTCAACTTAAGACAATAACTACTGGAGCGTGCATGAAACTGATTCCTTCCACAATACGCGACCGCAAGGTCACTTTGATGAAAGGCGGAGTTGTCGTCGTCACATTGATGATGGCCTTCGGTGTCGCTTCAGCAGCAAGCGATCCTGCTCCGGCTACAAAAGGATCTGCAACCCAGACCGGGCAGAAGGCAAAGACGCACCACTGGTATCAGATTGGAGAGGCTTCCTGGTATGGCACCCGCTTCCAGGGCCATACTACCGCCAACGGCGAACCCTTCAATATGTATGCCCTCACCTGTGCCCACCGCAGCCTGCCCCTCGGCAGCTGGATCAGGGTTACCAATCTCAGAAACCACAAATCCATCTTCGTCCGCGTGAACGATCGCGGCCCGATGCCTGACGACCGTATCGTCGATCTCTCCTACGCCGCTGCTCGCGCTGTAGGTATTCACGGGTTAGCCAAGGTCAAGCTCGAGCCGGTACGCGGAGGCGACCCCAAGCTCGCCCAAGAGCTTCTGGCCCAGCTCCAGATCCCGGTCATGCCGAACGGCCGCTATGGCCAATAGCCTCTAACTCTCTTTCCATCGCACAACCTGAAGGGCTCGTCTTCTGACGCGCCCTTTTTCCTGTGCTCTATGAGGTAGAGAGAACTCCTCACGCCTCTTTCGATACATTCAGGCCAAATATTATCGAGCGCTGGCCGCTCTCCCGCGTCTGTCAGCATAGAAGAGACTTATGGCGTCGTTCGAGGGATACAGTTTGGCTTTGGCTTCCATGGAGATTGCGAGGTCGGAGGTCGATCTCGCTGCTCTGGTGGAGACATACTCTGCACTCCTGTTTAGGGTAGCTCATTCTGTCCTGCGTAGCCGGACAGAGGCCGAAGACGTGGTGCAGGACGCCTTTGTCCGTGTTCTTGAGCATCGTCGCTCCCTTCCCGAAATCCGCGACATGAGGGTATGGCTGGTCCGCATTGCGTGGAACCTCGCCCTCGACCGCCGTCGCCGCATACGACCAGAGCAGTTGGACGAGGTCTTTATCGGTACGCTTGCCGCAAACAGCGTCCCTGCCGACAAGGCACTCGACGAAGCGCAACGGATGCACGCCGTCCTTCGCGAGATGGAGAGACTTCCCAAAGGGGAGCGGCACGTCCTTCTGCTCTCCGCAATCGAAGAGTTGGAAACAGCAGAGATGGCAGAGGTATTGGGCCGAAGCGAGTCGGCGGTTCGCGCATTACTCTTTCGCGCGCGGACACGGCTGCGCGAACGGCTGGAGAAAGGAGAGCACAGACGATGAGAGATCCCGATCAGCTCATAGAGAAGGTGCTGGCAGGTCTACGGGATGCCGAAGCTCCTGCAGAGATGGAACGCCGCATTTTGGATGCTGTGCAGAGCCGTGCGATGGCTAGTACCCGATGGAACTGGCTCACGACGCTCCCGCCCTGGATTGCTGTCAAGCCAGTGGCCTATGTGGGCGCGGTAGCAGGTATCGCGGCTCTCGTTCTGACGATTCCTGCTTTCCATCAGAGACACCACGCTCCCACCCAGTCCGCCAAGGCAATTCCCTCGGCACCGTTGCCTCCCATCCACTCAACGGCAGTGGCCGCAAACGCAGAGCCCCAGAGAGTCACAATCGTCACCCGGTCGCCGCGGAGAATGAACCCGAGAAGGCTGGAGGCTATTGATCCCGAGGAGTCGCTGGCCATGCGTGAGGTAAACGCCCCCAGCCGCCCCGCGCCTCCCCTTCCATTGACCGAGCAGGAGAAGCTGCTGGTACGTTTCGTCCGTGCGCACACCCCGGAAGAACTGGCAGCGATCGACCCCGCGAAGTGGGCTGCGCAAGACGAGCAGCGGAGAGCAGAGTTCGACAGATTTTTTAGGCTTTTGACCAAAGAACAAGCGGACAAGAAGAAGTTGGCACAAGAAGCGATGAACAAATCTTGACCATAAAAATCGAAGTTCCCAAAAAGGAGAAGGAATGAAATCGAACTGCCACGGAAGAGGGAGATGGACAATGAAACTTACAAACGGGATTCTGGGGATGGCCTTGGCCTTAACACTCGGTACGCTTGGCGCATTGGCGCAATCTACTCCTGCTTCCGCTCCTGCAAAGCCGAATGATGATACGGTCCAAACCTTTCACCTGACCAACGTCGTCCGTGAGCCCGATGGCAACGAGATCCTAGTCGCTATCCGCAACATGATCTCACCCACGGCCAAGGTGGACTTTGTTTCCAGCGAAAATGCCATCATTGTGCGCTCCAGCCCCGACCAGCTTGCGTTGGTAGAAAAGATCATCAAAGACCTTGATCAGCCAAGGAAGACTTATCGACTCACCTATACCTTTACCGAAATGGACGGGAGCAAGAGTATCGGAACTCAACATTTCTCAATGATTGTGATTTCGGGAGAGAGGACAACGCTGAAACAGGGCAGCAGAACACCGATTGTGACTGGGTCTTACGATGGAGGAAAATCGGGTACCCAGACACAAGTAACCTACATCGACACAGGTCTGAACTTCGACGTACTGCTGGATGAGTCCGCCGATGCCATAAGGCTGCGCTCCAAGGTGGAGCAATCGAGCATTGCGGATCAGGTTTCAGGCGTCGGACCGCAGGACCCGATCATCCGGCAGACCGTCCTGCAAGGGACATCGTTTCTGACCGTAGGCAAGCCGCTGGTGCTGGGATCGCTCGATATCCCCGGCAGCACAAGGCGTCTGGATGTCGCGGTAGAGATGAACCCTATCAAATAAAGAGTGCCTTGCAGTAATGGGATAAACGGTGCATCTCAGCACCGTTTATCCTGAACAACAAACCCGGTTAGACTCATTAACGTGCGCCCCTCTCCGAAAGATCGCCTCGCTGTCGCCCTCGACTTCCCCACTGCCAAAGCCGCTCTTGATCTGGTAGACCAGCTCTCCGGCACCTGCCAATGGTTCAAGGTCGGCATGGAGCTTTACTACGCAACTGGAAACAGCCTCGTTGAAACTCTCCGCAACCGAGGCTTTAATGTCTTTCTCGATCTCAAGCTCCACGATATCCCCAATACCGTTGCCGGAGGAGTTCGTTCGGCCACCCAGGCTGGAGCTTCTCTGTTGACCATCCATGCCTCCGGCGGTCCAGCGATGATGGCTGCCGCAGCGGAGGCTGCAACCGGCTACGGTTCGCCCCGGCTACTCGCAGTGACCGTTCTTACCAGCATGGACGCCGCCCAACTCAACGCTACAGGTGTCAGCTCCACTCCTGCCGAGCAGGTTCTGCGTCTGGCAAAGCTGGCGCAGAGCTCAGGCGTCCACGGCCTTGTATGCTCCGCCGAAGAGGTTGGTACGCTACGAGCTGAGCTTGGCGACGACGCTCTGCTAGTGATTCCCGGAATTCGGCCAGCAGGCAGCGAGATCGGCGATCAGAAGCGCATTGCCACTCCCCATGCCGCGATTGAGCGTGGAGCTTCCATGTTGGTGGTCGGTCGTCCTATCACTCAGGCTGCTAATCCTGCCGAAGCCGCCGAATTGATCCTTAAAGAGATCGAAGCTGCCAGTTAGACTTGCTGGCAAATCAAAGGGCTGTCGCTTGCCGGCGACAGCCCTTTGACTTAATCCTTTTGAATTAGGCATTTACAGAAGAACCATGAGTAACATCCATATCGCTCAGCCGCAAAACCAATGATTTTGCAGAACCTCCGCCACGGATGAATTCGCTGAGGTTTAACTCTGCGACCTCATATCCTAGATTACGAAGGCGTTGTGCCAAGTCAGTTTCGACTTTGCCCATCAGGATATGCTTGCCCACATTGATAACGTTGCAGGCGAATTGGGTGGCCTCGATCTCGCTGATAACAATGCGCTTGTCGGCGCTGAAGGCTGCTTCGATCTTGGCCAGCGACGCGGCATCGAACGCTTCAGGGAAATAGAGTAGTTCCCCGCCGCTCAGAGGGGCAAAACAGAGATCCAGGTGATAAAAGCGAGGGTCGACGAGGTGCAACGATGTCACAGGCGTATGCCAGGCATCGGCAACATGCTTGTGGCTCTGCTTGCAGGTTCGCGATCCATGAGCGGCCCATAGTCGACCTCCAGCTGCGTCGAAGACAACATCGCCTTCACCTTCAAAGGCGGTCTCGCGAGGAGTCTCCCAAACCAGGAACCCGGCATCCTGAAACCACCGGCGCAGGTGGGGCTCTTCTGTCTGGCGCTGCGGATGAGCAAAGCTCGAGACGGCTGCAACGCCGTGCTGCACCAGGGCGGTGTGGCCTACAAAGACCATATCCGGCGATCCCTGCCGTGGATGAAGCAGGCGCACATCGGCGATCTGCTGGAGGTGCTGATGCAGGGTCTTCCACTGGGCAAAGGCTGTATCTCGCGAAGATTGATGGAGATTGCCCGCCATCCAGGGGTTGATGACGTAGTTCACGTCATACCACTCGGGGGCGCACATCAAAAATGTAGGGCGGTCAAAATGAGGGAGGGAGGCAAAACTTGAGGCTGGTGAAGATACTACAGATGAGGTCGTCATAACGCTGGTTTCCTGCTTTCCAGTTGAGAGTCTGCCCCTCGGGGTAGACGGTCGTCAATAGCTGCAACGATAAATTGTTGTACGACTTTGGTTCGACGCAGCCCAACATGGAAAGGAGGTATGATTTGCGGGTCAAAAACAATTAATAATTCGCTATAAAAAAGTTGTGCATGGAACAAGAAAAAAAGGCCCCATTTCAGGCCTTTTTTACTATTTTATCTGAATTTTCTACTACAGCTTTTCGAAGAAATCGCAGGCCGAGCAGGAGATATAAACTCCACCCGGAGTTCCGCGTTCACGGTCCTTCACGCGCTTGACGATGCGGGTCGGTTTGGAGCACTTCGGACAATCCGTGCTCTTGTTCGTATCCATGACCTTTTTACGGTCGCCGGTCTTGGCAATCTTCGCCATAATGCTTGCTCTCCCTGGTGCGAATGTTTCGGCTCGCGCGCTGGAGGACCGATGTTTGGCCGTCTGTGCGACAGGCTACATCGAAACCATCCGGAACTTCTCGTAAAGATTGTCCGGGACAGGCCGCGGCGGGAATCGGAGGAGAAGAACTGCGATTGAGGCTCTCTCAAGAGTTTACACGACTGCAGCCTTAAAGGAGATGCGGGTCGGAGGGGGAACCTGCTGCGGGAACCCCGGCAGGAGGCGGAACCGGCTGGCTGGCGGTCGGAAACTGTACCTTGCCGGAACCGCCTGCAGGGATCGGCTCCCCCGGCTTACGCAGTGTTGGTGGTGGGGCCTGTCCGTTTGCAGAGTTATTGGGCTCCTGATCGCCCATCGCTATCTCTCGTGTGGGTTCCGGCGGGTTGTAGCCGCCCATTTCGTCCTTGGTATGAATCTCAAGCGGCTTGCCCAGTTCGGCGATTTCGACTTCTGTCACCCTGTCACCCATAAATTTCACAAAATGAATGGTCTGCGGCTCATGGCCGTAGATCCATTCCTCGTAAGTCGCACCGCTTGGGTCACCACTCTGCTTCTCACGAATTTTGCTCTCCGGCTCTCCCATGGCGGCAAGAACCATGCGATGGTTCATCCCTACAAGAACTTCATGCACATCAACTGCCTGTTTCACTAATGGCGGAAGCGTGTTCGCGTAGGCCTGCTCTGTGGTCTTGACTCCGAAATCGATGACTGGCGCCAGCAGCGCCTTCACCTCAGGCGCAGATACGTCGGGCACAAACCCCTCAAAGAGCAAGGTCACACGAGAACCTACTGCCTCCTGAGCGGTGTCGGCAACGACAGGGTTGTCGTTAAACTGAACATGACGCAAAAAGCGGTGTTTTTCGTACGGGCCGCCATTGAGATCGAGAATAATGCGATCACCTTTAACGGTCAGCGAGGTTACGACGACACGGTCGCCGGGGGCCGCAGACTCTCCTTTCTTGTAGATCATCTCCTTATAAGCTGCGTCGTTGGTTTCAATCGGGCCATTGGCGCGAAGTGTAAGGCCAGCCCCCATAGGAAGCGCGCAGTGTGCGAAGCCTTGTTCGGCGACCAGCATTCTCACCAGCTCGCGGCGGCCGCGCTCTTTCATCGGTTGATCAGGAAGAGGAAGATTCGTACGGGTAAAGTGGGTTGAGATTCCGTCTGTTGCGGTTTTCTCGCCGACGACGAAGACCTGGCTTCGCACTGTGGCGGCCAACAAAAGCAGACAACCTATAACGAGTGCCCATCTGTGCTTGCGCAGTGCCATGGCAGCACCTCAGATGCTTAGCAGTTTGCGCTTTCTCTTCACCATTTGCAAGGGGATGCGGCCTGTTTTTGCGTCCTATCGAAAGAGCTTTTCTGAGAACAGTTTAGCGGGGAGGTTCATTCACCGAGCGCTCTTGCGGTGTGGTCGGCAGAATCTGAACCAGCGGTGCCTGCTTCGGCCCCTGCTCCATGGCCGTATGCTCTGCCGGTGGAGGAACATCCATGGGATAACCTGCGGCGACGATAGGTTTGCGCGTGTAGTTCCATGCGTAATCGCGTGTTGCAAGGACAACTACGACGATGCCGAATGCAAGGACGAGGATCGTGAAAAAGGCTGCTTCAGGACCGTAGTCTCCGCCAGTGAGCCATATGCGGCCGATGGCGCGAGTTTGCACCACGCTCGAAAAATCCGCGATGCCACTCACCGGCAGACCGAAGAGCACGCCCATGCTCGCATTCCAGGCAAAGTGCAGGCCCCATCCCAGCCATAGTCCGTGGGTACGCAGCCAGGCAATGGAGAGCAGGACTCCCGCGAAGATGGTGATCAGTACGCTGATCCACGTAGCATCTGGATTGAAGGCGTGAAGCACACCGAAGAACGTCGACATCAGGATAGTGGCCCAGGTAGGGCCAACCACTTCGATGAGACGTCGAAAGGGATAGCCGCGAAAGGCGACCTCTTCAACCAGCGCACTCACGACAAGCATGGCCAGATTCAGGACGACCAGCCAGAAGGCCCGCGGAGCCGTCCAGAAGATGACATGCAGAGTGCCGCCCAACGCCATTGGTAGTACGGCGAGTACAACCAGTCCCCATCCAATCGCTGCGCCGATGCCCCACTCTTGTACCGCGGTCGCTCGCTGAGGCAGACCCAGCGCCTCTCGCAACGAAGAGCTCTGGTGAGCGATCATCTGCAAAAAGACGAAGCCGATACCCAACAGGAAGAGAAGGAACAGTACACCAAGTAGAGGACGTTCATCGCTCAGATTGAAGCGGACCGACAATCCCATGGCAGCCCGACCCGCCAGAGCCTGCGACGCAAAAAACCACGCGGCAGAGGTGATAAAGAGCGCAATTTGCAGCGGACGGTCCGAGCGGGTTGACGGTGTTGCATCAAACGCCTTCAACGGTAGCTACTCCATGTACAGCTTTGACCGCTAGGCGGTGGTATAGAACTGCGCGATATTGCGAAACTTCTGATAGCGCTGCTCGAGGAGCTGCTCAATCGGCAAGCTGCGAAGGTTCGCGAGATGGTATTGAAGTCTTTCGTCAACCAGAGCCATCGCTGCGGCGGGGTCGTTCTGTGTGCCGCCCTCAGGCTCCGGCAGCACGTCATCGACACAGCCTAGACGTTGGACGTCAGTTGCCGTGTATTTGAGAGCATCGGCAGCCTGCTGTTTCTTGCTGGCATCCTTCCACATGATCGACGCGCAGCCTTCAGGCGAGATCACCGAATAGATCGCGTTCTCGAGCATCAGCACACGGTCGGCTACTGCTAGCGCCAGTGCGCCGCCTGATCCGCCCTCACCGGTGATGGTGGCAATAGTAGGCACCTGCAACCGCGACATCTCCAGTAGATTGCGTGCAATCGCTTCGCCCTGCCCGCGTTCTTCTGCTCCAATGCCCGGGTTCGCTCCAGCTAGATCAATGAACGTGAAGATGGGGCGACCGAACTTCTCGGCGATCTTCATCGCTCGCAATGCCTTGCGATATCCTTCGGGATCGGGGCTGCCAAACTTTCGTGCGACACGTTCTTTGAGGGTTCTGCCCTTCAGGTTGCCGACAACCAGGACCGGCTCGCCATGAAAGTACGCCATGCCACAGTTCATTGCCGCGTCATCGCCGAAGGCGCGGTCGCCGTGGATCTCGCTGAAGTCGGTAAAGAGTGCTTCGATGAAGTCCATCGGATAAGGGCGCTGGGCGTGCCGGGCCAGCTCCGTCTTAATCCACGCTTCCGGAACCGGTGCGGCTACAGGGTGAGCGTGCGTTGCTCTGCTTGCTTCGTGTTCAGCCATAGGTATCTTGATGCTTCGGTGCTGCCTTTTGATTGTATGGCATCTCCCGCTTAATCAATAACCCGGACCGCACCCCGTCCCACGAGTTCTTCCACCTGATCGATAAATAAGCGATCCGCCGCCACCATCACATTATGTGGTTCCAGCACAGCGCAGAACTCCCCCGGCTCTTCGAGATCCAGCAACAGCTTGCCTTTGCCCGGCGCGCCAAGGAACACAGCATGAAGCTTTTCGAGCAATGCTGTATCCGGATTATGCAGCGGCACCTTGATGCGCAGCGACTCCGGCAGCTTGAGCTTCACATCTTCCAAAGCCTGAATGCTCGAAATCGCAAGCTTGGGCGCCGAGTCCTCTTCGCCTCGTAACACTCCGCGGACGAGCACCGGAACATCGATCTTCAATTTCTCCGCCAGCTTCTCGTACGACTGAGGAAACGCGATCAACTCGATCTTCCCCACCGTATCTTCGAGCGCTGCCTGCGCGTAAAGCTCGCCCGACCGCTTCGACTTTGCCACCTTCAATCCTGTGATGACTCCGGCGATGGCAATCTCATTCTGCGGCTCTTCGTTGCGCCCTCTACGAAATACCTGTGGCTCCGGCTTCATCTCGACTGCGGTCGCCGTGTCCACCACCTTCATGTTGCGCAGCTTCTCGCGGTATTTGTCCATCGGATGGCCGGAGACGAAGAAACCCATCACCTCTTTTTCAAATTGCAACCGCGTATGCTCGTCCCACTCCGGAACATTGGGCAGAGCATCCTCGCCTCCGCCGGCAGCGGGTATGTCCGAATCGAATATTCCGAACAGTCCATGCTGCCCGGCTGCCTCGTCACGCTGTGCCTTCTGTGCTTGCTCCATCGCCTTGTCGAGTGCCGCCATCACCTGAGAGCGCCCGCCAAACGCATCCATCGCGCCCGCCTTGATCAGCGACTCTAATACGCGTTTGTTCAGCAGGCGAAGATCGACCTTCTCGCAGAACTCCCACAGGCTGCTGAAGCCCGGTTTCCCTGCTGCCTTCAGATCTTCGCGCGCCTTGATGATGGACTCAATTGCGTTGTGACCGACGTTCTTGATTGCGGCCAAACCGAAGCCGATGGCGTCTCCAACGGGAGTGAAGTTAGCGTAGGAGTTCTGGACGTTGGGCGGAACTACCGCAATGTTAATCTCGCGGCACTCGCCGATGTACTTCACAACATTCTCCGGCTTCGATGTTTCGCTCGTCAGCAGAGCGGCCATAAACTCCACCGGGTAGTGCGTCTTGAGCCACGCCGTATGGTACGCAAGCAATGCGTATGCAGCAGAGTGCGACTTGTTGAATCCGTATCCGGCAAACTGCGCCATCAGGTCGAAGAGCTTACCTGCAGTATCTTTTGGATGCTTATTCGCAGCCGCCCCAGCCATAAAGCGCTCGCGCTGCTTGTCCATCTCGGCGGCATCTTTCTTACCCATCGCACGGCGCAGCAGGTCGGCATCGCCGAGCGAATATCCGGCGACAACGTTGGATATTTGCATGACCTGTTCTTGATAGACGATGACGCCCAGCGTCTCCTTCAGCAGCATCTCGAGCTCTGGCAGCAGGTACTCAACCGCTCGTCGTCCCCACTTACGTTCGATGAAGTCGTCGATCATACCGCCCTGAATCGGCCCCGGACGATAGAGAGCATTCAAAGCGGTAAGGTCTTCGACGGTCGTAGGCTTGTAGCGACGAAGCACATCGCGCATGCCGCCCGATTCAAACTGGAAGACTCCCGAAGTCAGCGCGCGATGAAAGACCTGCTCGTATGTCTTCTCATCATCGAGCGGCACCTTAGCCATCTCGACGGTCTCATTGCGGTTCAGCTTGATCAGCTTCAGGCAGTCGTCGATGACAGTGAGAGTTGTGAGCCCAAGAAAGTCCATCTTGAGCAGACCCATCTTCTCGACCGCCTTCATGTCGTAGGCCGTTACCAGCGACTCGTCCTTTGTCAGCGTGACCGGCACCAGTTCGGTCAGCGGCTGCGGAGCAATCACAACGCCCGCCGCGTGAACGCCTGCCCCGCGAATCAAGCCTTCCAGACGAATCGCAGCGTCAATGACTTCCTTGATACGAGCGTCGCCCTCATATGCCGTAGCCAACATCGGCGAGTCCTTCATCGCCTGCTCAATCGTGATCCCAATCGTCGTCGGAATCATCTTTGCAATGCGGTCTACCTCGCCATAGGGCATGTCGAGTGCGCGTCCAACGTCCTTGATCGCAGCCTTTGCCGCCATGGTGTTGAACGTGATGATCTGCGCCACCTGATCGCTGCCGTACTTGCGCTTGACGTACTCGATCACCTCGCCGCGACGATTCATGCAGAAGTCGATATCGATATCAGGCATGGAGATACGTTCCGGATTGAGGAAGCGCTCGAAGAGCAACTCGTTCTGGAGTGGATCGACGTCCGTAATCTCCATCACGTAGGCCACCAGCGAACCTGCCGCCGAACCACGTCCCGGCCCTACGGGGATGTCATTTTCTTTGGCATAGCGGATGAAGTCCCATACGATCATGAAGTAGCCGGGAAACTGCATCTGCTTGATGCAATCAAGCTCGCGGTTCAGCCTGGCCTCATAGTCCGCAATCGACTTGCGCAGCAGCCCGCGCTCGCGCAAATGCGCCACTGCGGTATCGAGACGCTTCTTCAGTCCCTCGCGGCAGACATTTTCAAAGTAGCTGTCGAGTGTATGGCCTTCGGGAACATCGAAGACCGGGAATGGATTCTTGACCTTCGACAACTTAAGGTTGCAGCGATCCACAAATTGCATTGTGCGCGTGCAGACCTCTGGGTTCTGCGCGAAGGTGCGGTGCATCTCCTCGGCAGATTTAATGTAGAACTCCTGCGTGTCGAACTTGAAACGGTTGGGATCGTTCATGCTGCCCGCCGTCTGCACGCATAGCAGAATCTCGTGTGCGCGGCTGTCGTCATTGGCGACATAGTGGCTGTCGTTCGTGGCGATCAGCGGAATACCCAGCTCGCGCTCCATCTTGAAGAGCGCATCGCAAACGCCCTTATCCGGTTCGAGCCCATGATCCTGAATCTCAAGAAAGAAGTTGTTCTTGCCGAAGATCTCCTGAAAATATCCCGCGGTCTGCTTCGCTTCGTCGTACTTGCCTGCCATCAGGTGCTGGTTCAGTTCGCCTGCAAGGCAGCCGGAGAACCCGATCAATCCTTCGGTATGCTTCGACAAAAATTCTTTCGAGACGCGTGGTTTGCGATAGAAGCCATGCAGTGCGGCCTCGCTCGTGAGGCGAACCAGGTTGCGATAGCCGGTTTCGTTCTCTGCAAGCACCAGAAAGTGGTTGTACCCGTCGGCAAGCTCACGATGATCAGCGGTCTTTGAGAGATAGAGCTCGCAGCCAAGAATCGGCTTTACGCCCTTCTTCTGCATGGCATCGAAGAAGTGCACGGCTCCATAGATATTGCCGTGATCAGTCATTGCGGCGGCTGTCTGGCCGATTTTGCTGACGTGCGCGGCCAGCTTATCAACATCGCAGGCTCCATCGAGGAGCGAGTAGTCAGTGTGGAGATGGAGGTGAGTAAACTCTGCGGCCATACCCCTAGTTTAGAACCGTCACGCGCAGAGGAAAACGCGGCTTAATTAGCAGCTTTAGTATTAGAATCGTGGGCAAATGGCCGGGATATTCCTTGTCGACTCAATTCGCCTATGGCTGCACCGCAGAAACCGCCAGAAGAAGCTGCAACTGGCGCAGAGCTGGCCAGTGATCGCCGCTGAGGTTAATCATTGGGCTGTCGTACAGGCTGATGAAGAGGCGAATGCCTTTGGAGTTCCCTTTCAGATCGAGGCAGGCTTCCACTTCAGGCTCAATGGCGAATACTACGGCGGCTACTTCCGTAGCGTGGCGCTGGCCGGAGGCGAAGCAGAACGGTTGGCAAAGGGCACTCCCATCGTCAATGTTCGCTATAATCCCGCAAACCCGGACGCTGTAGCGGTTCTGGCAGAAGACAACACAAGCAGTCTTCCCTTCAAGGTCTTCTCCAGTTAGCAGCGAGCTTTACTTTACGAGGCTCGTCGCCAACTCCACATAAAGTTCCACACACTCCAGCAGCTCCTTCTTCGATATCTTCTCGTCCGGTGTATGTGCCACGTGGATACTCCCCGGTCCCAGGAGAAACGGCTCGCCCCAGTTGGTGAGGGTTGGAATATCGGTCGCAAACTTGGCCACCATCGTCGGTAGGTTGCCCACCCGGCGCATCCGGACATAGCTCAGATCGAGCGAGAAGGTAACATCGGCCCGGTCTCCCACTGCCTTTAGGATCAGGTCTTTGACCTCCTGCGAGGGGCCAACGGTACGGATCAGGATGTGCGCTTCGGCCTTGTCGGCAATGACGTTCGGTGCCCGTCCGCCATCGATCAAGCCAATATTCAGGGTCGAAGGGCCAATCTCCGGCTCCTCGGGTAACGCCAGCGCCTTTACGTCATGCAGCGCGTCTACCAGCTTGTCGATGGCCGACTCTCCCAGTTCGGGATAGGCCGAATGCGCCATGCGTCCATTGCTGCGAAGCTCCACACGCAGCGCTCCTTTGGTGGCGAGCGCCAGACGGTTGTCCGTCGGTTCGCCATTAATCAGAAACTTCGATCCCTTGGGAAACTTGTTGGCAACCTTTGCCCCGGCCGAGTCTCTCTCTTCTCCGACGACGAAGAGCAGGCCCACCTTTACTCCAGCGGCCCGCAAGCGGGCAGCAGCCGCTACCTGGGCGGCGATGATTCCCTTCGCATCGCAGGTGCCCCGTCCGTAGAGAAACTCCTCGTCCTCGCGGCAGCCAAAAAACGGAGGAACGGTGTCCATGTGTGTCGAAAGAACGATGTCCGGGGTAACGCCAGGCATCGCGGCGTAGACGTTGAACCGCTCCCCACTTCCCGCGCCAGGGGTCAGCTTCAGCTCGGGCTGCTCGACTGGCATCTTCTCAACGGCGTAACCCTCGGAGGCTAGAAAATCGTACAAAAAGGTTCCGGCAGCGCCTTCGTGGTAGGTGGTCGAGTCGATATCGACCAGTTGTTTTGTGAGCTGGATGGGGTCAATTGCCATTCTTCCAGCATACGATACACATGGGATATTTCTGTTCAGGCCAACCACTGGAAAACCCGTTAAATCATCAAAAAATCAATCGTTTCGTGCTGTGCTTTCTCTGCGGCGGTCTTTCCTGCGATGGAGCAGAGTTCGAACCAGACAGGCATAGAATCAGTTGAGATGACTGAAAAGAGACCATCGCAAATTATCTCTGTAGATGACCTTCGCAGCTCAGCCGGACGCCTTGAGGCGCTGCTGAATACAGGTCATGAAGATGCCCCATTCGCAGTTCTGCTTTGCCATCCTCACCCCAAGGGTGGTGGCACGATGCATAACAAGGTGGTCTATCACGCGATGAAGGCGTTCAGCTCTTTTGGATTGCCAACCCTGCGCTTCAACTTTCGCGGCGTCGGCCTGAGCGAAGGTAGCTTCGATGACGGACAGGGTGAGCAGGAAGATGTTCGCGTTGCGCTCGAATGGCTCGATGCCAGACTCAAACTGCCTATATTAGTTGCCGGTTTTTCTTTCGGCTCCTATGTCGGGCTGCGTGTCGGTTGCGGAGATACTTCCGTCAAGGGCCTGATTGCGTTAGGCTTGCCAGCTCACGCCGAAGGCCGCGACTATACCTATGGTTTTCTGGCGGCCTGTACGCAACCCAAACTTTTTATCAGCGGCGACCATGATGTCTTCGGTCCGCGTGCGCATATGGAGGCGGTCTTTGCCTCGACTCCCGAGCCGAAACGGCTTGTCTGGATTGAGGGAGCGGAACACTTCTTTCAGGGAACGCCGGAGTCGCCCACTCCTAAGCTGGGTCAGATGCAGCAGGAGATCGCTCGCTGGCTACATGAACAATACGCTCTAAATAGATGAATATAAAATACTAAGCAGCGCTTTTAGCGGCATGTGGCATCTTCAGGAGCCAGTCTCGCATGGTTTGGTTACAGATTTCCGGCATCTCTTCAAAGGCGATGTGCCCTGCGCCATGAATGACGACGAGGCTCGACTGCGGCAACACCTGTTTCAACTGCTGACCGGACACCAGCCCTACGGCGCGATCGCGATCGCCCCATATCAGCAGCGTCGGCTTGCCGCTCAGCCTCGATAACATCGAGCGAAGAAGGCTCATATCGGCAGACCATCGTCGGACGATCTGCAACACATGGTCGATTGTGCCGGGGATATGTAATCCAGTGATATAGCCTTCGAGCGCGCCCTCGGCAACGCGGGAAGGATCGCCATACATCCGGCTGAGTGCCGTAGCCTTGAGCATTCTTGGCAGATGAGGAATCTGCCGTGCGAACCAGACCCCGAATCGCGTCTGATAGAAACGGATCAGTTGTTTCCCGAGATCGCAATATGGATTGGCTGGAGCAAATAAGACAAGACTGCGCACTCGCTGGGGATGACGCGCTGCCAGCATCATAGCGACCGCCCCGCCATGAGAGTGAGCGCCGATATCGGCTTTCTCCACACCCAGCGCGTCCATGAAGGCGACAATACGGTCCGCAGTTGCCTCCAGTCCGGCATCGAGTCCGGGGACTCGTTCCGATTCCCCCATATTGAAGAGATCGACGGCGTAGACGCTGGCATCCTGCGCGAGAAAACGGATGTTATTTTGCCAGTTTCGCGACGAGCCCACCAAGCCATGCAACAACAGCAGCGGATGTCCTGAGCCGGCATGCTGGTAGTGGATTTTGCTACCCGCTACCGTGACAAATGCCTCGCTCATTTCCTCATCGTGCTGCATTGTTCCGCTCCCCTTAGCAAATGTTACAAGAAGATTAATTTTTTGAGGCAGGTTTCACCTGAAAAATTAACAATTGAATTTGCTGCGTGCTTAAGGGGTAAATGGAGATGAGAGATCAACCGTCGGGTTACCTGTTCCTTGGACCGTAGAAGGATAAACAGCATTACGGAATGGGTTATGATTTTCTGTAGATGTGGTAGTTCCACATTCAATTATTTCAGCTAAATGGTCATATACTCATTTGGTACACAATGTGCTTAATGAAGTTGTCGTAACTTATGAAGAATGGCTTCCAAACGCGTATTCTGGCGATCGCCCTCGCTTTAGCGACGCTGGCCGCGTGCGTGCTTGCCGGTTTTAATCTTCAGCACGAAAACCACTTCGATGTGCCGACCGACGGTGTCTCGTGGATTGAGGCTCCAGGTGGGTTGCGGGCGCAGCGGGTACCGGTTGATTCTCCCGGCTTTCGCGCGGGTATCCGGACCGGAGACATCCTTGTAGCCATCAACGATCGCCCTACGGACCGACTGGCTCCTTTGGTTCGCGAAATGTTTCGCAGCGGGATCTGGTCTCATGCGACCTACTCGATCCTTCGCCCGGTTCCGAACTCAATCGATCTCCAGGGCTCGGCGAAGCTCGACATTCAGGTGATCCTTGTTCCCCAGGATCGTTCCAGCAATCAGTGGCTGCGGTTTATCGCGCTTGTTTATCTTGCCATTGGAATCTATGTCCTGTTTCGACGATGGACGGCACCGAAGTCGACGCATTTTTACGTCTTTTGTCTGGTGTCTTTTGTTCTGTACTCGTTCAAGTACACGACGCAGTTTGATACCTTCGACCAGATTATTTATTGGGGCAATATCATCGCGGAGGCGCTTCAGCCTGCACTATTTGTCCATTTTGCGGTCAGCTTCTCTGACGCCTTTGCGGCCAATCGCCCTAGCAAACTGAAGCGCAGCTTCCTGACGGCTGCGATTTATGCACCCGCAATCTTTTTGATTGCGCTGCAATACTCTGCGCTTCAATATTGGTCTGCTACTGAGCTGCTGCGGCATCGGCTCGATCAGATTGCCGTCGCATATCTGGCGATTTACTATGTCATCGCTGCCATCGTCTTCCGCTTCCGCTATCAGCGGGCGGAGTCTGGATTGGAGCGGCAACAGCTGAAGTGGCTCACTCGTGGCACACTGCTCACGATCACGCCGTTCACGCTGCTGTACGTCATCCCATATCTTTATTTCTCGGGCACGTCTGTTCCTTCGCTGCTGACAAAGATCGCCGGGCTGTCGTTGATCTTTCTACCGCTTACCTTCAGTTGGGCTATCGTGCGCTATCGGCTGATGGATGTGGACCTGATCTTCAAGCGCGGTGTGACATACACGCTTGCAACGGCTTCGCTGGTTGGGCTCTATTTCGTTATTGTCGCGGTAACTGCCGAGATGGTGCGGGCACGTCTGCCGAGCCTGCATGTCTGGGGATTGCTGGCCGCCATCGTCTTTACGGGAATTCTTTTTGAGCCGTTGAAGAAGGCGATTCAAGGCCGTGTCGACCGGATCTTTGATCAGAAACGTCTGGATTATCGGGAGACGCTGGTTGAATTCGGTCGAGGCCTGAACTCGCAGACAGATCTGCGTGCGTTGCTGAATTCGATCGTCGAGCGTCTCCCACAGACCTTGCTTGTCACGCGCGTGGCAGTTTTTTTGGCGACCGAGGGCAAGCGATCTCCGGTGGCTCCGCACTTCGAACTGGCGGCTTCGCATGGACTCACCAATCTTCAGGACGCCGATCTGCAGTCGCTCGATGTTCGGTTCCTCGATTTTGACCGTCCCGGCGCTAACAATCATCTGTTTCTTGAAACGCCGCAACAAGTTCTTCGGTTGCCCGATGCACAGCGCAGCAGCGCGCGCAATCTGGACTTGAACTATTACCTTCCTTGTCGTGTTGCCAACCGGGAGGGATCGGGAACGCGCACTGTCGCCATCATCGGGTTGGGTAGGACTGACGATGGGGATTTTCTTTCGAGCGAAGACATGGAGTTGCTGGAATCGCTCGCCGGCTACATCGGAATCGCCATTCAAAATGCGCAGCTTTACCAGCGGCTTGAACAGAAGATCGGCGAGTTTGAGCGACTCAAGGAGTTCCACGAGAACATCGTCGAGTCGATCAATGTGGGAGTCTTTGCCGTCGATCTCGAAGATCGTATCGAGAGTTGGAACACGCAGATGGAGAGCATGTACTCGAAGTCTCGCGCCGAGGTGCTGCACCAGCCGGTCTCTGAGGTCTTTCCGCCGGATTTCGTTGCCAGGTTTAACAGCGTCCGCGAAGAGCAGGGGACACACACGCTGTATAAGTTTCGCCTTGCACTGCCCGACGGCACTATCCGTACCGCCAATATCGCCATCGCTCCGCTGGTGACACGTGATTTCATCGCGGTGGGCCGCATCATTCTGGTTGACGATATCACCGACCGGATCCAGCTTGAGGCCCAGTTGACCCAGTCGGAGAAACTCTCCTCGATCGGCCTGCTGGCGGCGGGAGTTGCGCACGAGGTCAATACGCCGCTGGCTGTTATCTCAAGCTACACGCAGATGCTGACTAAGCATATGCGCGATGACGAACGCCTGGCACCGGTCCTTGAAAAGATTACACAACAGACGTTCCGCGCCTCCGAGATCGTCAATGGTCTGTTGAACTTCTCGCGAACGAGCGGAGCGGAGTTCACCAATATCGACCTTAACGATCTTCTTCGCGACACGCTGACTTTGCTGGAACACCAGTTGAAGACGGCGCAGATCCACATTGAAACTAACTTCGATCCGCAGCTCTTCCGTATTCACGGTAATCAGGGCAAGTTGCAACAGGTAATTCTCAATCTCATGTTGAACGCAAAAGATGCAATGTTCGGTATGTCGAATGCGACGCTGAAGGTTGCCACATTCAATAGTTCGGGACACGTCTTCGTGCGCATCCAGGACTCCGGCGGTGGAATCGAACGCGAACATCTGCACCGCATCTACGATCCATTTTTTACGACTAAGACGAAGCCGCAGGAAGGCGAGCATAAAGGTACCGGCCTCGGCCTTGCCGTGAGTTACGGAATCATCCAGGAGCACGCCGGCAAGATCCATGTAGAGAGCGAACGGGGTGTCGGGACGGCCTTCCAGCTCGAGTTCCCTGCTTCGGGCAGCAGACCACAAGTTTCTGCTGAAACAACTACAAACGGCCGTCGCGATATCGAGAGGAAGACGATTCATGTCTGAGGCAACAGAGATGGCAGCAGAGTCGCTCCATCTGCAACGTACGGCCCGCATCGCCGGAACACCCCGCATCCTTATCATTGACGATGAGAATGCTATTCGCGAGTCGCTTGAGACCCTTCTAACGCTCGAAGGATTTACTGTCACCCTGGCTGGCGACGGTGCCTCCGGACTCGACCTGCTTTCACGTAACGAGTACGACCTTCTGCTGCTCGACCTTGCGCTGCCGGGAGAGAGCGGCATCGATCTGCTTCCGCGCATCGTCGAGATGCAGCCAAACCTTCCGGTCATTATGATTACTGCCTTCGGAACAGTTGGCAACGTTGTTGATGCGATTCGCGCAGGCGCAGAGAACTTTGTCCAGAAGCCGTGGGACAACGAGAAGCTGCTTGCCGACATTCGCACTGCGATTGCAAAGCATAAAGCCGAAGAAGAGGTCATTCAGCTTAAGCGAACACTGAAGCAGCGGTACAACTTCGAGAACATCGTCGGCAAGAGCGAACCCATGCTGCGGCTCTTCGACCTGATCTCGCAGGTAGCGCCGAGCCGCTCGACCGTGTTGTTGCAGGGAGAGAGCGGAACCGGCAAGGAGTTGATCGCGAAGGCGCTCCATGCGAACTCTCCGCGACGCGATCATCCCTTTGTTCCTGTCAACACGGGTGCCGTTCCATCGGATCTGCTGGAATCGACTCTGTTTGGCCACGTCAAAGGAGCGTTTACCTCGGCCATCAGCGCGAAGAAAGGCCTCTTCGAGATCGCGAACGGCGGCACTCTCTTTCTCGATGAGATCGGCACGATGAACATGGACATGCAGGCGAAGATCCTGCGCGTTCTGCAGGACCGCCGTTTTATGCACCTGGGTGGTGTGCAGGAGATTCAGGTCGATGTCCGCATCATTGCCGCGACAAACGTCAATCTACAGGAGGCTGTCCGCGAGGGGCGCTTCCGCGAAGACCTTTTCTACAGGCTCAATGTGATTACGCTGGAGCTTCCTCCGTTGCGCTTGCGACGTGAGGACATTCCCCTGCTCGCTGCGCACTTCCTGAAGTTTTATGCGGATGAGAATGGAACCGAGACGCCGTCGCTTACGCCTGAGACGCTGCGCATCATGATGGACCATGAGTGGCCAGGAAACGTGCGAGAGCTGGAGAACGCGATGGAGCGTGGCGTAGTGCTGGCGACATCTAATGCGATTACGCCTGATCTGCTGCCCGCACAGTTGACGGGCAGCACCTACTCCGCTAGCCTGCTCGACCATAAGCCTGATGCTTCGCTCTTCGATCTGATGGAAGAGATCGAGCGTCGCATCATCTCGGACCGGCTCGAGCGCTGCCATTGGAACCAGACGGAGGCGGCAGAGTACTTCAAGATTCCGCTATCGACGCTGAACCAGAAGATCAAGCGTCTGAGTGTCGAGATCAAAAAGCGCATCCGCGACTAATTCTCTTTTCATTTCGATCAGTGCGTATCTGCCAGCTCCAGGCGAACTACATCGTAGGAGACGCCGCTGGTCAGCCCACCTGCGGGGATGGTGAGTGTGAGGGTGTTCTGACCGGGACGCAGTAGAGTGGCGTCGAAAGAGAGGTCTTTCTCTACCCATGAGCCTTCTATGCCATCGCGGTTAATGGTTGCGTTATAGATGAGGCCGGTAACGGTTCCTGCGGGCTTATCGTTGATGCCTACATCAATGCTGCGCGTGCTGACACCCGCAAGCGCGAGGCGTAGCGTAGCGCGTCCCTTTGGTTGAGACTCCGGCATGTTGAAATGGATGGTCCATGTCGTAGCGCGGCCTTTGCTGCGACCAGTGCCGTCGTCGCTGATAACATGCGGAACCTGGTAGATGTACCAGTCTTTGCGGAAGTCGCTTTTGCCGATGGTGTAGTTAACGCCGTTGGGAAAGAGTTTTGAGTATTCGATGTAGAGGCCCCAGTGCCAGTGATCGTTGCCTTTGAGAAACTCTGAGGCGGAGCGGTTGGGGATGCCGATCTGCCAGAGTTGTTTGCCGTAGCGAACGGGTGTCCAGTCGAGCTTGCCGAGATCGACTGGCTGTCCTGCAACTACCGTGATGTCAGCCTTGACGTATTCATCCAGGACACCGTCTGCGATGGCGTGAAGCTCATAGGTTCCGGGGCGAACCTTGGGAATAATGAAGTGGCCGTCAGCAGAGCCGCGTACCCAGAACTCATAGTGCTTAGCATCGTTCTGCCAGGTTAGTCGCTGAGGACCAAAGATACGCGATGATGCAGGCAGGTCGCCGGTCTGATCGGGATAGGCAAGGCCGACAAGAAGATTGGGCAGCTTTGCCCCGGGAGCCTGAGGATCTTTCAGAATTAATTGACCGCTGACGGTGCTGCGCTGGGCTGCCTGAGGGTAATCGACATTTTTGACCCAGGTATAAGGCCACTTGGCCGACTCGCGAATGGCTTGCGCCTTGGCTTCGCGGAACATGGCGTCGGGAGTGGCAGCAGAGTCGAGATAGATGAAGATGGGGCCGACGACCTTGTTCCAACTCTCGCCGGCGTTGATGCGCAGCTCGCTACCTCCATAGTGGGTGCCGCGCCAGTAGTCGAGCAGGGTGGGGTCGCCACCGTCGCCGTCGTCGATGTGGCCGGTAAGCTCGAAGTGATCGGGACCACTACTCAGGTATTCCATCGATGGATTGATGAAGTAGAGACCGATGTGGTGTTTGGTACTGGACCAACCGAAGGCAGGAGTGTCGAACTGGTCGGCGCAGTAGTCATACTTGTGTTCGGCGCGGCCTTTGTAGACGCCGGTGGTGAGGCGGCGGGCCTCTTTCATGTTGAGATCGGAGCCGTTATCCCAGTCGGAGCTGGTGGGCATAAGTGCGTTGCGCTGGCTGTCGATGGAGAGCCAGTCAAAGACCTGACTGTTGAGCTTAAAACCGTAACGGCTTTCTCCCAGACTCGTGGCATCGTAGGAGGGCTCGTGCGTGAAGATGGCGTAGGTATAGATGCCGTGGTCACCGCGGCCAAGGGTATAGCGAATTTCCATGTCGAGGAGGAGCCCAGGGCCTCTACCTCCGCGGCCGGGACGGCGGCCAACGAAGGTCCCGGCGTTGGCCATGCGACCCGAGCCGGGAGGCGGCCCGATGTGTCGGCCATTGAGCTGTGAAGCAGAGTCTTCACTAGCGGTGCCGGGATCGGGAACGGGATGGACCGTTAGGGATTGACCGTCGGACCAGCCTTTGATGGAGACCTCGCCACGCTCGCCGTCGTTCTTTGCCGGATCGATGGTGATGGTATCGGTCTTACGTGCGGCTCCGGAGGGATTTTGTTCCCAGTATCCGGCGTGATGGCCGGATACATATCCCATGGTCTCGAGGCCATGATATTTCAACGAGACCATGTCGCCTGTGGTCTTGCTGATGGAAGCGGTGACGTAGCCGTTGGCGAGGATGTAGTTGGTACCTGTGTCGGTGATGGTGACGGGAGGCTTTTGTTCGGCCTGCGCTTGAGCGGCAGCAGAGGTGATGAAGAGAAGGAGAAAGATCTGTCCGGCAGAGATGAGGGAGCGCAGCAATCGCATAGTCGTCCTTGACCCAGTTGCTTTGGGTTTCATTACGAATACGCTTTATGGTTTGGAAAAGACGCAAGCAGAAAAATAGATACTGGCCAAAATGGCTGCGACTGGGATGAAATGCCTGAAACTAAAGGCAGCGCGGTTCTCTATTTGTCAGGCTCACCCTCTTCCTTGTGCTTTCTTAACTGCTGATTCTTCAGAAGCAGTTCGGCCACCAGTCTTTGCAGGCGAAAGTTTTCAAGCTCCAGCTCCATGACACGGAAGTCGGCTGAGTCTGGAGTGGTGCGAGGCACATGCGCGGCGTGATGAAACTGACGCTCTGGCACTGTGGTATCAATCTTTTCCGGTTCAGTCATATACGTGGCTCCGCGGTATGTTCCTGGGACTGGGCAAAGGGATTACGGCCGCAGTGCATTCCTTTGCGAAATTTTTCGCGATCCTCGGGGCTCATATTCTCCCAACGTTCGCGCATTCGGTGCTTCATGTTCCGGTTCCACTGATCACGATGGCCGGAGTGGCGATGGAAGCCGCCGAAGAAGATTCTGCTGAGAATGACGAGGCCGACTCCCTGCCAGAAGGTGATGCGATGCAAGCCTAAGATTTGCGGCAGAAGAGCATTCCAGAGCTCCATGGTGACAAATCCGAGGACTGTGCCTCCGACGAGAATGAAGAGGATGATTTTGATTCCTTTGATGATTGGATGATGACGCATTGGACTTCTCCTTATGGCTTTGCGATGGTGTCGTAGATTGATTGCAGCGTGCTGCGCAGGTGCAGAACGGCGTAGCGTTTGCGCGAGAGCAGCGTATTGACGCTGATGCCGGTTTCGGCCGCGATTTCTTTAAAGCTTTGGCCCATCAGCTCATGGGCAATAAAAACTTCGCGCTGCTCCGGTGGTAACTCTTCCAAAGCTTCGTCAAGCGCATCAAGCAGGAGGCTGCGCGCATAGGCCGCCTCCGGCCCAAGATCAGGCGAGGGCAGAAGATCTTCGAGCGTATTGCAGCCCTCTGCATTTGAAATAGGCTCATTGAGCGAACCGGGCTTGCTCTTGCGGAAAAGATCGATCATCCGGTTTCGCGCCACGCGGAAGAGCCACGCTGTAACCTGTTCGATGGGTTTCATGAGGCGGTAGGCCTCGATGAGTTCATAGAAGACGTCCTGCAGAATGTCTTCGGCTTCTCCGCTGTCGGCGACTCGTTTGCGGATGAAGCTGCGCAGGCGCGGCTCATCCCGGCGCATCGCCTCGGAGATGAGCTGGTCCTGCTCGATGATCGTCAATTCGTTCATCTGCTGGTGTAGACGGATGAGGGGGTGGGGATATTTTAGCTTTGCCTCAATTTATTTTCGGCGCCGGCTGACTTGGGAGATGATCGTTATTGCTTAAGTTTTTCCGTCAGGCAAACCTTTGAATTTGCGCGGCCTTCATATGAATACGGTAATCTCATATACCTCTATGACTGCTAAAAAACGAGTAGCCGCAGAAACAGACGATGCCAAGCCCGTAAAGAAGGCTGCCACGAAAGTTGTTGAAACCCTTTTCTTCAGTCGGGACGAATCGTGGCTGCGATTTAACCAGCGCGTACTCGAAGAGGCGCAGGATGCTACAAATCCATTGCTGGAGCGAGTGAAATTTCTTGCGATTACGGCGAGCAACCTGGATGAGTTTATCGAGATTCGGGTGGCCGGTATCCTGCAGCGAATTGAAGACGGCTATAACCTTGCTCAACCTCTGGATGAGGGTGGGTTGCGACCGCAGCAACGGCTCGACCAGTTGCGCGAACGCCTGAAGAATTTCGTGGCAGCCCAGTATCGGTGCTGGAATGAACAACTGCTGCCTGCCATGAGAGATGAGCGAATCCGTGTGCTGCGGTGGGAACAGGTCGGCGACAAGGCACGTGCCCATGCGCTGGAGTTCTATGAGAATGAGGTCGATCCGTTGCTAACCCCGGTAACGATCGACCCTTCGCACCCGTTTCCGCGAGTGCAGAACAAGGCGCTTTGCCTTGCTCTCCTGCTGAAGAATAAGCGTAAGGGAAACGGCGGGACGCGGCCTGCGATTCTGGGTGTTGTAACTGTGCCGCGTTCCCTGCCTCGTCTGGTGCCGCTGCCGGGTCCTGAGGGATACAGCGACTTCATTCTGCTGCACGAACTGATTGAATCGCAGGTGGAGAGGATGTTTCGTGGATACGAAATTCTATCCTGCTCGGCATTTCGCGTGACTCGAAACAGCAATCTCTATATGCAGGAAGAAGAGTCGCGGTCGGTGCTGGAGAGCGTGCGTGCGGAGTTGCATAACCGCCGCAAAGGCGATGCCGTGCGGTTGGAGATCGATGGTTCGGCAGGAGACGAAATCGTCGACCGGCTGCGAATGAACTTTGAGCTTGATCCCTGGCAGGTCTATCGGACGGATGGGCCCGTCAATCTTTCACGATTGATGAATCTCTACTCGGAGACGAAACGGCCCGAGCTTAAATATCCTGCGTTTGCCGGGAAAGAGTTCAAGCTGGGGCCGAAGCTGGTTGATCTGTTTGAAGAACTGCGTACCCATGATGTGATGCTGCACCATCCCTTCGACTCATACAAGACGGTGGAGGATTTCATCGAGGCGGGGGCGAGGGATTCCGGCGTCATCTCGATGAAGCAGACGCTCTACCGCACAAGTAAGGACTCACCGATCTTTCGTGCGCTGATTGAGGCAGCGCAGAGTAAAGATGTCACTGTTGTGGTCGAGTTGATGGCAAGGTTCGACGAAGACTCGAACATTCGCTGGGCACGAGAGCTGGAGGATGCAGGAGTTGGAGTCTTTCACGGGATATTTGGCTTCAAGACACACTGCAAACTGGCACTGCTAGTCAGACGCGATCCTGATGGCATCGTGCGAAGATATGCTCACCTGGGCACAGGAAACTACAATCCGGTGACGGCGCGGTTTTATACCGACATCAGTTTGCTCACGTCGAGGCCAGAGATGACTGAGGCAGTGCAGAAGGTATTCAACTATCTAACGGCCGAGACGGAGGCCGCATCTTATGCACCCCTGCTGGTTGCTCCGCTGACATTGGCAGAGAAGGTAATCGCGTTGATCGCACGCGAGACAGCCCATGCAAAAGCTGGAAAGCCAGCGGCGATTGTAGCCAAGATGAATGCACTGCTCGACAGGCCCACTGTCGAGGCCTTGTACGAGGCTTCGAAGGCTGGGGTGGAGATCGATCTGATTGTACGAGGAATGTGCTCGCTGCGCCCTGGAGTGAAGGGATTAAGCGAACATATACGAGTACGTAGCATTGTGGGGCGATATCTCGAACACAGCCGTATCTTCTGCTTCGCCAATGGCGGAAAAGAGGAGATCTACTGCGGCAGCGCGGACTGGATGCCGCGAAACCTGTTCGAGCGATGCGAGGTCTTGTTCCCAGTGACACAGGCCGACCTGGCGAAACGCTTACGAGAAGAGATCCTGGCAGCGTATCTGGCGGATAATACGAAGGCTCGGCTGCTGCAACCGGATGGAGAGTATGTAAGAGCAGCAAAGACGGTAGCTCCATTTGCGGCGCAGGATTATCTGATGCGCATCGCAGAAGGTGCAGTGGAAGCAGTTCCCGCAAAAGCAAAGGCCGCCCCTGAAGGTACGGTCTCGTAGATGAGTGCTCTTACAAAGTGGCTGAACTAGAGGGCATACTTCCCTGCTTTGACGATATGCTGAGCAACTTGTCGACGGAGAGCAATCGTGTCGGTCGGTTCATGCTTGGCAAGGCGGCGAAGAATAGCAACCTGTGTTCGAGTTATATCGCCTTCGGCTGTGGCCGCGATAACTTTGCGAGCGCAGAGTTCAATCTTTTCGATAGACACCGCGGCGTAGATACGGGCCATCGTCACGTAAACTTCAGCTCCGGCGTTTCCTTTAGCAGCAACAATCTTTTGTGCGCGAAGGATGGCTGATTCCATCGCATAGACTTCGATGACCATATCCGCGATAGCGCCCATGATCTCCTGTTGGTCGGAGATGCTGGCCATGTATTTTTGTGTGGCAGATCCAGCGGCGAAGAGCGTGAGCTTTTTAGCGCTCGCAAGCAGACTGATTTCGGCAGCCAGTGGCCCCTCGTCTTCTTCTTTTACCGTTGGCCCAGCCATGACTTCATCCATAAGCTGTTTAATCGCTGGCATCAGCGCCAGCTTGCCAGACATTGCGGACTTAATGAGCCAGCCGGTGATGATGAGACGGTTGATCTCGTTGGTGCCTTCGAAGATGCGGTTGATGCGTGAGTCACGATAGGCGCGTTCAGCAGGATACTCCTCGACGTAGCCATAGCCTGCATAAATCTGTAGGACCTCGTCGACAACGCGGTCGAGCATCTCTGAGTCCCAGACTTTAACGATGCTGCATTCGACTGCGTAATTTTCAATAGCCTTTTGAATCGCAGCAGTATCGTGCTTATCGACGTCGGCTAAAGCTGTATCGATCATGCCAACGGTGCGGTAGGAGAGTGCTTTACCGACAAAGATACCGATGGCGCAGTCTGCAAGCTTTTCCTGAATGAGCCCAAATTCGGAGATAGCTTTGCCGAAGGCCTTGCGCTCTTTGGCATAACGAATGCCATTGCCGAGTGCCATGCGCGCAGCTCCGACAGCAGCGTTGCCGAGCTTGTAGCGTCCGACATTAAGAATGTTGAAGGCGATGTGAGTTCCCTTCCCTACCTCGCCAAGGAGATTTGCAGCTGGGATCTTACAGTCTGCAAGGCTAAGCGGGCAGGTAGAGCTACCTCGAATACCGAGCTTGTGCTCTTCTTTGCCAATGGTGAGACCAGGAGTGCCGCGCTCGACCAGAAAGGCCGTGAGTTTTTCTTCACCGGCTTTCGGTCCGTCGGAAATCGCGCATTGAGCAAAGATGGTGAAAAGATCTGCGAACCCAGCATTGGTAATCCACATCTTTTCACCGTTCAAGGTGTAGGTCTGCTTATCTTCAGACAAGACGGCACGAGTACGAGCGCTTACAGCATCAGAGCCGCTAGTAGACTCTGAAAGCGCGTAGGCGCCGATGAATTCGCCGCTCGCGAGTTTTGGAAGATACTTCTTTTTTTGCTCTGTCGTGCCATACCAGACGATAGGCAGCGTGCCAATGCCAACGTGCGCCGAGAAGATGACGGAGAAGCTTCCTTGTAGCGCGATATTTTCGGCGATGATGGCGGCAGTGCTCTTGTCCATCTCCAGGCCGCCATATTCTTCGGGAATGTCTACCGAAGTTAGTCCCAACTCGGAGGCTTCCCTGATGAGCCGGCGAATGACGGCAAAGTCCTTAGCCTCAATTTGGTCAGAGGCAGGAACGATCTCGTTAGCGGCAAACTCAGCGGTAGTCTGCGCGATCTGACGCTGTTCATCACTGAAGTCTTCGGGGAAGAAACAGTCCTGCGGAGTGGGATTGCAGATCAGGAAGCTGCCTCCAGGAATAATTTTCTTGTCGGAGGGAGTTACGGGAAGAGTTGTTGTAGCCATGGCAGCTCCTTGCAATCCAAAAACAGTTATTGAACCTCGAATATTCCAGCGGCTCCCATGCCGCCGCCTACACACATTGTTACCATTCCATACCTTGCCGCGCGGCGAGGCATCTCGCGAAGAAGCGTAGCGGTAAGTTTGGCCCCGGTGCAGCCTAGTGGATGGCCAAGAGCAATTGCTCCGCCGTTGACATTGACCTTGGCTGAATCAATTCCAAGGACCTTAATGACAGCAAGAGATTGTGCGGCGAAGGCTTCATTGAGTTCGATAACTCCAATGTCGTCCAACGATAATCCAGCCATCCTGAGCGCTTTGGGTACAGCATAAATAGGACCGATGCCCATCTCTTCGGGGTCACACCCTGCATAGGCAAAGGCAATAAACTTCGCCAATGGCTTGATGCCAAGTGCTGCGGCATGGCTGGCCGACATGACCACAGCGGCGGCCGCTCCGTCAGACGTTTGCGAAGAATTTCCTGCTGTCACCGTGCCTTTGGCGTGGAAGACAGGCTTCAACTTTGCAAGCGCTTCCAGTGAAGTATCTGCGCGAGGGCCCTCGTCTTGCTTGAAAATGACTCCAACTGACTTGGCCTTTCCTTTGCTGCAGATTTTTGTATTCGTAACCGTTACCGGAACGATCTCATCATCGAATCTCCCCGCGCTAATGGCAGAAAGTGCCTTTTGATGAGAGTTGTATGAAAACTCATCCATTGCCTCACGCGTGATGCCATAGCGAGTAGCCACGCGCTCGGCGGTCAAACCCATCGACATGTACGAGCCTGGGTAGTTTTCAACCAGCCATGGATTGACAGATATCTTATTGCCGCCGAAGGGGACATAGGACATGCTTTCAGTACCTCCGGCGACAATCACCTCAGCGCTTCCAGTTCGAATGCGATCTGCAGCAATGGCAATACTTTGCAGACCAGAGGCACAGTAACGGTTGATGGTCATGGCAGAAGATTCGACAGGCAGTCCGGCTCGGAAGCTGGCAACACGGGCAACGTTCATTCCCTGTTCCGCCTCCGGCATGGCGCAGCCCAGAATCACATCTTCAATCTCTTTTTTATCTAATTGCGGGATGCGCTCCAATGCTCCCATGATTGCGAACGCAGCCAGGTCATCAGGTCGCGTCGTGCGCAGTGTGCCACGAGGAGCCTTGCCTACAGGAGTGCGAACAGCGGAGACGATCACAGCTTCGTTCATGGGACGTAAAACTCCTGGGGCTCTAATTCCTTAGTGGCCTGCCTGTCTTGAGCGTAAAAGCAATTCTTTCCTGAGTCTTCTTTTCGCCACAGAGAGAGAGAAATGCTTCCCGCTCGAGGTCTAACAAATATTGCTCACTGACAGGAGTAGCAGGAGAGATTTTGCCACCGCACAGTGCATAGGCGGCCCAGTTAGCCACCTTCGCATCGTGGTCAGAGATGTATCCACCCTCGTGCATTGTCCAGACGGCCAGCTTCAAGGTTGCGAGAATACTTTCACCGGGGGCAGGAATGTCTGTGCGTGCGATTGGCGCAGCATAGCCTGCACGAGCAATTGCGAGAGCACGCAGTTTAGCTTCTGTAAGAAGACGATCACGGTTGCTCGTAATGTTGTCTGAGGGGCGCAGAAAGCCGAGGCTGCGGGCTTCCGCTGCTGAGGTTGAAACTACGGCCTTGGCAATCGTCTCGAAGTTCTTCTTTAGAGCCTCGAATATCTCAACTCCTTCGCCACGCGCATCGGGGCGGATGCTGGAGCCAGCCTCAATGCTGCGGATCGTCATCTCTTTACATCCTCCTCCTCCAGGAATGAGGCCGACACCAGCTTCGACAAGCCCCATGTAAAGTTCGGCATGAGGCTGACGTGCAGCAGCATGCAGAGATATCTCCGTGCCTCCGCCAAGACACATACCATACGGCGCAACGACAACAGGGCGCGGGCAAAACTTGATTGTCTGCGTCATATTCTGAAAGGCGCGCACAGCGAGATCAACTTCGTCCCACTCTTCGTCCTGAATGGTGAGAAGGAGTTGCATGAGATTGGCGCCGACGGAAAAATTAACTGAGTCTCCGGTGATGACGAACGCTTCAAAGTCTGTCACCTGCTGACTGGACGGCTTGAGCGTCTGTGTGATGAGAGAGACAATATCGTCGCCCAGAGCATTCATCTTCGAATGCAGCTCAATGGCCGCAACGCCGTCACCAAGGTCTACGACAGAAGCTCCCGGATTCTTTCTGACTACACCGCGCGCTTTTTTGATGACGGCAAGCGATGTTACGCCGTCTGCAACCGGAACAGGCTTATAGGTGCTGCTGACTGGATCGAAGAAGAGACGCCCACTGGGAATGGTGGGATCCTCCTTGTACCAGCTCTCGCCTGCGTGAAGAAGCTTCTCGACGTTCTTTGCTACAGGCATCCCAGCGGCACGCATCTTCTCCGTCGTCGCTCGCACTCCGGCAGCGTCGAACATCTCGAAGGGACCAAGTTCCCAGTTGAATCCGGCCTTCATAGCCTGGTCTACTTCAACGATGCTATCGGCTATCTCGGGAATGCGGTTTGCGGTGTAGGTAAAAAGCTCGGTAAGCAAGGGCCAGTAAAATGCTGCGGCTTTGTCTTTCGATGGATCAGCATGGAGCAGCTGCGCGATACGTGCAGCGGTGGAGTCTATGCTCTTCGCCATATCGAGTGCAGGAAACTTTGGCCGAGTACTGGGCTTGTAATCGAACGTTCGCCAATCCAGAACCAGGCGAACGTCGCGTCCTTCGGTGTCCCGGCCCTCTTTCTTGTAGAAACCCTGCCCGCTCTTATCACCGAGCCACTTCTTCTCAATCATTGTCTCGATGAACGGCGCAAGAGTGACCTCGGCACGCTCATCCTGAATACGCTCGGCCTGTGCCTCGAAGTTCTTCGCTACATGTGCCAGCACATCGATGCCGACCATATCGCCGAGTCGAAAGGTTCCCGTTCTGGGCCAACCAAGGGCAGTTCCCGTGAGAACGTCGACCTCTTCGATGGACAATCCCTGCACCTGCATTAAGCGAATCGCGTTACCCAGGCTGAATGTGCCGATACGGTTCGCGATGAAATTAGGGGTATCGTGCGAGCGAACGATGGTTTTACCAAGACGCTGATCACAGAAGTGCGAGATGCAAGCGATATCGTCGAGGTTGGTATCGTCCGTGGGGATAATTTCGAGCAGGCGCATATAGCGCGGCGGATTAAAAAAGTGAGTACCGAAAAAACGCTGCCGCAGATCGTCGGGGAGGCGGGCTGCAATCGCGTCAATAGGCAATCCGCTGGTATTCGTCGTAAGAATCGCATTGGGTCGCAGGTGCGGTTGTACTTTATTGAGCAGCGCTGCCTTGATGTCGAGATCTTCTGCAACTGCTTCGATAACCCAGTCGCAGTCTGCAATCAGCGCGAGATCGTCCTCAAAGTTGCCAGGCGTAATGAGGCGAGCACTATCAACTGCATAAAATGCTGCAGGCTTCGATCCCTTGAGAGCCTCAAGAGAGGCAAGCGCGAACTTGCTTCGCTCGTGGCTGGGAGCGTCTCCACCTGTTCCCGGAGGCACAATATCCAGCAGAATTACGGGGAGTCCGGCATTAGCGATGTGAGCAGCAATCCGTGAGCCCATGGTCCCGGCTCCAAGAACGGCGACTTTGCGAATCTGTCTCAGTGCGGTATTGCTCTGGGGCATTCGGGCTCCCGGGGATAAAACCTCAGACGAGTGCAGCTTACTGAACGACCATTCAGTAGTCAAGCTACTCGCTATCACCATCATGAAGTGAGTTGGCGCGTCAGGAGTGGAGGCAAGTATGATGGCGAGGCACTCCTATTTTGTTTGATCTGCGAACGGAATACCAAGAAGGCTACAGAATGAAGATAACGACACGACGAGAGTTTTTAGCGATTGCCGGGAGTATGGCTGCCTATCTCCCCAGCCGGGCCTTATATGCGAGCACCACCCATACTGAAATGACCCCTTACACAATGGTTGCAAAGCTCGATCACGCGCGAATTCTTGCCACAGCCAACCGTTATCTCACGGAGAAACCGATCACCGTAACTGCAGCACGATCTACGCGCAGTTCAGGGGGACCGCATGATTACTTCTCCGAAGGAGACTACTGGTGGCCGGACCCGAAGAACCCGGGCGGTCCTTATATACGGCGCGATGGCATGTCGAACCCAGAAAACTTCAATGCGCACCGCAACGCTCTGATCAGGCTAAGCCTGATTGTCCCTGCACTGACTGCCGCATGGGAGCTAACGCGGGAACGAAGATACGCAGAGCACGCCGGGCAGCATCTGCGAGCGTGGTTCGTCGATCCAGCTACACGAATGAATCCGAATCTACAGTTTGCACAGGCAATCTTCGGAGTGAGCAAAGGGCGTGGGACCGGAATTATCGACACACTCCATCTGGTGGAACCGGCGCGGGCAGCAACTCTGCTAATGGCTGCACAGGTGCTCGAAGGTGGAAAAGAGATTCAGCAGTGGTTTGCGGACTATCTCGAGTGGATGCGCACCTCAAAGAATGGCCAGGAAGAGCGCGATGCAAAGAACAACCATGGGACCTGCTGGGTTTTGCAGGCTGGAGAGTTTGCACGGTTTACCCAAAATGAAGAGGTCATGTCATGGTGCCGCGAACGCTTCAAGACCGTGCTTGTACCTGGCCAGATCGCTGCCAATGGAAGTCTGCCGCTGGAGCTGGCACGTACAAAGCCTTACAGCTACTCCCTCTTCGATATGGATGTGCTTTGCGGCATCGCTCAAAGTATCTCGGCCAAGAGTGATGATCTATGGAGTTTTGCCACGCCGGATGGCCGCGGGCTGCGCAAGCTGATGCAGTTCATGTATCCCTATATCAAGGACAAGGCTGCGTGGCCGTTCGCGCACGATGTCGAACACTTCGACGACTTCCCGGTCAGAAATCCTGCGCTGCTCTTCTCCGGCCTGGCCTATGGCAAGCAGGATTACATCGCGTTATGGAAGACACTCAACCCTGACCCTGTGGTTCCGGAGGTCATCCGAAACTTTCCCATCCGGCAACCATTGCTGTGGATGGCAGGGTCAGGGCATACGACTAACAGTTAGTGCTTCGATTCAGCAAGACGGTGCATCTCCGAGCCGGCAAGCAAAAAGCCGCCGACGCCATAGACGTAACTGGCTGACGGCTTAAACTTGCCAGGCTGCCCATCGATCGGTTGAATGGAACCAAGCCTTCCATCGGCATAGACGTGCGTGAGCATTCCCTTCCATGCCTTCTCGACGACGGGCTGATACTTTGCGCGGTCGAGAATGTGATGATTGATTCCGTAGGCAATGCCATAGGTAATAAACGCTGAACCAGAGACCTCGGGAAGCTCATAGGAATCAGGATCGAGCAAGCCTGAGCGCCACAAGCCATCCGGGCTTTGAATCTCTGCCAGCTTTGCAGCCATCTGTCGGAACTGCTCGACATATTTTGACCGGCTCGGATAATCCGCAGGCATGAATTCCAGCACATTGGCGAGACCGCCCATGACCCAGCCATTGCCGCGCGACCAGAAGAGCTTCTGACCGTTAGCCTGCTTTTGCGTGAGGTAACGGCTATCGCGGAAGTAGAGATGATCCTGCTGGTCGTAGAGGCTGGCAGAGGTCAGCCACCACTCATGATCCATGTAGTTGAGATACTTGCGGTCATGCGTGATTGCATAAGTTCGCAAAAGCACCGGTGGCGACATGAACAAGGCATCGCACCACCACCAGAGCAGCTTGTTGGGATCATCCTGACGGACGACGAGACGATCCATAATCTCCTTGGTATTCGCCATACGCTCAGGCTTGTGATCGATAAGATAAAGATCGAGATAGGCTTGTCCCAGAGCTTGATCATCGGCATGAGGAAAACGCTTATCCAATAGTTGCCAGTCGTAGTGCTCGGCCATGTGAAGAACAGCATCGCGATACTTCGTGTCATGGGTCGTCGCAGAGGCAGCAATCAGTCCGTCATACAACGCGGCAAAGGTCCACTGCTGATTAAAGCTGGGCTCGGCAACCGTCAGCTCCCAGTCGGCGACCTTCTTCATCGCAGCCGAGATTGCTTTTGGCTTAAGAGCGCTCGAAAGATCTGTGGCAAGCGGGCCAGGATCGTCCGGCGCGTCACCGGCGGCATTACGATCGACAGGTACAACTGCCGACTTTTCGTGCGCAGGTGTCTGCGCGTGAGCCGCGAAGCAGCTGGCAAGTAAAACGCCAAGAATCAATGCACCCATGAACTTCGAGCTTTGAATCTTCAGCGAAAACGGGATCGGGGTCTTTTCGAAAGAAAACATAATGGGCTCCATTAAATCAGACCTTCATTCATAACGAGTGCCACGGCGCTGCGCAATCGTGCTGTGTTGCCCTCGAAAGATGGCCGAAGTTTTGGCGATCTCGAGAGTGAGTTTTTCTTAAGTTCAGCCTCGACAAGAGGACCAAACAGGTACCATGCAGCAGTGAAATCGCCAACAATGATGATCTCGCTGGGGGCAAGTGCGGAGGCGATCATGCGCAGGCCTCGTCCAAGGAAGGTAGACATCTTCTCCAGCGCCTTGATCGCTTTTTCGTCCCCATTTTGTGCCAGCTTTACAAGTGCGGTAAAGTTCTGCGGCGTTTGCTCTCCGGAGTTCCCATTGAGTTCGTGGTAGTAACGCAGGCCCGCACGGTTAGAGGCTACCGTCTCCCAGCATCCGCGACCACCGCAGCCGCAGAGAGGCCCTTCCATCTCCAACTGAACATGGCCAAACTCTCCAGCCATGCCATTCGCTCCGCGAAGCAGTCTTCCGTTCGCAAAGATTCCGGTTCCAATTCCTTCAGACACATTGACGACGACAAGATCGTGCATGCCATCGCTATCGCCAAACCAGACCTCGGAGAGAGCGCACGCATTGGCTACGTTGTCCATCTCTACACGCAGACCGGTGGCTCTCTCGATGCGCGACTTGATACTAAGCACAGGCCAGTTGAGGTTTGGGGCAAAGATAAGCTTCTGCAACGCCGGGTCGGGTCGCCCTGGAAGACTGATACCAATGCCATCGAAAGATTTATCACTATGCGCCGCAATCAGCTTTCGGATGGCGTGGACGATGGGTTGAATGACCTTACCGGGATCGTGGGGCAGATCGACTACGTTTTGCGCGACGATTCTGCCACCTAAGTCGGTCACGGCCACCGTAGTTTGTGATGGATGAATATCGAGAGCAATCACGCCGCGCTGATGATTGAGCTCGAGAAACGTTGGTCTGCGGCCACGCGGAAGCCTGCCGGTCGTTCCCTCGAGAATCCACTTTTCACGGATTAACTCTTCAACGATCAGAGACACGGTGCTGCGCTGCAAACCGGAAACCCTTGCCAGATCGGCGCGCGATAGCGGTTGGCGAGCACGAATGAGGTTGAAGACCAAGTTGCGATTAATCTGACGTGGCGTCTTGTTGGATGCGCTTTGCTTTTGCGTAAATGCAAACGATGAAGAGGAACGAATCGGCATTTTCCGGTTATTCCGATCTGGCGTAATTTGTGCATAACCAAAGTGAAGCAGTCTGATTCAAATAGAACCCGCACGTGTGCGGTATTCGTCTTCGTGCTGTTCTTGCTTGACATCCGAGCAGCCGAATCTTTATATCACTGAAGGACAGCATTTTGTAGATGCTTTGAATTATTGTCACACGACACAGCATCCAAGGTGCACACACGGCCCGCTCCGGCACGGACAGGCCAGGAGCAATAGCCCATCATGTATTCCCGCCGACAGTTTCTTAAGACAGGCACCACAGCGGCTGCAATCTCTATCCTCCCCTGCAATTTGCTTCATGCCAGTATCGCTACCTTAGCGAGCGGATCAACAGGCTCTCTCGACGGCGCACAGAGTCAGCGGCTGTCAAACGGATGGGAATATCTGGAAGGAACGATGGGCGGCCCATGGGAGGTCTGGCACAGCAAAGAAACTGCTGTGTGGCAGTCCATCACCATGCCGCATTGCTTCAATGCCTACGATGCATGCGATCCGGACAGGCCTTACTACCAGGGCAACGGGTGGTATCGCACACACGTGTCTATCGCCAATCCGTACAAAACGGGAAGAACATTGCTGCACTTTGAAGGTGCGGGCCAAACAGCTGCGGTCTATATAGGTGAGAAGCTGGTCGGAAAGCATGTGGGCGGCTATGACGAATTCGTCGTAGATATCACCGATCTGGCAGCGACATCGTCAGACATTCCGCTTGCAGTACTCTGCGACAACTCGCGGGACCTCAATCGAATTCCTTCCGACCTGAGCGACTTCAGCCTCTACGGTGGTCTGTACCGTCACGTAAATCTGGTTTACGTCCCTGCTGTATCACTGGAGACGGTGCATGTACGTTCTGAGCTTGCTGCTCCCGGCTCTCCGGCAAAGATCTCGGTCTTGGGATGGCTCTACAATCCGACCGATAGCAATGATCCGCTCGAAGTTACTATCGAAGTCGTCGATGCAAAGGGCACTTCTCTTTACCATTCGCAAGAAAAAATCGCGCCATGGAAAGACGCAAAAGAGCTTACAAACTTTACGGTGAAAACACCCGAGCTATGGAGCCCCTCTTCCCCGCACCTCTATCAATGCAACATCACTGTAGGCGGTCAAGGCGGAAGCTACGTTGCAAAAGAAACCTTTGGCATTCGACATACGGAGTTCGTAGAACATGGGCCATTCAAATTGAATGGCGAACGTCTATTGTTGCGCGGCACCCATCGCCATGAAGATCATGCAGGCTACGCAGCGGCAATGCCCGATGATCTGATCGATCAGGAGATGCAGCTGATGAAGGATATGGGTGTGAACTTCATTCGGCTCGCACATTATCAGCAGTCGCGGCGTGTGCTGTCGAACTGCGATCGCCTGGGAATACTGGTATGGGAAGAGGTTCCATGGTGCCGCGGCGGAGTCGGAAACGACGTATTCAAAGATATGACGCGCGATAAGCTACGCACCATGATCGCGCAGCACTACAACCATCCGAGCATTCTCTTATGGGGGCTGGGCAACGAAGACGATTGGCCGACCGAGTACCCCGAGGTGAACCAGCAAGAGATTCGAGCGCTGTTTCAGGAGCTGAACTCGTTGGCGCACGAACTGGATCCATCGCGATTCACTACAATTCGCCGCTGCGATTTTGCTCGAGACATCACCGACGTTTATTCACCCTCCATATGGGCAGGCTGGTATCGCGGCGAATATACCGAATATCAAAAAACCCTGGAGACAGAGCGCGAACGTGTCAACCATTTCTTCCATGCAGAGTGGGGTGCCGATAGTCATGCGCGCCGACACTCGGAGGACCCCGACAAAGTGTTGGCCAAAATTACTACCGGCACAGGGACAGATGAACGCGGGATGGATTATCTGATGACTGGAGGACAAAGCCGCGTCTCAAAAGATGGTGACTGGTCGGAGACCTATGCTTGCAACTTATTCGATTGGTATTTGAAGACCCAGGAGACCCTGCCTTGGCTGACGGGCTCCGCGCAGTGGATTTTCAAAGACTTCACCACACCGCTCCGCATAGAAAATCCTGTTCCGCGAATCAACCAAAAAGGCGTCATCGAGCGCGACATGACGAAGAAGGAGAGTTACTTCGTCTTCCAGTCCTATTGGAGCGATGCACCGATGGTCCACCTCTATGGACATAGCTGGCCGATACGATGGGGCGATGAAGGCGAGTTGAAGATGGTCAAGGTCTATTCCAACTGCGACAGCGCCGAACTCTTCGTCAATGGAAAGTCTGTGGGCGTCAAACACCGTAATAGTCAGGACTTCCCGGCTGCCGGGCTCCGGTGGATGACCCCATTTGTGCACGGTAAGAACAATCTCAAGGTGATAGCCACCAAGGGAAAAGTTACTGTCAAAGATGAGATCGAATTTGATTATCAGACCGAAAAGTGGGGTCCGCCAGCCAAGTTGGCCTTGTCCGAGATCGGACGGAAAACGATAGACGGGAAAGAGCTCATTACAGTGGAAGGCCGCGTCTATGATGCCAACGGCGTCTTGTGTCTAAATGCAAGAAACTTAGTGCATTTCTCACTCGCCGGCGATGGCACGCTAATTGACAACTGCGGCACATCGACAGGATCTCGCGTCGTTCAGATGTATAACGGGCGAGCTCAGATATCGCTGAACAGCACTGGAAACGTAACCATCGGCATCAGCTCTCAGGGTGTTGAAACCGTTTTTTACAATCCGAATATGACCAAAAAGTAACATTACCGCTGCTCGCATATTCGATCTCAAAAATATTTCTCAAGAGGTCGTCGAATTGATTGACAATTGTTCGTTGAGCGAACTATCTTTTAGCGTCACCTGAAAAAAGCATTGCTGATCTAGAGACAGTAAAAAAATAAATTCGATTCTGGTATCAGCATCCAGTTTAGACAAACGTTTGACTCATGAGAGGCCTCAAAATGACAATCAAATTACGCTCTGCATCCTGCATGGTTATGCTTGCGCTGAGTGTGTTTCTGCTCAGCTTTAGCAATATCGCCATGGCCCAACTAACAACTGCCACAATGGTTGGAAGTGTCACCGACTCTACCGGCGCGGTCATTCCCCACGCGACCATCACAGTGACCCAGACCGACACAAACTTCACCCGTACTGTTACCGCAAAAGACGATGGATCTTTTCGCGATGAGTTTCTTCCGGTCGGCCCCTACAAAATCTCCGTTTCAGCCCCAGGATTCAAGACGCTCCAGCGCACCGGCGTTGTTCTTTCTGTTATGCAGGAAGCTGACCTCACCTTCCAGTTGCAGAACGGCGAGACGACCGAGACGGTCAACGTCAGCAGCGGCGCGCCTCTCATCAATCTGAGCAATGCAACCATCGGCCGCACCATCTCCAACGTTGAAATCGAAAATCTTCCTCTTGTCGGTCGCGACACCTATCAGTTGCTCAGCCTGACTCCCGGTGTTCAGTCCAACAGCACGCAAAACAGTCTTGGCTTCAAAGAGCAGCACGTTTACATCAACGGTTCCACAGACGATTTCACTGGCCAGGTTTCCTACTATCTCGATGGCGGCCTTAACATGACCGGCCTCCGCAACAGTGGTAACGCGGTACCAACTCCCGATGCGATCAGCCAGTTCCACGTTGAGACAAACAACTTCAGCGCCACGCTTGGGCGCTACGCGGCAGCCGTCGTCAGCCTTGTTACTAAGGACGGAACCAACCAGTTCCACGGATCGGCTTTCGAGTTTTATCGCACCAAAAACTTCACTGCTGTCTCACACAACCAGATAACCAAGCAACCCTATGCCCGCAACGAGTACGGCGCTACTTTCGGCGGCCCTATTCGCAAAAATAAGGACTTTTTCTTCGGCAGCTTCGGCGGCCTGCGCGCCACTACCTCTTCGGCATTCAGTGGCAATGTTCCAGACGCGGCCCAACTCAGCGGCAACTTCAGCGAAAATCTGCCGTCAGCTACCGAACAAGCGAACTGCGCGACAAGCCCATCAAGCTCTGCCAGCAAAGCGTTTCACTTCCTCGTCTGCAACCCCGCGACAAACACCCCCTACCCTGGCAACATCATTACCACCCCGCTCGATCCCACAGCAGTCAAAATTGTGCAATATCTGAACTCTCAAGGCATCAAGCCTGGCGTGGGAGCGGGTCAATTCGGCGACAATCAATATACCTACAGGGAGTACGATCCCACACCGGAGATGTACAACCAGTACCTCATCAAGACGGACCATCAGGTGACTCCGAATCACCGCCTCACCTTGAGCTATTTTCTGTATGACTACAGCATTCGCTCGAACCCAGGCGGTCTGACACCAAGCCACTGGAGCTTTTCCAACTACGCTACCAAGCAGCAGAACGCGAACATCAGCGATACCTGGACGGTCAATGAGCGCACTGTCAACCAAGCTTGGCTGAGCTATACCAGACAAGCCGGTGGCCGTATCCCCGTCCCAAGCAACAGCACCTTTGCAGACTTCGGTTCCGACTTCGGAATCTCCGGCTCGCCCTCTCGCGGACAGGTCAGCATCCCTACATGGTTCACGCTTTCGCAGGCCATCACCGGCCCCAAGGCGGGAACCAATCTTTACGCCTTCCGCGACCTGATCAGCACATCGCGCGGCAAGCACACGCTCTCCCTCGGAGCTGAAACCAGCCTCGAAAAAGACTTCCAGCTCACATCGCTCGATAACTATGGCGTCTTTTCCTATGCCACAACCAAATCCGTTCGCACCACAAACTCTTTGTCCGATTACCTGCTCGGCCTTCCCAACACCTTTGAACAGGACACCGGCGAGTACGCGGAAGCCAATTACTGGAACTTCGCTCTCTTCGCTCAGGATGACTGGCGCATTCTTCCGAATCTGACCGTCAACCTGGGCCTGCGTTACGACTGGCAGCAAGCTCCCACCGATACGCAGAACCGCCAGACCAACTTCATCCCCGGTGTGCAGTCTCACGCCTTCAAAACCGTCAACATCGCAGGCAAGACCGGCCCGCAACTGGCGCCGATCGGTATGCTCTTCCCTGGTGATCCGGGCGTTCCCACCACCGGAGCCTTTACGCCTTCCAGCCACATCTCGCCGCGTATCGGCCTCTCGTATGACCCCTATGGCAATGGAAAAACTGTCTTCCACGCCGCGGGCGGTCTCTTCTACGGCGGCATCTCCGGCAACCTGTGGGAGCTTCCCTCCAACTTCGCTCCTTACGCCGTTCGTCCTACCTTCAGCAAGGTCGTCTCGATGGCCCATCCTTATTCGAACGATCCCACTGAATTTCCCGGCGGCGTCAATCCTTTCCCAACTCTGACGTTTACACCTCACACCTCAACCGCAAGCTTCCTTGCCCTTAATCAGGTCTCCTCGTTCGATTCGCACTTTGAATGGCCGGTGACCTACCAGATCAACGCCGGTATCCAGCAGGAACTGGGCAACGGTCTCGCGCTTTCCATCAACTACGTAGCCTCGCTCAACAGAAAGCTGCCGATCTATCACGATCTCAACCCACCGCAGTTCAATATCACGGCGAGCGGTACCTCAGGCCCAAGCTGCACCGATAAAACCAAGGCCTGCGCTTATGCAAATACCAGCAGCACAGTCAACAACCGCCGTCCGCTGAACTCGGAGTTCGGGCTCTCGGCCGCAACCCCCACCTACTCCAACGTCTACAACCTGCAGTCCAGCCAAAACTCGAACTACAACGGCTTGCAGGTAAGCCTGGAGAAGCGTCTCTCCCACAACTTCAGTGCGCGAGGCCATTACATCTGGAGCAAGACGCTGGCCAGCAACGCTCTCGATGGCAGCAACCTCGCCGCCACCTTCGTCGATCCCAACTACCCGCAACTCGAAGCGCATCAGCGTTCCGACCAGGATCGTCGCAACATGGTAACGGCGTCTTTCGTATGGACACCAGACTATTTCACCTCCTATAACCGGTATGTTCGCACTGCACTCAACGGTTGGACCGTGACCGGCATCATCACGATGAACAGCGGCCAGCCGTTCACCGTTACGACCGGAACCGACGTCAACGGAGATGGACAGACCAACGACCGTCCGAGCGTTCTGCCCGGCCGGACTCCTCACACTCTCGGCGGAAAGCGCTCACGTCTTGTAGAAGAAGGCCAGTGGTTTGATACATCGGTCTACTGCATACCAGGCACTGCTGGATGCCCCGGCGTCGGTCCTTTGGGCCTCCTCGGAAACACTCGTCCGGCACAGCTCGACGACCCCGGGTATCGGGACGTAGACGCTTCCCTCTTCCGCACCTTTGGAATCTTTGAAAGCCTGAAGTTCCAGCTCCGCGGAGAAGTCACCAACGTATTCAACCTGACCAACCTCGGCACGCCAAGCACTGCGATGAACAGCTCCACCTTTGGCGAAGTCACCGGCAGTGGTGGCAGCAACCGCATCATCCAGGTTGGCGGCCGCATTCTTTTCTAACTGTACCTCCACTCTCCCGGCACATCTGACGTCCAGGTGTGCCGGGATTTTTTTCTTTAAAGTCATGCCTGTTCTGCGGTTCGTTTCGTCGAACCAGAGGTCATACTCTCTACTTCGGTATAGTTAGACTTCGGGCTGTAGTCATTTTTTTGATGGAGGTAGTTCTGTGCGAGTTCGAGGGATGATCGCGTCGACCGTACTGCTGGGAATCGCTCTGTGCTGTGCAGCGAAGGCGCAGGATCTGGCCAGTTTCGAGAAGCGAACGACAGTAAAGGTTCTGCCTAACGGCCTGACGCTCATCGTCTGTGAGCGTCCCGAAGCCCCCGTCTTCAGCTTCTACACACTGGTTGACGCTGGTTCGGCAGACGACCCGCAGGGCGCCAGTGGCCTTGCTCACATGTTCGAGCACATGGCCTTCAAGGGCTCCACAGAGATTGGCACCACCGACTACCCCGCTGAAAAAGTAGCTTTGGCAAAGGTTGAAGTAGCCTATGCCGCCTACGACGCAGAGTTTCGCAAGCGCGTCGGACAAGACCCAGCCAAGCTCGCTCAGCTCAAAAAAGTATTTCAGGACGCGCAGGCAGCAGCCGAAAAATACGTCATTCCCAATCAGTTCTCCGAGATCGCCGAGCAGAACGGCGCAGTAGGCATCAACGCATCCACCGAAGAAGACTCTACGCAATACTTCTGGAGTATGCCGTCCAACCGGCTGCAACTCTGGGCCTATCTCGAAAGCCAGCGCATCGGCCATCCCGTCGAGCGCGAGTTCTATAAAGAGCGCGATGTAGTCCAGGAAGAGCGCCGCATGCGCATTGACTCTTCCCCCATCGGCCGCATGGTCGAGCAACTCCTGGCCACAGCCTACGTGGCGCATCCCTACGGCCGCAGCGGAGTCGGCTGGGAGAGCGAGATCAGCCAGGTCACCGCAACCGAAGCCGAGGCATTTCACAAAAAATATTATGTCCCCTCAAACATCGTTATCGCGGTAGTCGGCGACGTAAAAGCATCCACCGCGATGCCTATCCTTGAGCGTTACTTCGCTCCCATCCCCGCAGGCCCCAAGCCTGAGCCGATGACCACCATCGAACCCCCGCAGTTTGCCGAAAAATCCGTGGTCATTAAAGAGGCAACGCAGCCCTTCTATATTGAGGGCTACCACCGCCCCGACTATCGCGACCCCGACGATGCGGTCTACGACGCCATCAGCGACATCTTCTCCAACGGACGCACCGCGCGTCTCTATCGCAGCCTTGTCCGCGATCAGCGCATCGCGGCAGAAGCCGAAGGCTTCAGCGGGTTTCCCGGCGACAAATATCCCGGCCTCTTCGCGGTCTACGCCGTTCCCCTCCCCGGACACACGCCCGAAGAGATGCGCACCGCCATACACAAACAACTCGATCTCTTGAAGACTCAGGATGTATCCGACGAAGAGCTGGCTCGCTTCAAGACCCGCGCCCGTGCCGATCTATTGCGCGGCCTCGCCGACAACGAAGGACTCGCCCACCAGTTAGCTGAATATCAAACTCGCTTCGGAGACTGGCGAGAGTTGTTCCGGCAGTTAGACAAGATCGATGCCGTCAACAAGGCCGACATTCGCCGCGTCGCCAATAAGATCTTCCTCGCCAGCAACCGCACCAGCGCGCAGATCGACTTTGTGCCACCGCAACAAAGCCACGCCCCCGCTCATCCAACACCTGCCTCAGCGCAAACCGGAGGTGCAAAATGAAGGGACTCTCCAAGGAAATCTCAACGATGCGTTTTGCAGGCATAGCATTGACGGTTCTGCTGACAACGATGAGCGCGGCAGCCCAGACTGCACCCTCCAAACCAGCCAGCACCAAAAAGACAACAGCCCAGCCGTGGAAGAGCATTCCGATTCCCCCGCTCCACTCCTTCAAGCCAGTTCAGCCAAAGCGAATCGAGCTGGACAATGGCCTCGTCATCTTCCTTCAGGAAGACCACGAGCTTCCCTTCATCAACGGCACCATTCTCATTCGAGGCGGCAGCCGCGACGAACCCGCAGACAAAGTCGGCCTCGTCTCGCTCTACGGTCAGACGTGGAGAACCAGCGGCACAACAACCGTAGACGGCGACAAGCTCGACGACGAATTGGAAAATAAAGCCGCCAGCCTCGAAACCAGCGGAGGCACCGCCACAACCTCGGTCAACTGGTCAAGCCTCAAGGGCGACTTCGACACCGTCTTCGCCGCGACAGTCGATCTCCTTGAACATCCCAACTTCAAAGCCGACAAACTCCTACTCGCCAAGCGCCAGTTAGAGACCGGCATCTCACGCCGCAACGATGACGCCAGCAACATCGCCAACCGCGAGGCCATCAAGCAGGTCTACGGCTCAACCAATCCCTATGCCCGTCAGGAAGAGTACGCCACCGTCGAAGCCGTCACATTGGCCGACCTCAAGGCATGGCACGACAAGACGGTCATCCCCAACGGCATGATCGTCGCCATCTCCGGCGACTTCGACAGCGCCGCAATGGAAGCCAAACTCCGCCAGGCCTTCGGCTCCATGCAGCGCGGCGACCTGATCAAGACACCGCCCATTCACTTCGCCGATCCCGAGCACAAGATCTACTTCGCAGAAAAAGGCGACGTCGATCAATCAAACGTAGTCATCGTCGGTCTCGGCACCGAGCGCAGCAATCCAGACTACTACGCCCTCAGCGTCATGAACGAGATCTTCTCCGGTGGCTTCGGCTCCCGTGTCGTGCAGGACGTCCGCACTAAACTCGGCCTCGCCTACGATGTAGGCGGCAGCTTCGGAGCGTCCTACGACCACCCCGGAATCTTCTACGTCATCGCCGGCACAAAGAGCGTCAGCACCGTCGCCGCAACCCAGGCTATGTTAGCCGAGATAGGCAAGCTCAAAACCGAGCCACCCACTCCAGCCGAACTCAGCAAGGCAAAAGATCAGGTACTCAACTCCTTCATCTTCCACTACGACTCGCCTGAGAAGACGCTCAACGAACAAGTCCTTCTCGCCTTCTACGGCTACCCACCCGACTTCCTCGAGAAGTATAAGAGCGGCATCGAAAAGGTCACCTCAGCCGACGTAACACGAGTAGCAAACAAATACGTCGATCCCTCGAAGCTCGCCATCGTCGTAGTCGGCAACGAAGCCGAGATCACGCCTAAACTCGACACTCTTGGCCCGGTAACGAACCTGGATATCTCCATTCCGCCGCCACCCGGAGAACCTTCCAACTAGGTTGCACCAACCGACAGAGGAAACGAATTAGCTATCTTCTTCTGAAGAATTGTCATCCTGAGCGAAGCCTCTCGCAGCTTGATCGCGAGAGGTGAGTCGAAGGACCTGCGGTTTGCCCGTTGTGCCTTAGCCTTTCCTGCAACTTTCGGACCACATCACTTTCCATTCCTCTCGCGATAGGTTGATACAACCTATCGCCATCGTGAGACGATATCTATCTATGGACACTACCGGATTTGCAATCGCCATCATGGCCGCGGGCAAAGGCACGCGGCTCAAAAGCAAGCGCCCTAAAGTCCTCCATGAGATCGGCGGACAAGCCCTTCTGCTGCACGTCATCGCCGCGGCAAAGACCGTAGTCGCCGCCGACCACATCTATTGCATCATCGGCCACGAGGCCGACCGCGTCCGTGCAGCAGTAGCTCCCACCGGCGTACAGTTCGTCCTCCAGGCCGAGCAGCGCGGCACCGGCCACGCCCTCCAGCAAGTCAAGGCGTACTTCGCCGAGACCGGCGCATCCATCCCCAAACATCTCCTCGTCCTCTCCGGCGACGTTCCACTCATTCGCCCCGAAACCATAGCCTCCATCTGCGATCTTCATCTCCGCGAACACGCAGCCATGACCATCCTCACCGCTGTGCCCGACGATCCCACCGGCTACGGCCGCATCCTCCGCGCATCTCCAGATAAGCCAGAGGTAACTGCAATCGTCGAGCAGAAGTCCCTGCGTCCCGATCAGCTCAACACTCCTGAGATCAACTCCGGCATCTACTGCTTCGAAACCGCCAAGCTCTTCACCAAACTCGATTCCCTCTCCACCGACAACGCCCACGGCGAGTTCTACCTCACTGACGTAGCCGCCATGCTCGTCGCCGACGGCGAACGCGTCGTAGCCGTCAAAGCCGACAGCGTCAACGAAGTCCTCGGTGCCAACACCATCGCCGAGATGATGCACCTCGACGCCGCCATGCGCCTCAACACAGCCAAGCGCCTCATGGCGCAGGGCGTCACCATCTTCCGCCCCGAAACCTGCGTCATCGACGCCGCCGTCACCGTCGGCCCAGACACCACCATCGAACCCTACGTGCAACTCCTCGGCGCAACCACCATCGGCACCGATTGCCGCATCCGCTCCTACTCCGTCATCCAGCAATCGACTCTCGGCAACAATGTAACCGTACGCAACGGTTGCATCCTCGACAGCGCCGAAGTCTCCGACGGTGCCATCCTCGGTCCCTACGCTCATCTCCGCCCCGAAAGCCGCATCGGCGAAAACGCCCACGTCGGCAACTTCGTCGAGACCAAAAAAGTAACGCTCGGCAAAGGCTCCAAGGCGAACCACCTCAACTATCTCGGCGACGCCACCATCGGCGCAGGAGTCAACGTAGGCGCAGGAGCCATCACCTGCAACTACGACGGCGTCCACAAGCACCAGACCATCATCGGCGACGGTGCCTTCGTCGGCTCCGACTCCACGCTCGTCGCTCCAGTCACCATAGGAGCAGGAGCCTACGTCGCCGCCGGAAGCTGCATCACCGAAGATGTCCCCGCCGATTCGCTCGCGCTCGGCCGAAGCCGTCAGACCACCAAGCCCGGCTGGGCAGCAGCAAAGCGAGCCGCCTCCAAAAAATCCTAATCACTTGGGTGCCCAGGTCTCGATTCTGAGACCTGGGATGAACAACCAACACAGCTCGCCCGGCAATAAAGAAAGAACACCCCCCGCCGATAAGAACAGGGTAAGCCGCTCGTATCCGTCCCTCGAACGAGTGGCTGCGCTACTGCGCAAAAGTGCTGCCCATGCTACGGAAACGAATCCTGATCGTCGATGACGAAGCCGACGTGCGCGAAACTCTAACCGCATTGCTCGAGCACAATGGCCACGTCATAACGGCCACCGAGAGCGCCGACGAAGCGCTCGCCCGTCTGCAGCAAGACCCCGACTACGATCTCGTCCTCGCCGACATCATCATGCCCGGAACCGACGGCCTCAGCCTGCTCGACGATATCTCTCTCGACTATCCCGCCATTCCTGTCGTCATCTGCACCGCCATCAACGATACGCAGGTCGCCACTAGCGCCTTCCGTCGCGGCGCAATCGACTATCTCCTCAAACCCTTCTCGCATGCCGAACTCGAGAGCGTCATCCTGCGCGCCATGGAGCTCGGCCGCCTTCGCAAACAGAACTCCATCTACCGCCACAACCTCGAGTCCATCGCCACCACCCGCACCGGCCGCCTCCGCTCCACCATGCAGGACCTCGAGCGCAGCTACGACATCACCCTCGAAGCTATGGGCGACGCCCTCGATCTGCGCGACGAAGAGACCGAAGGTCACTCCCGCCGCGTCACCGCCTATACCATCGCTCTCGCCCGCTCCATGGGCATCGAGACCGAAGAGCTCCGCACCATCGCTCGTGGCGCTTTTCTGCACGACATCGGAAAGATCGCCACGCCCGACAGCATCCTGCTCAAACCCGGCCGTCTCAACACCGACGAGATGAGCACCATGCGCGAGCACTGCGAGCGCGGCTACGAGATGGTGCGCAAGATCCCCTTCCTTCGCGAAGCCGCTGAGATCGTCTACACCCATCAGGAACGCTTCGACGGCACTGGCTATCCCCGCGGCCTGAGCGGCGAAGCGATCCCCCTGGGCGCCCGCATCTTCGCCATCGCCGACGCTCTCGACGCGATGACCTCCGACCGCCCCTACCGCAAGGGAACGACCTTTGAAGCCGCCTGCGCCGAGATCGCTGAATGTTCAGGCAAACAGTTCGACCCTCATATCGTCGCAGCCTTTCTCGCCATGCCAATCGAATCGTGGACCGACCTCCGCGCAGAGGTCGGTAAGATACCCGCTTCAGCCCTGTCATCCACCCTCTGCCGCCCGGTCCTTGCACCCGGCACACGCGACGCCTAGCATCACAGGTGCGAGGTATATCGCCATGAAAAAGGCATTGACTTCAACGGAAATTGAAGACGTACTGCGTGCGCATCCAGAGTGGAATCTGAAAGACGGAAAGCTGGTTCGCGAGTGGACCTTCCGTGATTTTCCCGAAGCCGTAGCGTTCGTCAATCGCATCGCAGCCATTGCGGAAGAAGCCAACCACCACCCAGACATCGATATCCGTTACAACCGTGTCCTGCTCTCTCTGATCTCACACGACGCAGGAGGAATCACTGAACGCGATGCAACCATGGCAGCCCGCATCACCGCCGAGCTAGCCAGTCACGCCACTTCAAATTAATGTTTTGAGTGCTCATTTCTTCATAAATCTCTTCAATACTCCAATAGCTCATACTTTAAGCGCTTGACCGTAGATATCCAATCGTGGAAGACTCCCCTTGTCCCGCCGCCAATCTTTATAAGGCGCACCTTCGCTGGAGTACCGCCCAACTATGCTCAATCGCCGTGAATTTACCCAGGGCCTTGCCGGAACCGCAGCCCTCCTGGCCGCACAACAGTCTGCCATCGCCGCTCCCGCCATGCAGGCAAACACAAAGCCTCTTCTCCAGCTACAGCAGGAGTTCATGGACCTCCGCTTCGGCGCCTTTCTCCACCTCAACATGGCCACCTTCGAGCAGCGCGAATGGGGCGACCCCAAAGCCTCCCCCAAACTCTTCAACCCCGCCCATCTCGACACCGACCAATGGGCACAGGCCGTTCGTTCTGCCGGAATGGCCTACGGCTGCCTCACCACCAAGCATCACGACGGATTCTGCCTCTGGCCCACCAAAACCACCAGCCCCAGCGTAAAAGACGCGACCTTCACCCAGGATGTCGTCGCGTCCTACGCAAACTCCTTCCGAAAGCATGGCCTCAAGGTCTGCCTCTACTTCTCCATCCTCGACCTCCGCGCTCAGATCTGGTCCTATCAGGTCACTCCCAAAAAGATAGCCCTGATCAAAACCCAGCTCTCCGAGCTGCTCACCAACTATGGCGAGATCACCGCCATCATCATCGACGGCTGGAACGCCGGTTGGAGCCGCATCACCTACGATCAGGTTCCCTTCCGCGAGATCTACGACCACATCAAATCCCATCAGCCCAACTGCCTCGTCGCCGACCACAACGCCGGCCAGTATCCCGGCTCGGCCCTCTGCTACACCGATATCAAACAGTACGAGCAGCACGCCGGACAAAAGATCGCCTCCGACAGCATCATCCCCTCAGAATCCGGAACCACCCTGCAGAGCGAGTGGTTCTGGAAGGAGAGCTATCCCACCGAGCCGCTCAAGTCAGCCGAGACCATCGTGAACGACTGGCTCATTCCCTTCAACCGCCAGCACTGCAATCTTCTGATCAACGTCGCCCCCAATCGCGACGGCCGCTTCGATCAGAACACCGTCGACCGCCTCGCCGAGGTCGGCCACCTCTGGAAAGACCGCGCACCAGCCCCAAAGCTCGCTCCCTCAGTCAGCATCACAACTCCCAACCTCGCATTTGCCCGCCCATCCTTCGCCAGCCGAAACACCGAAGGCATCGGCCCCGACCTGGCCAACGACAACAGCTACCGCACCTACTGGATCGCCGACGACAACGAGACCTCCGGCTGGATCGAGATCGCCTTTGGCCAGCCAACCCGCTTCAATACCGTCTCCATCGTCGAGCCTCGCTTTGATAAGGAATACGGTACCGACAGCCGCATCGCCTCCTACAGCGTCGAAGCCTGGCAGAACAATCAATGGACTCCCATCGCCAGCGGCAAGACCCCACTCGCCTTTCAACTGGAAAGATTCCAGCCCGTCACCGCAGAGCGCGTTCGCCTCACCATAAAAGGCACCACAAAACCGCCCGGAATTACTGAATTCGGCATCTATAACGAACCCGTCGGGCTATAAATCAACACCTCTATAGCCCTCAAAAAGCCGGATTCCAACTTCTGTAGCTCCCTGTCTACTAAATTTTTCATTTTATGAATAAATTTTTATCTAGTTTTCCTCAGCCTCCGCCGATACATATAAATATCTGATACATAAGCATTAAGAAGCATAAACCGAGGCCGAATCTTCGACTTTTAAGCACTCCACAGACACGTTTTTTCTATGGTTGGGCATATTTTTAGTTTTCTGGATACGCATTGTGGTATATTCAATTCATCGGCAAGCGTGAGTAACCGCCCGAGAAGATTCTCAGCCCGCATCAAGCAACATCGGCTGACACAAGTTGCGTCACTGGCCTCCCGGCATGAACAGAAAACGTTCATGCCGCCTTTTTTTTGCCCTTTACGCCATTTGTCTCTACCGACGCCATTCCTACTCTCAGTCGTAAGCTTCCTTATCTCTTCAAGGAACAACACTCTCAGTCATTCTGAGCGAAGCGAAGAACCCCTGTATTTCGCCTTTGCAGTTGCTCTTTCTTTACATGCCCATTCGTAACGGCGTTTGGACTTCCCCTGCAACGCCATTTATGATGTGCCACATGAAGCGAATTATTGGCTGCCTGATCCTGGGACTTGTAACCATGGCCGCGTCCGCACAGTGGACCAACCCCTCCGACGACGTTCCAGCCTATAACGCCACCGCCTCCAAAAAGCCGCTGCCCCACATCCTCAGCGGCGACCAGCTCACCGGCGAATACTTCACCCACCCCTATCAGGTGACTGTATATAAGATGGCGGCGAAGATTCCCAACGTCCTTCATCAGGAACCCTGCTACTGCCACTGCGACCGCGTCATGGGACACAACAGCCTGCATAGCTGCTTCGAAGGCACCCACGGAGCCGCCTGCTCCACCTGCATGCGAGAGGCCGCCTACGCCTATCAGCAGACCATGAAAGGTCAGACCCCGGTCCAGATTCGAGCAGGCATCGAGCGCGGCGACTGGCAGACCGTCGACCTCACCAAAGCCTCCCTCTAAAACCGTTTCGCAGACAATCTTAAAATGCCCGTCATTCTGAGCGCAGCGAAGAACCCCCGTATTTCGCTTTTGCTGTTGCTCGTTTTATCGAATCTCTAATTTGTCCACCCAAGGCTGACACTCAGGACACCAATACGTAGACCGTGCCTGCTCTCCTTGCCGTCGCATCATCACCGTAGCTCCGCATCGGCGACACTCCTGCCCCTGCCGCCGATACACCCAAAGCCTCTCCTCACGATTCATCGCATGGGTCGTCCGTCGATTGCCTGAATAAGTCACAATCCCCTCACCCTTGCCGTCCATCACATTCGCCTTCATATAGCGCTGCGCAAACTCCACCATCGTCTCCATCTCTTTTTGCGTAATCGACCGCATCGCACGAAACGGATTCACCCCCGCGGCAAATGCCACCTCACTCTTATAGACATTCCCCAAACCCGCCAGCACCCGCTGATTCAGCAGCACCACTGCAATCTCTGCCTCGGGATGCTCCCTCCCATAAGCCGCCAGCCGCTCCACGCCACCTGCCACCGTAAACTCGCCAGCCAGAATATCCGGCCCCAGCTTCGGCACCTGGCTGCTTCGCTCCAGCGACCGCGCCGTATGAAACTCCGCAATCGGCACGTTGAAGGCCACCGCCTCCCAATCTTCCGTACGAATCACCACCCGCATCCTGCTGCGCCCCATCCTCCACCGTTCGCCCGTGCGATAAAGATGCCAGCTCCCGCTCATCAACATATGCGTCACCAGAATCAGATCGCCGCTAAAGAAAATCAGCAGCCACTTCCCCCGCGACTCAACCTTCTCCACCATCCGCCCCACCAGCGGAGCATCATCATTCACCCGCGCCAGCTTCGCCAGCCCCGTCTCAAACCCCGTCACCACCTTGCCGCCAATCGCCTTCTGCAAAGCCCGCGCCGCACGATAGATGGTGTCGCCCTCAGGCATTCGCTCTCACCTGCACGTGCGCGCCCGGCAAGGGCGGCAGCCCTCGACGAACATTGAAGCCCATCGCCCCCGCAGCAAACCCCGCATCCAGCAACGCCCGCGCCATCGGATGCTCCGCCACCGCAACGCCATTCACCATCGCAATCAGCAACCCCGCACGCCGATCCTCATCCTCCAACGCCTGCACCCGCTTCACCAGAAACTCCGCCAGACTCCGCATCACATGCGACCGCTGCGGCTCCTCCTCCGGCAGAAACACCTGTACATTCGGATTCCCGCGCCGCAGATAAACCACCAACTCCCCATCGCACAAAATCACCTGCGCCCCCACGCTACGCGTCAGCGAAGAACCCGCATCCGGAGGCGCTGGCCACCGCAGCAGCGCTCCATAAGGATTCGCCGGATCGGTAGCCGCCAACTGCAACATCTCCGAACGCTCCGGCTCATGCTGCCCGCGAAGCGAACGCAGCAGATCCACCGCAGCAGGCAAAGCAAACTGAGTCGCCCCCAGATCCGCCGCAAAGTATCCACGCCGAACCTTGCCACTCTCCTCCAGCGCCTTCATCACGTCATAGATCGCAGAAAACCCTCCGGGCAGATTCTCCGCATGCGCCGTCTCCCGAAACACCACGCCATACCGCGTCAACAACTGCTGCGCCATCGCATGACTCCACGCTGTAGCCGACCAGTCCGCCGCAAACGCCGCACCCTGCAAAGCCCATCGCCCCTGCGCCGTAGGCGGAGTCGTCCTTCGCGAGCGAAATCCCGTCTGCTGATGCACCCTTCGCTGCTTCCGCGCACTCGTCACAGGCCGCTCGCAATAAGCCCGCAGCGCCGCCATCCCATCGTTTGTCACCAGCCCCTTCCAGACCAACTCCCACAAAGCATCCAGCGTCTCTCCCGGATACCCTCCACCAACCCCATCATGCAGATCCTGAAAGAACGAAGCCCCGCGCTCCCGCAGATAAGCAATCACCTTCTCCCCCCGCTCACTCATCGCCGCGCCCTGCTCCTTATTCCCCGCATTCCAAAGCTCCGGCAGCTTCTCCGCGAGATAAAGTCCAATCCGCCCATCCCTCTCGCCAATAGGATCAAGCCCCACCCAAACCACCTCACCCGCGGCAATCAAAGTATCCAGATCGGCAGGCTTATACCCCGTCAAACGCGACGGCAGAATCTCCGTCTCCAGAATCGATGCCGGCAACGGAGCACCCTGCAAATTCTCAATCACATCCAGCAGCGCATCCAGCCCTCGTCGAGGCTGCACCACGCCCTGCCACCGCGTCAGCAGCCGCGCCAGCGTCCGCTGCTCAACCGGCTCGACCTCCTTGCGCAACTGCGCCAGAGACTTCCGCCGAATCGTCCGCAGCACCTCGTTATCGCACCACTCGCGATGAATCCCGCCCGGCCGAAACCCACCTTCAACGATCCGTCCCGTCTGCACCAGCCGCTGCAACACCGCATCGACACTCTCCATCGGCAGATCGAACCGCCCCGCAGCGTCCTGCGAAGTAAACGGCCCATGCGTCCGCGCATATCGCCGCAGCAGATCGACCATCGCCTCCGGCGCAGCCTCCAGAAAAGCAGTAGGCAGCCCCGGCGGCAAAGGCACTCCCAGCGCATCCCGATACCGCGCCGCATCCTCCACCGCAATCAACCGCTTCTCACCCGCAAACTGAATCTCCAGCACCCGCCGCGCCCTCATCAGCTTCGCTACACTCTCAGCAACCGCATCGCTCACGCATCGCGCCCGCAACTCCTCCCGCGTCAAATCCCCAAGCCGCAGCAACAGATCATGCACCCCATCCATCGTTCGCGCCTTGTAGCTTTCAACGACGCATTGCAGTTGTTCCTCCGTCTCCTCAATCGCATTGACATCCAGCAGTTCGCGAAGATCGGCATCACCCATCAACTCCCGCAACTGGTCCTGATCGATCGAGAGCGCCTGCGCCCTTCTCTCTGCCAGCGGAGCATCGCCGTCATAGATATAGTTCGCCACATAGCTGAACAGCAGCGCCGAAGCAAACGGACTAGGCGTCCGCGAGTCCACCGTATGCACCCTCACCGAACGATTCGCCATCAGCCGCAGCGTCTCCATCAGCGCAGGCATATCGAACACATCCCGCAGACACTCGCGATAAGCCTCCAGCAAAATCGGAAACGAAGGATACCGACTCGCCACGCTCAACAAGTCATACGACCGCTTCCTCTGCTGCCACAGCGGACTTCGCCCATCCATCCGTCGTCTCGGCAACAGCAACGCCCGCGCGGCACCCTCACGAAACTTCGCCGCAAACAGCGCCGTCGATCCCAGCTGTTGCAGCACCAACTCCGCAGCCTCCTCCGGCTCCAGCAAGATCGGCTCAATCGCCGGAGCCTCCTCCGTCTCCGGAAACCGCAGCACAAACCCATCCTCGCTCCACATCGTCTCTACATCCGGCCCACTATGCGCACGAATCTTCGCCGTAGCCGCCATCGCCCACGGCGCATGAATCCGACTGCCAAACGGAGTCAGCACACAAACGCGCCAGTCGCCCAACTCATCGCGCACGCGCTCAATCACAATGTTCCGATCATCGGGAACGATGGTGGTGGCCAACTCCTGATCAGCCAGATACCGCAGCACATTCTCCGCCGCACCAGCCTCCAGATCGTGCTCCTGCGTCAGCCGCGTCATCGCTACACTTCGCGGAGTCTCCCGCAGCTCCCGCACCAGCGCGCCGATCCTGCGCCCAAATTCCAGCGGCCTGCCCGCACGATCTCCATGCCAGAACGGCATCTTCCCCGCCTCACCCGGAGCAGGCGAAACCAGCACGCGGTCATGCGTAATCTCGTCGATCCTCCACGCCGAAGCGCCCAGCGTAAACACCTCGCCCGGCTTACTCTCAAACACCATCTCCTCATCCAGCTCGCCCACGCGAACCGGCTTGCTCCGCTCCCCCGAAAGAAAAACGCCATACGTCCCGCGATCAGGAATCGTCCCGCCGTTCAGAATCGCAATCCGCTTCACCCCCGCACGCGGCGTAATCCAATTTCTTGTTCGGTCCCACGTCACCCTCGGACGAAGCTCCGCAAACTCATCCGACGAATACCGCCCCGCCAGCATATCCAGCACGCCATCAAAGACACTCCTGCTCAAACCCGCAAACGGAGCCGCGCCGCGCATCAGCGCAAACAGAGCCTCATAGCCAATCCCTGGACTCTCTTCCTCCTCCGACCTGCGCGCCGTCCGCCGCTCCGCATCGGCAACGCTCAACGGAGGATGCGCAATCACCGCCACCATCTGCTGCGCCAACACATCCAGCGGATTCCGCAAAAACCGCGTCGACTCGACATGCCCTTCATGCATCGCCCGCGTCACCGCGGCACACGCAATCAAATCCGCACGATACTTCGGAAAGATAATCCCACACGAAGGCGCCCCCACCTGGTGCCCCGCTCGCCCAATCCTTTGCATCCCGCTCGCCACCGAAGGCGGAGCCTCAATCTGAATCACCAGATCGATCGCGCCCATATCGATGCCAAGCTCGAGCGAAGAAGTAGCAATCAGCGCCTTGATCTTCCCCGCCTTCAACATCTCCTCAATCTCACTTCGCTGCGCCGCCGCCAGCGATCCATGGTGCGCTCGCGCAATCGCATCGCCTGCCAGATCATTCAACGCACCGGCCAGCCGCTCCGCCACCCGTCGCGCATTCACAAAGATCAGCGTCGAAGTCCGTCCCTGAATAATCTCCAGCAATCGCGGATAGATCGACTGCCATATCGAAGTCCGCTTCGGCCCCTGCGAAGCAGGCCCGCTCGGCTGCTCTTCAATCTCCCCCAGCCGCGCCATGTCCTCCACCGGAACCTCCACCTTCAGTTCCAGCACCTTCCGCGCTCCCGCATTCACCACCGTCACCGGACGATACCGCGGAGCATCTACTCCCACATCCGCCTTCACCCCATCATCGCTGGCAGCATCCATCAACACATCAGCAATCTCAGGCTTCAACGCTTCTGTAACCTTATCCGCTACAATTCCTGCGCCCTCCGCTCCACCCAGAAACCGAGCCACCTCCTCCAACGGCCTCTGTGTAGCCGACAACCCAATCCTCTGCAGCCGCCGCCCCGTCAAAGCCTCCAGCCGCTCCAGCGAAGCCGCCATGTGCGCGCCACGTTTACTAGGAACCAGCGCGTGGATCTCATCCACGATCACCGTCTCCACCGTCCGCAGCGACTCGCCAGCCTCCGAAGTCAACAACAGATACAAGCTCTCCGGAGTCGTAATCAAAATCTCCCCCGGATGTCGCCGAAACCGTGCCCGCTCCTTCTGCGAAGTGTCTCCGGTGCGAACGCTGATCTCAGGAATCCGCACCTCCACCCCCTCGCGCTTCGCCATGTTCGCAATCCCCGCCAACGGCGAGCGCAGATTCCTCTCCACATCCGCAGCCAACGCCTTCAGCGGAGACAGATACACCACCCTGCAACCACGCGGTTCATCCGCAGCCGTTCGCAGCATTAACTTATCGAGGCACCAAAGAAACGCCGTCAGCGTCTTGCCCGTCCCAGTCGGCGCCAGAATCAGCGTCGACTCCCCACGAGCAATCGCCGGCCACCCCTCGATCTGCGGAGCCGTAGGCTCCTCAAAGACAGCCCTGAACCACTTCGCCGTCACCGGATGAAACAACGAAAGCGCAGCCTCCGCACCCGACGGCTTCGCTGCATCTACCTTCTTCGATTTAGACGAGATCTGCGGCACGCTTCGCACACTATATAAGATGCGCCCAACCCCTCCCACGCGCCCAGAGCAGTTTTACAGGGAGATACAGGTTCAGCCACGGCATGTCCGCTATTTAAAACTGTCATTCTGAGCGAAGCGAAGAACCCCGCACTTGCCGTTGCTTGTTTTTAACTCCATGCACTTCAGAACAGCCCTACTCAACTCCAACCACAGGCCGATAGCAGTAAGAATTCGAAGCAAACTCCACCTCAAACAAATCCGACGAGTCCTCCGCCTGTTCCGCATTTCCCAGCACCAGGCAACCATCCGGAGCCATCAACCGATACACGTCCTTAAAAAGATAACTCCGGTCCTGCGGAGGAAAGTAAAGCAGCACATTCCGCAGCATCACCAGATCAAACACCGGCAGCTTCGGCAGCGTCTCGCACAGATTCGCATACTGAAACTCGCACATCGAGCGAATCCGATCCGAGATCATCCACTCCTCGCCATCGCGCACCAGATACTTCAACAGCATCCGCGCAGGCAAGCCGCGATTCACCTCAAGCCTCCGATACCGTCCCCGTCGCGCATAGTCGATCACATACTGCGAAATATCCGTCCCAATAATCTTCACATCCCATCCCGCGACGATGGGGAAATGCTCCGCAATCAACATCGCCAGACTGTACGCTTCCTGCCCGGTAGAACTGGCCGCACTCCAGATGCGCAACCGCCGCTGCCCCCTCCGCTGCTCAATCAGCCGCGGAAAAATCGTCTCACGCAGCATCTCAAACGGCTTCAAGTCCCGAAAAAAGCTGGTCTCATTAATCGTCATCGCCTCAGCCACAGCACGATGAAGATGCGGTGCTCGATCCACCTTCAAAATACTCACAAAATCCTTAAGACTCGACGCGCCTGCCTTCTGCGCAATCGGCTTCAGCCGCGCATCGAACAGCGCATTGCGCGACGGATCGATACGATTGGCCGACTGTTGCAGCACCAGTTCCCGCAGATACGCGTAATCAGAATCAGAGCAAGTCATGCATCCCCTCCCGCCGCGAAGTCGCCGTAGTCAGCGCATGTTCAGCCGCCGCCAGCCGCATCGGCCGTCCCACGTTCACGCGCTGCCTCAACTCTCCGGCAATCGCGGCCAGCGGCAGCACAGCATCCGCAATCCCCGCATCCGCAACTCGTCCCGGCATTCCCCACACTGCTGACGTCGCCTCATCCTGCGCCAGCACCACGCCGCCCGCCTCATGCACCGCTCGCGCGCCACCCAATCCATCCGCGCCCATCCCCGTCATCATCAACGCCAGCGTACTCGCACCATAAAGCCGCGCAGCCGAATGAAACAAATAGTCCACCGACGGCCTGCAATGATTCAGCGGCTCCTGCTGATGCAGCTTCACTCTCGCTCCGCGGCCCGTCGATTCAGCATCGCCCAGGCCAAATCCCATCTTCCTCGCAGCCACCTCCAGGTGCGAGTCCCCCGGAGCCAGCCACACCGTTCCCGGCACCACCGCATCGCCGTCGTGAGCCTGCCTCACTCGCAACGCGCAGCACTTATCCAGCCGCTCCGCCAGCGCACCCGTAAACAACTTCGGCATATGTTGCACAATCAGCACTGGCACAGGAAAGCTCGACGGCAACCGCGGCAGCATCTGCTCCAGCGCCGACGGCCCACCCGTCGACAGCCCAATCACCACCACTTCAATCGGAGATTCCCTGCGTCCCTCACCAACCCTCGCGCTCTGCGCAGCCTGTGCAACATTCTCATCGGCCTTTCGCCTGCGCCCCTTGGTCAGCGCCGCAATCTTCGGCAGCAACTGCTGCGCCAACGACTGCAACGCCGCCGTCAGATCGCGCTGCTCGCTCGGCTTCATCACATAATCCGCAGCTCCACGCGCCAGCGCCTCCAGCGTCGATCGCGCTCCTCGCTCCGTGTACGAGCTGCACATAATCACCGGCAGCCCTGGATTCGCATCTCGCAGCCGTTCGAGAACATCCAGCCCGTTCAACCGCGGCATCTCCAGATCCAGCACCAGAACGTCCGGCTTCAGCCGCCCCACGGCCTCCATACACTCCACGCCATCCTGCGCCGTCCCGCACAACTCCATCGACGGCAGCCTGCTCAGCCTGTCCTCTGCGTGCATCTCGAATAGCTTCCGCATAATTCCGCGCATCACGGCGGAGTCGTCCGCCGCAAGAACACGAAGCGGCTGTTCGCTTGAGATCCCCATGCCTTCCACCCTTTTCAATCGCTCTTCGTTAAGCCGCTGCAAACCCAAGCAGAGCCATCTTTTCGCGCAGACTCTCCGGCGTAAAGGGCTTCATTAAAAACTCATCCGCGCCGTTATCCAGCGCGGTCGTAATGAAAGAGTTGTCCGCTTCGGTCGTCACCATCATGACCTTCATCTCCGGCCCCAGGTGCGCCTCGCGCAGCGCCTTCACGCACTCCAGCCCGTTCATCACCGGCATGTTCACGTCCAGCAGCATCAGGTCGAACGCCTGTGCCCCCGCCAGCACCTCCAGCGCGTTGCTTCCATTCACAGCCTCTTCGCACGTAATTCCCATCCGGTGCAAAAGCAGCCGCAGATAATCGCGGATAAAGCTCGAATCATCGACTATCAGTGCTCGCATCCATGGCCCCCGTACCACCTTGTTTGAACAGTCCCGTCTCCGCCAACCGCGATGGCCGCAACTTTGCCGGATCAAGCTGCACCATCAATCCCGTCTGCATCTTGTATGCTCCGTCGAACAGCCACTTTCCTCTTGCCTCCAACGTGCACGGATTCGTCTCCAGCATGCGACGGTTCACCGTCACCACGCCGCCCACCTCATCCACCATCAAACCAAATCGTTCTGCAACCTCATCGTCTTCCAACACCAACACGCAACTCGCTGCGCCGTTCTCTCCCATTCCCAACAGAGCGCGAAGGTTCACCGTAGTCAACACCTCGCCGCGGTACGGAACCACACCTCCGATATACGCCGGAGCCATCGGCACCCGCTGCAAATCACGCTTGCCTAATACCTCGCGAATCTTTCTGGTATCGATTCCAAAACTCTCGCTCCCCGAGAACAGCGAGCACAGCGACACCGCATCATTCTCATCCTGCATCCCGTCCATAGCGTCCATCGCGCTTCCACTGGCAATCTTCACGCAACCTCCTTCCAGGCCGTCACCGCACCCGCGCCGAACTGGTGATGCACCATCGTCAGCTTCTCCTTCACCAACGCCAGCTCCATGCCATCCGTCGCCGCATCTTTCTCCAGCATCTTGCCCGTCGAAACATCCAGCACCCGTCGCACCACCATGCCAATCCGGTGTCTTCCGCCCGCGCCCGCATTGGCACAGATCAACACCGTCACCAAAGCCTCATCGCCCGTCTGTTCGCCAGCTTCCATCTCCGCCAGCACGTTGCCGTCATCGCGCAAAGGCAACAGGTCGCCACGATACTGCAACAGAGGCCGCCCACCTGCATACTCAATTTGAGTCAGCGGCACGCTCTCAATTCTCTCCACGACATCCAGCGGCAGCGCAGTCCTCTCCTTCACGCGATCTTCAAAGACCATGAAGGAGACATCGGAAGCATCGGCAGTCGTCGCCTCCGCGGCGCCAACCTCTTCCACCTCTTCCTCCATCGGCTTCACCCCGGCACGTGCAGCCGTAGCCGCGATATCAAGAATCAGTGCCAGCGCCCCATTGCCCAGCACCGTCGCTCCCGAAAACAAACCGATCTCGCGCAGCACCGACGACAGCGGCTTTACCACAATCTCTTCCGGAGCCAGCAGATCGTCCACGACTAATCCATAGCGGCAGCCCTCAGCCTCCAAAACCGCCAGATAAAATCCATGCGCCTCATCCGTGCACTGTGTCTCCAGCGCCAGCAGCCTATCCAGCCAAACCATCGGCAGCAATCGTTCGCGAAGCCTGTAAAGCTCTGCCGCGCCAATCTTTTCGACCGCCTTCTGCGCCTCGCGCTTCGGCACATACACCAACTCCACCAACGCCGTCTGCGGCAGCGCAAAGCTCTGACCACCGCTTCGCACCACCAGTGCAGGAACAATCGCCAGCGTCAACGGAACCCGCAGCCGCAGCGTCGTTCCCTGCCCCATCTTCGATTCCACTTCGACGCTGCCGCCCACCTTCTCGACATTCGCGCGGACCACATCCATGCCCACGCCGCGCCCCGAAACATTCGTCACCGCCGCCGCCGTCGAAAAGCCCGGCAGAAAAATAAGCTGCAGCGCCTCTCGCTCCGACATCCCCGCAGCCTGCTCCGCCGTCACCAGGTTGCGCTCGACCGCCTTGGCCAGCACACGCTCAATGCCAATGCCCGCGCCATCATCCGCAACCTCGATCACCACCGAGCCGCCCTGATGAAACGCGCGCAGCTTCACGCATCCCTCGGCAGGTTTGCCCGCCAGCACGCGAACATGCGGCGCTTCAATTCCGTGATCGACAGAGTTCCTCACCGCATGGGTCAGCGGATCTTTAATCGCCTCCAGCAAACTCTTATCGAGCCCCGTCTCCTGCCCACTGAACTCGATCCTCACCTCGCGTCCGCAGGTCCGCGCCAGATCACGTACCAATCGCGGAAACTTGCCAAACAGATTTCCCACCGGCTGCATCCGCGCCTGCATCACCGTCTCGCGCAGGTCCGCCGTCACGCTGTCCAAACGCCGCGCCAGCTCAGGAAAATTCGCAGCCTCCGTATTGCTCTGCAACATCTGGTTGCGCGTCAACACCAGTTCGCCCACCAGATTCATCATGCGGTTCAACACATCGACATCGATGCGCAGCGTCTTATCGCCACCCCCCATCGCCGCCGCCGTAGCCGCACCCGCAGCAGGCACTGCCGCTGCATGAACCTCAACCTCTTCACGCAGTTCTGCCTCTACTGGCGGCGGAGCAGCCCCATTCAGCGCCGTAAGCTCTGCGATCAACTCGCTGTCTTCATCGTCCGCGCGAGTTCCCTCACCGCCCGTCTCTTCAATCAAAGCGAGAATAGCGCGCAAGCCATCCAACAGACTCAGCAGACCGCTAATCAGCTCCGAAGTCACCGCCAGCTTGCCGTCCCGCAGCGAGCCCAGCAGATGCTCGCCGGTATGCGCCAGCTTCTCCAGCCGGTCAAAGCCCAGAAACCCCGTCGTCCCTTTGATCGTATGCACCGAGCGGAAGATATCTCCCACCAGCTCCCCGTCGTCAGGCCGCACCTCAAGCTCAGTCAGGCACCGTTCCATCCGGTCCAGACCTTCCTGGCTCTCTGCGATAAATTCTTTGGTCAGGTCATCCACAAACTATTTATCGGAAGATAAAACTTAATCATTAGCCCCCTCTCACTTGCCTATCTTGATACCACCCATTAGCCTCACAATCATGCCGTCGAACCCTGCCACCGACCTCACCACGCCCCTGATCGAGCAGCTCCAGCAAAAGGCCGCCGCAGCCGCCCAAAACGCCTACGCCCCCTACAGCCACTTCCGCGTAGGCGCAGCCGTTCTCCTCGAAGACGGCTCCATCATCACCGGCTGCAACGTAGAAAACGCCTCCTACCGCCTCACCACCTGCGCCGAGCAGAACGCCATCACCTCCGCCGTCAGCCTCCACGGCCCGGCTATCCGCATCCACGCCATCGCCGTCACCAACCTCAACAACGCCGCCAGCCAACCCTGCGGAGCCTGCCGCCAAACCATCCTCGAATTCAGCACACCAGGCACCATCATCATCTTCCCCAAACAAGATGGAACCTTCGACCAGCTCACCATCACCGACCTCCTCCCCGCCGCCTTCGCACTCAATCAATAGCCCGGAAAAATTAAGAAATCATCATCACCTCCAAAAAGCACGTCATCTCGACCGAAGGCGGCGCTTTTGCCGCCGCAGCGGAGAGACCCCTGTATTTCGCACTTGCCGTTGTAGTTGCATTTGCCTTTGCATCTGTTCCTGCCTTTGCTTCCAGGTACAGCGAGGCTTCAGCCTCGCGTCTCATCCAACCGCCGCGAAGCGGCCTCCGCTCTGCCGAAGGCCGGAGTGAAGGCGAAGCCGTAACGACAAAACCATTGCCGTCGACTCCCCCAACCCTGCTTTAATAGACCAAGCTATGCCCATCCATCCCATCGACGTCATCCTCCACAAGCGCGACGGCCTCGCCCTCACCGACGCCGAGATCCAATCCTTCATCCGCGACCTCGTAGACCGCACGCCAGAAAAACAACTCGTCACCGACGCGCAAATCGCCAGCCTCCTCATGGCCATCTTCCAGCGCGGCCTCGACACCCGCGAGCTCGCCACGCTCACCACCGCTATGCGCTTCTCCGGCGAAGTCTTCGACGCCACGCCCCTCCACACCTTCACCATCGACAAGCACTCCACCGGCGGCGTCGGCGACAAGACCTCCCTCCTCATCGCCCCCATCCTCGCCGCCGCCGGTCTCTCGAAACCCACGCCCGCCGGAGCCCCCGGCATCTGCGTCCCCATGATCAGCGGCCGCTCCCTAGGCCACACCGGCGGCACGCTAGATAAGCTCGAAACCATCCCCGGCTTCGACACCCAGCTCAACCTCCAGCAATTAGCGGCTGTATTAAAAGAGTGCGGAGCCGCCCTCATCGGCCAAACCCCGCGCATAGTCCCCGCCGACCGCATCTTGTATGCGCTCAGAGACCACACCGGCACCGTCGAATCTCCCTTCCTCATCTGCGCCAGCATCATGAGCAAGAAGCTCGCCGAGAGCCTCAACGCCCTCGTCCTCGACGTCAAAGTAGGCAGCGGAGCCTTCATGCCCACCTACGAAAAATCGAAGTTCCTCGCCGAGCTCATGGTCCGCACCGGCGAAGCCTCCGGCACCCGCACCGCCGCCCTCCTCACCTCAATGGACGAGCCACTCGGCCGCTTCTCCGGCAACTGGGTCGAAGTATGGGAGTGCGTCGACATCATGCAGGGCAAACGTCACCCCATGTCCGCTGACCTCATCGAACTCTCCAACATCCTCTCCGGCTGGATGCTCCACCTCGCAGGCCGCGCCGCCACTCCCGAAGCGGGCGCAAAGCTCTCCGACGAAATCCTCACCAGCGGCGAAGCCTACAAGGCATGGCTAAAGATCATCGCAGCCCAGCACGGCGACACCGCCATCTTCAAAGACCCCGCAGCCTTCCACAAACCCACCGCCACGCGCACTCTCACCGCGTCCAAAGACGGCTACCTCAGCAGCATGGACTGCAAACAAGTAGGCTGGGCCGTTCAACGATTAGGCGCAGGCCGCGCCAAACCCGGCGACCCCGTCAGCGCCCACGCAGGCATCGAGATGCACGCCAAGCTAGGCGACAAGTTAGAAAAAGGCCAACCCCTCGTCACCCTCTTCGCCGAAGACGAATCACTCCTCAACGAGCCCGAACATATGCTCCAGCAAACGTTACAAATCTCCACAACCCCACCAAAGCCCCAACCACTCATCCGCGAAATCATCACACAATAACCAAAATAAAAGTTGTCATCCTGAGCGAAGCCTCACGCAGCTTCATCGCGTGAGGCGCAGTCGAAGGACCTGCGGTTGTCTCGCACTGTCCAAATCTCCTAAAGAGCCCAACCCCCTAATCGGCAGTAGCCAAAACGGCAAGGTCCTGGCCCTTCTGTCCGCGGTCTTCAATACCAAGCAGATTGAGCACCGGCGTCGTAAGCATCGTCGTAATCAACGCCATAACAACCAGCATCGTAAACAGAGTCGGCGAAAACACATGCGCGTTATAAGCAATATTCAACACAATCAACTCCACCAGCCCACGCGTATTAAGCAAGGCTCCTAAAGCCACAGCGTTCTGCCACGACTGCCCGGTCCACCGCGCCGCAAGCACTGCGCCACCCATCTTTCCCGCAACAGCAACAACCAGAACAACCCCCATCCAGAACCAGATGTTATTTCCCGTAAGCAAATCCAACCGAGTCCGCATCCCCGTCAGCGCAAAAAATAGCGGCAGCAGCAACACCGATACAATTGTGTCCACCCGCGTTCTAATTGCAACCTGCCAGCTCTTAATCCGAGGAAAGCAAACACCGGCCAGAAACGCGCCAAACAGCGGATGCACCCCAATCGCCTCCGTCGCCGCAGCCGAGCAAAGAACGACGGCGACGATAATCCCCAGAAGCTCATAAGAGAATCCAATGCTGTCCTTGCGCCTGACGAACCAGTTTCCCAGCGGACGAATGACGCCCAGCATCACGACAAGATATCCGCACAAAAGCAGAAACCTGTAGTGCAACCCCATCGAGTGCTCGCTATGAGGAAGCAGCGTCAGTGCAATCGCAAGCAGCATCCACGCGCATACATCATCCACCGCCGCGCACATCAATGCCGTCGTCCCCAACGGCGTCGATTGCAACCCTCTCTCCTCCAGTATCCGCGCCAGCACCGGAAATGCCGTAATACTCATCGAGATGCCGAGAAAAAGAACAAACGGAATGCGGCCGATCCCATCCGGCGCAAACCGAATGCGCAGCGAATGAGCCACAATCGTCGCCATGATGAACGGAAACAAAATACTCATCCCGCTCGCAAGCGTGGCCGTTCCCTTCTGCTGGCGCAGATGCTCATAGTCAAGCTCACTTCCAATCAGAAAGAGAAAAAGAATCAGCCCAATCGTGCTCAATATCTCGAACGAACCAAACGAGCTTTGAGGAAATAATGCCGCCCAGCTGTGCGGCGCGATGCGGCCAAACACCGAAGGCCCAATCAGGATGCCACCCAGAATCTCGCCGATCACACGCGCCTGGCCAAGCTTGCGCGCGAGCCATCCGCAAAGAAGCGCGGTCAGCAATACGATCGTCATCTGCACCAGCAACAGGGTCATCGCGTCTCCGATCTATCTAAACTTCGGCTACATGAAAGGCCGCCTCAACATGCCGCCCTTTTTCATAGATTGATCAGGCAGGTCATCTCGCAAATGGGTCAGGAAGCGTTGGTGTTTATCCTGAGATGCTTTCTTTAGCCAGAACGTCGCGCTGTCTCGATAAAAAATTAACTACGAAAGCGCTGCCTGGAAAACATAGCGCGTCTGCCGTCGATCTATGATGAAACCGTGCGCGCCCATCTGGCCAGCCTCGTGCACGAGTTCCGCCAGCACGCTGCCCAAACGGCGGTAGTGGCCCATCGCGGCAACCGCAGCTATCGCTCTACCTACGGCGAAGTCGCCCAGCTCGCCGGTCGTTTCGCCGCCGAACTCGACCGCCGCAACATCCTCCCCGGCGACCGAATCATTCTCTGGGGCACAAACTCCGCCAACTGGATCGCCGCATTCTTCGGCTGCCTCCTCCGCGGAGTCATCGCCGTCCCACTCGACGCCGCAGGCATCCCCGCCTTCGCCCAGCGAATATTAAACGACGTAGCCCCAAAGCTCATCGTCGCCGACGAACCCCTCCTCGCCTCACTGAAAACAAACATCCCCCAACTCCATCTCGCAACCCTAACCAATCACCTTCCCACCCAACCAAACTTCACCATCAGCCCCGCCGTCAACAACCAAACACCCTTCCAGATCATCTTCACCTCAGGCACAACCTCCGACCCCAAAGGCATCGTCCACACCCATCGCAACGTACTCGCCAGCCTCCAACCCATCGAAGACGAAATAACAAAATACCGCCACTACGAGCGCATCGTCCATCCTCTACGCTTCCTCCACACCCTCCCCCTCAGCCACGTCTTCGGCCAGTTCATGGGCCTCTGGATACCGCCACTCCTCGCCGCCGAAGTCCATTTCGTAGACCAGCTCGAAGCCCGCCGCACCATCCATCTCATCCATCACGAACGCATCTCCGTACTCATCGCCGTGCCTCGCGTACTCCACCTGCTACGCGCGCACCTGCTCTCCCAATTCAATCTCACTCCCGAAAAACTGGAGCAAGCCAGCTCCCTCTCTCCGTTGAAGCGCTGGTGGCAATTCCGTTCCGTGCACCGCACACTCGGTTGGAAGTTCTGGGCCATCATCTCCGGCGGCGCAACTCTCCCCGCCGACCTCGAGCGCTTCTGGAACCAACTCGGCCTCGCGCTGATCCAGGGCTATGGCATGACCGAGACCGCCGCGCTCATCACGCTCAACCATCCCTTCCGCGTAGCCCACGGAACCATCGGCAAGGCACTCCCCGGCCGCGAAATCCGCCTCAGCAGCGAAGGCGAAATTCTCGTGCGTGGCGAAATGCTGGCCACCTCCACATGGCAAAACGGCGCAATGTATCCCCGCGAAGGCGAGTGGCTCGCCACCGGCGATCTCGCAGCCGAAAGCAACTCCGGCGAGCTGCGCTTCCTCGGCAGAAGAAACGATGTCATCGTCACCGCCGCTGGCATGAACATCCACCCCGCCGACCTCGAAGCCGCGCTGGCCACACAGCCCAACATACGCGGCTCCGTCGTCATACCCTGTGAGTTCGCAGGCAGCGCAGAGCCAGTCGCCGTCGTACTCTCCTCCGCCAGCGACGAAGAACTACAAACCGCCGTCACCAACGCAAACCGCACACTCGCCAGCCATCAGCAAATCCGCCGCGTGCTCAAGTGGCCGCAACTTCAATTCCCCTACACCTCGACCGGCAAGCTCTTACGGAGAGAGGTAACGCAGTGGGCATGCCACACCATCCTTAATCAACAATCTCAGAGATCGACCTCCGCTGGCGGAGACGAAGACATCCTCCTCAAATTAATCGCAACCGTAACCGGCGAACCCATCCCTCACTCAAACAACAATCTCCGCCTCTCCGAAGACCTGCATCTCGACAGCCTCGGACGCGTCCAGCTTCAATCCGAACTGGAGCAGCAATTACAACTCGAACTAAACGACGACGCAGTAGCAAACGCGATCACGCTCCACGATCTGCGTCAGTTAATCCAACGCGAAACCTCATGCTCCATCGCAAAGCCACCCAGTGCAGCTCTCCCGAACGAAGCCCCCACCATTGCCGCACACATCTCTGTAACTAATCCAGAACTCACCGCACCCAGCCACATCTATCCCCGCTGGCCCTGGTCCTGGCCCATCAAAGCCGCTCGCATCGCATTCATCGAAATCATCATGCGCCCCCTGGTTCGGCTACTCGCAGCCCCGCGAGTCACACACCCTCCAACCCCACTCCCGCAAGGCCCACTCCTCATCATCACCAACCACGCCACAGCCTACGATGGAGCACTCCTCCTCTACGCCCTCCCCCCACGTCTGCGCCATCAAACCGCCACCGCCATGTCCGGCGAGATGCTCTTCGATCTGCGCCACGGTCAAAACCAACCAAGCGCCATCCTCAACCTCCTCGCCCCCGCAGGCTACTGGCTCATCACCGCACTCTTCAACGTCTTCCCTCTTCCCCGACTACGCGGCTTTCAACGCAGCTTCGAGCACGCAGGCGAGGCGATGGACAAGGGCTACTCCGTCCTCATCTTCCCCGAAGGCACCCGCAGTCCCGATGCAAAGCTGCACCCCTTCCGCCCCGGCATCGGCCTGCTGGCACAGGACTCGCGCGTGCCCATTCTCCCCGTCGCTCTCATCGGCCTCGATCGCATGAAAAAGAGCGGATGGCTTCGCTCCGGCCAACTGGAGATACATCTCGGCGAAGTCATCCCTGTCGATGAGCATTCCACTCCGGCAGAGCTGACACAAAAATTTGAAGACAGCATCCGCCATCTCGGCTGCCTCTGAAATTCTAAAAATGCTGAGAGCCGGAGCAAAAGCATCTCATGTAACAATTTCACAATTTCCGAAGGAGAGCACACCATGCAACCGGAGAAGACCGAAAAAGAAAAGATGCTCTCTGGCGAACTCTATGACGCTGGCGACCCCATCCTCATCGCTGACCGCAGCCACGCTACTACCCTGCTCCACCAATACAACTCCACACCTCACCACGCCGTCACTCACACCCCTCTGCTTGCCCAACTCCTCGCCGCATGTGGTCCCGGCTCTGTCATCCGTCCACCGTTCTTCTGCGACTACGGATACAACATCCGCCTGGGCAGCGGAGTCTTTCTCAACTTCAACTGTGTTCTGCTCGACGTAACCTCCATCGAGATCGGAGACCAGACCCAGATTGGCCCAGCAGTCCAGATCTACGCCGCCGACCATCCCCGTTCTCCCGAAGCCCGCCGCGCCAATCTCGAGAACGGCCGCCCAGTCCGCATCGGCGCCAACGTTTGGATCGGCGGAGGCGCCATCATCCTTCCCGGTGTCACCATCGGCGACGACGCCATCATCGGCGCTGGCAGCATAGTCACCCGCGATGTTCCCTCTGGCACCACTGTCGTTGGCAATCCCGCGCGGCGTCCAGCCCCTGTTTATTGATCAAATTGTCACTACTCTTTCAAGTAGGTAAAAAATAATTGGATTGGTAGTACCTAATTAACGGATAATCTGTAACAAATAGCTTCTTCTATTGAGAGGACTATACCTCGGGCCCGTTTGACTAACGACTGAAGCACGCGTCGCACGGAGCTTGATGAACTACGCCTTCCTTCCCGATCTCTCAGCGCTGGCGATTCTCATCGTCATCCTCCTGCTCATGCGCAAACGCCACCCGCACGAGCAGGCGGACATCTGGCTGCTTGGACTTCTCATCACCCTCGTCGAATCCTGCGCCCACATCTTCTATTCGAATAACGGCATGCCCGACAGGATTCTCCACATCATCGTCCTCGATTGCTATCTCATCGCCGGTGTTGTCTTCACCTGGGACGCCAGAAGGCATCCCGTCCCTTCGCGAATCCGGCTCATCTATCTCGCGATGAATGCGCTGCCATTACTGGCCGTCAACACGCTCTACGGTCTGCACATCTATAAACCGCTCCCTTACTTCCCCGCTGTCGCCGTAGGAATTGTCATCGCCGTGGGCAGTTCGCTCTATCTCCACCGCACATGGCTTGTCACTATCATTCACTTATCAGGATGGATCGCTATCGGTGCGCTGGTCTACTATGGCGAATACCGTCAGGCAGTCTATTGGAGCCTCTGCGGCGTCTACGCTATCGCAGGCGTCAAATATCTCCATCGCCTTCCCCGGCACAGCACCGGACGCCTTGCCATCCTCACAGGGTTCTTCATCTGGGCGCTCTGCTTCTTCGTGCATCCCTTCATCGTGCACTATCGCGCCTACGCCGACATAGCCTCTCACGTCTGGAACATGCAGAAGACCCTCATCACCATCGGCATGATCCTCGTCATGCTCGAAGAGCAGGTCTCGAGCAATCAGTGGCTCGCGTTACACGACTACCTTACCGGCCTTCCCAATCGCCGCTCCTTCGAGACTCATCTCAATCAGGCCCTCGTCCGCTGCCGTCGAGTGAACGATCATCTGGCACTTCTGATCTTCGATCTCGACGGCTTCAAAAAGATCAACGATGCGCTGGGACACCAGGCCGGTGACGAGATTCTGTGCAAAGTCGCCAGAAATCTGCGCGAGGATCTGCCTCCGGGTAATATCCTGGCGCGCCTTGGAGGAGACGAGTTTACCCTCATCGCCCCCGACATTAAAGACGATCTCGCCCTCACCGAGTTGCTGTTCAAGATTCAGACCTCCATTCGAAGGCCAATCTTCGTCAACGGTCAGCAGTACATCGTGACAGCCAGCCTCGGCATCGCCATCTATCCCGACGACGCCGACGATGCAACCAAGCTGCTCAGCATCGCCGATCAGCGCATGTACGCCTTCAAGCAGCGGCCAGCTCCGCCTGCCCCCATCGAGATCGACACCATCTCTGTGCGATTCTCATAGCCCCGACTCTCTCTCCTCCCGCCAGGCAAATCTTTGGATAGCTCGCCGCTGTCCGGTACACTCATCCCAAAGATTTCGTACTCGCCTTACCCTTGCAGGAGCACCCTTTGGCTCGTTTCACCGGACTTCTCGGACTCATCGTCTTCATCGGCGTCGCCTATGTCTTCTCCACCAATCGTCGCGCTATCCGCTGGCGCACCGTAGCCTGGGGCCTTGGCCTGCAATTCCTCTTCGCCTTCATCGTGCTCGATTCATCCCTTGGCCAACGCTTCCTCGCCGCCGCCGGCAGCGCCGTCAACAAACTCCTCGAGCACTCCGTCGCCGGTTCCGAGATGGTCTTCGGCCCGCTCGGCGGCAGCAACGCCGCGGTCGCCATCTTCGCCTTCCGCGTCCTGCCCACCATCATCTTCATCTCCGCCTTCTTCGCCATCCTCTACTACATCGGCGTCATGCAACTCGTCATCCGCGCCTTCGCCTGGATCATGCAAAAGACCATGGGCATCTCCGGTGCCGAGTCCACCAACGTCGCCGCCAGCATCTTCATGGGCCAGACCGAAGCCCCGCTCACCATCCGTCCCTTCCTCAACGGAGCCACCTACTCCGAGCTGATGACCATCATGACCTCCGGCATGGCCCACGTCTCCGGCGGCATCATGGCCGCGTACATCGCCTACGGTATCCACGCGGCAGATTTACTTGCGGCAGTCATCATGACCGCGCCCGGAACCATCCTCATCGCCAAGATGCTCGTCCCCGAGACCGAAGTTCCCGCTACCGCAGGCATCGTCAAGATGCCGCCCACCGAAGAGCACGCCAACGAAAACTTCATCGGAGCCATCGCTCGCGGCACCATCGACGGCGGCGCGCTCGCCTTCAACGTCGCCATCATGCTCATCAGCTTCCTCGCGCTGGTCTCGCTCACCAACGGCATCTTCGGCGGCATCCACAATCTTCTGGCCCCGCACCACATTCCCTTCCCTGTAAGCCTCAACGCCGTCCTCGGCTTCTTCTTCGCACCCGTAGCCTGGCTCATCGGAATCCCCTGGCACGAAGCCAAACTCGTCGGCAACCTCCTCGGCACCCGCACCGTCCTCAACGAGCTCATCGCCTACACCGACCTCGGCGCGCAACGTGCCTTGATCTCCCCCCGCAGCTTCACCATCACCACCTTCGCCCTCTGCGGCTTCGCCAACCTCAGCTCCATCGGCATCCAGATCGGAGGCATCGGCGCCCTCATCCCCGAACGCCGCAACGACCTCGCCCGCCTCGGCCTGCGCGCCATGGTCGCCGGAACCCTCGCCAACCTCATGTCCGCCGCCATCGTCTCCATGCTCATCAAATAAACTTTCTACATTCGCCAATGACTGACCAATACACTCGAGCCACCGCCGCCGCCGACTACATCCGTACTCTCACGCCGCTCACGCCGCGCCTCGGCATCATCCTCGGCTCCGGCCTCGGCAACTTCGCCGCACAGGTCGAAGACCCCACCACCATCCCCTACGCCGACATCCCGCACTTCCCTCAATCCACCGTCGAAGGCCACTCCGGCAAGCTCATCCTTGGCCACATCGCCGGAGTCCCCGTAGCCGTCATGCAGGGCCGTGTCCACGCGTACGAGGGCTACTCCCTCGCCGAGGTCACCTTCCCCACCCGCGTCCTCGGCCTGCTCGGATGCAAATCGCTGATCGTCACCAACGCCGCCGGAGCCATCAACACCAGCTACAAGCAAGGCTCGCTCGTAGCCATCTCAGACCACATCAACCTCACCGGCTCCAACGCCGCCCTCGGCCCCAACGAAGCGAAGTTCGGCCCACGCTTCTTCGACATGACCAACGCCTACTCCCTCGCACTTCGCACCCTCGCTCACGCCGAAGCCGCAAAGCAAAACATCCCCTTAGCCGAAGGCGTCTATCTCGCCGTCCTAGGCCCCAGCTACGAAACCCCCGCCGAGATCCGCGCCTTCCGCATCCTCGGAGCCGATCTCGTCGGCATGTCCACCGTGCACGAAGTCATCGTCGCCCGCCACATGGGCCTCGAAGTCCTCGGCCTCTCCCTCGTCACCAACATGGCCGCCGGAGTCCTCAACGAAGCCATCAACCACGAAGAAGTCATGGAGACCGGCCGCCGCGTCGAACACCAGTTCACCAGCCTCCTCAAAGCCCTCATCCCCCAAATCGCATAGACTCCGCAAAGTACCGTCATTCTGAGCGAAGCGAAGAACCCCCGCAGTTGCATTTGCTGTTGCGGTTGCCTGTTTTTAAACCCAATTACCAGCCGGGTGCGGGTGCCCCATATCTCGATTCTGAGATATGGGTTTCTCCTCGCCATTCAAACACCCACAAGCTCACTCACCAACGCACCCTCACACATCTCAACCACAACACCCCGAGCACCCTCCGACAAAACAAACCGATCCCCCCGCGCCCGCACCTCATCCCCAAACTGAATCTCCGCCTTCACCCCACGCAATCCCAGCAGCCGAAACAGATGCGGCCCAAGATAATCGTCGCCCACCCAGCAAACATCTCGCGCAACACTAGCTCCTTCGTTCGCTGAATCAACCAGCTCATACCGAACCGCCGCCGTCCGCAGTTCAACTCCTTCATTCAGCACAGAATGAAACAGCCCTCGACGAAACGGCAGCACACCACTCTGTCCATCCGTCGTCGTGCCTTCAGGAAAAAACAGCACCGGCAACCCGGAACGATAAGCCGCAGCCATCGCGGCGTTCACCGCGCCATACGTGCTCGGCCCACCGCCGCGCTGCACATACACCGTCCCTGCGCGCTGCGTGATCTTTCCCAGCAGCGGCCAGTGCTCCACCTCGCTCTTCGCCACCATCACAAACGGACGCACCGAAAGATAGACCAGAATATCCAGATAGCTCAAATGATTCGACACCACCGCGCCGCTCTCAGGCAGCCTGCCCGCAACACTCCACTCCACCCCAAGCGCCCCTACAATTTTGCGGCTCCACTCATGCGCCCAAACCGCTGACTCCACCCCCGCTCGCGGTCGCCGCAACACACAATCCAACACCAGCGCCAGCAATATCGCCAACAGCTTCACACACCGCACGATCTGCCGCAGCCTATTCAGCTCAGTGTCCCTCAAGAAATCTCGCCGCCATCCGCGGATGCAGCGTCTGCAAATCCATCAGCGTCAGAAAATCAATCGTCTTGAACTCGCGGTCAATCGCAGGCTCGCTGCAAATCTTCGCGCCAATCGTCAGATAAGCCCGCAGCAGCTTCGGCGCTCGAACCTCCTCAAGCTTCGTCGTCATCGCAGGCAGCGTAAACGCCGTCGTCGCCACCGTGCGCAACTCCGGTTCCACCATCCAGTCCTGCAGCGACTCATACACTGCCCAGCCCATGTCCGCGTCCTGCGACGTCAGCGAGCAGCAACCCATCATGTAGCGCCCACCATTCGCCAGCGCATACCGCGCAATCCCGCGCCACAGCAGATGCAGCACCTCCGGCGACCGATGCTCCCGCTGAATGCAAGCCCGCCCCAGCTCGACAATTTCATTCCGCATCGCTTCATAGGGAGCAAAGCAGAACTCCTGCTCGCTGTAATAGCCAAAGTACCGCTTCGCAACGTCGCCCATCTGCAAACGATACGTCCCAACGATCTCGCCGCTTACCTTGTCCACGACAATCAGGTGGTCGCAAACTTCATCGAAGTGGTCTTTGTCAAAACCATCCTCATAGGCCGACTCCAACCCTTCATTCATCTCCAGGTTAAAGACGCGGAAGCGCAGCCGGTACGCTGCCTCCCGCTCGCCATCTCTTAGAGCCAGCCGGGCAATATACCGGCCGGCCTCCAGTCGAATATCTTTCTTGATCAGGAATTGCGTTGTAACCGTTTGGTCAGGCAGAAGCTCAACTGCAGGGGTTCCGGTAGCTGTAAGCATCGACTCCTCGCGCAAGGTGAAGGATGGGTGCTGTCGATGTCAGTCTCGGTTGTCTTCTGTTACAGAATGTTCATGCCCCGTGAAGATTTGTTGAATCAGAAATGGTGCATTCCCTCAGATACCTCCCCCGTGCTCTCCCCACTTCCCTCGGAACGCCACATCTGCTCCTCCAGGACCGCCACAGCCACCTGGGCCTCCATCGCCGCCATCTTCCGGTGCAGCACATCGCTCGAAAACCTGATTGGCCTCTCCGCAAACCGCACTTTGGCCTTCAGTCCGCGCAAACCCAGCAGCTTGAAGATATGCGGCAGCATCTTCGCGTCGCCCCAGTAGCAGACATCGTCCGCCACCGTCGCATTTCCATTACCTGCTCCCAGGCTGTATTGCACATAGGCCGCCGTAACCGTCATCCTGCTTTCCATCGCCTGCGCCAGCAGACCACTATGAAACCGCAGCAGCACACTCCCATTCGTCGTCGTCCCCTCAGGAAAGAACACCACCGGCAAGCCCGCATCCGCTGCTGCCTGCATCCCGCTCCGCGCCTTCACCGCCGACCCGCCATGCCCCCGCGCCACATACACCGTCCCCGCCATCGTAGTCATCCACCCCAGCACAGGAACCTCCTGCAGCTCCGCCTTCGACACAAAGACGCACGAATGTAGCGCAGCAAACACCACAATATCCATATAGCTCAAATGGTTCGAGATCACCGCCCCGTGCTCAGGAAACTTCCCCACCACATCGACTTCAATCTCCATCCCCCGAATCGCCCGCCCCGCAAATCGATGCAGCCAATCCGCCCTGGCCTCGCGCGTCGTCGGACGCTTCACCAGCAGCTCCGTCCCCGCCACCGCAAACATTCCCGCCAACCGGATACTTCGTCCCAAAGATCGCAGAAAACTCACCAGACCACTCCCGCCTCTCGATAACGAACACAACCCTCGTTGCGCAGTCTATCCTGTTAAGAGTGACTTCGAGCGCCGTGAACCAAGCCGATACCCAACCGAGCCGACCGCCGCTCCATCACAACTGGGCTTACCGCCATGTCGCCCTTCCCATCTTCGCACTCCTGCGCATGGGAGCCTCCCCCCGCAAGCTCGCCTGGAGCATCGCCGTCGGCCTCCTCATCGGCATCAACCCCGTCCTCGGCAGCACCACAGTAGTCTGCCTCGCCGCAGCCTTCCTCCTCCGCCTCAACGTAGCCGCCTCGCAACTGGCCAACCACCTCGTCTACCCGCTCGAGCTCCTGCTCCTCATCCCCTTCATCCATCTCGGCGACATCGTCTTCCACACCGCTCCCATGCCCTTCTCAGCCAAGACGCTGATCCACGCCGCCCGCACCAGCCCCATCGCTCTCACCCGTCAGCTATGGACATGGGAGTGGCACGCCCTCATGCTCTGGCTCTGCCTCGCCGTCGTCATGGTGCCCATCATCGCCCTCGCAATCACGCCACTCCTGCGCAGCCTCCTCGTCCGCATCGAGCACCACGAGTACCCCATCATCCACACCCCGCACCTCTCCTTCGAACGCGCAGACTCGTAGCGAAGTTCACAAACGCGTTCTCGGAAGTAATCTCCGCCCAGGCTCAAATTCAGTTCAATCCATGCTCTTCCTAAAGACGCTAAGGGAAAATTTGGTAACAGTACGAAGAGGGCTTTGCGAACCGATTCTTCACCCCAATGACGCAGCTCTTCGTTAATCTGCACGGAAGTTCGACACGCGCGCGTGTCAGAACGTGACCAGCAATGGGGCTTAGCATTGGACTTCCTGAAGAGGATGCAGTACAACGTGAGCAGTGTAATTAGACTGAATGCCGGAGAACCCTACATCCGGACACCCTTGTAGTCGGTTCGCCTTCTTCCCTTCTGCGTTGCTTAATTCAACAACGACGCACAATGGAGATCCGTCATGTCTGAAAAAGCTAAGAATCCTGCCACCCAAAACACCATCGAAGACCCACCGGAATACAACGCCGAAAATCCAAAGCATTCAAAAAAGAGTTCTGACTGGCTGGGAGGACCGCAAAACGGAAACAAAGCCCCCGTTGAATCGACCTACCAGCAAAATGGCCAGAGCTGGCTGGGGGGACCGCAGAATGGAAATGAAACCCCCACCGGATCCGACTATACCAAGCACCGCTTTAGCGATACCTCCAGCGGTTCTGACTGGCTGGGAGGACCGCAGAACGGAGATGAAATTTCCGGCAATGGCGGTAACGGTGGCAATGCCAGCGGCAGTGGCAACGCTGGTAATGGATAAGTAGCCTCCGACGAATCCGCCGCTTCCAGTAACTCACATCTGCAATGAATCAGATTGGCATATGCGAGTCACTATGCCGAGAATCGAGGACATTATCGTTCTCGCCAAAAAGTCATTAGCTCAAACGAACCCATCAGGAGGGCGGTTCTTAGGAGCCGCCTTCCTGCCATCAATCCGGCGCCACCGCTCGATCACAGTTACCCCATCATCCACACACCGCACCTCTCCTTCGAACGCGCAGACTCCTAACCGAGCTGCCGGCACCAATTCATCGCAAAACTGATACGCTATCGAACGACTGGCCTTTCTTAACGGCGAGTCGGCATCTCGTGCTTCCAAAAAGCGCATCTTCAGGACTGAACCGAAGATCGTAACCCAGGTTCCATCGGCCCCTGCTATCGTCAACTGACCCGTCATCGCGCAGGCAAAGAATCATGCGCCCGGCCATCAACGAACAAGAACACACAACCCGAACAGGAGCGTGAGTCATGAGCACCATTACAGTGAAGGACGGTACAGAGATCTACTACAAGGATTGGGGAACAGGTCAGCCAATCGTATTCCATCACGGCTGGCCGCTCAGCGCAGACGACTGGGACAGCCAGATGCTCTTCTTCCTCCTGCGCGGATACCGCGTCATCGCGCATGACCGTCGCGGCCATGGTCGGTCGAGCCAGAACGACCTCGCCAACGACATGGACACCTACGCCGCCGACAGCGCCGCCCTGGTAAAGCATCTGAAGCTTAAAAACGCGATCCATGTAGGCCACTCAACCGGCGGCGGCGAAGTCGCCCGTTACGTTGCCCGGTTCGGAGGCGACGGCAGCGTCGCCAAAGCAGCATTGATCAGCGCCATCACGCCGGTCATGATCAAGTCGGCGACAAATCCGGGCGGCACGCCGATGGAGGTCTTCGACGGCTTCCGCGCCGGCATGGCCAACCGCGCCCAGTTCTATCGCGATATTCCCGAAGGCCCCTTCTACGGCTTCAACCGTCCCGGTGCGAAAGTTCAGCAAGGTGTAATCGACAACTGGTGGCGCCAGGGAATGATGGGCAGCATCAAGGCGCAATATGAGTGCATCAAGACCTTGTCGGAGACCGATCTCACCGAAGACCTCAAGCATATCAACGTTCCCGTCCTGGTGATGCATAGCGAAGACGACCAGATCGTTCCATTCGCCGATGCAGGCCCGCTCGCCGCCAAGCTCCTGAAGAACGGCACGCTGAAGGTCTACCAGGGCTTCCCCCATGGCATGCCAACCACCCACGCCGACCAGATCAACGCCGACCTCCTCGCATTCATAAAGTCGTAAACGCAAATCCCTCGGCGAGCCAAAGATATTTTTATCGGCTCGCCGAGTACCTCACCGCAACGAATATCTCCCTAACGCACCTTTCCCTCGAATGCGTCGACTTCTAGCTAAATTCCCACAAGCGCGTTTCTCAGGACTTAGCAGGCAAGACTCCGAGCTGGGTCATCAGGCCGAGCGTATCCATGAGGATGCGGGTGTCTTTGATACGGCCATCTTCCAGGCGATCGATAACGATCCCCCAAACCCGCACGGATTGTCCCGTTGCAGGAATGCCAAGAAATTCTCCTTTGTGCACTCCGGTCCATTCAAAGCGGCTTGCGACTTTATCGTTTTCGGTAATTTGCTCTTGAATGGAAAACACAAGATCGGGAAAGCCGGTGCGCATTGCGCGGATGATGTCTTTCAGACCATCCAACCCGGGACCTTGACCAGGCAGTGACACCTGCTCAACCACATCTTCCCATGCATAGTGAGACGCCGTTTCAATCTTTCCATTCGTGATAACTTCGTCTGCGAATTCACGAACGACCTTCGCATTATCCTGGGACATTTTCTTCCTCTCGGTTTCTGGAGCGAAAAGTATAACCGCCCTGTTCTTGATGAAGATACCCATGAGATTGGCTGCACCGGCACGCACCATTGGTATCGATAAGTCGGCTTCTCGTCAGCTACCCATGAAACTCCTCCACCGGATCAGCACTCCTCAACCAAGCCGTATAGATCATGTCCCGCAGCTCAATCGCTCCCGCGGCCAGCCGCTCCTCCGTAAACGACTTACCCTCCGGAGTCCCCGCGCCATCGAACCCACCCGCCTTATCGATCTGATACGTCCTCTCCACCAGCGAGTTCGTATGCCGCAGATAAACCATGTAGTCGTCCCACTCATCCCCCAGCGCCTTCGTCTCCACCGCCGCCACCAGCGGAGCCACATCCTCTGGCTTCACATTCGCCCCCACAAACGTGCTCTCGAACTTCGAGTGAATATGGTGCTCCGTCGTATATCCATTCGGATTCGGCCCCGTCCACCCGTTGTACTGAATCGTCGTATGCAGCGGCATCGACCCATCGCCGACATAATGCCCCAGCCAAGCCGCATAAAACACAATCGCCAGCTCAGCCGGTTTCGTATCCTCATTCGCTGCAACCAGCTTGCGATACTCCCTAAACCCAACTTTTAGCCTCTCGTAGACCTCTTCCACCTGCCACGGCTGCATCCCCACCTTCTCCGGCGTCAACGCCAGATTCGGATGCTCCCGCTGCACCTTCGCCAGATCACGAATAAAGTCATACCGCCGCCTCGGCAGCGTCCCCACCATGTCCGCCCGCTCCAGATCGATAAAGTGGTCAGGAGCCTGCTCCGCATCCAACTCACTCTCCGCGCGGTTCCGCCACCGGTCCGGCTCAGGCCCCAGATAGTACATCGCATCCAGCGCGCCGCCATCCCGCAGAAACGCCGGAACATCGTGCGGCAGATTCGCCGCAGCCAGCTTATTAATCATCGAGTGCCCAGCCGCACCCCACCCAAACGAAGGCTGCACCGTCACCAAGGGAACCATCGCAGCAGCCACAAAAACCCCAACCCAACCACCAAACTTATTCATGCCCGCAGTATATCGAAGCAAAATCACAGACAAGTCATAAGCGGCTTTCTAACAAGATCGAGCAGCAAACAAAAACTCACGTCATCTCGACCGGAGCGAAGCGGAGTGGAGAGACCCCTGTATTTTCACCTTTTACCATCACCCATAAATCCTCAAACCACCACCACCCCACCCTCCACAGCCGCCGTCCCAAACACCCGCCGATACCGCGCAATCTCCTCGGCAGGCCCGGTCGACTTATGCGAGTTATCGCTCAATTTCACCGCTGGCTTCCCTTCCACCGTCATCAGCTTGCAAACCAGGCTGATCGGCTCCAGCGTATCTTCCCCCCGCGGATGGCACCCGCGAAAATCATTCGTCAGCAGAGTCCCCCAGCCTGCACTGAACCGAATCCGCCCGCGAAAATACTCATCCAGCCGAACAATATCGCCCGCATCCAAAGCATCCGAAGCAATCAGCCTCTTCCCCCTCGCATCCCTGCCCCGCCGCATCAGCCACGCAATATACTCATCCCCCGCCACCATCGGGTCCTTGCTGTCCACCCGCTGCCCCGTCCAGTCCGCCACCCACTCCGGAGCGCCCTCCAAAAACTGAGTCGTCCCAAACGTATCCGGCAACATCACCAGCAGAGCGCCACCATAACTCTTCTGCCAAAGCTCCAGCACCTTGTATTGCGAAGCCCGCAACTCCGCATCGCTCGTCGCCATCGCCGCCAGCGCCATCGGCAGCTCATGCGCATTCGTCCCTATCGCCTCAAGGTCATGCTTATAAGCCAGCGCCGTATTCGAAGTCCCCTTCAGCCGATCGCCCAGCCCGGCCCCCAGCGCCTGCACCGCATACTCCTGCCACAAAAAACTATGCCGCCGCCGCGTCCCAAAGTCCGACAACTCCAGATCGTCCACCCCACGCAGCAACTCAATCTTGTCCCACAGCCGAGTCTTCGCCCGCGCATACAAAACATCCAGCTCCAGCTCGCTCAGCTCCGCCAGCGCCGACCGCGTCTTCAGCTCGCTCACAATCGCCAGCGCATAGATCTCCCACATCGTCACCTCGGTCCAAAGCCCGCTGTACCGCAGCACCAACTGCCCCTCATGCTCGGTGACCTCATAGTCGCTCAGCTTGAAATCCCGCTCCAGCCACTCCAGAAACTTCGGCTCAAAAATACTCCGCGTCCCATAGAACGTATTGCCCGCCAGCCAAACCATCTCGCTCTTGCGAAACCGCAGCCCGCGCACATGCTCCATCTGTTCCACCAGCGCCGCCGCACCCACCCTCTCGGCCAGCTTCACCGAAACCGTCCGGTTCACCACCTCGCTGGTCACATGCACCTGCGGAAAATTCTTCCAGATAAACTGCAGCATCAGCAGCTTATAAAAGTCCGTATCCAGCAACGACCGCACAATCGGGTCCAGCTTCCAGTTATGGTTATGCGCCCGCTCGGCAAAATTTACATTCATGCCACCAATTGTCGCCCCTGAACGAATCCAGAGCCAAACTTCGGCCACCCCTCGAATCCATCATCTCGACAGGCAACCGAAGAAGGCTCACACCACCGATTCAGTCCAGCAGGTTAAATGTGTTCGAAGCGTCATCCACAAAATAGACTCCGGCATCGGTCACAAACAGGCCAAAGAGCGCACCCGATCCCGGAGGCGGCCCTCCCGTGTCGTCGACAAGCTTCACCGCAACCTGCTTGCGCGATCTCGGATTGATCTCCACAAGGTTGCCGTCATCTCCATTGGCAGCCACAATGTGATGGTTCGGTGTCAGCGCAATCCCCAGCGGATCGTTGAGAGCACCTCCCTCAGACACCGTAAAACCAGTCCCCTCCGGAAACATCCGAAACAGCGCATCGGGAATAGCCGTAATCCGATTGTTCAGGCTGTCCGCGACATATAGCTCTCCCGTCTCATCATCAAACGCAACGCCCGTCGGCCCAATCACAAGCGCGGCGGGATCTGTACGCTCTGCGAAACCGGAGGCAATCACAGTGCTATCGAGCAACTGCGGTGGTCCGCCTCCGAAGGCACCCAGCAGCAGCCGCACAACAGTTCCCTTATTCACCACATCGCCGTTCGCGGCTACCGTGCCATTCAACACATTGGTCACAAACAATACCGCGAGCTGGCCGCCATCCACCGCCGTCATGTCCCACGGGCCATTGATGTGATGGCCCGAAAACGTCTCGACCACATTGCCCATACTGTCCAGTACGATCAGGCAACCGGCCTTCGCCGTCGTCACGTCTCCGGCCACAGTCGGCAGACTGCCAACCACCACAAAGCCGCTCCGCAGAGCCACCAGCGCCGTCGTCAGCCCTATCCCTCCAGGACAGGCGACTTTATCCGCATCGATCTGCGCAAAGAGACTAAACGCCCCCTTGGGAGTAACCTGCACGATCGTCGTGCCTGTTCCCTGGAAGTTCCCCGAATTATTGAAGTTGCTGATCAGGAACGCACCCTCGACCAGCCGCCCTTTGCTCTCCCGAACGAGAGCGACCCCATAAGGATTGACATCGCCATTCGCCGGTATGGTGGTGCTCAGCGTCGTAACAGTATTGAGAGGACCGATAAACGAAGGATCGGCAGCACGCGCGAAGATATCCGCACTGGTCATAATCAATACCAGTAGACCGAGTACACGGCCCCGAACCGAGAAACGCTGTTTTAGTTCCATGTTCATCCTCCTGGCGGCTGTACACACAATTCAGCGCACAGAACTGCGCGTCAACACTCCGAGGCCGCGAATATAGGCCTTTTTGCGAGTTGCTGTTGTCATGGAATTGTCTAAAAAATGTCACTTCGCCTTCCCCATCAGCCACCTTCAAACTGCTTCCCCAAAACCGAAACCCTTGACACCCACTGCTACAATTAACTCAGACAGTCAAACAAGAAGCCCGGCCACAAGCCGGGCTTTCGCATTTAACCATCCGCACGGCCTAAGTCCAGACTTAGGCCATTTCTTTTGAAGACTTTAGGACTTAAGTATAGGAGGGGGTACCCCATGACACACCAGACCGTCGACGCCACCATCGAGCCCACGCAAGATCCATCCAAACGCTACCGCTGCCGCCACATCTTCATCGACGGCCACCGTTGCGGCAGCCCCTCGCTCCGCGGCGAACACCTCTGCTACTACCATCACACCACCCTCGGCGCCGCCGACGAAAGACGCCACCGCCGCACCTGGGCCGAGTTCGAGCTGCCCCCGCTCGAAGACCGCAGCTCCATCCTCGCCGCCGTCACCGAAGTCCTGCAGCGCATAGCCTGCGACAACCTCCCGGTGAAACAAGCTGGCCTTCTCCTCTACGGCCTCCAGATCGTCAGCAACAACCTGCCCGAACCCGACGAAGCCAAAGCCAAATCCGACAACCAGCCGCCCGTCGAACAGGTCCTCATCAACCCGCGCTACGGCGATCTCGCGCCCATCACCGAGATGTCCGAAGACGCAAACACCGTCCAAACCTCCGACCAACCGGGTGCTCCACGTCCGGCACTTGAGGACGTGGGCGAAGCGCCACAAACCTCTCAACCCACTACCCCCGAACCCACCATCCTGCCTAACCTAAACGCCAGCGCAGACATCGCCCCACCGCAAAAGCACGTCATCTCGACCGAAACTGCGGGGTCCCCAACGAGCTTGTTCGTTGGGGTGCAAGGCGAAGCCGCAGCGGAGAGACCCCTGTATTTCTCCGTTGACGCAGCCCATCCTCCAACGACAGCCACAAAACCCCATACCACCAAACCAGAAATTAACATCCCCAGGCCAACCCCCGGCACCGCCGCTTGGTATCCTAATAACTGCCATGCCTACGAAAAAAGAACTTCTCGCCCGCCCCATTCAGCACATCGACATCAAGCAGCACAACGTCGTCGCTCTCGTCGACGCCATGAACTCGATGGCCTACAGCTCGCGTGACACCGCCCGCGCCGCCTCCATCTACGACATGATGCTCCGCGACACCGACTGCGGCGTCGTCCTCTGCCTCGCCGGCTCGCTCATCTCCGCCGGTCTGCAGAAGGTCATCATCGACCTCGTCCGCAACAACATGGTCGATGCCATCGTCTCCACCGGAGCCAACATCGTCGATCAGGACTTCTTCGAGGCCCTCGGCTTCAACCACTACATCGCCGGTGACGAGTACAAGTACGGCGCAGGCGACGCCGACCTCCGCGAGATGGCCATCGACCGCATCTACGACACCTTCATCGACGAGGACGAGCTGCGTATCTGCGACGAGACCATCCACCAGATCACCAATTCGCTCGAGCACCGCCCCTACAGCTCCCGCGAGTTCATCCGCGAGATGGGAGCCTATCTCGTCAAAGAAGGCAAGACCCCGAAGGACGGCGGACGCGACTCCATCGTCCTCGCCGCCTACGAGAAGAACGTGCCCATCTTCTGCCCGGCCTTCTCCGACTGCTCCGCCGGTTTCGGCCTCGTCGCCCACCAGCACGCGCGCCAGGGCAAGCCGATGGTCTCCATCGACACCGCCAAGGACTTCTACGAGCTCACTCAGCTCAAGATCGCCAACCCGACAACCGGCCTGCTGATGATCGGCGGCGGCGTTCCCAAGAACTTCGCCCAGGACATCGTCGTCGCAGCCGACGTGCTCGGCGTCGAGGCCTCGATGCACAAGTACGCCATCCAGATCACCGTCGCCGACGCCCGTGACGGCGCTCTCTCCGGCTCGACTCTCAAGGAAGCCAGCTCCTGGGGCAAGGTCGATCTGACCTACGAGCAGATGGTCTACTCCGAAGCCACCATGGCGCTGCCTCTGATCGCCGGCTACGCCTTCCACAAGAACGCGCAGGCCGCCCGCAAAGGCAAGGCATGGACAAAGGTTCTCGATCAGGTGCCGGTCAACGCATAAATCACCTTCAAGCTATTGAAAAAAGACGCCCTTCTCGAAGGGCGTCTTTTTTTGATGACAATTCAGGTTCCCGTACATCCGGTAGTCATCTGCAGTGCGTTACCATTACGCTGCTGAACAAGTTACCCTATAGTAACCGGCCAAATGCACATGCTCCCCATCCTCGGATACCTTTTGCTCTTAGGCATGATTGGCTTTCTCCTGTTCGCTCTGCTCCGTTCGCGACGCAGTGTCAGAGACATCTCCGGTCAACTGACGCAGGCCCGGGAACAGCAACATCAGCACAACCAGCAACTCACGGAACGCTCCCAGTTAGACACGCTCAAAGACGAATTTATCTCTACCGTCTCTCACGAGCTGCGTACTCCGCTGACCAGCATTCGAGGAGCGCTTGGCCTGCTCTCCTCCGGCGTCATCGGTGACGTGGACGCCAAGGCCCAGAACCTGCTCCGTATCGCCGTCACCAATACCGACCGGCTGATCCGCCTTATTAATGACATCCTCGACATAGAGCGCATGGAGTCCGGCCGCGCTCCCTTGCAGGTGCGCCGCTGCTCGATGCGCGAGCTATGCAAGCAGGCCATCGAGACCATGAAGCCCATGGCCGACTCCAATACGGTCCATATCGACCTGATCGTCGCGCCCAGCGGACCGAATAACCCTGTTGAAGGCCTCTTCTTCGATGGCGACTCCGACCGGATTCTTCAGGTGCTCACGAATCTTCTGTCGAACGCCATTAAGTTCTCTCCTCCGGCCTCCACGATTCGCATCCATACCGAAGCGACCTCGGACTCGATCCTGCTCAAGGTCTCCGACGAAGGCCGTGGCATTCCGAGCGACAAGCTCGACAGCATCTTCGACCGCTTCCAGCAGGTCGAGCCGTCCGATGCCCGCCAAAAAGGCGGCACCGGTCTCGGACTCTCTATCTGCCGCAGCATCGTCCAGCAACATAGCGGCTCTATCTGGGCGCAGCGCAACCTCGGCCCCGGAACCACGTTCTATGTCATGCTTCCTCGCGTTACACGAGCGAGCGACGTGGCCCTGCAACCAGCCGCCATCGCTGAGGTTCCCAGCGGCAACGGCACAATCCTTATCTGCGACGACGATCCCGGCATTCGCACCATCGTCTCGGAACATCTCCAGCGTCAGGGCTACACCGTCATCGAGGCCAACTCCGGCCAGCAGACGCTGACCCTTGCCGCCGAAAACCAGGTAGAGGCGATCCTCCTCGATCTTTATATGCCCGGTCTCAGCGGATGGGAGACGTTGCAGCACCTGCGTAACTCTCCGGCGACTGCAAATATCCCGGTAGTTGTTCTCAGCGTGCTTTCGCCGACATTGCGGCCTCAGTTCACCGGCGATGCGCAGGGCTGGGTGCAGAAACCCTTCAACGAGAAGCTGCTCTTCAGCGAGTTGGGCCGCGTCCTTCACCACGGCGATGGCCCTGCCAACGTCCTTCTCATTGAAGATGACTTTGATCTGGCCAACGTCGTTCTTGCTAGCTTCCAGAACGCGGCGATCCACATCGAGCACGCCGCCACTCGGCAGCATGCGATCCGGCACTGCATTGACTTTCCCCCTGACCTGCTGATTCTCGACCTGACCCTTCCGGATGGAGACGGCTTCAGCTTGGTCGACTGGCTACGGCAGCAGCCTGCGCTCCGCTCGTTGCCGCTGGTCGTCTACTCTGGCCGCGAGGTCTCCGACAGCGAGATGGCAAAGCTTCGGTTGGGGCCGACCGAGTTTCTTACCAAAGCCCGGATTCAGCCGCAGGAGGTGGAAGAGCTTGTGGTGTCGATGGTGCAGCGCTTTCGCTCCCGGGCCTCTGACCTCACGGCGGCGGGCCGAACCTAAGCTCCGGTTGGCCAAGTAACTTTACAGTCACCTCCACACTTCGACGGAGCATGAGAGAATAAGCTCGCTCATGAGAAGTGTTTTAATCATTGACGATGAAGAGGATATCCGCGAAGTTGCCGCCCTTGCGCTTGAGGCCACCGCAGGCTGGACCGTCTTCACCGCTGGCTCCGGCATCGAGGGCATTGCCGTCGCAACCAAAGAACAGCCCGACGCCGTCCTGATGGATGTGATGATGCCGGGAGTGGATGGACCCACCACCTTCCGCAATATGCAGCAGAATCCGCAGGTCGCACACATTCCTGTGATTCTTCTAACTGCCAAGGTTCAGGGAGTCGATCAACGCCGCTTTGCCAGTCTTGGTGTGGCCGCAGTTCTCTTCAAGCCCTTTGATCCGCTCACGCTGGCCCGCCAGATCTCCGACGCACTGGGGTGGAAAGAAGATCTGCCCATCTAGTCGCATAGCCCGATTCACCGATTCTGCTCATGACTCCAAAAGATGCCCCTGAGATCAATGCGCTGTTGATGAGCCTGTGGGAACGCGGTTTGCCCCAGGTGCGGGAGCGCCTTGAAGTCCTCGATCGCGCAGCAACAGCAGCGGCGTCGGGAAAGCTTACTGAAGATTTGCAAGCCGAAGCACTTGAGATTACCCATAAGTTTGCGGGCTCTTTAGGGATGTTTGGCTATACAGAAGGCACAGAGGTCGCTCAGCAGCTCGAACAGGTTCTTGAAAATCCTACTTTGGAGCGATCAAGTAAGGTGGCGGGGTTAGTTGTTCAATTACGACGGGCTCTCCAGCTTGAATAGTTGATCTTTATCTATTGGCGGAGAAAAAGTTTGACAAATTGTCAAAAAAAAGAGCCCGGTCATCGACCGGGCTCCCTCTATAAACAAAAACTACGATGGATTTAGCTGCCTGCCGGAGTGGAACCGGGTGCGCCCGGTGTGGAAGGCTGCTTCGAGTAGCGGATTGCTCCGCCCTTCTCGTACTTCTCCATCAGGTTGCCCATGTAGACGCGGAAGATCTCATCCTGACGCTCTCCCAGCAACTGCGCACGAGTCTTGTCAAAGTTCTTGGCAATATCGTCTGCGGTCGGCTCCTGCTTGTCGAGCACTGTGAGCACCACGCCAACGCGGCCGGCATTGATGGGGCCTGAAACCGCTCCCTTGGCGAGCGAGAAGGCCACTGCGCCCGGGCCGCTCATCGCGCCCAGATCGGGAACCTGACCGTCCTTGCCGACAAAGTCGCTGGACTTGACCGGGATATTCATCTCGGTAGCGGCCTTCTTCAGATCGTTCAAGACCTTTGCGCGATCGTCGAGCTTGGCGAGTTGCGTGGTCATGAGCTGAGGCAACTGCTGCTCGCGGTAGTCGTCGAGGATGTGCGACTTGTAGTCCGCAAAGTCAGGAGCGTGAGCAGCCTTGATGTCCTGCACTTGGAAGACGGCGAAGCCGTTACCGGTGGAAACTGCCGCCGGAGCTGCTCCCTTAGCAGCCGAAAACGCCTGTGCCAGCAAAGCGGAGCCGTCAGTGAGACCGGCAACAACACCGTCCTTCGAGATGTAGTCGGTCGTGACGACATGCAGACCCTTTGCAGCCGCAGCCTTGTCCATGCCATTCGCCTTGGCATCGTTTGCCAGTTGCGAGGCGAAGTTCTGTTCGGCAGCGCCAGCTTTCTGCTGCTCGAGCACGGGAACGATCTCAGGCTTGACCTCTGCGAGCGGACGCTCGTGGGCGGTCTTCTTATCCTCAACCTGAAGGATGTGATAACCGAACTGCGTCTTGATCACGTCCGAGGTCTGTCCGGGATTCAACGAGAACGCCGTCTTATCGAACTCAGGAACGGTCTTGCCGCGATCGAGCCAACCGAGCTCGCCGCCCTGGTCCTTGCTGCCCGGGTCGTCGGAGTTCTTCTTGGCGAGATCGGCGAAGTTGCCGCCGCTCTTGATCTGCTTCAGCAGGTCATCGGCCTTGGTCTTGGCTGCCGCGTCGGTCTTGGCATCAGCACCCTGAGGGACGGCGATCAGGATGTGGCGAACCTTGACCTGATCCTGAACCTTGTACTCGTCCTGATGCGCGTTGTAGTAAGCCTGCACCTCGGCATCGCTGATCTGCGGCTTGCCGCCGGGCAGGTTCGATGCATCGAAGGCGATGTATTCGATCTTGCGCGTCTCTGGAATCGCAGTGGCATAACGGGCCGCGTTCGTCTTGAAGAAGGCCTGCAACTCTGCGTCGCTCGGGTTGATGGTCTTGGTCAGGTCGTCGGCTGAGATCACTGCATAGTCGAACTTGACCTTGGTTCCTTCGACGCGATAAGCCTCGCGGACCGCCGCATCGGAGACGGTTACGCCACCGGTGACCAGGGCCTGCAGGCGAGTGAGTTCCATGTCGCTTTTGACCTTTGATTCGAAGTCGCTGCGGCTGGTCTGGAAGTTGCTCTGTACGAAGTTCATGTAGCCGTCGTCGCCGATGTACTGTCCGTTCGGGAAGAGGTACTGTGCAAAAGGTCCGGTCTGCAACTCGCGGCGAAGATCTTCATCGCTGACCTGCAGCTTCATGTTATCGGCCTCGCGCTTCAGAATGGCGCGCTGCACCAGAACCTGTCCGGCGCGCTGCGTCATATAAGGCATGAGGAAATCCGGCAGGTGCTGTTGCTGCAATTGACGCTGTGCAAGCTCTTCGACATCGGTTTCCTTGACGGGAATGCTCTCGCCAACGAATCTGCTCAGGATGCCAGGACCGTGAACCGTCGCATAGGTGCCGTTCGGCCCGGCGCTGTCAGTATTGTCGAAGATGCCCGGGACCAGCGTAATCACCATGGTGACGCATGCCACGGTAATAATGACGGCAAAGATAATCTTGATGAGTCGGTTGTCCTGCTGCAGAATGCGAATCATGCTGGATGAAAGACCTTCACTTCGGCGTTTTTCCGCCCTCCTTATTAAGGATGGCGACCGCGTGCCCGGGATTTTGCGCAGCATAGTTGCGAGTCTGTCGACGCGCACCACGCTATTTGCAGGGCAAGCAACAAGTATAAATCAGTTAGGGACCGAATTCACCGGACTGCCGAGCCGGGTACTTTAAAGCTCACCTTCTGTCGGAGCCGGAACCGGGCTAAAGCACCCTTAGCGAAGGGTAGGCGTGCTATCTCTTTGTTCTCAATCGAGTTTTGGCAGGTGCTTCATCAAAGAACAGAGGGCAAAATCTATCTCTCTCTGATATGTTGTAGGCAATCATCCTGCCCCTGATTGGGAGATGCCACCCCTGTGATAGCAAGAGACCTTATCGATCGGCTGGCGGAACACCGAGCCCTGGCCAGCGTACCTCGAACCGAGCTGGAGTGGCTGGTGGCGCACGGTTCGCTCCGAAGGCTGAATACGGAAGAGATCCTGAGCGCAAAGGGCCGCCAAGTGGAGTCCCTTTACATCATCCTTTCAGGGCATCTGGCTCTCTTTGTCGATCGCGGTGCCGGGCCGATCAAGATTATGGAGTGGCGCGACGGAGGCATTACCGGCATCCTGCCGTACTCGCGCCTTGCGGCTGCTCCGGGAAATGTGATTGCACTGGCGCCGGTGGAGATCTTTGCAGTTCCTCGTGAGTTTATTGGAGAGATGATTCGGGAGTGCAGCGAGATCTGTACGATTCTGGTGCATGTCATGCTGGACCGCGCCCGGCTGTTTACCTCAAGCGAGCTGCAAAACGAAAAGATGATGTCGCTCGGTAAGCTTTCGGCGGGTCTGGCGCATGAGCTGAACAATCCTGCCTCGGCGATTGAACGTTGCGCGGCGATGCTCGAGGACCGGCTTGAGGAGGTTCAGAGTGCAACGCGAGACCTGGCATCGGCAACACTGAGCGATGCCCAGATCGCTGCTGTCGATGCTGTGCGTGCGTCGTGCATGGAGAAGTCGAAGCGCGGACCACTGTCTCCGCTGGAGCGGCTGGATCGCGAAGAGGCGATTTCGGAGTGGCTTAGCAGCCATGGACTGGATACTGCCAACACCGAGAAGCTGGCCGATACCGAGGTGACCTTCGAGGCGTTGAATTGCCTTGCTGCGGCAATCGAGCGGCCGTCGTTGAATGCAGCGCTGCGATGGGCCGCCGCCGGTTGTGCGGTAAAAAGCCTCACCTCGCGGATTCAGGACTCTTCCATGTGCATCTCGAGCCTGGTGACAGCGATCAAAGGGTTTACGCACATGGATCAGGCGAATGTAGCCGAGCCGGTAGATTTAGGCACATCGCTCGATCACACAGTAACAGTGCTGAAATCGAAGGCGCGCGAGAAGTCCGTGGCGGTGACTTTGAATCTCGAGGCGGAGCTGCCGAAGGCGCGTGGCTTTGCCGGAGAGCTGAACCAGGTATGGGGAAATCTGATCGACAACGCTCTGGACGCTGTGGGGAACGACGGCCGGGTCGAGGTGAGCGCGTTTCGTGAGAGCCGGGGTGTCGTGGTGCAAATCCGCGATGACGGCCCCGGCATTGCGGAGGGTATTCGTGATCGGATCTTCGATCCGTTCTTTTCAACCAAACCGATGGGGCAAGGAAACGGCCTTGGGCTTGATATCGTGAGACGCCTGGTTCTTCATAACGACGGTGCGATCGAATTCGAATCACAGCCCGGACTGACTGATTTTCGGGTCAAGCTGCCCATTGCAAGTGAAGCTTAAATACGCCGGCGCCGATGATTTGGATTTGATCTAAGAGCAGATTGATCCGTAGAAACGGGCGCTGCGAAAACTCTGTAACTCGCCGAGCCTGTGAGCGTCTAAGGATTAGTTGTTACTCGACCCCAGGGGGATCGAAGCCACGATGAATACAGCTTTCAAATGGCGTAGACCGATGTTGCATGTGCTGGCACTTATTGCTATCGCCTGCTGGACCATGATTGCCGGTCAGACAAGAGCAGAAGCCCAGGAGCCGCCAAGCATCGTCGGAAGCTCGCCGCTCTATGGTTTGACTGGTGCGACCGCCTGGATCAACTCCAAGCCGCTGACCGCGAAGGAGCTTAAAGGAAAGGTTGTCCTCGTCGACTTCTGGACCTATTCCTGCATCAACTGCCTGCGCTCTCTGCCATACATACAGGCGTGGGCGAACAAGTACAAAGATAGCGGCCTTGTTGTGATCGGCGTGCATACGCCGGAGTTCGACTTTGAGAAACAGTTGCCGAATGTGCAGAAGGCTGTTCAGAAGCTTGGCATCACGTATCCCGTGGCGCTCGATAGCAACTACAAGATCTGGAACGCGTTCCACAACGAGTACTGGCCTGCTCACTACTTCATCGACGCTAAAGGAAAGGTACGCTTCGAGCACTTCGGCGAAGGAAACTATGATCAGTCAGAACATTGGATTCAACAGCTCTTGCAGGAGCGATCCGGAAAACCGATGGCTGGCGGAGATGTCAGCGTCCATGCGCAAGGAGTGGAAGCTGCTGCGGACATGAATGACGTGCGATCGCCGGAGACATACATCGGCTACGCTCGTGCCGACCACTTCGCGTCACCGGGCGGCATCAAGCAGGATGCCGAAAAGTCCTACACAGCGCCCGCCAACCCTGGATTGAATGAGTGGGGGCTTGCCGGTCAGTGGGTGGATCAAAAGCAGATTGCCGTGCTTAAATCGGCTGGCGGAAAGATCGTCTTTCATTTTCATGCGCGCGATCTGCATCTTGTGCTCGGCCCGACGGCCGACGGCAAGCCGGTTCGCTTCCGGGTGACCATTGACGGTCATGCGCCCGGAGAGAATCATGGTGTCGATACGGACGCACAGGGCAACGGCGTTGTCAAAGAGCATCGCTTGTATCAGCTGGTGAGGCAAAGAGGAGCCGTCGCCGATCATGTCTTCACCATTGAGTTTGAAGATCCAGGGGTGCAGGCATTTTCTTTCACCTTTGGATGATGCAGAGCGAACAGGAGGCACCCATGACAAACAAGCGAATGGATGAGCCGGGCATTTTGACGCGTCGTGCTTTTGTTCTTGCCGGTAGCGCTGCTGCCGCGGTCGCCGCATTCAGCTTTCGAGATAACACTGCAAGGGTCGAGGCCAAAAGCGCAACGCCGAAAGAGGTCAAGATTGTGCAGTTCTCCGATTCGGGGCAGCGAGAGGATGTTGTCACCGAGCCGATGGTCGTCAAGACCGATGCGGAATGGAAGCAACTGTTATCTCCTGATTCGTTTGAGGTGACACGCCGCGCCGGCACGGAGCGAGCGTTCAGCGGACAGTATTGGAACAATCACGACAAGGGACTCTACCGCTGCATCTGCTGCAACACCGCGCTCTTCAGCTCCGATACCAAGTTTGAGTCGGGGACAGGATGGCCGAGCTTCTGGCAGCCGATTGCAAAGGAAAATGTTCGCGAGAGCACGGACCTTTCGCTCGGCATGGCTCGCACGGCGGTCTCGTGCCGGTTGTGCGATTCGCATTTAGGGCATGTATTCGACGATGGCCCAAAGCCGACAGGACTTCGCTACTGCATGAACTCTTTGTCGCTTCGATTTATCAAAGCCTAAGATTTTGGGTCGGTTTTCTTTCGCATATCTACGGAATTAACGATGCATACGGCACGGTGTCGGTACGAGCCGTATATTTCTAAGATGTGTGTAACTACTTCCCTATAAGATGAATCGAAATCATCTTCTGTAATCAATTCAATATATTGGCGTAATCGATCCTGGAAAGGGATGTATGAGCTCTGAGTTTTGCCGGAACGTGATTATTGGAAGCGGTGAGGGTGGAAAGTATCTTGCGTGGCATCTGGCCCAGTCCGGCGAGCCGACGATGGTTCTCGAGCGAAGATGGATCGGCGGTTCTTGCCCCAACATCAATTGTCTTCCTGCGAAGAACGAGATATGGAGCGCCAAGGTCGCCGATCTCGCACACCATGCGCGGAATTTCGGCACGATAACCGGCCCGGTCTCGATTGATATGGAGGGCGTGCGACGGCGAAAGCGGGAGATGGTGGAGGCACTGGTTGCGATCCATGTGAACAAGTACAAGTCTACCGGCGCTGAACTGGTTATGGGTGAGGCCACCTTTGTAGAGCCGAAGACGATTGCGGTACGACTCAACGATGGAGGTCAAAGGACGATCGCTGCGGAACGCATCTTCCTTAACCTCGGCACGCACGCAGCGATTCCTCCTGTTCCGGGCCTGCAGGAGTCCTCGCCGATGACGCACATCGAGATCCTTGAACTCGATCGTCTGCCGGAACACCTTATTGTCATTGGCGGCGGCTACGTCGGTCTGGAATTTGCGCAGGCTTATCGCCGCTTCGGCAGCAAGGTCACCATCCTGCAACGCGCTGCCCAGCTCATTCCCGACCAGGACGCAGATATTGCAGAAGAGTTGCAGAGAATCCTCATCTCTGAGGGCATCGACATTCTTACATCGGTCGAGATTACTCAGGTCAAAGGACACTCGGGCAAACAGGTGAGCCTTGCAGTGAAGACGCCACAGGGTGAGAAAGAGATCAATGGAAGTCACATTCTGGCTGCCGCCGGTCGCGTTCCGAACACCTCGGGGATCGGCCTTGAACTCGCCGGAGTCAAGCTCACTCCAAAGGGTTGGATACAGGTCAACGATCGTCTTGAAACAACAGCGGCGAATGTATGGGCGATCGGTGAGTGTGCCGGTAGCCCGCAGTTCACGCACGCTTCTCTCGACGACTTTCGCATCATTCGCGACAATCTTGCCGGTGGCAATCGATCCACGCGGGACCGCCTGATGCCCTCGTGTCTGTTTACCGATCCGCAGGTCGCACGCGTTGGCCTCTCGGAGAATGAAGCAAAGAATAAGGGGATTCCCGTTGAGGTGGCGCGAGTGCCAATGGCCTCGGTCCTTCGCACCAGAACGATCGGCGAGACCAGCGGCTTTATGAAGGCCTTACTATCCCCTGCCGATGGTCGCATCCTGGGCTTCGCCATGATTGGAGCAGAAGCAGGCGAGGTGATGACCGTGGTGCAAATGGCCATTCAGGCCAATGCGAACTACACCGTTCTGCGGGATGCTGTTATCTCGCATCCCACTATGTCCGAGGGGCTGAACGTTCTCTTTTCGGCCGTCAAGAGGAGCAAGGGATGAGCTATAAGGCATGGTCAGTTGAAGAAGCCGGCGGTGAGTTTCACACCATTCAGTTAGATCACCAGCCTCTCGAGGCAACTCAGGTTCTAGTGAGAATCGCTGCCGCAGGGCTGAACCCGCTCGATACAAAGATCCGTGCAGGCAAGGCTGAACATGCTCGGCAACCGCTGCCCGCCGTGCTCGGATTGGATATGGCGGGGATAGTTGAAGACACGGGATCCGCAGTGACGACCTTTAAGCCGGGAGATGAGGTGTATGGCCTGGTCGGTGGCGTTGGAGGTCTGCAGGGCACTCTTGCTCAGAAGATTATCGTCGACGCCGATCTGCTCGCTCATAAGCCGAAGGCCCTCTCGATGCGTCAGGCAGCAGCACTTCCTTTGAGCACCATTACCGCATGGGAGGGGCTCGTAGACCATGCAAAGGTGCACGAGAATCAGACGATACTCATTCACGCCGGTGCTGGAGGCGTCGGCCATGTCGCAGTTCAGATTGCTGTGGCCTATGGAGCCAAGGTCTTTACTACGGTCTCGAACGATAAGAGAAAGATCGCGGAAGACTTCGGCGCTGTCCCCATCGACTATCGCTCTTCTTCGGTCGAAGAGTATGTTGCTACGTCAACGAAGGGAAAGGGATTCGACATCGTGTACGACACGGTTGGAGGAGCAACACTGGATGCCTCACTCGCCGCGGTCAAGCGATATACGGGACATGCACTCAGTTGCCTGGGATGGGGATCTCACTCGCTGGCGCCGCTCTCATTTCGAGGTGCGACCTACTCTGGTGTGTTCACTCTATTGCCTTTGCTTACGGGCGATTTCAGGGCACATCACGGAGAGATACTGAGCATGGCCGCCAAGCTTGCCGACGAAGGAAAGCTCAAGCCGTTGTTGAGTGAAAGAACCTTTGCGATGGAAGATCTCGATGGCGCTTTTCGTCTTATAGAGGCTGGATCTTTGGGAAAGGTCACTGTTGAGCCTCTGTAGTTGCCTCTTCCCTTTCTGGGGGCCATCTCAGCCTTTGAAGTTGCTGAGCCCTACGCCGACAAGGCGATAGAGTTGTTGCGGGGGAAGATCGATTCGCTCGCAAAGGCTAAGGGCGATGCCGGTCAAAGCCTCGCAGGTAGCGATCGGTTCGTTCGGCGTCATGCTTCGCGTCAACGAGCTGAACTCCTTCGTCTTCAGCTTGAGCACAACCGTTCGACCCTGCCGGGCATTGCTTTTTGAGGCAAGCCAGATTTTTTCCGCCAGACGGCGGATGTGTATCTCGCACTCCGTTAGCGGGATGTCGTCGGGAAAGGTATCTTCGGCTGAGATCTGCTTGCTCACGCGATTGGATACCACGGGATTATGGTCGATGCCGCGTGCCAGTTCGTAGAGCCGCTGGCCGTAGCTCCCAAAGTGATATGCCAGAGCGGCGAGCCCCATCGCATAGATATCGCCCACAAGCTTGATGCCTGTCTCTGCCATGCGAGCCTCTGTCACCTTGCCCACGCCGGGAATGCGGCCGACGGGAAGGGTTAGAAGAAACTGCTGAACTTCGTGGGGCTGAATGACAAAGAGGCCATTCGGCTTTCGCCAGTCGGAGGCAATCTTGGCTAGAAATTTATTGGGGGCCACTCCCGCTGAAGCAGTAAGGTTCAGCTCTTCATAGATCTGTTGCCGAATGGTTTTGGCAACGAGCGTTGCGGTTGGCAGACCTGTCTTATTCTCCGTGACATCGAGGTATGCCTCGTCGAGCGATAACGGCTCAATGAGATCGGTGTGCCGCTCGAAGATCGCGCGCACCGCCTGCGACACCGCCTTATAGCGCACGAAATCGGGAGGCACGAAGATCGCCTGCGGACATAGGCGTTCGGCGCTTACAGCAGGCATGGCCGAGCGCACGCCGAAGCGGCGGGCCTCATACGAGGCTGCACAAACTACCGAACGCTTCCCTTTCCAGGCGACGACTACAGGTCGGCCACGAAGAGATGGATCGTCCCGCTGTTCCACCGAGGCATAGAACGCATCCATGTCGACGTGGACGATCTTGCGCTTGCCCAATGCAGCGATATCCGGCTCATACGCAGGATCGCGATCAGGCATTGCATGACCCGCATGATCGGGAGTGTTTTAAAAATGCCTCCGCAAGCGCTTGCGGCAGAGGTATCTCTGTGGCACGAGATAATCTCTCGTCAACACCGAACCAACGCTCGAGTGCCGCTTCCCTTTCGCGTCTCCGCATTCTGCGCCTTGCCTCGCAGTCATTGTGTCATATTCGCCTTACCTTCGCCAAGGCTATTGCGCTTGACTCGATGGGCTATTCGGCAGTTGCCATCAATCCATTGCGAGGCTTGGTCACGAATAAAATGGCGCGCTAATGGTCCGTTGTATGTGCCCAACTGCGCCATGCTGCCGGTGCGGAGATGGCCGCAGCAAGACCAAGAATGATTGTGCTGAGAATCCAGGAAGCCACTCCAGACAGGCCGAGTGGGCCTCTGGAGTTGTGAAAGGCCAGGGCCGACAGATGGATTGCGCTATAGCCCCAGACAACAACGCCCATCAACATCACGAAGATTCCCGCTGCCGCCAATGGCGATAGCGCTGCGGCAAACGATAGCGGATGCAGCTTCACATCGATGCCGGGAAGTGCGAGATGCAGCTCGGGAAATTGGTCACCGCGAATGAGCTGCGAAATACTGGCTGCACTTGCGGAACAACAGAGTATCAGCAGGGCTGCGCTTATCGCCCCGGTGATCCAACGAACAGAGTATGAGGGCCAGTCTGGACGGGAGAAAGCTACAGCCCATGGCGATGCCGCCCAATGCCCATTCGTAAAGGCGAGCACTGCGGCTATCCAGGCGATGAACACCGTGATCGAGATCAGAGGAACCGCCAACTGCAGATAGATACTGCGTCGCCGTTTGCGGATTGCATTCAAGCCTATGGACCACGCGAGCGGTAAACCAGCAACCACTAGAGCGGAAACTGCGAGTACGCAGCCGGCCTGAATCATCTTCCAACTGGCTGCGAGTATCGAACTCTGGCCCATGGCAGCCAGAAGTGGAGAGTCGTCAACCATTCCGTAGAGGATGAGACCGGCGATAACCGCTATCATCCATGCAGACCAGACTGATCCAACCACATTGCCTTGATTGCGTTCTTGCGACATTGCAGCTTGCATGTGCGCCTCCCCTGCTGACCAAAGAACATTCGTAACGATCTTGAAAGAAATTGGATGCTGTTCAAGTAAAGCGGCAAACTCTTGCCCATAACGCGTTCGCCACCGCCGCGGATAGAAGCGAACCAGGCGTGCTGCAGTGCTCGAGGTCATTTGGCCTCCAGTTTGCGCAGGCCCGCGAGCGCTACCTGACGCATCGCCAACAACCTGGCGCGAAGCGCGCGCCGACCGGCTGCCGTTAACCGATAAGGCTGGCGACGCTCTTCAACGACGAGCGGCTCGATGAGCCCCTGCTGCTCCAGTCGGGTAATTGCGCCATAGAGCGTACCGGGGCCAAGGCGCGCGCCGCTCAATTGCTCGATCTCGTCGATCATGGCGTATCCATGCTTCGGCCCATCTGCCAGACTGGCGAGGACGAGCAAAGGTGGATCGGAAAAATGTTCTGTCTTCGTCATGCTTGCTACGCCTCACGTACTACGTATGACGTAATAGTGAGACAAGAACGCCATATTGTCAATAGCGTCTGTTTCGTCGAGCAGCGTCTCAATGACTAGACAATGCGGCGAATAATTGAGTTACTTTCGTAATCAATAAGAAGAGAAATTAGAAGGTTGACATGATGAACCAAGCTTGGCATGATAGGCCTCTGAATGATCTGCACTTACACGGCGATCTAACCGGGACCGCGTTTTAGGCCATGTTTAGAATGCTTTGAGCAGTTCACGTCAAAAAGCTCCAGGCTATGCCAGGGGATAGTTACTCTTGCAAGAAAAGGGGAAACTTAAGTGACTAAAGTTATCACGATTACCGAATCACTCTCTGCAAATGCCGACATGCAAGAGGGCCTTTCTATTTTGACGTCCGACGAGTGGCTTAAATTGCAGGCCTTCTGCGACATGGCCATCACCGAGAATCCCACGACCGACAAGGCCATGCGCACCAAGCTGAAGATAACTGACGACAAGGTGCCTCTTGGCGAGGACTTCAAAGCCACCGTCAAGCTCTACAGCGAATTGAAAGGATATTGCGAGACGTTTACGGGCGACATTAAACCGGGCACGCTGAAGCTCGCCGGCGACATCGTTCAATACAACCGAACCGTCGAGACTGTCTATCCGGAACTGATTGCTCTGCTCGAGTCTTATCGTAAGACCGGCACGGTGACGCCTGAGAAATTGAAGGAACTGGCCAAGGATTGGGAAGGGACAGGAAATCCGACGCCCGAAAGCAAGGAAGTCAAGGAGCAGTTCAAGGAGTACATTGCGTACCTGTATACGGACGCCGAGAAGCGCGCCAAAGAGGCCGCTAGATTGAAGACGAAACTGACAACTTTTTTAAGTAACCTGGAAACGTCGAAAGGAAACTTCAGCGAGCATGTTGAGGATTACGGCAACAAGTACGCCGACTACGAAGGCAAGCTCCAAAAGACCAAGGAAGCGGTCGAGGATTTGCAAAGGGAGTTGAATGCGCTAAGAAAAACACAGAAGGATAAAGAAATCGTGCTCGAGACCTCGCCCTTATATCTTCTGATCCCGGGGTTGGGCTTCTTTGTCATGGCGGGTGTTCTGATTGGCGTCGGTGTCGACTATGGCCTTAAGAAAGAAGAACTTCAGGGCAAGATCAGCAAACTCGAAGAGACCCAGAAGAAGCTCTCTACCGAACAGAATTTTTTCAACAACTACAGCGTCGTGCTTAACTTGACGACCAAGACGCTCGAGGACGTGAAGGCAGCGATTAAATCCGTTGGCAAGCTGGAGGCAGCGTGGAACGCGCTGACCCATGACCTGGAGGAACTGGTACAAAAACTGGATGGAGCGAAGGGCCGATCGCTTGATGAAGACTGGCGTTTTGCGGCGCTTGACCTTAAAACGGCTCAGAAAACGTGGAAGGCTCTGTCTGATCAGGCGGACCAATATCGCCGCTTCGGTGATGCCAAGAAGGCTGCCACCGTCGACCAGTTGTTCAAAAATGTGAAGGTTGCCTAGCGTCTGGCGGAGAACACCATGCATTACGACGAATATGTGGCTCTTACCAATACACTCAGGCAGGATGGCCGTCTCGGCGATTTGGTCGCACCGAAATACTCAAAGTCGCTGGGGCACTTCGTAGAAATCGGGTACCAACTGGATCTGGCTGCGGCATATGCCAAAGCGCTGAAGAGCGATGCTACCTCGCTTGAAGTCTTTGCGGATACAGTCTTTATTCCAAGCGACACAGAGATCATCCTGCGCGATCGATTCCAGACTTTGCGCATCTTCGCCCGCAAGATATTAGTTGGCACTCGGGACGGCGACCGCGCCGATGTAGCCCTGGTGCACAATTCAAAGTTAGATCTGCAGCCCCTTGTTCAATTTATTGCCGACGAGATCGAAAACGAACTATGGGTAACAGTGACGGGCACAAAAGGCACGAAGGACACCGAAGCCACCACAAGGAGACTCGAAGCCTCATTACCTGGACAACCACTTCGCTTCCAGGCCCTCAGCTGTGACAATACCGGTCTAGTCGCGGAAGTCGGAAAGCTTCCCCTGAAGCTGCTGGATCTCTCGACACCTCTTTATCAAATCCTCTCCGGCCAGTTCGACTTGGCGGCAGGGGCATTTGCGCCTAGCTTCACCTCACCGGAACACTGTACCCTTGCACGGTCGCTGCTCACATGGCTGGTCCGCTGGTCAGCATATCCGACGCCTTATCTCACGCGGCTCTTCGAAGAAGCGGAAGCGCTCCAACGGCTGCTGCCTCTATGGGACGATGCCGGACAGGCGGTGTATCCCATACCGGCGCGCACTCCGGAGGTCTATTTAGCTCTGGCCAAATCGCACCAGGAGTTGGCCGATAAGTATGAGTTGGACCAGAACTTCGAAAAGACGAGGGACAAGTTCACGGAGATTGCCGGGAAGGTGGTCAGCGCCTGGATGGCTCGTGACCGCGAAGATTTAAGGGTGACGGAGTCGGAGGTGAAGACAGCACAGGACCTCGTCCGCGGCTCCAGAAATGCGACGGAAGCGGCTAGGAAGCGCGTCGAAGATCAGCATTTCGAGGCGAAGATCGAAAGTATCAACTTTGAAACAGAGTTGAAAAAAGATCGGATTCGGACCATCGTCAAGGCAACGTTTGAGATGGTAGTCGCCGTATTTCAAATCGGTGCAGGGATCGCGACGATGAAGCCCGCCTTTGGTTCAGTCGGCGGTGCGCTCAGCAGCGTGAAGGGCGGAATCAAGGGAGCCGCGACCACGAAGCGGACAATTATGCTCCTCTATCTTTTGCCAATCAATATCATCAAGGAAGTAGTCAGTATTGACGGCAAAGACAAGAAGGCTCTGGGCAAGGGCTTGTCGTCGGCGGGACCTGGCATAGCCAAGCTTTTTAAAATCTCATCTGATCTGATTAAAAATATTGATAAGCATTACCCAACGGCCGCGGCTCTTGGCGACATGGTGAGCGAAACCACCGGCGTGCCCGACCCGGTAGAATCCAAGGCCATCTGGGATAGCTTTGAGGTCGAAGCTGTCAATCAGCTTGACTCCATCCTGTTAGATCAAGACGCCAGCGACAAAATTAAATCTGCGGCGCGCACCTACAAAACCAACCTTCAAAAGTTCGCGATTCTCAACCGGGCATTTTCTGAGCAACAATCGCTTCTTGCGCAACGTACGCGTGAGCTGGGAACGCTGGTGCTACAAAAATTTGCAGTCGAGGCGAAGCTTGCCACGTTGCAGCAACTTTCCGGCAATCTTAGTAATCAAGACGAAGTCCTGGTGACGTTAAGTCTTCAGCGCTCGGCGCGCTTGCGGGAACTGCGGCAAGCGTTCTTCAGCGCGTACTGTAAGTATCGTGCCGCCTACTTTTATCGACACCTGGCGTGGCCGGCAAAGATGCCTTCGGCGGTTGTGCCCAGTGACGCGACCGAGATGAAGGAGATGCTTCTCGATGTCGATCGCGCCCTCACCTCATTCAAGCCTCTCAGCGGCAACTATCGAGCAGAAGAGTTGCTCTTTAAACGAAGCGCCGACACGCAGTTGTTCGCGAACCTTGATGCCGATGGCGAAGTCCATTTTGATATCAAGGCAGCGGACTCGTTTTCTGAAGACGGCCTGGTTCGCGTTCGTCAAATGCGCGCGTGGTTAGTCGGACCCGGCAACACCATCAGCATCGTGACGGAACTTCTGAGCGGCGCTGTTCTGCGGGACCGCCTTCCGAACGGCGGCGCGGTGCACTTCACGGGTGATCCATTTTTCTTCTCCTTCGAATATAAGGGCGAGGTTATCAAGTACGATCCGGCGATCGAAGGTGTTCTTCCGCCGCCGTTCAGTGGATGGACGCTGAAGGTAAAGTCCCCCGGCCTGGATCTCAAGACTGTGGATTCTATCAAGGTCGAGATGATTGGAACCTCGGTGAGAAAACCGCGGTAAGGTCAAAGCCTTGAAAACGTCGCACGCACAATGGAGAGTTGGAATGGTTCTGCATCGCCGCAGCCGGTACCGGCTCATGTATTTGGCCGTCGTCCTGTCGTTCTGCCTGGTTCAGATGAAGGCTCAACAACGTTCGCTGGACCTCAGCGCGACCAAGGCGGAGGCGACCTTCAATGTTCCGAAAAAAGTCTGGACCGACATCAATAGCTTTGTGTTCCTTGTAGCATTCGACTCCTATACCCCCGGAGCCACGAACACCGCGTATCCTAGCCGGTTCGGAAAACTTGCCAGTTACCCTCGTCTCCGCGCTGCCGCTCGTACATGGAGGACAAGCACCTTTCCGCGCATAAACGACATTGCCGGCCAACTGGCAACGAACGATATCAGGACGCTTTTGATGGCGCTCGATAGCAGCATGAAGAAGAGAAACTCCGACCCTGTGGCGGCGCAGGCAGAGTTCGATTCGACTTACAAAATCTTGCGGCAGCGCTTCACGAGGTTGCAGGATTTGACCGCCACGACAACCGCAGAGGAGGCGGAGTTTAACAATGCCGGCAGGGCGGCGATTGCAGAATACGAGCGGCAACACTTCCCTGACAATCAGTGGGTCAAGATCGGACCGCAACTAAACGATGTGCAGACCGCTCTAGCGTTGATGAATGGTCAATGGGGAGCGCTGATATCCGACCTCGATGATCTCCGGCAAAGAATGACGAAAGATAATCTGGTTGGTCTCGATATCAGGATTAGCCTTCGCACATGGGAGGACATCCAGAAATCGGCGAACGGTTTCATCACAGACATGCCGACACAGCAGAAATATCTCACGGGCAATAACTACTACGACAACTGCCCGATTGACGAAAATGCTTATTACGAGATGACCGACCTTTTTGTTGCGAATCGAGGCCTGGTGTTGGCTTCCGATAACACTGCGGATCTGAAGATACTGCCTCGACCTTCCGGAGGCAGAGACGCAAGAGAGGAATGGCGGTTCCGCAAGATAGGTTCCGGCTGGTTCAGAATCGAGAACAAAGCCAAGGGAGCTCTATTCGCGCTGGATACAGGTAAGATGGCTGCAACCGGCAACTACACGGGCCAGTATTGGCGTTGCATGCCGATACAAAACGCAAGTTGGATCCGGTTAATCAATTCGTTCCAGGGAGAGTTCCGCTCGCTGGACTCGTCTCAGCAGCAGGCGTTTATGTCGCCGACTGCGAATGTGAGCGGCCAGTATTGGCGGTTTACTAAGGTAGGTCCCTGAGAGATCAGGCGAGCACAAAAGACCGCTTCACTGTGTGAATCTTCGCGATGGAGACCTGTTCCCTCTTCTCTGTTGAAGCGGTTTATACTGAGGGGCATCCGCCGCCTCTTGGGCGAGTGATCTTCACCAACACAATTCTGGACGTCACCGTCAACAAAGAGAGCAATTGATGACTGACAATTTTATTTTTGGCAGAAGGCCTGTCTGCGATCACTGCCAGCCTCCCTTCGTCGACCGCCGCGGCGTCCTGATCCGATACGCCTCAGGCCTCGTCACACTTGCGTGTATCACTCTCGTCACGATGGGACAATTTGCCTGGGCGCAAAAGGCCTCCGCAAAAACAGTTCGGGATTACACCAGCAATGTCGATCCATTCATCGGGGTCGACTGGGGCGGCAATACGTTTGTTGGCGCGGCAATCCCCTATGGTCTGGTCAAAGTGGGGCCGGATATGGAGTCCTTTGACGGTCGCCGCTCCGGCTTTGGATATTCAAGCAGCGGCGTGATTCTTGGCTTTTCGCAACTTCATCTCAGCGGCGCGCAGGGCAAGTACGGCAACATCCTTGTCGCTCCCGCTACCGGACCGCTCAACCTCGACGACATCAAGACTCCGCGTATTAACGAGGTCAATCAGGTCGGCTACTATGCTGCGGACCTCACTCGCTACCACGTTAAAGTTGAACTAACCAGCAGTCGCCGGGTTGGCTTCCATCGCTATACGTTTCCTGCATCGCAGCAATCGCATCTTACGATCAATGTCGCTCATGCACTTGGATTAGGCACAACCTGGCAGGCGCAAAAATTCCTCGGCGCCGAGGTTCACGTTATCTCGGACCACGAAATTCAAGGTGTAGCCCGTTTCTCCGGAGGCTGGAATCGGGGCGGCGAGTACAGGGTGTATTACTACGTCGTGCTCGACACGCCTGCGAGAGCAGTGCGGACGTGGACGGGAACGATTTTGAGCGATGCCGGAGACGCGGTCGTGGGTGACAAGACTCCAGCAGACACGCCAATCACTACGCCGATAGGCGCGACCTTCAACTTCAGCACGAAAGCGAACCAAGTCATCCAGGCAAAGGTCGGCATCTCCTTTATCAGTGCCGAACAGGCCAAGCAGAATGTGGAGCATGAGATTCCCGCGTGGAATTTCGCGGCAGTTCATGCTGCATCCAAAGCTCTTTGGAATACCGAACTGGCGAAGTTGAATCTTTCGGGAGAGACCGATTCACAGCGAAGACAGCTTTACACGGCGATGTATCACATCATGCTGATGCCTACCGATCGCACCGGGGAGAATCCTGATTGGAAGTCCTCAGAGCCTTACTATGATGACTATTACTGCATCTGGGATACGTTTCGCACCTCCAGCCCACTGCTGACTTTAATCTCCCCAGATCGGCAACGCGATATCATTCGCTCCCTCATCGATATCTATCGTCATACCGGCTACATGCCCGATGCCCGCAGCGGCAACGACAATGGCCGCACTCAGGGCGGATCGAACGCCAACGTTGTGATCGCCGACGCGTACGTTAAAGGGCTCAAAGGCATCGACTATCCGACCGCCTTCGATGCCATGATTCACGACGCCGAGGTGCCCCCAGCCAATCCACAAAAGGAGGGCCGCGGAGGTCTACGGGACTACAACGAGAAGGGCTACATTACGCTTGCCGACGAGCGCTCCGGTTCGCGCACTGCCGAATATAGCTACGACGACTTCGCCATCTCCGAGGTGGCCTGCGGTCTAGGTAAACCGAAGGAGGCCGCTCTCTATGCAAGCCGCGCGCATAACTTCGAGCATCTCTGGGACAAGAACATGACGGTCGAGGGATTCAACGGCTTTATGCGGCCTCGCAACCCGGATGGTAGCTGGGCTGCGCCTTACCTTGTCGTACGGGGTACATGGCCCGACTTCTTTTACGAGGGCGATATCTGGACGTACTCCATCTATGCACCGCAGGACATGCGCCGTCTGATTGCGATGACCGGCGGCAATGAGGCATTTGTACGCCGCCTCGACTGGACCTTCCTTCATGACCATTTCGACGTCACCAATGAGCCGGGTTTTCTGCTTCCCGTGCTCTACAACTACGCGGGACGGCCGGACAGAACCGCCGACATTGTTCATATGATTCTCGAAAAAGACTTCACCGATAGCCGCGGCGGCATCCCAGGTAACGACGACTCCGGCGCCATGTCGAGTTGGTTGATCTTTTCCACGCTGGGCATCTCCCCCGTAGCCGGGCAGGATGTCTACCTCATCAGCACACCGAGCATCCCCGAGGCTTCCCTCTCTTTAGGAAACGGCAAGAAGCTTCGGATCGTTGCAAAGAACCTCGACCCGAACGGCCTTAATCGTTACGTGCAGTCCGCGACGATAAACGGAGTGGATCTGCCGTACGCCTGGTTCCGACACTCCCAGATCAAAGACGGAGCCACGCTGGTGTTGACGATGGGACCGGCTCCATCAAACTGGGGCAAAGCTACCCCGCCGCCATCCATGAGCGATGCAGGCTTCTCTACCTGCGCAGACTTACAGCCACACAACGACGCCACGAAGTAATTTGTCTCATACGGATTCAGACCTTCGCTTCTTTCCTCAAGTGCAGCCCGGTGTTCCCAGATCGGATTGTGAACTGCTCCTGGCCGAAGCGCACGTGTCGCAGCTCCCCTGTGATCCCTCTCGGAGTGTGGGATTCGAATAGCGTCAATTGCTTGCCGAGTTTTGGAACGTAGCCGAATAGCGTATTGATAATGGTCTCCGCAAATGCCCCGCCGCCCGTGCATTCACGCATGCAGCCTCCGCGTTGGGCAATTCGAACTGGAGCATCGTACTCACGTCGCCGTGGGCCATAGAACTCATGTGCCTGCGCATAAACTCCCTCGTAAATTGCAGCTCTGGTTCTCCTCAGGAAAGAAATAGCGTCCTTCCAGTACCCGAGAATGCACATCGCATCGACAGTCACCGCGGGCCACGCGTCGTAAGCTCCCATCGGGCCGTGATCTGGTCTGTCAGAGTTTGCGGCCGCGACATCCAACATAGATTGAGCACGCATCCACTTTTCCATCAACAGCTCCCGCTGGACGAAATCAACCATCTCCCCGCGAACTTTGACGGGGAGATCTGCGGCCATAAACCTGCCGACAGTAGCAAAGTCATAGCAATGCCGCATCTCGACTCGGGAGCCATCGTGATGCAGGCTGGACCAGACACCTTTGCCCGGCTCATACAGCGTCATCACCGACTGAACCATATCAGTGGCTTCTCGGCGAAGTTCGACCGCCTCGGTGTGATTCCCCGTGAGCTCCACAATGTCTGCGTACTCACGCATCATCCACACGTTGGCAGCATTGAACGACGGCACCTTATGAATATAGGTAGGGACGCACTCCAGAAGGTTGGGAGCTTCCCCATAGTCGGCCAGATGATCCGAGGGATGGCGCAACAACTTTTTCCAGTCAGTCGCCAAAACCTGGAGTCTTTCATTTACTGTCTGATCTGCAATCTTCTCGTTCAGAAATTCTTCATCCTGCGTCACGGACAAATAGGACCAGGTTAAGCGGAAGATAGATAGATCATTCGCCGCATAACCTCTGAGGTCCCATCCTTTGGGAGTGTCGATCGTCCTGGGAGAGGCAGGGCGCTTGGTTTTAAACACAATCACCGCATTCTCATGCGGGTCCTGCTCAAGGAAGAGCTTGATCTGCTCCTTCATCTGCTTAGGTTCGAGCATTGCAAAAAGTGTTGAGAACAGTGAAGTATCCCAATAAAAGACAATTCCCTTTGCGCGTTCTCCACTCGTAATGAAGGTTCGATTGCTCCAGAGGTTGGTTCGCAGCAAAACCATCAGGGTCAATACGCTTCGGTAGTAGATCTCGCTGATCGCAGCATCTTTCGTGAAAAGCGTCGGAGCGTTTCCAGAGAAGAATTTGTTGCCGGGCGTAAAGGCGCTCATCCAGCGCTCATCCCAGATTTTCTTCGCACGGTCCCATTCTGCTTCGAACCACGCTGCAGATACGCCCTTAGAAGAAGGTGCATCTTCGTCGTTCACTTTCATGAGAAAGCGGACCTCTTGATGTTGCTTCGGAGGGAGATGCAACTCCCATTCCACCTCCGCTCCCTTTGCATTCTCTTCGACGGGAGAGTCTACAAATTGGTAGATTGCGCTCATCGCGAATTTCTGGGATTTGGCAACAAGCTGAACATGGCCTGCATCGCTGCTGCGAACGCCATCGGTATCAATCTTTACCCGAATCGTTTTGGCCATAGCACTTGTATTCTTGAACTCGACGCGCCACAAGATCGTCGTGTCCTCCATAACAAGGCGATTCGTGGTCACGATTTCGAGATCAGATGTTTCAGCACGCCTTACTGCCTGATAGGCAAACCACCTGCAGGTCATACTGTCATGCGCCGTAGCGTCGATAGTCATGCGACATAGCGGCAGAGTGTTGTAGATATACCAATGAGGCCCCGAATCCTTATAAAGCTGTCCCCCGGGTAGAAAGTTCACGCCAACCAGGTCCGGAGCACAGGCTGCCATCTCATGGAAATTATGAAGAGAGGGCATATGTGCCAATTGGCTGCAATCGAGCCATTCGGTTCCCAACTCATCGAGTGTCGGAACGCCTGACAGGCTCGCAGCCTTCGATTCGCCGATTGAAGCAAGTGACTTCACCGGCGTCATCGCAGCAGCGATCGCTGAAGCACCTGCCTCGCAAAACTGGCGACGCGTAAAAACCATTTTGGATTCCGTTCTGTCCGATCCTGCCTTGTTCCTGCTCTCCAATTTGTGCTCCATTATGGACTTATATCACTCTTGCTCTGAAGAGAAGGACACGTAACCACATAAGCGATTGTTTGCAACGGCTGCAAGCATCGCGAAACGTGACAGAAGTGCACGCCGAGTGAACGTCGGCAGTCCTATCGTTCATAACGCGAGCAAAAGTTCGACTGACTCTCGTCGAGAGGTTGCGGGTGCGTGTTTTTGGTGGCTGGCGGGGGTTGCGAAAACACCCCTTTTAGGAAGGGGCTCGATCGGAAAGAGTATTCAAGAACGAACTTATGAGGCTCGTGAAATAAAAAGTGTTCGTCCGTCGTAATGAAAGAGATTCAAATCGATTTGTCTCTCGTCTGTGTATTCCTAACAACCATAATCAACCATCTAACTTTGTTTAGGTCTAGAGAGTGAGAAACAGCGACATCCATTAATGGCACTCTCCCATGTCTGAAAAGGGGAATGTCCCTAACGGTCGCCTGCTTGCGGGGGACAGGAGATTTTTACTTGAAGAAAAGCATTGCACTTATTTTTGCAGTATTTAGTCTTGCGCTCCTTCCACGAGTCGCGCAGGCCGATACTGTTACGATGACGTTCACGGGCGGCGGTACGACGAGCGGCCCTGAGATTGTTGGTCCTTATCAGGTCACGATCGAGAATTATGTAAACGGTACTCCTGCTGGCTTGAATGATGAAACGGTGATGTGCCTTGACCTCGCAAATTCCATAGAGATGAATGAGTCATGGTCAGCTACACCGAATACGGTTACGTCTTCCTCTTCCACTTTGGACCTGGAACAGGCGTTTTTGTTCAATCAACTTTCCACCAACCCAGGCAGTTACAGCAACTCCGACTACCAATATGCAATATGGGGGCTTAATGATCTGTCAGGCGTGCAGGCCGATGGCATGGACTCTGCGAGCGTACAGGCTCTGGACGCCCTGGCTGTGAGTGCAGTCGCACAAGGTACGAATGCGTCAGCCTACGAGGATGGCCAGTACACCATCTATGCTGCGATTCCCGGCAGTCAGGCCTCGGGGTATCCAGGTACTGCCCAGGATATGATCGGAGTAACTCCTCCGACTGCTTCACCTGTTCCGGAACCCTCCAGCCTGATGCTATTCGGTTCTGGGATGTTAGGGATGGCCGGCATTGTTCGTCGGAAGATGGCCAAGGCATAACTAAACTTGAAAGTGTCCTTCGCTTGCTTCCAGATGGGACGAAGTGAGGGATAAGAATCGATCGGGCTGTACTAAAGGGACCTTCACCTTAGTACAGCCCGATTTTTTGTAATCTATCTTTCTTCGCGAATTTGACGCTGAAAAAGGGTGCGGATTGCTCCAGCACCCTCAAAGGCAAATCTTGATTGTGCCACTTGCCATAAACCATTTAGTTTCTTGAGGTTTATGGCGGGGACGACGGGGCTCGAACCCGCGACCTCTGCCGTGACAGGGCAGCGCTCTAACCAACTGAGCTACGTCCCCAGGTTGCTTTTCAACAACGTGGCTGTTGCAACAACAAGATCAAGTCTATCAGAAGATTGCCGCATTTTGGTATCCACTTACCTCCTCCTTGAACAAAAAAAGAGTCGTTCTGTGGATTCCAAAAGCTGCTTCCTGCTAATTCACCGAAGCCAGTTCGAAAGCTTTGCATGATCGACGAAGAACGATATCTTGCTCTCTCCACATTCGATTCGGCATCAGCCGTGCCGAGTGTAGAGAGGGCCATCTATACGTGTAATTCGCCATATGCCTCGATCTATTCAGAGTTCGGGAATGCAGAACTCTGAATCTGTTCGTAAAAGTTGCTCCGTTTGTAATTGCGAATGAAGTGGGAACAGATGTCTTCATTGCAGGTTCCTTCGGCCGATCTGGTCTTATGTTCGAATCCGCCAAGAAAAGCCTTTGCGATGTCCTGCTTGAAGTTCACGCGCGGATACTGGGCAACGATCTTCTTTCGCAGATCATCCGGAAACTCATCGTAACCAATACCCAAAACATCGAGGCCAACCCCGTTGTATAACAGCTCAACTTCTATCGGCTTGTACTGAACGATGCCTGGGGTTGTATGAAGCGAGATCGCATCCCAGGCGACCTGTATACGTGCAGACGGCACGCCGTGATGCTCGAGAAACTGGCGTACAGCATTCGCGCCATCTACCTCGAAGCGATCTTCGGCGCTTGAAAACTTCTCCAAAAGGCCAAGATCGTGGAAGGCTGCACATATAAAAAGCAGCTCCTGATCGTATGGTTGACCGCTTCGGCGTCCCATCTCGTTCGCCCAGAAAAATACGCGATGGGAATGGTTAAAAAGAAGAGGCGTGCTGAACTCATGGAGTAGCCCGGTCGCCTCACGTGCCAGTAATGTGTCCGGCACACCGGGCTGTACGTGCTGGTACTTTGTCTGGGGAGTAGGTACGGGAATGACAACCTTCGGCTCGCGAAAAAGCGGTCTGGATTCGGCTGTCTGCATTTCCACAACCTCGGCCTTACTGGATGTTGCGATTGAAAAAGAATCTCTGTTCATGATTTGCATCTCCTTGGCAACTCTTCTCGTTTCAAAACGAGCTTAGGTTGAACAGGAAGATGCAGCAATGACATCATTCCGACATTTTCGGACATCCGGCAAGCATCAACTTAAAGCTTCGTCCGTCGAAACCGTTCAGCATACTCGCCGGCTGAGATACCTATCACCCTCTGGAAGACACGGCGCATCGAATCGGCGGACCCAAAGCCACACGCATCCGCAATCTCCTTTAGGCCCATGGAAGAGCCTCCGATCATCTGCTGCGCGGCCTCTACACGAAGCCGGTCTACGAACTGACCTGGATTCATCTGCATCTCCCGTAAACAAGTGCGCGAGAAATGACGCGGACTCATGCCGATTCGCGCCGCAAGAGCCTCAACAGAAAGATCAGCCTTGAGATTTTCAAGCATGTACACCTGAAGCTCGCGAAGTGGTTGTGATGTCGCCGCTTGTCTTGAGAGCGTATGACTGTATTGCGCCTGACCGCCAGGACGAACAAGGAACATCACAAGTTGGCGCGCGACGGCGAGCGCTGCCTGATGCCCGTGGTCCTCCTCGACCATGGCAAGCGCGAGATCGATGCCTGCAGTAATACCCGCCGAAGTGTAAACCTCACCGTCCCGAAGGAAGATTGGATCTGGCATCACCTTTACCTGAGGAAACTCCTTCGCAAGACGATCGCAGAAGTTCCAGTGAGTTACCGCGCGCTTACCATTCAAGAGCCCGGCGGCGGCGAGAATAAACGCTCCTGTGCAGATGGAAGCAACACGACGCGACCGCGCGGCAACCTCAGTAATCCAGCGGATGTACCCCTCATCGTATACGCCGCTCTCAGCACCGGGTCCACCGGCCACTACAAGAGTGTCAATGTTTCCGGTGATGCTCTCTCGCGAGACAGCTCCACTGATATTGATCCTGCGATTTGTGACTAACTGGCCAGAGTCATCCGGCGCGACGACCTGGACATCGTAGTCCGGAACGCTGGAAAAAACTTCAAGCGGGCCCGTCACATCAAGAATCTGAACAGGTGGCGGTCCACTGATAACGATCTTGCGCATACCACCATCCTAGAAGAGCAATGTAGATAAAACGCGTTCCTGGTCACGACGGCCAATCTGACCTCGAAAACTCGCCTGGAAAAATGACGGGGAAGAGGTCTGGTCCACCTCTTCCCCGTCATTCATCGCAACGTTGCAGATCGTTAGCTCATGGAATGAAGATAGGCATAGTCGATCTTTGCAGACTCCATCTCCGGCTTTGTATATGGACCTTCCTGCTCCGCAAAAGCATGTTGGATACCTGCCAGCCTTCCCTCTGCGAAGATCGGCTTGTAGTTGATGAATCCTGCTCCAAGCTCGCTTCCCTCGGGGCGTTTTCCAGCCTGAGGCATCGCCTTGAAGTCCTTCACGTGGATCATGCGGAACCGACCGGGATGCTTCTTCATGTACTCTACCGGACTAGCTCCTCCTACAACCATCCAGCCGCAGTCGATCTCAAACTTCACTAACGCATGGTCTGTCTCGTTGAGCAGCACATCGTAGCCATAACTTCCATCCGGCATCTTCTGAAATTCAAGATCGTGATTGTGATAGGCATACTGCAGACCTGCAGCCTTGGCCTTCGTCCCAACATCATTCATCTTCGCTGCCAGCCTCTTAAAGTCATCGAGCCCCAGCTTCGGCCATCCATGAGTCATCGCCGTGTGCGGCTTTGGAGCCCACGCCGATAAGGTGGAGCTTGTCGCGTAGGTCACACCTAGCGCATGAGCATCGTCAAAGACCTGGCCGTATTCAGGACCGTTCAGTTGCAGATGGGCACTGGGACACGATAGTCCTGCATCTTTGATAAGCTGACCGAACTCCTTAGCAGAGTATTTGCCAAAGCCCGCAGTCTCGACTTCGCGATAACCAATATCGTGCAACTGTTTTAAAGTCCCAGGAGTATCCTTCTCGATCACGCCGCGAACGGTATAGAGCTGAATCCCAACCGGCAACCCCATGGGATCGGCCCACGCCGTCGCCGGTCCCATGGCCGCGCCTACCAGTGCCATCGCCCCAAGGCTGCCTGTGTTTCGCAGAAATTCTCTTCGTGTACTTCCCTTCATGTCTTTTTCTCCTTATGGGGTAATGCAATAGTTGACGGCGTACTTCAGATACAACGATTGCGCAGACTTTAAATTGGAACCTGTAACGAATCGGCGTTCTCAGCCGGAAGAGGCTTCGGATCTTCTCCCTTATCGGAAAACGTAAAGAGGAACAGGATGAGAACAACCGCAGAGGCACCAGCCGAGAACATCCAGATCGACTTCCAATCGTAGGTGGCCATGCCAACAGGAGCAGCAAGCGCATAGTGACTGACCACGGCTCCCGAGAGCCACGACCCTACAAACATGCCCAGGCCATAAGTAATGAAGATAATGATGCCTTGTGCAGCCGCACGAAGATTCAACGGAGCTTTGCGGTCGATGTAAATTTGACCCGTGACAAAGAAGAAGTCGTAGCAGATGCCATGAAGCAGGATGCCACCCCACAACATCCACATGTGTGCATTGACGTTGCCGTACGCAAACAAAAGATATCGGGCAACCCAGGCCAACATACCGGCGATCAGCATATATTTCACACCTAACCGACGAAAGAACCACGGGATCAGGAGCATACAGATCAGCTCTGACATCTGGCCGCCGGTCATCTTGCCGGCAGCGTTACTGACTCCAGTCTGATTAAGAAAGAGATTCGTAAATGCATAGTAAAACTGCAGCGGAATACAGATCAGAAAAGAAGCAATCACGAAGATGAGCATCGACCGCTCGCCCAGCAGTTTGATCGCCTCGCGAGGAAAGATGCTGTCCAGCGAGAACTTTTCTGTTCGCGCAAGCGGTGGTGTAGCAGGCAGCGTAAAGCTATAAAGCCCCATCAGCAACGAGGCCAGCGCGGCGAGCCGCATCGGCGTCGAAGTGGCCTCCAAACGCATTGTGCCGATCAGCAGCCCCGCAACGATCCATCCGCCGCTGCCCAAAACACGGATTGCGCCAAACTCTTCCTTTGGATCATCCATCTGCCGGAACGCCAGAGAATTTGCCAGCGAAAGCGTCGGCATAAACGCCAGGCAGTACAGCAGTATCAGAACGTAGAAAGCAGTAAACGAAGCCTGGATCGAAGCAACGAAGAGCAGGATCGCTCCGATAATGTGCAGAAAACCGAGCACCTTCTGGGTAGCAAAAAAACGATCTGCCACAATGCCTACAAAGAACGGAGCAATAATGGCACCGACCGCCGTAGTTCCCGCGGCTAACCCTATCTGCTGCCCGGTAAAGTGCAACGAACCTGCGAGCCAGGTTCCCAGGGTGACATACCATGCGCCCCATATAAAGTATTCAAGAAACATCATGGTGCTCAGGCGCGTTCTAAGCTGCAGTTTCATTCGATCCTCATTCTTCCGTTACGGCCGCACTTACTCAGGCATCCCACTATTTCACGAGCGAACCAGTCGGGACAACCATCCCCAACTCAGAGCCAGACGGCGCCTATTCAGGTTCGCTGCGGCAAGGCAAACGCCACATAGGCTGCGCCTTGCGGTCCGGCAGGATTTCGCGCACCGCTCGCAGCAATTACCACATACTGCTTCCCATCGATCATGTACGTTGCAGGCGTTGCGTTCCCTGCATAAGGAAGCTCGTACTCCCAAAGCAGCTTGCCGGTTCGACTGTCGAAGGCTCGAATCTTCCTGTCGTAGATCGTCGCACTGACAATCACAACACCGCCCGCAGTAATGATCGGCCCTCCATAGTTCTCTGAGCCGGTCGCCTTCATTCCTTTCGCCATCAGCTCGGGATACTCCCCCAGCGGCACCTTCCAAAGATATTTGCCTGTGTTTAGATCGATAGCATTGAGCGTTCCCCACGGTGGAACGATCGCTGGATAGCCATCAGGATCAAGAAACTTACGGTAGCCGGTAAAGTGATACCGCGCAGTCGCAGCTTCAGCGCCTCCCAACTCACTCTTCGACGACAACGTCGTATTGGCTGTCCGCGCACTACTCTCGGCAGAGATCTTCTGCGCGCTATTACCCTTTCCGGTATTCATCGCGTCGGAATCGGTCTTGAGAAACGCAAGGATCGCATCCAGCTTCTCTCCCGTTATCCCTGGAAAAGCAGGCATTCTTGCCTTTCCATCGTGAATCAACGATGTGATCGCAGCATCACTCAGTCGCTGATCGACGTGAACCAAAGACGGAAATGCCGGTGGCGATCCCTTTCGATCTGCGCCGTGACACATTGAGCATTGATGTTGATACAAATCCGTCCCCGCATTGCCACTCGTTTTAGTCGCCGTCAATCCTCCCGTCCAGGCAATATCGTTGGCGTTGACATAGATGACGCCAGTACGAGGATCGATGGCTGGCCCGCCCCACTCGGCTCCGCCATCGAAACCCGGAAAGACCACGGTCTGCTTGTCTACGCTGAAAGGAATAAATTGACCTTCACTGCGAAAGGTCTTGAACTGCTCCACCGCCCAGGCATGGGCCTCCGGCGTTCGCGTGGTCAGCATATCCGCGGTGAGTAGCTGACGAGCATAAGGCAGTGGAAGTTGCGGAATCGGCTGTGTCGGCGAGGTCGTCTCACCGGGAACATTCGATGCAGGAAATGGCTTCTCTTCAATAGGAAACAGCGGCTTGCCGTTTGCGCGATCGAAGAGAAAGACAAAGCCCTGCTTCGTAGTCTGCGCTACGGCATCAATCGCTTTGCCATCTCGATGAATTGTCACGAGTGCTGGCGGAGAAGGAAAATCCCGGTCCCATATATCGTGATGAACACCCTGAAAGTGCCATATCCGTTTTCCAGTGTTGGCATCGAGCGCCAGCAGAGTATCCGCAAACAGATCGTCGCCCGCACGGTCGTAGCCGTAAAAGTCAGTTACAGCAGAACCGGTAGGCGCATACAAAATGCCGCGCTTCTCATCAAGCGACATGCCCGCCCAGTTGTTGGCTGCGCCAGTAATCTTCCACGCATCCTTCGGCCACGTTTCGTAGCCATATTCGCCCGGATGAGGAATGGTATGAAAGGTCCAGCGAAGAGCGCCGGTATGGACATCGAACGCGCGAATGTCGCCATGCAGTGCCGGCTCCTCCTCCGGCGCACGAAATCCGACGATGATCATATCCTTGAAGACCAAACCCGGAGTGGTAGGAGCGAGATATACCCCGGTATAGTCGCCCTCGGCCAGTCCCTTGCGAAGATCGATCTTGCCCTGATCTCCAAAGGTCGGGATAAGCTTCCCTGTCGCCGGATCAAGCGCATAAAGATTGGTGAGAGCGCCAGCGAACAGGATGCTCTCCTTGCCATCGGTCCAGTAGCTAAGCCCGCGCGTAGGCTGGCCGCCGGGCATCTCTGGAGAGAAGGTCCAGATCACCTTACCCGTTGCGCCATCGAGAGCGATCACCTTTTGCGATGGGGTATACGCGTAGAGTATCCGGCCGATCACCAGCGGGTTCGTCTGCAACCCACCCTTTTCGTGCATATCGAACGTCCATGCAACCTTCAACCGGCTTACGTTCGAGCGATTGATCTGCGTCAACGGCGAATAGTGATCGCCATTGACCCCGCCGTTGTAGACAGGCCAATCTCGCGCTGTAGCTTCAGATCCTCGACTTGCTGCGGCAACCACGTTGGCTTGTCTTGCCTGCACCTGCCAAAGCGCCATGCCGAACAGAGTAAACACAGTAACAGCAGCCCAACTCCTAATTCGCATTCAGACAATCCTTTATCGATCCCTGGCGGTCTACGCCACCATATCGCACTCGTGCATCCTTGCAAAAATGGGATGTGAAATAACAATTGTTATGGCTTTTTTGCTACTGTAAGTCATTGAAATGACGTGCACGGCTCAGAATTTGAAAAAACAAATTATGGATATTTGACAATTTCCTGAGCGCCTTGGGATTTGTTTCATAATACGCAAATGCCTTCGAGACTTATCCCAATGCTCTTACAGGTTTTTCTGGCTTGTGTTTCTTGGTCGCCATTTGTAAGCCGCAATTGAGTTTTTCCAGAAGAATTTTTGGCACGCTGCGTTACCTTTTTGCATAACATAGCCGCGTACAAGCGCGAGTGTATCGGCATATGTTGCCAGATGATCGCTGTTTGGCCAGTCACTACCGTAGAGAATGCGATCCTCTCCGAAAAGGTTCCAGATATCATCGAGCCGCTCACGATAGTAGGCGGGGTCTTTTTGGACATCCTTGCCAACTCTAACGGGGATCTCCGACAGCTTGATGAAGATGTTTGGATTGCTCGCACAGTGACGAAGATGCGACCAGTATTCGTTACGTGCAGCACCTGGAGGCGGAATAGGAGCGGCAGGCAAGTGATCGATGACTATGCGCAACTCTGGAACTTGATCCGACACCTCGACGATCGCGCGAATCAGATTATTGTCGGGATTAGCACTGTCTAGTTCAAGACCATACTCTGAAACCAATTTCAAGCCTGAGATAAATCCAGGGTTTTTCGAGTCCAATCCCAAATCCCGCTTCCAGAGATTGCCGTAGCGAATGCCTACAAAGAGAGGGTTTGTGTGGAGACGCTCTAACTCTTTGGCGTAATCCGGTGCTCCGGGTATAAGATCGCCAACCACTCCCACGATTACGGGGTTCTTCGCTGCGACCTGCAGCACCCAGTCGTTGTCGCTCAGCAAGGGGCTGGCTTCTACGGCAATGGCCCCTACTACCCCAAGCGGCGCCGTGATGCGCTCATAACGATCTGGAAGCGCTGGTTTATAGATAACAGAATCGCTTGGCTCAGGCCAGGGAATCCCTCCGGGTCGACTTGGATCGAAGAGATGGATATGAGCATCGATAATAGGAATTGGTGTTGCCGGGACGGCTGCCCGAATCGGATGCGTCGCCCACGATGCACCTGCGGACGCTGCGAGTTTTAGAAAGTTTCTGCGCCGCAAATGTATACTCCTGTGCCGCTCAATGAGAACAAAATTAGATTTTCTCGAACGATCTACGCCACCATACCGCACTCTAGTGGCGCTGCAAATAGCGCATCATTGATTCGGCCACAGCCATGCCGCGCCGCGAACTCCGCTGGAGTCTCCAAACTTAGCCTGCACGATTGGCGTAGCTACTTCTTTGCCGAAGACATACCGCGGCAATATCTTCGGCAGATTCCGATAGAGCTGTTGCACCTTCGACAATCCTCCGCCAAAGACAAGCACATCCGGATCCAGCAAATCGATCACATGGGCCAATCCCCGTGCCAACCGGTCCTCAAATCGATTCACCGTAGCCACAGCATCAGGATCACCGGCCTCCGACGCCGCCACAATCTCCCGTGTCGTCAGTTCCCTGCCCGTCACCCTCTTGTGGTCCTGCGCCACACCTGTCCCCGAGATCCACGTCTCCAGACACCCGCTCTTCCCGCAATAGCACGCAGGCCCCGGCAGTTCCTCAGGCAGCATCCACGGCAACGGATTATGCCCCCACTCACCAGCAATGCTGTTCGGCCCATCGTGAACGTGACCGTTAATCGCGATGCCGCCGCCGCATCCCGTCCCCAGAATCACTCCAAAGACCAGCCGCTTGCCCGCCGCCGCTCCATCGGTAGCCTCGGAGATGGCAAGACAATTTGCATCATTCGCAACGCGCACCTCGCGATCCATCGCCTTGCACAGATCCTTATCCAGCGGCTTTCCATTCAGCCATGTCGAATTGGCATTCTTCACAACTCCGGTTACATGCGAGACGCAGCCGGGAATGCCCGCGCCCACCGTCGCGGTTCGACCTATCTCCTCTTCGATGCGTCGAACCAGCGCCGCCATCGACGCTACCGTCGCATCATAGTCGCCTTGCGGAGTATCGACACGATGCCGAACCAATTCCTTTCCATCTCTGTCGATGGCAAGCGCTTCAATCTTCGTTCCTCCAAGGTCGATGCCAATCCGCATCTCCGAACCTGCTCCACCGCTCTTATTCGCCACGAATACTCCTTCGCGTTTCACATTAAAATCCGCAGATTAACACTACCCTCTGAACAGGAGCTACGCCACCACAGAGAAGTCCATGCGCTTGCTCCAGCCGCCCAACGCGGATGCTAAAGTGTTACCGTTTTCGAATACAGGAAGCCTCTCTATCCCCTCTTTTGACCATCGAAGAAAAGTAAGGACCATCCATGAAATATCTACTTCGCATCGGCATCCTGCTTTTTACAACGACGCTCCTCACAGGTAACGCCAGCGCTCAAGCGACCAGCACCGATGCATCCTCCAATGCGAAAATTCTTAGCTACATTCACAACAGTTGGGACAGTCTCTCCCGCTCCATGTCCGACTGCAAATCGCTGGTCGATCCCAAAGTAATGACAGCCCCGGTACTCTACCTCCCCGCTGGCCTGCCGATGCCGGCACCCGTCATCGCCGCGCAAAAGCTCTGCAACATCGAGGTGCACCGTCTGCCGCGAAAGATCATCCACATAGGCGATGTCAAGGTCAGCGAAATCCCCAAAGAAGGCCTCCTCTACCTTCCCAATCGCTACGTCGTCCCCGGCGGCCGCTTCAACGAGATGTACGGTTGGGACAGCTACTTCATCATCCTCGGCCTCGTCCACGACCACCGCTCCGACCTCGCCCGCGGCATGGTCGAAAACTTCTTCTACGAGATCGAAAACTACGGCGCGATCCTCAATGCCAACCGTACCTACTACTTCACCCGTTCGCAGCCGCCGTTTCTTTCATCGATGATCCGAGAAGTCTACGAGCATTCCGACGGCAAGCCGCTCTCGAAGGAGTGGCTCGCCAAAGCCTATAGCTACGCTCAGCGCGACTACGAGTTGTGGACGTCTCCGGTCCATCGCGCAGGCGACACCGGCCTCGCCCGCTACAAGGACATCGGTGAAGGTCCCGTGCCCGAGATGGCTGACGACAGCGACTACTACCCTAACGTCATCCGCTGGCTGCTCGTACACCCCGACACCCACACCGCCTATCTCATCAAAGCCACCGAACATCCATCTGCAACCGAAGCCGCCACACTCGCAAAGACAAGCTGCGATGTAACTACATCCAGAGTCTGCGCCCGCGCCTATTACAAAGGCTACCGCCTCACTCGCGCCTTCTACAGTGGCGACCGCGCCATGCGAGAATCGGGCTTCGACACCAGCTTCCGCTTCGGCCCCTTCAGCGGTTCAACCGACGACTACGCGCCCGTTTGCCTCAACAGCCTGCTCTATAAATACGAGCGCGACATGGCCCACTTCGCCTCCCTGCTGGGCCGCACCGCAGAGGCCACCGAATGGGAACACCGCGCCACCGCTCGACGCGATGCCGTTAACAAATATCTCTGGAACCCAACCGCAGGCATGTTCTACGACTACAACTTCACCACCCATCAACGCTCTACCTACAACTACATCGCAGCCTTCTATCCGCTGTGGGCCGGGCTCGCCAGCCCGCAGCAGGCCACAGCAATCGACCAACACCTCTCCCTCTTCGAGCACCCCGGCGGCCTCGCCATGAGCGACAACGACTCCGGCACCCAATGGGATCTCCCCTTCGGATGGGCGCCCACAAACTGGCTCGCCGTCAAAGGGCTTGCTCAATACGGCTTCACCGGCGACGCCTCACATGCAGCCAGCGACTTTTCACAGACTGTCTTAGTGAACTTCCTGCGCGACGGCACCATCCGCGAAAAATATGACGTGGTCAGCGGTTCAGCCAACGTAAAAGTTGCCGCTGGCTACAAGAGCAACGCCGTCGGCTTCGGCTGGACCAACGGCGTCTATCTGCAAATGAGCGACCTGATTCGCAACCAAAACCGTGCGAAGTAATTCCAGGCTCGGCTGCTTACTGCACCTTGCCCAGCGGACGCAACCGGCGCAGTTCTCCCGCACACGCAATCGCATTCAACGCCGCCAGCTTCAAATTATCCGCGGCCATCCAAAGCCAGAACCGCGATACTCCATCGCTACTCACGTCTTCGCTCACGCGAACCATGATGTCTTCCTGCCCGGCCGCGCTCAGGTTGCTCGGCGGATCAGACTCCCCGCTCACAATATCTACATGCTCGCCTGCCAGCGCAGCTTCTACCTGCTCCGCAGTGACAGACTGTGCAACCTCTACCAGCACGGACGCCGCATAGCCGTGAAACACTGGCGCTTGCACAAGCTGCAAAGCCAGCGGCGGCAACACGCCTGCTGAAAACTCCGCATACTCTGTCCGAATGCGCTTCTCCACCACCGCCAACTTCACCTTCGCGGCCTCTCCCAGCGAGGGCAGCAGGTTGAACGCTACCTGCGCATCATATTGCTCTCGCGGAAGCGTCTGAAAGGACAGCAGGTTGACGGTCTGCTGGTGCAGCTCATCCATCGCCAGCCTTCCATGCTCCGATGCCGGCTCCATCACTGTCGCTGCAACGCTCTTCAGCGGCATCTTTGCCTGCAACCGAGCCGCAGCCAGCGCCAGCATCACCGCCGCAGGATGCCCCGCGACGACCGCAGGCGTATTGAGATCTAACTCGCTCCCTCCCAGCGAAGCCTTCGCCGCCAGCGCCTCCGCTACCCACGGTGCCCGCGCTCGAACATCTTTCTCGCCATCCAGCGCATACGTCAGGTCAACAATGCTGGCACCGGCCCGTCGTGCGTCCTGCCAATATTTCTTTGTCACCTCAGCGCTACCCGCAAAGAAGACGAAATCCATGTGATCGAACGAAGAGGACTCCAGCCGCTGAATGAACGAAACCTCGTCGCCGCTCGATGCAATCTGCCCGGCTGCCTCCTTCTCATCGAGCAGTACAAAATCCGATGCCCCCAGCACAGACTCACCCAGTTCATCGCTTAATTCTTTTCCCACCAGGGAAGACGCCCCGACAATGCCAATCCGATAAATTCCAGTCGCCATATCTACTCTGCAATCTTCTTTCGCCAACTATTTCTCGAAAACCCGCACCTTCTCTACGATGCTTCCGTCGAGTGCTGCCGTCGTTCCCTGCTCCACGAATACGCCAGCCGCGCCATCACCCCCGACACCAGGTAGCCCAGCGCGAGAATAATCAGCATGTACTCGGAGTAAAGCCACAGCAGCGCGATCAGCACTCCGACCACTGCAACCATCTGGAATGGATGCCGGTTTCCCAGGCTGATCTCCTTGCCGCTCCAGAAACGCCAACTGCTTACCATCAGAAAACCGGTAAACGCAATCAAGCCGAGCCACAGGAAGGCCATCGCCGGACGATTGATCGGAGATCCATTAAAACAATGGACGACCGAGCAAATGACCCCCGCACCAGCCGGAATCGGCATCCCCACAAAGTATTTGCGGCCGGGCCGACCCGGATTGCGAGGCTGCGGATTGACGCTGATATTGAACCTGGCCAGCCTGCACGCACCGCAAATAAGAAACACGAAGCAGACGAAGACGCCAAGATGAAGGATCTGGTCGCGCAGCCCCGGATGCTCCATCAACGGCAACATCCGAAATCCCCAGATGTACGCCAGCAGGCTGGGAGCCACTCCGAACGTAACCACATCCGCCAGCGAATCGAGTTCCTTGCCAAAGTCGCTGGTTGTGTTCGTCATTCGCGCAATGCGCCCGTCCAGTCCGTCGAACAGGATGGCAAACCCGATCGCCAGCGCCGCATGGTCAAAGTGCACAGGCTCGCCAACGCTCCCCTGCACGCTCTGCGTAATCGCGTAGAAGCCTGCGGCGATATTGCCCGCCGTAAACAGCGACGGCAGCACATACATACCGCGGCTGGGGTGTCGTCTTGGCCTGCCGCTCTCGTCCATCTGCGTCCCCTCGGACGCCAGGGATGCCATCATGCCACCGTTGCCGTCAGGTTAGTTTGAGGAATGACTGCAAGCACCGACGATCCGCCACGAACCCGCACACCGACCTTCACCTTTAATTCCGCCTCAGCAGGCAGCAAGACATCCACCCGCGATCCAAACTTAATCAGCCCAACCCGCTGGCCGCGCTCCACATGATCGCCAACCTTCACATTACATACGATGCGCCGCGCCAACAGACCGGCAATCTGCTTAAAGCTAACCGCATACCCACCGGCATCGATAACAATCAGCGTCTGCTCGTTGTGCAGAACGGATTCAGGCTTCATCGCGTTCAAAAACTCACCTTCGCGATACTCCACCACGGTAACCGTCCCGCTAACCGGCGCACGGTTCACATGCACATCAAAGACATTAAGAAAGATACTAAGCCGCAACCGGCTGCCCGCCGTCGTCTCAATCCACTCCGCGGCCGTCACCAGCCCATCGCCAGGCGAGACGATCTGCCCAGGTCCCTGCGGAATTGTTCTGTTGGGGTCACGAAAAAACCACAGAAAAAAGATAGCCAGCAGTATCGGCACCAGCACAAGCACAAGCGGCATCTTCAGGTACCAGAGCACTGCTGCCACAACGCCGAGGCCTAACGCATAGAAAAATCCATCTCGAACCATAAGTGACTCGATTATAAGGCCACGCACACCTTCACTCTGTGCTTGTTGCTGCTCCTACCCTCTGCCGGCAAATCGCTTAGTGCTCTGAGACGCGGGCACCCGGACGCCTCAGCCGCTCCATCTCATCCTTCAGGCTTAACTTCAATTTTTTCAGCCTCACCTCTTCCATCTTCTCGGCTTCGGTCAGAAACAGCTTCGCACGCAGCGTCTCCAGTCTGCGCGCATACAGACTGTGCTCCTGCTCTAACCTGTAAATGGATGGAATCGACGCGGACTCAGGTAGCTCCGTAAACTTGGCAGTCTGCATGAATAAATACCTCCAGCATCAGACGACAGCTCACCGATTGGCCTAAACGCTACCACAGCTTCTCGGACACGTGCAAAGCAACTTATGCACTTTTTGATAAGTCCAGTCGCATCAGCACCGCATCGTCCACAGGCTCGCTGTAATACCTGGGACGCACCCCTACCGGGACAAACCCTAATCCCCGATACAACCCAATCGCGCCATGGCTCCCCAAGCGGACCTCCAGCTCCACCGCCACAGCGCGCTCCTGTTGACACCACGCAATCACAGCTCCGCAGAGTGCCCTCCCAACACCGCCACGCCGTAGGCTTAGATCGACCGCAACACTCTCCAGCTCCGCCAGATCTCCTGCGACCTTACCCACCGCAAATCCAGCTACGCCGTCATCCGCCACAGCGACAAACAAGCAACGCCGAACGTAGTCCCCACCGCCTTCAATCGCCGCAGCATACTCCGCCTCGCTCCAATGGGGAGCCTCTGCCGTGGCCCTCTCCAGCCTGATGACCCCCGCAAGATCGCCCACCGTTGCAGGCCGAACGCAAAACACGCTCATCGCGTCATGCTCTCAGGTTTGCTCTTCGGCTTGGCAAAGATCTCCGCATCCGTCCGTCGCAGATAATTCGCATCCAGCAACGCAGCATCATCAAATCTCCCCGCCGCTGCCCGTTCTACGGCAAAGGCCAACGCATCCTCGGCGCACGGCCCCGGTACCACGTGAGGATGCAGTTCCGCCAGGGCCTCTGCAACCCTGGCCTCACAAACTGCCACAACTCCACCCGACGCTGCCGCCAGCGTCTCCTCGCCTGTCAGCAGAACCTCGCGCAGGCAATCACGCCCCAAATACTGCCCGTAATAAAACTCTCCACGGCCCGCATCCAATACCGCGTGAACCACCTCACTCTCAACCGCAGCAGCCAGCAACGCCAACCGCGAGACGGCGATCAACGGCACACCGCCAGCCTCGCTCAAACCCTTCGCCGCGCTCAACCCCACTCTTACCCCGGTAAACGATCCCGGCCCATGCACGACCACCACCGCCGTCAGCTCGCCCAATCGCCAGCCACAGGCCTCCATCACGCGCCTCACCGCAGGCACCAGTCGCTCCGAAGCCGTTCGCCCCGGCAATATCTCCACCGCAACCACCGCTTCAGCCAGCGTCGTATCCGCCAGTGCGACGCTGCCCTCACTCCCACAGGTATCGATCAATAAAAACCGCATTACTTGCCCTTTCCTGCCATATCGTCAACGATCTCCAGCAAAACCCCTCCGGTACTCTCCGGATGCACAAAAAAATACCGATGCCCACCCGCGCCTACACGTACCGCATCGCTGGCCAACCTCACCCCCTGCAACCGCAATCGCTCGAACATTGCATCCACATCACCCACCCTTATCGCAACATGGTGCAGCCCTTCGCCTCGCTTTGCGATAAACCGCTCAATCACCGAGTCAGGCTCCGTCGCCTCCAGCAGCTCAATCCGGCTCTCTCCCAGCGGCAGCATGGCCACTCTCACCTTCTCATGCTCCACCGTCTCTTCATGGCTTGCCGTCAGCCCAAGCGCCTCATAAAAATCTCTCGCAGCATCCATATCTCTTACGGCCACACCAAGATGATCTATCAAAAGCCCTTCCGTGCCCGTCACGATCCGCTGCTTCTTTCCCCGCGTCTCCGCAGCGCACCACTGTACCGCAGCCATCAGGTCACTCACACCGACGCCGGTCGTCGCCACGGTTCGCACCACAGGAGAAACCGGCTCATCCGCCCCCAGCCCCTGCATCGCCAAAATCTCTGTCTCTACCTGCTCCGCCCCATCGCGATCGCTCTTGTTCACCACAAAGACGTCCGCAACCTCCATCACCCCCGCCTTCAGACTTTGCACCTCGTCACCCATCCCCGGAACCAGCACCAGCACCGTCACGTCCGCCAGCCGTGCTACCTCAACCTCGTCCTGCCCCACACCCATCGTCTCAATCAGAATCACCTGCCGCCCCGCCGCAGCCATTACCACGCACACATCCTCGACCGCCGCTGCCAATCCTCCCTTCGCTCCCCGCGAAGCCATGCTGCGGACATAGACTCCGGCGTCCCCACTCAGGTCCTGCATCCGTATCCGATCGCCCAGCAAGGCTCCCCCCGTATACGGGCTCGACGGATCGACCGCAACCACACCCACGGTCTGTCCCTCCTGCCTCAGCCACTTCGCCATCTGGTCAACCAGCGTGCTCTTCCCCGCCCCCGGAGGCCCGGTAACCCCAATCCGCAAAGCACCACCCGCATATTTGCGGCAAGCCCTCACCAACTCCGTCCCGACGGCCGAACTATCCTCCACCAGCGACACCGCACGCGCCAGCGCCCGTATCTCGCCCCCGCGCAAGCGTTGAACCATTCCTTCGATATCGCCCAATTCGCTCACATCAGCGATGATACCGCCCGGCCTGCCTCCGCCCGACGCCCTTTTAAATCGCTGCCGTCGGCACAGATCGGTGTTAAGCTTTGCCTGTTTTGCAAATCCGGAGATCAGCTCGACGGAACAGGCTTCCTCCAGAATTTTACTTTTTCACCTACACCACCACTTTTTCACATACAATTCTCCCGTCATCATTCCATCGCGAGGACCACACCATGAACCTGAACCGCCGCACTTTTACTGCCGGGCTCTCCACCCTTCTGATTGCTCCCTCTGCACTCGCCCAGATCGAAGGCGAACACATCGCCACCAACCCCGAGCACCCGGTCAAAGCCATTCAGGACACTGAAACCCGCGCCCAGCGCAACGAACGCATGGCCTGGTGGCGCGCCGCCCGCTTCGGCATGTTCATTCACTGGGGCCTCTACTCCATCCCCGCCGGCACATGGGACGGCAAGCAAATCCACGGCATCGGCGAGTGGATCATGAACACCGCCTCCATCCCCGTCGCTGACTACAAGGCCCTCGCGCCGCAGTTCAATCCCACCGGCTTCAACGCGCACGATATCGTCGCCCTCGCCAAATCCGCTGGTCAGAAGTACATCGTCATCACCGCCAAACACCACGACGGCTTCGCCATGTTCGCCTCCAAGGCCAACGACTTCAACATCGTCGACGCGACTCCCTTCAAGCGCGATCCGCTCCGCGAGCTGGCCGAAGAGTGCAAAAAGCAGGGCGTCAAGCTAGGCTTCTACTACTCGCAGGACCAGGACTGGACCGCTCCCGGCGGCGCAGCCTACAAGACCGGCGATCATCAGCCTCCCACCTTCCACTGGGACCCGGCCCAGAACGGCGACTTCGCCACCTACCTCCACACCAAGTGCATCCCGCAGATGAAGGAGCTGCTCACCAACTACGGTGACTTCCCCGTCGTCATCTGGTTCGACACTCCCACCAAGGACATGACGCCCGCCCTCGCCGGAGAGATCGTCGAGCTGCTCAACCAGCACCCCAACCTCATCTGGAACAACCGTCTCGGCGGCGGCTACAAGGGCGATACCGAGACCCCCGAGCAGTACATCCCTGCCCAAGGCTATCCCGGCGAAGACTGGGAATCCTGCATGACCATGAACGACACCTGGGGCTACAAGTCCTATGACGACAACTTCAAGTCGACCGAGACCCTGCTCCGCAACCTCATCGACATCGCCAGCAAGGGCGGCAACTACCTGCTCAACATCGGCCCCGACTCTCACGGCGTCGTTCCGCAACCCGAGGTCGAGCGCCTGCAAGAGGTCGGCAAATGGATCGCCGTCAACGGCGAAGCCATCTACGGCACCCAGCCAACCCTCTTCGGAGCCGAGGCAGGGGCCTTCAGCCCCACCGAAAAGGACGAGCATGGCAAGCCCAAGTTCATCTCCGCGTGGGACTGGCGCTCCACCACCACCCCAAACAAGATCTACATCTCCATCTTCAACTGGCCGGCGAACAACACCTTCCACCTCGACAAGCTGCCCCGCAAGGTAAAGAGCGCCTACCTGCTTGCCGACAAGAAGCACCTCAAACTCACCCACACCGGCGACAGCCTCGACATCCATCTGCCAGAAAAGGCACTGGACCCCATCGCCACCGTCCTCGTCCTCAACACCTAAAACCAAAGCCATGGGGGAGGCATCTCCCCCATGGCTCCTCTTCTAATCAACCCTACCCATCACTTCCCGGCAGCATCTCCGCCCCAAAAAGCATCCACCGTCTTCAGCCACTCCTGCGCCATCAGTCCATGCCCCGCGTAGGTCGGATGGACTCCATCCCAGCTCCAATGATCCGCCGGAGCCTTGGCACATGCCGCATCCAGCGCATCCTGATAGCGAACAATAGGCAGATGATACTTCGCGGCTAAGCGAATCGCCACAGCCTGCCGCTTCTTCACCTCAATCATCTCCGCCGCATAGTTGTCTTTGTATTTGGCGACGGGAAGCAGAAACGGCTCACCCAAAACAATCTTCGTTCCCGGCAACGCCGCAATCGTATCCGCCAGCAGCTTGTCATAGACCGCCTCGTACTGCTCCACCGTCTCAGCCTTCGCTCCGGTAGCCAGCGTATCGTTGATGCCCACCAGAATACTCAGCAGGTTCGGCTTCAGCGCCAGCGTATCCGCCTGCCACCGCGCCGCCAGATCAACCACCCGATCCCCGCTGATGCCGCGATTGACGAAGACAAGCCCACGCTCCGGATACTCCGCCCCAATCTCTGCGGCCAGAATGTAAGCGTAGTCCTGCCCCATGATGTGGTTATAGTCGCTCCCAGTACGCTGCCGCCCGCCATCCGTAATCGAGTCGCCCTGAAAGACCAGCGTATCTCCCTTGTGCAGAAAACCAAGCGGCTGCTGGGCCACAGCAAACGAAGAAAAACAAAGCAGAACTGCCGCCAGCTTAAAAATTCGAGTCACGATCAACCAGTCCTCTCCAAAGACAGCCTGTCTTCCGAAGCACCTACTTCACCTTCGTGGGGTCCCAGGCATCCGCCCCAGCCAGAAAAGTCTTCGCCTCATACTTCCTGGCCTCAGCCTTCGTAAGCTGCTTCGACCACTTCTCCCGCGCCGCTGCATTTGCCCCCGGCCCGCTCGAGTTGAACTCCGCATAGGTCGTCATCGGCAGCCGCGGCGCCGGAGCGCTCTTCCAGTCCGACCATCCCTCCGGAGCGATATGCGCTCCCATCTTCGTATTCATGTAAATCACAGTCGAGTAGTCCCGCCACGGCCTCCCCAGATAAATATTCTTCACTCCCGGATCAGCCGTCAGCGTGCAATGGTCGAAGACATAGCCCGAATCCTGCTCCGGCTTGCTCCTGCTCTGCGCTGTCAGATACCCGCCCGCCACATGAGGAATGCTATGAATCTCGCAGCGGTCGAACACCGCCTTGGCATCGCCAAAGATAAAATCCACATGCCCCTCGATGTAGCAATCAGAGAAATACTGCCGCTTCACCGAGCAGGGCGACCGTCCATCCATGCACTTCTCACTCGCCGCATACAACGTATCCTGCGCTCCCAGCAGCCTGACCTTGCGAAACACATCGCGGTCGCCGCGCACCATCAGCGCCACCGCCTGCGAAGGCACATCGCTCGTCTTGCTGTAGTCGTTCGCAATCGTCATCATGCCCGCGAAGAAGTCATCGCCCGTCACAAACAAAGTCGCCGAGCACGAAGTTCCGCAAGTCGAAGCCGCGCTGTTCCCATAGACCAGCACCACCTTCGACGGATCTTTCGTCACTCCGCGAAACTGGATCTTCGGCTTATCGACATGCACCACCTCGCGATACGTTCCCGGCTCGATCCGAATCACCGCGCCCGTCTCCGGAGCCGCATTCACCGCCGCCTGAATCGAGGTGAAGTCCGCGCCCGATGGTCCGACCGTAATCGTCTTCAGGCCCCGCGCCCACGCCGTTCCGCAAATTAAAGCCGCAATTACAACAAAAACGCTACCGAGCCGCAACCGCCTCATCCCAACCTCCGCAGAAATCCACGCCAGACATCGCTGTCCCCGTAAAACGATTACCGAAATTGAAACCTTCTGTGCCTTGACAGACGTAGCCCAACAACAGCTATCCTCAACCTCGACACCTCTGAGCCAGATTTCTGCGAGCCGACCGGCTGCGACGAAAGTGGTCAGACCAACATTGTCGCCGGAGCTTCGCTGAATGTCCATGAAATCTGCCAGCCTGTCCGACTCGGGCTTCACTACGTCCGCCCCGCCCCAGTCCAACGTCCGCTGGTTCGTCTGCTTCCTGCTCTTCCTCGCGACGACGATCAACTATATGGACCGCTCGGCCCTCGCTCTCGTCGAGCCGCTGCTCCATCTTCCGTTCATGGGCTGGGTCCCCGGCCTCGCGCCTGAGTTTCAAACCGTCTACCACCTCAACTACGCCCACATCGTTGAGTGCTTCATGGTCGCCTACGGCGTCGGCTTCCTCATCGCCGGACGCGTCATCGACAAGCTCGGCACCAAGACCGGCTACGCCATCGCCATCCTCATCTGGGGATGCGCCTCCATCAGCCACTCCATCGTAGGTACGGTCATCGGCTTCTGTGTCGCCCGCATCTTCCTCGGCCTCGGCGAATCCGGCAACTTCCCCGCCGCCATCAAGGCAACCACAGAGTGGTTCCCCTCCGAAGAGCGCGCGTTCGCCACCGGCCTCTTCAACTCCGGCTCCAATGCGGCGTTCTTCGTTGCGCCCATCCTTATCGCCGCCGTCACCTCGAAATGGGGATGGCACGCCGCCTTTATCACCACCGGCTCCATGGGACTCATCTGGTGCGTGATCTGGCTCATCTTCCCCTATAACAAGCTACGCCGCGGTTCTACTCAGACACAGGCCGACCTTGCTCCGGTTACCGAGGGCCGCCCCATCTACTCCGTTCTGCTCAGCCACCGCGGCTTCTGGGCATTCTTCATCGGCAAAGGGCTCACCGACCCCATCTGGTGGTTCTATCTCTTCTATCTCCCCATGTTTCTCCACGACAACTACGGGCTCAACCTGGAACAGGCGAAGTATCCGCTGATCATCATCTACACCGCCGCAACCGTCGGCTCCGTCGGCGGAGGCTGGCTCTCCGGCTTCCTCATGAATCGCGGACACACCGTCAACTTCGGCCGCAAAACCGCGATGCTCGTCTGCGCCCTCTGCGTCACTCCCATCATGCTGGTGCCGCACATGCACACCTTGTTTCCGAACAACGCATGGCCTGCCATCGCGCTCTTCTGCCTCGCTACCGCCGCGCACCAGGGCTGGTCGGCCAACATCTTCTCCACTCCGACCGATATGTTCCCTTCGACCAGCGTCAGCACCGTAGTCGGTCTTGGCGGAGCCGCCGGAGCCGCGGGCGGAGCCGTCTTTACCTGGATCGTCTCGCATCTCTTCGCCCCGCACCCGCTCATCATCTTTGCCCTGGCAGGTTTTGCTTACGTCGTCGCGCTGGCCATCTTTCAGGTACTCGTTCCACGGCTCGGAGCAACGCGCACCGCGTAATCTCCCACCCGGCCTCACCGCCGGGTGGATCGTTTCTCTACCACTCTAAAATCCACGTCATCTCGACCGGAGCCCGAAGGGCGAAGTGGAGAGACCCCTGTATTTCGCCGCCGCTCTTATTACCACCAACGCCAGCCCCCTTCAACCCAACGTTTGTCGATGCAGGGTTTTATACAGCCTTCATATCGCCTCTACTATTACCTCCGTGTTACTCTTCTCCCATTTAGCAACGAGGAGCTTTTGCTGGCGTGAAAAAAGAGGTCAACGAAGAAGTCACCGGACACAGCCAACTGACCATGCAGGTCGTCGAGCACGTTCGCTCCCTCATCGCCAAAGGCGAGGTGCATCCCGGAGACCGTCTTCCCCCCGAACGCGACCTCGCTCGCCAGCTCAAGATCAGCCGCTCCAGCCTCCGCGCCGGCATCGGCTTCCTCTCCGCCATGGGCGTGCTCAAAAGCCGCCACGGCGCCGGAACCTTCGTCTCCTCCGGCCCTCCCGCGCTCGACTCCAGCTCCCTCTCCGTCCTCGGTGCGCTCCACGGCTTCCTGCCCTGGCAGATGTTCGAGGCCCGTATCGTCCTCGAATCGAACGTAGCCGCCCTCGCCGCCGAGCGCGCCACCGACGAGCACATCGCCGAGTTGGCCGAAGAGGTCGCCGAGATGTACGCCTCCCTCACCGACCCGCAGGAATACCTCATCCACGACGTGCGCTTCCATCGCACCATCGCCCGCGCCGCCGGTAATCCCATCCTCGGCGCGCTCATGGAGACCATCACCGCCAATCTTTACGAAGGCCGCAGCAAGACCGTGCAACACGCGCAGGACTTGAAGGAGTCCGCCGAGATGCACCGCGAGATCTACCGCGCCATCCGCTCCCACAACCCAGCCAAGGCCCGTCAGACCATGGAGCAGCACCTCAAGCTGGCCAGCCAGGCACAGGCCGCAGAGATCATTCCGCCCACGCCACCCGACACCGACGAAGAACCCGAAACATCATCGAAGTAGAACCTCACAAACCCTTTTCAACTCCATCGCATGGGTGCCCCATCCTTCGTGTTCTGTGCGAAGGGTGGGATGACAAATTTTCCCTCAGTTAAAACCGGGTGCCCCAGGTCTGGACTCTCAGACCTGGGATGAATCGCCACAAAAATTCACTCCCTCACCCTGCTAGACTGAGCATGGCCCCCATCATGTCTGAAGCCCAGAAAAAGTTCTATCTCACCACGCCGATTTACTACGTCAACGCGCGCCCGCACATCGGCCACGCCTACACCACCATCGCCGCCGACGTCATCGCCCGCCGTCACCGCCTTCTCGGCGACGACACCTTCTTCCTCACCGGCACCGACGAGCACGGCCAGAAGATCGAGCGCTCCGCCGCCGCCGCAGGCATCCCCCCGCAGCAGTTCGCCGACCAGGTCTCCGCCCAGTTCGAATCGCTCTGGAAGCGCATGGGCATCACCAACGACGACTACATCCGCACCACCGAACCCCGTCACAAAAAAGGCGTCCAGAAGCTCTGGAAGCTGCTCTGCGACCGCGAAAAGATCTACCTCAGCACCTACACCGGCCAGTACAGCGTCGGCGAAGAGATGTTCATCGACGGCCCTCCCGGCACCATCGGCCCCGACGGCAAACCCACCGAAACCGTCACCGAAGAGAACTACTTCTTCAAGCTCTCCGAATACCAGCGCCCCCTCATCGACCTCATCGAAAGCGGCGAACTCGACATCCAGCCCGAAGTCCGCAAAAACGAAGTCCTAAGCTTCCTCCGCGGCAACGTAGCCAATCAGCCTGTCATTCTGAGCGAAGCGAAGAACCCCCGCATCTCCTCCGAAGCGCCACTAAGCTCAACGGAGAGCACAAAGCCGGGTGCCCCAGGTCTGGACTCTCAGACCTGGGATGGATCACCCCAAAACTCTCCGCAGACCGCCATCGCTCACTCCGCCAAAGGCACCCCCTACGTCCCCGGAGCCCTCAAAGACCTAAGCATCTCCCGCAGCAGCTTCAAGTGGGGCATCCCCGTCCCCAGCGACCCCAATACAGAGAAAGACCACGTCATCTACGTCTGGCTCGACGCCCTCGCCAACTACATGACCGCCATCGGCTACGGCTCCGACGACCCCGCCGATCAGGAGAAGTTCAAAAAATACTGGCCCGCCGATCTCCACCTCGTAGGCAAAGAGATCATCCGCTTCCACTGCGTCTACTGGCCCGCCTTCCTGCTCGCATTGAATCCCGCGACAGCAGGCAAGAAACCCGAAGAAGTCCCTTTCGAAGTACATCGCGAGTGGGCCAAAGAGTGGCTACCAAAAGCGATCACCGCCCACGGCTGGCTCCTCTTCGAAGAGTCGAAGATGTCCAAATCCCGCGGCAACATCGTCCGCACCGAAACCATCCTCGACGCCTTCGGCTCCCTATTGACCACCCCCACCGAGGCAAGCCGTCGTGTTAAGGGCACGGCTTCAGCCGTGCCGCAAAGCGCCGCTGAGGTACCGTCGTCCTCCGAAGAGCCAACGCAGCCAACCAAAGCCGAACAAGACCTCTTCGCCTCCGACGTAGTCCGCTACTTCCTCCTCCGCGAAATCCCCTTCGGCCAAGACGGCAGCTTCAGCTTCGACGCTCTAGTCCAGCGCTACAACAGCGACCTAGCCAACGGCTACGGCAACCTCGTAAGTCGCACTTTTTCCATGATCGAGAAATATTGCGATGGGAAGATTCCGGAAGTGGTGCACCTACGCCCGTCGGTTACCGATGAGATTAAGAGTGGACTGTCACAGTTCAATCACCTGATGCTCGGAAATGAACTAAATAAAGCAATCGAAGGGGTTCAATATTGCATCTCGATTGTTGATATCGATCTCACTGCAAGTGCGCCTTGGAAACAAGGCCCCGGGGTCTCTGACGAATTTCAAAAATTGTATCGGGCAGATGTTTTGTATCCCGCCGCTGAAGCAATTCGTGTAATTACAGCGCTTCTTTATCCCATCCTCCCCTACGCCACATCCAAAGTCTGGGCGCAACTAGGCCTCGGCGACATCGAAGAAGCCGCCCGAACCGGCCAACTAAAAGACCTGAAGTGGGGAGGCCTAAAACCCGGCACCAAACTAGGCCCACTCTCCCCCATCTTCCCCAGAGCACCCAAGGAACTCATCCAGACAATGACCGACATGGAACAGAACAACGCCGCCAAGCCAGCCGAACCCGCAGGCCTCCCTCACGTCAATCTCGAGATCGACAACCCCGCGCACAACCACACCGAGTTCCGCGAGGCCCCCATCTCCTCCGAGTCCGCAACCCCATCCCTGAACCCCATCGCCGAATCGACCCACCCCGCCGCCGCTCCGCGCACCTCGGCCCTCGAAGAGCACAACCCCGGAGCCACCGTCGGCGGCAGCCACGCCGTCACCACCGAGCGCAACACGCCCTCCCACACCGAAGCCGCCGCCTCCGGCCTCTTCGCCAACGCAGCCGCCGCCTCCAGCATCCCCGACACCCCGCAGATCGCCATCGACGACTTCGTCAAAATCGACCTCCGCGTCGCCCGCATCATCGTCGCCGAGCGCATCCCCAAGGCCGACAAGCTGCTCCGCCTCGAGGTCGACCTCGGCTACGAAAAGCGCCAGATCCTCTCCGGCATCGCCCAGTGGTACACACCCGAGGAGCTGATCGGCCGCAACATCGTCGTCATCGCCAACCTCGCCCCCCGCAAGATGCGCGGCCTCGAGTCCCACGGCATGCTGCTCGCCGCCTCGCACGGCGAAGACGGCAAGCCCGTCCTCGCCACCTTCGGCGAAGAGATCGCCCTCGGCTCCCGCCTCAAATAGCTCATCCCACAAGCCCTGGGCCGACCGCAGCAACGCACCGGCTCAGGGAGCATCACTCTCTCCAGCGTCTTACATCCCCAAATTTTCACAGACGTTTACTTGACGCGCCTCACCTAAAGGCGCACTCTCCTTGCATCAGCACGCAGGAGACGAAGCCATGTTCAAAGTTCTCTCTAGCACCCTTCTCTTCGCCTCAGTCCTGGCCCTTCCTCTCGCCGCCCACGCCGACACCATCGACGACTTCGTCCTCACCGGCGGCGGCCAGACCATCACCTACTCCCTTCCGGCGACCTCATCCTTCCCCGACTTCTCGCTCTTCAACTTCTTCAGCGAGTCTGCTCCAACAAAGGTCGACGGAGTCTCAGTCGGCACAATCACGGGCTCTTATTACGTCATCGGAGCTTTTTTCCCCACTCTTGTGCTCGACACCCCGGACGCAGTCGGGAATCCAGGGCTCAATCTGTATGGCCCTAAATTCTTCAGCGTCGATTATGTACCCGCATCGAACCCTCTGCCATATCTGCCGTATGACGTAGTTCCGACCTTTACTCCCGGCACATACACCCTTGAGGACGACGGATCCCCCATCAATCCTCTATCGTCACCCATTCCCTACACCCTTACCATCACTCAAGAGACCGCAACCGCCACGACGCCCGAACCCTCCAGCCTCCTCTTACTGGCCACAGGTCTTCTCGCCTTCGCCGGACTAGCAGCGACACGGCGCCGCCATATCAACTCGATCAGCTAAAGTTTGTTTCGTCTAAAAGTCTGAAGACCGCACCGTCCTCAGACCCGCTCCACAGCCGACTCCTGCCCAATCGCAATCACGAAGTACTCTGCATTAACCGTGCCGATGTTCTTCAGTCCATGCATCTTTTCCGAGGCGGCAAAGATCACCCCACCCGGCCCAACCGTCTCTTTTTTGCCGTCGTTGTCGAACTCCACCGTGCCCACCCGAATCATCATGAACTCCGAGTGCCTGTGCTTATGCGGCGGATGCGGCATCTGTCCCGGCGGCAGCGTCGTCTCGTGCATCTCGACATACTCGCCCGTCGGCAGAACGCCCTGCGTCACATGCCTGCTCTCGCCACCGTTCTTCGAGTGACTCACCGGCAGCTTGTCAAACGGAAAAGCCTCAGACTCCGACAGCACCTTCGTTCCCGGCGGCGGCATCACCTGTGCCTCGGCTGACACACTCCCCATCGCTGCCAAGGCCGACAAGGCCACACAAAGATCACGGCGGTTCAAATTTTTCATGCCGCCATCTTACGCGTCAGTCGGGTCCTTCGCCAATGGATCCGCCGGAGCATCCGCACCGCCAAAGCGCGCCGACGGCTTCATCAGACGAGACAGTCCCGCCAACCCGATGATGCCCGTACCCAGCAAAAACAGCGATGCAGGCTCGGGCGTCAACGCCGTCGAGCTCGCATTCGAGCTGATCGCGCTCTGCGACAGATACCCGCTGCTAAAGCTCGTAGCCGCCAGCCCGGGATTGCTTCCGACCGCGCTGTTATAGAAGCCGTAGATCTGAAGCGTGGAGTTGCCCATCGTTCCAATGGAGGTTCCGCACTGCGCATACCCAAGGCAGAGATCGTAGTTACCGCTGGCATCAGCCGTCGTGTTGAAGAAGAGCGCGATCTGGCCGCTGTTATTCGTAGAGGTGATGTAGCTCTGGCCCAGTCCGTTATAGGCAAACGACAGCCACGACTGGTTGAAGGTCGGCAGCCCCGGATTGCTGAAGCTCGGATCGTTGAACGTCAGGTTCGCCGCCGTGACGTTGCCGATGCTGTTCAAGTCAACGGTGCCGGTCACCGCATAGCCGGCGACAAAGGCGTTGTCCAGATAATAGACACCCGGGGTAATGGTGCCGGCATGAGCGGCAACACCAAAGCTGAGAAGCGCGATCGAGAGGAGGCTGAGGAGGAGGCGACGCATAGTGTTTTTGCTCCCTGAGAGCAGAAGGACTGTGTAGAAGTTAACAGCAGAGTGTCCCAATTGTTGACACTATTTTCTACAACTTTGGTGCATGTCGCCCCTTCGACGGCACCTTCCAACCCTTCCTGCTGCCTCACTTCCTGTCAGCACTCCCAACATCTCCGCCAATCGCGATCACGACATACTGCGCCGGGACATTTCCTATATTTCTCACCTGGTGCAGAGTCCCAAACGCCACGTAGATCACCCCTCCCGGCCCGACTTTTTCAGCCTTGCCGTCATGGTAGAACTCGAGCGTCCCCTCCCTCACCACAATGAATTCCGAGTGCTCGATCCGGTGCGCCGGATTCGGCTGGATGCCCACAGGCTGCATCGACTCGTGCAGCGAGACGCTCTCACCCGTCGCCAGCGTTCCCTGCACGATGCTCCGGCTCTCCCCACCGTTCGCCATCTTTTTCACCGGCATCTGCTCAAAGGAAAACACCCTCGCCTGCGCGAGAGACTCACTCCCCTTCGAAGACGCCGCAGCCGTCCCCTGCGCCAGCCCCATGCCTCCGCTCAAAACAAGACCACCCAAAACAATGCTACCCACCCTCAACCAGCCGGTATTTTTCATGCCGCCATCCTACGACACCTCCAACACACCCTCGTCCCAAAATCACATCATCCCCACCAAACCAAACCACCACTAACTCACGTCATCTCGACCGAAGCAGTGGACAGTTTTATCGTCCGCTGCGCAGTGGAGAGACCCCTGTATTTGCACGTTCCCCCCAGCAAAATTCCAAGGGCTGTCAACCCCCAAAAAACAGGATCCATCACCCCAACAACAACAAAACAAAAGCTTTACCCCATCGAAATAAACTCCCATCCACTGCAAAACAGTTTCGTCCCATTCGCTAAAATAAAAGCAGGGACAAAGAACATCTCCCCCGATCCAACAACAAGTTAGACCTAAACCGTTTAGAAACAAGACTTTAGGAAATAAGTCCTTTGAATACAAGACTTTAGGACCAAAGTACACCGGGGGGGGGATACCTTCTATGAACTCGTCGCATTACCCTGAGAGCTGTCCATGCCTCTAATCGACTCGCACGCCCATCTCGACTTCTATACCGAAGACAGGCAGGAGGTTCTTCGCCGCGCCTTCGCCGCAGGCATCGACACCATCCTCGCCATCGGCATCGGCGAAGGCCCCGACACGATGCATCAGGCCCTCGAGATCGCTCACGCCGGCACCGGTCAGCCGCAGATCTACGCCAGCGTAGGTATCCATCCGCAAGAAGCCGCCAGGGCCGACAGCGAAGCCCTCGCCAAACTGGCAAAACTCGCCGCCGACCCAAAATGCATCGCCATCGGCGAGATCGGTCTCGACTACTACCACGTCGAAAACCCCGAGCCGCCGATTCAAAAACAGGCCTTCATCGCCCAAATGGAGATCGCAGCCGCCGCAAAGAAGCCCATCCTCATCCACTGCCGCACCAGCGAGCTGGCCACCGCAGAAGCCAAACAGAAGTACGGCGCAGCCGACGCCTGGGAAGACCTGCTAGCCCTCATCGCCGAACACTGGACGCCGCACAAACTCGGCGGCATCATGCACTGCTTCTCCGGCGCCGTCGAGCAGGCACAGCGCTCGCTCGACGCAGGCTTTTATCTTTCTTTCGCGGGAAACCTTACTTATCCCAAAGCGCAGACCATTCGCGACGCCGCAGCCGCCGCGCCTTCCGACCGCATCCTCGTCGAAACCGACGCGCCTTTTCTTGCGCCCATTCCGCAGCGTGGCCAGCGCAACGAGCCCGCGCTGGTCGTCCACACCGCCGAAACCCTCGCGAGCCTTCGCGGCATCTCATCACAAGAACTTGCAGCGATCACGACCGAAAACTTCCACCGCCTCTTCCCCACGACGGCCTGACATAATAAAAAGCACAATAGCAAAAATAAAAGTTCAAAACGCAGAGGAAAATATGGCATCCGACAATAGCTTCGACGTAGTCAGCAAAGTAGAACTTCAGGAAGTCAAGAACGCAATCGACCAGGCCAGCAAAGAAGTCCACGCCCGCTTCGACCTCAAGGACTCCAAGTCCAGCATCGAGCTTCAAGGTACCGACACCATTCAGCTCGCCTCGCAGAGCGAGTACACGCTCAAGGCCGTCATCGAGATCCTCTCGCAGAAGCTCGTCAAGCGCGGCGTCTCGCTCAAGAACCTCGAGTACGAGAAGATCGAGCCTGCCGCAAACTCCAGCGTCCGCCAGAAGATCAAGCTCATTCAAGGCATCCCTTCCGAGAAGGCAAAGCAGGTCGTCGCCCTCATCAAGGAGTCGAAGAAGAAGGCACAAGCCAGCATTCAGGGCGATACCGTTCGCGTCGTCAGCAAAGATCGCGATGTCCTTCAGGAAGTCATGGCACTGCTCCGCGGCAAAGATCTCGGCGTAGACCTCCAGTTCACCAACTTCCGATCCAACTAACACAGCATCGTCATACGCCCAACCTGATATTCTGAGATACGAGTGAGCACGCTCTCCATCGCGACTGCAGCCGAGGTCTTCGACCTCCTCCGAGACGACCTCGCCGCCATCGAGCGCGAGTTCGCCAAGCAGTCCGCGTCGAGGGTCGATGTCATCACGGATATCGCTCAATACCTCATCGCGGGCGGCGGCAAACGCATCCGTCCCCTGCTGCTGCTCCTCTCAGCCAAAGCGCTCGGCTGCGACAGCCACAGCCGCATTCGGCTGGGCGCGGTCGTCGAGATGCTGCACACCGCAACCCTCGTCCACGACGACATCATCGACGAGGCCGATACCCGCCGCGGCCGTCCGTCGTCGAACACGACGTGGGGCAATTCAAAATGCGTTCTCGCAGGCGACTGGCTCTACATGCAGTCTTTCGCGACGGCACTTGAAGAGCGCAACTTCCACGTCCTCGACCTCCTCATCTCGCTCACGCAGCAGATGGTCGAAGGCGAACTGTTGCAGATCGAAAAGCTCGGCCACCTGATCAACGAAGAAGAGTACTTCGACCTCATCTTCCGCAAGACGGCCTTCCTCTTCAAGGTCTCCATGCAACTCGGTGCCGCAATCACTCACGCGAATACCGATGTCGAATCTCAGATGGGCGAATACGGACGCAACCTCGGCCTCGCCTTCCAGATCGTCGACGACGTCCTCGACCTCACCGCTGCGGAAGACGTTCTCGGCAAGCCCGTAGCCTCCGACCTGCGCGAAGGAAAAGCCACACTCGCCGTCATCCACGCGCTCGAGCGCGGAACCGGAGCCGACCGCGAAGCCATTCGCACCGTACTGTCCGACCGCAGCTTCGAGCACGTCTCGCACCCGCAGATCCTCGAGATCCTTCACCGCCACGGCTCCATCGAGTACGCAATGGACACCGCCTGCGCCTACGCCGAAGCCGCTCGGCTCAGCGTCGCCGACCTGCCCGACTCCGAAGCCAAGCGCGCCCTGCTCTGGGTGCCCGGCTTCGTCACCACCCGCGACCGCTAGTGGCTGCTCTGTTCCCATTCGCACCAAAAAATACTCTGGGGATGTTCATGATGAAGACTTCGCTTTCACTGGCCGGCGGTTTGGCCCTGATGTGCTGCATCAACGCAGTTCCGACGCGCGCGCAGATTGCTCCACTGCCGACGCCCATGGCTGCCAACGCATCCGTCGCAGACCGCAGCAAAGCCCTGAACGCCCTGTTCGATGAGATCTGGCAGGACAAGCTGAAGCACTCGCCCGAGTACGCCTCTTACCTCGGCGACAAGCGCTACAACGACCAGCTTACGGACTACTCTGTGCAGGCCATCAATGCTTCGCTGGCGCGTGGACGCGGATACATCGAGCGACTGGGGATGATCGACACAACTGGCCTGCCCGATCAGGAAAAGCTATCGGCAGAGCTGATGATGCGCTCGCTGATCGACGACCAGGAAGCCGCAAAATTTAAAGAGTGGGAGATGCCGGTCAACCAGTTCAGCGGCTTCCACACCGATCTTGCACAGATGCCGAACGACCTGCCGTTCGACACGGTGAAGGACTACGACGACTACATCTCGCGCCTGCACAAGGTGCCAACGGCGTTCTCGCAGATTACGACGAACATGCAGATGGGCATCGACGAGGGTCGCATGCCGCCTGAGTATCTGCTTGAAAAAGTATTGGTGCAAGTGCAGACGCTGGCAGATCAGAAGCCGGAAGACAGCCCCTTTGCCCTGCCGCTCAAGAAGTTTCCCAAGACCGTTGACGCAACCGAACAGAAGCGCATCTCCGGCGAGTTGCTAAACGCCATCGCCACTGACGTTCTGCCTTCGTACCAACGGTTCGCGAAGTTCATGAAGGTGGACTACGTTCCGAAGGGACGCAAGGATCCTGGCGTGTGGGCGCTGCCCGATGGCGATGCGTACTATGCCTTTCGCATCCGCCAGAGCACAACGCTGAACAAGTCCGCAGCCGAGATTCATCAGATCGGCCTCGACGAGGTGAAGCGCGACGAGACTGAGATGCTGGCCATCGTGCACAAGTTGGGCTTCGCCGATCTGAAGAGCTTCAACGCAGCGCTGAAGACGAATCCCAAAGAGCATCCGACCTCGAAGGAACAGCTCATCGACGCTTACAAGGGATATATCGCACAGATGCAGCCCAAGCTGCCCGAGCTCTTCGGCACACTGCCGAAGGCGAAGCTCGAGGTCGTGGAGATGCCTTCGTACATCGCCAAGGATCAGGCAGAGGCCTTCTACGATCAGGGTAGCGCGGATGGAAAGCGTCCGGGCAAGGTTGATGTGAACACCTATAACTTCGCGGAGCGGTCGCTGGCCGGAGTCGAGGCCGTTGCCTATCACGAAGGCATCCCCGGCCATCACCTGCAAATCTCCATCGCGCAGGAGTTGACCGGCCTGCCCGAGTTCCGCAAACAGAATTACTACACGGCTTACACCGAAGGCTGGGCGCTTTACAGCGAGCGGCTGGGCAAAGAGATCGGCTTCTATCAGGACCCCTACAGCGACTACGGTCGGCTGGAAGCCGACATCTGGCGTGCGATACGCCTGGTCGTCGATACCGGCGTCCACTCGCAGCACTGGACGCGGCAGCAGATGATCGACTACTTCCACGAGCACACGGCGATGGACGACACCAACATTCAGGCCGAGGTCGATCGCTACATCGCATGGCCGGGACAGGCGCTCGGCTACAAGATGGGGCAGTTGAAGATTCTGGAGCTGCGCGACCGCGCCAAGACCGCGCTGGGGTCGAAGTTCGACATCAAGGCCTTCCACGATGAGGTGCTCGACTCGGGCGCGCTGCCGATGGACGTGCTCGATCAGCGCGTCAACGACTGGATCGCCGCGCAGAAAAAAGTAGCTAATTGATTTTAAACACTCTGTTAGCCTTTCTATATGAGCGACGAAACGTATGAAGTGGTGGCGCCGGTCCCGGTAATGCCTGGGCTGCGCGTAGCGATTCTTGGCACGGGCAAGATGGGCGGCATTCTGTTGCAGGCCTTTCTCAAGAACAATCTGGTCTCGCCGGACCAGATCTTCGCTACGGTGCACCATCCGGATCGCGCACAGGCACTGTCGGCACAGTTCGGCGTCGAAGTCACGACGGACAATCTGGCCGCGGCGCAACAAGCCGATGTCATCCTGCTCGGCGTCAAGCCGATTCAGGTGCCGGGCGTGATTGAGCAGATTAAATCCGCACTCTCGCCGGACAAGCTCGTGCTCTCCTTCGCGGCTTCGGTGACGACACGCAGCATCGAAGCCGCTGCCGGCCACGATCTCGGCGTCATTCGCGCCATGCCGAACACACCGGCGATGCTGGCTGCCGGAGTCACCGCGTTGTGCGGCGGCCGCTTCGTCTCAGAAGAGCAGATGGCCATCGCGCAGCGCATCTTTCAGACCGTTGGGCGCACCGTCGTCGTCGACGAAAAGCACATGGACGCTGTGACGGGACTCTCCGGCTCAGGCCCGGCATTTCTGTACATCATCATCGAAGCGCTCGCAGAGGCAGGCGTGAACGTCGGGCTGCCGCGCGATGTCGCTACGCTGCTCGCCGCGCAGACGACGCTCGGCTCCGCAAGGATGGTGTTGGAGACCGGATACCATCCGGCGCTGCTCAAAGACGCCGTAACCACTCCCGCGGGCTGCACGGTCGACGGCATTCTCGAGCTCGAAGAGGGCGGCTTGCGCGTCACGTTGATCAAAGCCGTGAAGCGGGCGACACAGCGCGCTAAAGAACTAGCCAAGGGCTAAACGAATATCGGTCGATGGCTCACTTGACGAATATCGACCGATATTTTTGCGCTGCGTAGAATAAAAACATGGCAACGGTTTCGGCTGAGACGATGAAGCGAACTCCCAAGGCGCTGGTGCGTTATGCCTGGGCAGTGGTCGCCTATAACATCCTCGTCATCCTCTGGGGCGCAATCGTGCGGACCTCCGGATCGGGAGCGGGATGCGGCGACAACTGGCCGCTCTGCAACGGCGACTTCGTTCCGCATCATCCGCGACTAGCTACGATCATTGAGTTTGCCCATCGCTCGATGTCCGGCATCAGCACCATCCTCGTGATCGGACTTGTGGCATGGACGTTCTATGCCACCAAGCGCGGGCACCGGGCGCGCCGAGCAGCCGTAGCATCCGCAATCTTTCTGGTGACCGAGGCCCTGCTGGGAGCGGTGTTGGTACTCGGCGGATACGTTCAGAACAACATCTCGACCGCACGCGTCATCATGCAGTCGATCCACTTCACCAATACCCTGATGTTCTTAGGATCGCTTGCCTTGACGGCCTGGTGGCTGGGCGCTCGGTCCCTCTCCTCCACTACCTCTGCTCACTCGAATAAAAGTCTGGCCGCACCTGCCTGGATAGCAATCATCGCGACCATCGCCACTGGAGCCACCGGAGCGGTGGCAGCACTCGCCGACACACTCTTCCCATCTCCGAGCCTGCTTGCAGGCTTCGCGTCGGACTTCGCAGCCAACTCCCCGCTGTTGGTTCGGATGCGCTGGGTGCATCCAGCAGCGGCAGTCGCCGGCTTCTGCTGTGTGATGTGGCTGGTATGGAAGCTGCGCTCGCAGCTCGCCTGGACTGTAGCGGCGCTACTGGGGCTGCAGTTCGTCCTCGGCATCGCCGACGTCCTGCTGTTGGCCCCTACGTGGATACAGATCGTTCATCTGCTGGGCGCGGACCTTTACTGGGTGGCGCTGGTCTGCCTGGCTGCCGAAGCGCTGTGGGGACAGACACACACGGCAGCTCTTGCAGAATAATCTCCGCTCTTCCCAATCAAAGGACTACTGCGGACTGTCGGGGTGGCCTTCTACCTTGTGAACGACGTGCTTCGTTCCCTTGGTCGTCTTGTGATAAGCCTTCTTCGTTCCATGTTTAGTCTTATCGTAGGCCTTCTCCGTGCCCTCCGACGTCTTGTGATAGGCCTTCTGCGTTCCGGTCGAGATACCGTGTCCGGTATCTTTAGCGGCGTCTTTGGTCTCTGTACCGGCGTGTTTCATGTCCTGCTTGGCCCCGTCCTGTGAAAAAGCAAAGGTCGATGACATACCAAGTGTCAGGATGCCTGCAAGAAGAAGAGTGCCTGTTTTGCGAATCTGCATATTTTGTCTCCATGAGCAGTGAGCGCGCTCATCTTTCAATAGATTCCCTCCCGCGCCTTTGAGTTGCAGGAAGCTATAGAGGCAAGATGGCAGACACCGCTGACGGCGGCGCAGGCAGCGGAACCTAAAACGATTTACTAATAGAAACCGCGCAGTCCTGCCCGAATTATTTACTGGCTGATTGAGAAGTGAATCCTGTATAGTGGCAACGAACGGAAATTATCGGAATACGCTTTCTGGCGGTTTTTTCCACTGCCGTGAAGTCCTTCCGCATGGCTCCGCCAGATACAAACAGCTTTGATCGAGAGGGTGCGGACGCCTCCCTGCCTGTGGGCATGGGCCGTTCGCCTGGGGCTTTGACTGATGCAGGCTTTTGCTGCTCTGCTGATGATGAAGGGGCAAATGACCAAACTTGCCCCGGTAGATATTCTGATTCTGGCGTTGTACTTCGCGCTGGTCGTATTCATCGGCTTCTATGCCAAAGGCAAAGCGAACACCAGCGAAGACTTCTTCCTGGCCGGGCGCGAGATGACGGCATGGATCGCGGGTCTGAGCTTCGTCTCCGCAAACCTGGGATCGCTTGAGTTGATGGGATGGGCGGGCGCAGCCTACCAGTACGGCATTCTGGCGACGCACTGGTACTGGATCGGCGCGATTCCCGCGATGCTCTTTCTCGGCATCGTGATGATGCCGTTCTACTACATCTCGAAGACGCATTCGGTGCCGGGCTATCTGCAACTGCGCTTCGGCGAACCCGCTCGCGGCCTCTCCGCCATCTCCTTCGGTGTGATGACCATCCTGATGAGCGGCGTGAATATGTACGCCATGGCCGTCGTCATGCAGACGGTTCTCGGCTGGAACATCAGCTTCAGCATCTGGGTCGGCGCGGCCACCGTCGCTCTGTACGTCATGCTCGGCGGCCTGCGCTCGGCCATCATCAACGAGGTCTTGCAGTTCGTCCTCATCTGGGCAGGCGCGGCGATGATTCCCATCCTTGGCCTGATCGAGGCAGGTGGATGGACCAACCTCAAGGCACAGATCGCCGTCAACATCGGCCGCAGCGACTACACCCATCTGTGGGCGACGCTCGGCCACTTCAAAGACAATCCCATGGGCGTGCACTGGACCGGCATCGTCTTTGGTCTGGGCTTCGTCATCAGCTTCGGCTATTGGACGACGGACTTCCTCGTCGTTCAGCGCGTGCTGAGCGCCAATAATCTGCGCGCTGCCAAGATGGCTCCCATCATCGGAGCGGCCTTCAAGATGGCGGTTCCCTTCATCGTCATCGTGCCCGGCCTGCTGGCGCTGGCTGTACTCAAAAACCCCGATGGCAGCGTGATGCACCTCGTTCCCGCGAGCGTCGCCAAGGTGACAGGACAACACAGTTACGACGACGTGCTTCCGCTGATGCTGATCCGCTACTGCGGTCCGGGTCTGATGGGGCTGGGTATCACAGCGCTGGTCGCCGGATTTATGAGCGGCATGGCGGGCAACGTCAGCGCCTTCTCCACGGTATGGACCTACGACATCTACGGCGCCTTCATCAATAAGAAGGCCAGCGACAAGCACTACGTCGCGATGGGCCGCTGGTCGACCGTCATCGGCATGTTGGTCAGCGTCGCCACCGCCTATCTGGTCATGAACGCGAACAGCATCATGGACTACGTTCAGGCGCTGTTCACCTTCTTCATTGCGCCGCTGTTCGGCACGGTCATCCTCGGCATGTTGTGGAAGCGCGCAACGCACGCAGGCGGCTTCTGGGGATTGCTTGCAGGCACTGTCTCTTCCATCGGAATGTTCATCTGGACGCATAGCGATCCCGGTGCGCTGCGCTATATCGCTCTCAGCGCCGATGCAAAGCCGATGGCCGAGAATCTCTATCGCGGTCTATGGTGCTGGCTGATCTGCGTCGGCGTCACCGTGATCGTCAGCTTGATGACCAAACCGGTCCCCGCCGAGCAGCTTGGCGGCCTGGTCTACGGCATCACGCCGATTCCGCACGACGGCTCGAAGACGCTTTGGCAGAAGCCGATGTTCTGGGCCATTGTGGTCATCACCGTCTTCTTTATTCTGAACCTGATGTTGTGGTAGGAGCTGGATTATGAATGATAAACACGATGTGGAGACAGCCGAGCTGTCAATCTGGTTCTTCTGCGGCATCCTGATGCTCGCCTACGGCGTGGTGTTGGTTGTTACGGGCATACTTGAATATCACAACCCTCCTCCGAATGAAATCCTGCTGCCATGGCTGCAATCGGTTCATCCGACGCTTTGGTGGGGTGTGGTCATGACCATATTCGGCGGCATCTACACCGCCAAATATTGGCCAAAGGGAAAGTTGTTCTAGTGCGCCGTGCGCGACTGGTTCCCTTGTCACAAATGCGCAACTCCGTTGTGTCATTCTGAACAGAAGGCACACTTGGATTTGCATGAGTTGATGAGTTCCTTGATGCTTACCGACAGGTAACGCATTCAGAAATTCACAATGCTAAATAGTGTGAAATCAACGCCCGTTTGAGGGTTTAACGAGAGAGATGGAGAAGGTGATGTCGAAGCGAATGACGATGGGCGTGGTGGTAGGCAATCGTGGATTTTTTCCGAGCCATTTGGCGACGAGCGGTCGGTTGGAGA